>NZ_JAILMR010000017.1 GCF_024692365.1 Ruminococcus sp. | reverse complement strand
AAATCACTTATTAGCTCTCTTCTTGCTCGCTGCTCTTCTGTTTCATTTCTTCGTCTTCTGCTCATAATTAAAACCTCCAAAGTAGTGTCTCTTCTATTATACACTACTTCAGAGGTTTACACAAATTTTAGGATAGACTCTTTATTCTGTTTCAGCAGCGCCATCTGCGCCAACTGTTATGCCATCGATAACAGTATTTGTCAGCAGTATGCCCTGCCAATCGAAGTAATACTGTTTGCCGTCTATTTCCTGCCAGCCGACAGCGACTACGCCACCTTTGAGATTGTAGTACTTTTCACCGCTCCAGTTAAGCCAACCCTCGGTGACATATCCGTTCTCACCAAGATTGTACATATCGTTTCCGACTGTGATGGGACCTCTCAGCATAACGCCGTGTTCAAGGTAATAACGCTTTTCTTCGATGGTCGTCCAGCCTTCTTGCAGTGTGCCGTCCTCACCAAAGTAAAAATCAGTGCCACTAATAGTTTTCCAACCCTTGTAGGCTTTGCCGTCACTGCCGAAATAGTAGGTCTTGCCGTTTTCAACAGTTACCCACTTGCTTTCTTCGATGCCGTTTCTGCTAAGATAATAGATATTGCCGTCGTCATTGTAGACACCGATATGCATAACGCCTTCATCATTGAAGAAATAGCGTTTACCGTCTATCTCTGTCCAGCCTATTGCGGCATTTCCGTTTTCATCGAAATAATATGTCTTGTTGCCTTCGGTATGGAAACTCTCGGTCAGCCATTCTTCGCTGCCATTTTTATACTTTATCTGACCGTCCAACTTAACTATACCGTCAGAAAGTACGCCATCAGAGGAGAAAACATAGTTTTCATCATTGCCGCTGAATTCACCTGTACATGCAGCACCCGTTTCACCGAAGTAATAGCGCTTGCCGTCTATTGTCGCCCAGCCAAGAGATTTTTTACCTGTTTCCTCATCGAAGTGGAAACGGTAATCCCCGACTGTTATCCAGCCGTAGGCGAGAGTGTTATCGCTGTAAAAATAGTAGTTGCCAAGAACGTCACTTCCAAATTTGTCATAGACATCTTTCTGGAATTGTTCGATGGTATTGTCTTTATACTTTTCATCGAGTTCATTCATTCTGGCAATATCATCGTACTCAAGCACAGCCTTCTTTTCGGCGGAAAGCTTGGAAAACTTACGTATATCCGACATATCTTTCTTGAAAAGCTTGACTTCTGCCGAAGCACTGCCGATTGAAGCCCAGCCGTAAGCCGCATCATGAGTTTTTGGATAGAAATAATATTTCAGCATGATAGGTTCGAGGGTGATAGGATTTACATCACCGCTTGCCAGTTCAAGCCAGCCGCTTGCAACAACGCCTCCGCGTCCGAAATAATATCTTGAACCTTTTATCTTCTGCCAGCCGGATTTCATCCTGAACTTTTCATCAAAGTAGAAATAATCCTTGTCTATCTTCTTGAAGCCCTTTGATGCTTCGCCGTTTTCATCGAAATAATACTTTTCGTTTTTCTCTTCGTACCAGCCGACAGTCATTACACCATCAGAAGAAAAATGATAGGTCTTACCATCGATCTTTTTCCAGTTCTTGATCATCTCTCCGCGAGTATCGAAATAGTAGGTCTTGCCGTCGATCTCATAGAAGCCCATAGCGCAGGCACCTGTTTCATTATCGGCATAGAAATATTTTCCATCTTTTTCGATCCAGCCGTGATGAAGAACGCCGTCTTCATTGAAAAGATAGCGCTTGCCATCAATGACTTTCCAATCGGTAGCCATTTTGCCGTCTGCATCGAAATAGTAAACCTTGCCTTCGATCTCATAGAAACCCACAGCCATCTTGCCATCGTTCTTGAAATAATACTGCACACCGCCGACGTTTACCCAACCGCGGCGCTGTTTTCCGTTTTCATCAAAGTATGAATCCTCTGAAAAACCTGTTCCCGGGAAACCGTGATCATCAAAATAATACTCATTTCCGTTGATATCCACAAGACCAGTTCTGAAAATACCGGATTCAGTAGAAAGATAATACTTTTCACCGTCTATCTCAATTGTTCCGCGCTGTATAATACCATCTTTACCGACATAATAAGTATCACCGCGGAAAGTCTGCCAGCCCGAGGGCAGGATTATACCTTCATCATCAAAAAGATAACAGGTATTGTCGATTATCTGATAACCTGTCACGCGTTCTTTAGTTTCGGGGGAAATATAGTATGTGCCTTCGGAATGGGTATGCCACCCTGCGGAATAATAAGACTGGTACACCAGATGTCCCGAAAAGACAACACCGACTGCGGCAGTACAAATAAGCGCCGAAACCATATTAGCGGCACTTCTTCGCTGTGCTATAACACGTGTTTTATCACGCACATATCCCTTTTCCAAGCCTCTGGTACTCATTCGGAATTATCCCTTTCCTAAAGAATTCACTTAGTTAGTATACCACATTCCACATCTGTTTGCAACTGTTTTTACCAAATCTTCACCTGATTTTCAGATAAGAAAAGTCGGAGAAAGCAACTTCTCCGACTTTAAGAAAACATTATTATATCAGAATATTTTAGCTATATCCGAAAGCTCACGGCGTCTGGGTCTTTTAGGCTCTTCATCAGCATAACCCAGTGCGAGGACAGCACCTATCTCCTCATTTTCTGGGATATTCAGTGCGGCACGGAGCTTTTCTGCATCACGGATACCCATAACCAGAGTATCAAGACCAAGCTCTTTTGCTTTTAACATGAAAAGCATATTATGCAAACCGAGGTCATAGCAACCCCAGCCGTTGCCAAGCTCGTTTATAGGCTGACCATTGTCATCGAAGCCAACATTGTTTTTTTCATAAGCAGTAACTATCAGTGCGGCGTTCATGCATCTCTGCTCGTTGAATGATGGGAAGCAGGTAGTTCTGAGTTCCTCGCGCTTTTCTTTGGAAAGAACGCAGTAATACTTAGATGTCTGCTGATTTTTCCATGAGGGAGCTTCCTGCGCCGCCTTGATTATTTCTTCGACTTGATCGCGGGTAACTTCTTTTTCAGCGTACTTGCGTACACTTCTTCTTGATTCTATAAGGTTCTGAAATTCCATAGTTCACACCTCCATTATTTATCCACAAAAAATACTTTTCTTGTGTAATCATCAGCATCACAGTCTATATTTACTTTCGGTAATTCATATACATATAGTTTATCGGCATTTCCGTCAGAAAGCCATACCTTTGGAATGAAATAATTATAATGACCATGCTCATGGACAATTGGTCTAGACATTCTTGAATATGAGATGTTGCTCAGTTCGTATCCGAAAGTGACGATATATATGTGATTCTCAAAATCGTAGTCATATCTGCCGATAGTATCTGAAAAGATGTATATATCCTCCTTGTCGCTTTCTGACTTCATAGTGCAGTAATACACATAGCTCCCATGATCTTTCGGAAGAAGCAGTCCTGTTGCAACTTCTTTATATTGCAAAGGGATATCCCGAAAAAGAAATATAGCACATATCAGCAAAAATATCAAAATGAACGCAACTGTGACACAGTGCTTTCTCTCAATTTTCATGCAGAATTACAACACAGCATTCGCCAGCATCAGCTTGATACGGTTCTCCTGATTGACTTTTGTTGCGCCCGGGTCATAGTCTATGGCTACGATATTTGCATCAGGGTACGCCTGCTTAATCACGCGGGCACTTCCCTTTGCAACTATATGGTTCGGAAGACAACCGAAAGGTTGAGTGCAGATGATGTTCTTTGTGCCTGTTTCTGCAAGTGCTGCCATCTCGGCGGTTATCAGCCAGCCTTCGCCCATTTTTACGCCCTGATTGATGTACTTATCAGCACAGTGACGCAGATGTTCAAAATCGTGAGGCGGCTGGAATACTCCCTGCTCATTGATTATCTTTATCTGCTGTTTCTGGAACTTATACAGTACATCATAGCCAATGCCGTAGATAAGTGACTTTTTCGACTTGTTATCATATATCCTCCTGTCGTTAACAGCATCAGAAGCGCAGTACATAACAAAATCCAGAAGTCCGGGAACGTTAGGCTCACAGCCTTCGCTCAGCAGAAATTCGTTAAGATGATTATTGGCAAGCGGCGAATACTTTACGTATATCTCACCCACTATACCAACTTTGGGCTTTTTCTCCTTAGTCCTCGGCAGTGCGGCGAAGTCTTTCAACATTGCACGGTAAAGTTTTGCTGTGCTCATATAATCGCGCTTTGTATGGAAAAGTTTACCAAGACGATGCTGCCATCTTGCAAGCAGTTCATCGGTGGAGTTCGGCTCTATCTCATAGGGTTTGCACTGATTATAAAGCAGCATAAGCATATCGCCGTAAAGCACAGCGTATATCAGTTTCAGTGCTATTGCGGGTGATACCTCGATAGAAGCGTCTTTTTCAAGTCCGCTGAAATTCAGCGAAAGCACAGGCACCTGCGGAAAAGTCGATGAAAGGGCTTTTCTAAGCAGATGGATATAGTTTGACGCTCTGCATCCGCCGCCAGTCTGTGAGATGAGCAGTGCCGTATGATCGGGGTCATACTTACCGCTTTTAAGCGCGTCCATGAACTGACCGATTACCAGCAGTGCGGGATAGCAAGTATCGTTGTGAACATTTTTCAGACCTTCGTCGATAACGCTTCTGGTCGAAGTCTGCAAAAGCTCCATACGATATCCGTACTGTTCGTATATCGCCATTATCAGCTTGAAGTGTATCGGCAGCATATCGGGAATTAGCACCAGATAATCTGATTTTCTGGACTTGTCGAAATATGACTTCTGTACTCTGTCAGACCCCGAATGGGGAATGCTGCATGAATTTGTCTCAGACATTTCTATTCCTCCAAATAAACAAGAGATGACCTATATCAGACAGCGGACTGCTTCTTCTTTTTACGTGCAGCCTGAGCGTCCTTTTCTTCAAGGGCAGCTGCAAGAGAGCGCAGTCTTATCTTGGCAGCACCAAGATTGGTTATCTCATCTATTTTAAGCTGAGTGTAGAGCTTGCCCTGTTCTTCAAGCACAGCCCTGACCTCATCGGTAGTAACAGCATCTATACCACAGCCGAAGCTAACAAGCTGTACCAGCTGCATATCATCATTTTCGCAGACATATTTTGCTGCACGGTACATTCTTGAATGATAAGTCCACTGATTGAGGACATCAAGTGCGGGAGTATCTACCAGACTTGCGACACTATCCTCAGTTATAACAGCAAATCCAAGAGAAGCTATCAGCTTATGTATGCCATGATTTATCTCAGGGTCGATATGGTAGGGTCTACCAGCGATAACGATTATCTTCTGACCCTTACTGCGTGCTTCACGGATTATCTCCTGTGCTTTGCCCTTGATATCGCGTCGGAAGTCTATCTGCGCGGAGTAAGCTCTGTTCAGCAGACTCATTACCTGCTTTGCGGATATACCGTACTTGTTAAGTGCTTTAGCTATTGCCTTTGCGACATGACCCTTGTTATTGAGATCAATATAAGGTGCTATAAAGTTTTCCTCTGTAAGCTTGTCATTATTAGCTTTGAGAAGCTCTGGATAATACGCAACAACAGGACAGTTAAAATGATTATCAGAACCACCCTCATCAATATTGTAGCTCATGCATGGGTAGAAAATGAAATCTACACCCTTTTCGAGCAGGCTCTCGACATGACCGTGAGCAAGCTTTGCAGGATAGCATACAGTATCCGATGGGATAGTTTGCTGACCCTTGTAATAAGTCTCTCTGGTGGATTCCTCGGAGAACACGACTTTAAAACCGAGATCAGTGAAAAGCTGTGCAAAGAAAGGCATGAGGTCATAATATGACAGGCACAAAGGCAGACCAACCTTCGCGATAGGCTTCATGCGGGTCTTTTTATTTTCAAGTTCCTTGATGTAGTTGTACTTATACTCAATCATATTCTCGGTGCGGTCGGTTATCTTGATGCCTGCACCCTTTTCACAGCGGTTTCCTGCGACAAATCTGTGACCGTCATTAAAACGTATAACTGTAAGGTTGCAGTGAGCGCCGCAGCCTCCGCACTGAATTGCGCGGGAAGTATATGTAAATGTATCGAGCTGTTCTTTACTGATAAGACCCGAATGTTCAAGCGAGCCCTCGTATTTCTCCTTAGCAAATAGAGCACAGCCAAGCGCACCCATAAGTCCTGCAATAGCGGGACGGATAACGTTCCTGCCCAATTCTTGTTCAAAGGAACGAAGTACAGCATCATTCAGGAAAGTACCTCCCTGAACAACTATATTCTGTCCAAGCTCTTCGATTGATTTTGCTCTTATAACTTTATATACGGCATTCTTGATGATCGATGCTGAAAGTCCCGCAGAGATATCCTCAACGGTTGCGCCGTCTTTCTGTGCCTGTTTTACGGAACTATTCATGAATACGGTACATCTTGAACCAAGTTCAACGGGAGCTTTCGCAAAAAGACCAAGCTGAGCGAAATTCGCGATATCGTAGCCCATAGCGCCAGCAAAAGTCTGTATGAATGAACCACAGCCCGAAGAACAAGCTTCGTTCAGCATAATGCTGTCGATCGCATTGTTCTTTATCTTGAAGCACTTGATGTCCTGTCCGCCTATATCGATAATGAAATCAACATCGGGGCAGAAATATGCAGCCGCCTTGTAATGGGCAACGGTCTCAACAATGCCGAAATCAACACCAAGTCCCGCTTTTATAAGTTCCTCACCGTAACCTGTTACAGCGGAAGCCTTTATATTCAGCTTATTGCCCGCAAGACGGTAGATATCCTTTAATTTAGAAGCTATGATATCAAGGGGCTGACCTTGATTTGAGCAGTAATGCTGATAAAGCAGTCTGCCCTCTGGAGTGATGAGCACAAGCTTTGTTGTGGTCGAACCAGCATCTATTCCGAGATATGCGTCGCCCTCATAGGTAACGATATCCTCATATTTAAGGTCGGATTTCTTGTGGCGTTCGATGAACTCAGCATACTCTGCCTGAGATTCAAACAATCTTCTGCCGACTACTATATTATCATTTGTTTTTGCGTTTGTTATCTTTTCAAGCGCCTCATCGATAGTCAGTTCATCGGAGAGGTCATGAGCATGGAGCGCCGCACCGTAGGCAATGTAACAGGACGATCTTTCAGGAAGTATCGCCATATCATCGCTGAGGGAAAGGGTGTTTTTGAAAGTCTGGCGAAGTGCACTAAGGTAAGTCAGAGGTCCACCGAGGAAAAGCACCTTTCCTGCTATTTTTCTTCCCTGTGCAAGACCCGAAACGGTCTGGTCAACGACAGCCTGAAAAATCGAAGCGGAGATATCTTCCTTTTTAGCACCCTGATTCAGCAGAGGCTGAATATCCGACTTTGCGAAAACACCGCATCTTGAAGCAATAGGATATGTCTTTTCAGCTTTGAGAGCGAGGTCGTTCATATCATCGGGAGTAACACCGAGCAGTCCAGCCATCTGGTCGATAAAAGCACCTGTACCGCCTGCACAGGAACCGTTCATACGCTGTTCCACGCCGCCTGTAAGGAAAATTATCTTTGCGTCCTCACCGCCCAGCTCGATAACAACATCAGCATCGGGATAGGTCTTATTGACTGCAACAAAAGCAGAAAAAACCTCCTGAACAAATGGTATACCGCAAGCTTCAGCGATACCGAGACCAGCCGAGCCTGTTATCGCGATACGGAACTTATCATTCGGATAGCTTTTTCTTATGAGCTTCAGCTGCTCCGCTACCGTCTCCCTTACTCTGGAAAAATGACGTTCATATCTGTTGTATATGAATTCACCATCAATGGTGATAACTGTCTTAACTGTTGTAGAACCGACGTCGATTCCAAGGTCATAGGTCATACACATGAAAAAAACCTCCGCAGAAATAACAAATTAGTTTTATTATAACACATTCGCCTGTAAATTACAAGTCATTTTTAAAATTTTTCAGACATTCTACTACAAAATAAATATCTCAGAAAATTAACAGTAATGTGACAAACGGATAAAATCTGCGCGAAACACTTGAAATAAAGTTTGATTTATGTTATAATTATTGCATATGTAGTCATTATTATAAAGATAGGAGAATCATCTAATGAGCACTAATCTAACAGAGGGACAGCGCGCTGTCCTTGCTATGTCGCAGAACGTCATAGGAGAGGTAAAAAAAGTAATAATCGGCAAGGATGAGATAATCATCAAGGTACTGCTTTCGATACTGGCAGGCGGACATATCCTTATCGAGGATATCCCCGGTGTTGGTAAAACAACTCTTGCGGTTGCACTTTCAAAAGCTTTGTCACTGGATTACAAGCGTTTGCAATTCACCCCTGATGTACTGCCTACCGATGTAACAGGTTTCAACATTCTCAACAAGCAGACACAGCGTTTTGAATACAAGCAGGGTGCTGCACTGACCAACCTGTTCCTTGCTGACGAGATAAACAGAACTTCTTCCAAGACACAGTCTGCACTGCTTGAAATAATGGAAGAGGGCAAGGTAACTGTTGACGGAGTTACAAGAAAAGCTCCCGACCCATACATAGTTATCGCAACACAGAACCCAATCGGTTCAATAGGTACGCAGATGCTTCCAGAGTCTCAGATGGACAGATTCATCGTAAGACTGACTATGGGTTATCCCTCGGTAGAGAATGAGGTCATGATGCTGAAAGCAAAGCAGAGTCTTGTTCCTGTTGACTGCGTAAATCCTGTTGTTACTGCTGAGGATATCATAAAAGCAAGACACGAAGTTGAAAACATCTATATAGCTGATCAGGTCATAGACTATATCGCAAGACTTGCAGCTGCTACCAGAAACCATCAGTTCATCAAGCTTGGTCTTTCACCCCGAGGTACTATCGCACTGCTGAGAATGACAAAAGCTACTGCGCTCCTCAAGGGCAGAGATTACGTTATTCCCGATGATGTAGCTTACTCATTCAACGATGTTGTGCTGCACAGAGTTGTATTCAATTCAAAGGCAAAGATCAACGGCATAAGCGGTGAACAGGTACTGAAAGAGATACTCAGCACCGTTGAAGTGCCGAGAGTTGCGAGATAATACAGGAGCGATGCCATGCCATTTTTATACACGGTACTGCTCATAGCTTCGGTTTTTTTCTACATACTATATGAACATCCATTTTCGTTCTATTTGTTTGCTTTCCTTCTGGTGATACCGATAGTGTTATTCATAATGACGCTATGCACTGCCAAAAAGCTGAAGATAGGGTTTGCTGATAAGCAGTCGATTGTCAGCAGAACGGCTAAACTGCCAATAAGACTCAGGGTATGCAACGAGTCCATGCTCCCATGTCCGAATCTGCTTATCGAGATATCATATGCAAATAAAATAGACGGCAAGAACAATATCGTTAAGATAAACACTCCCGTTTATCCACATGAAACTCAGGTGCTGACGATGTCAGTATCGGGTGTACACTGCGGAACAGTGGATTTCAATATCAAGCGGTGCAAGATTTCCGATATGCTGAAGATTTTCACGATGAAAGTCAAAAGCAAGGACAAATTTCTTTCCGACAAGAACTGCACCGTTACCATACTTCCCGATTATATCCCACTTGAAAATGAGATAGCCAACTACGCGGATATGGGTCTTGAAAGTGATGAATATTCCAAAACACAAAAAGGTGACGATCCTTCGGAGATATTTGACATACGAGATTATGTGGAAGGTGACAAGCTCAACCGCATACACTGGAAACTTTCGGCAAAGCAGGATAAGACTATGGTAAAGGATTATTCGCTGCCGATAGCAAACTCCATAGTGCTGATGATCGACCTCGCCAAAGCGGATGGCAAAGCCGATGAACTTACTTTGTTCGATTCGGTTGTTGAAACTGCGGCTTCTGTTTCGGAATATCTGCTTGAAAACGATGTTCCTCATCGTGTTGTTTTCTACGATGCCGACAGGCAGATGTCTATCGAACAGAACATCAACGGCGACGAGAGCCACAGCACGATGGTGGGAATGCTTTTGCAGGCAAGACTTTACGATACAAAGGACGCAGTTCTCACAGATTATATCGGAACTTCCGAGAGCGTTAAGTGCGGACATCTGATATACATTTCAACGGGATACAGTCCCAATGCAACAGAGCTTATGAGTGATGCAGATCTTGCTTACAAATATACTTATCTGCTGATGACAGATAGTGGCTCGCAGACAACACTTTACGATGAATTCGCAGAGCTTATACCGATTTATCCGGGTCAGCTTGAAGGTTCGATCAGAGAGCTTTGTCTGTAAGAGAGGAGAAACTAATGAGAGGACGGAAGCGTTCTCTTATAAAAATAAAGGTGACAGAATGAGTAACAAAACAAAAAGTGAAGCCGGACTGATAGGCAGCAGCGGTATCTGCATTGACGGCGATATCGACCTGAGATTCACTCAGTTCCATTCTTCGGGGCTGTTTTTCGCTTTCAGGATAATCATTGCCATTATGGCGACGTTTTCCGCTGCACTGCTTGGCAACAACTTTGCCGATGCGGAGATAAGTCCACTTCTGCTGGCATATGACAGCGCAGTCGCAGTGCTTGCCTTCGGACTTCTGGCTTCAAAACATAAGATAATCAAGATATGTGCGGGAATAGTAGGTGTAATGTACATCGTCCCGCTGATAGGTAAGATCAAACTGATAAAATACGGTGCCATGGCGGCAGCCCACGGATATCTTACCAAAGGTGACCTGCCTGGACAGAATACAGGCGCGTACAAAGAATTCCTTACAACAAAAGCCGCGGTAGACCAGAGTTTATATTATTTCTTCTCTGCTATGATTCTTTTGATAGCAATAGGTACGGTTATATCCTGCGTGGTAAGGATAGATTTTCCGATGCTGTTTATCGTTACCTTCCCTATCTTGGAAGTCGGACTGTATCTGGGATTTGATGTTCCCACAACTGCCGTGCTGATGATGCTTATTTCATGGATAACTGTACTGGCTATGAACATCATCAACCACACCACCAACAAGGCGGGCAAGAACAATACATTCGCGGTGCATGAGAAGTCAAAGACATTCTTCTTTACATCTTCAGAATCTAAAGCTGGATTCTACACAGTTTATATCAAATTCGTGGCACTGGTAACTGCTGCCGTATTCCTGACGATAGTGATTTTCTCGAAAATCAGCGGTTTTACCAGACCTGATTCTTTTGCTGATCTGAGATACAATCTTCACCATGCTGCTGAAAGATTCGATATTACACACGCAGACGATTTTCTTATCGACGTCAACGGCGGCTCGAACCTTTTCGGTGTTACAACTGTAGGTGGAACGAACGGTGGTATACTCGGTACTACAAACGGAATAACCTTCAACGGTTCAAAGGCTATGATAATCAATACAGAGCCTTTCAACTATACGATGTACCTGCGCGGATATGTTGCAGGAGTATACGAAAACAACCAGTGGCAGCCACTGGAAACCGATAGCACTATCAAAAAGATATCCGAAGACATTGCTGAAAATGGCAGATGGATACAGGATTATGACAGCCTGCTTCTTAGCGATTCTGATGAAGCAACAGGTTCGTATGATGCAGCCATGGAGATAACCGTCAAAGGTGCTTGCTCAAAGTTCATTTATGCACCATATGGCTGTGATTACAGCTATTCATGCTCAACGCTTGGCTCAAACAGCGGAATGACACCGTATAACGATTCATACGTTCGTATAAGCCAGTCAAGCAAGAATTACACAGTATACTACAAGGACTTCAAGGAATCCAGCTGGCTGACTAGAATTGATAATCTCCGAAATGCCGACCTTGATCATTTCACACCGAGATTTGAGGACACAACAGATCTTTACAAAAAATATGTGGAGCGTAATTATTCGACTCCGGCAAATATTGATTCTTTGAATGCAGTATACAGAGAGATATGCGATAAATATCTCGGACGCGATCCAGAATACTGTTCATACAATGAGATATACAGAGCTATAAAGAATTATTTCAGCGACAATAAGTTCACCTATGATACTAACCCCGGAAAAACTCCCGAAGGAGAAGATTTCCTTGATTATTTCCTCACTGAGCAGAAAAAAGGCTACTGTACTTATTTTGCCACGGCAGGAACTCAGCTGATGAGAAAATTCGGTTATCCTGCAAGATATATCGAGGGATACATGATACTCCCCTCTCAGCTGAAAACAGGCGTCGAGGACGGTGACAGATATGAGCTCGTTGTAAAGGACAAATGTGCTCATGCATGGACTGAAGTATTTATCGAAGGTGCAGGCTGGATGCCTGCAGAGTTCACTCCTGGATATGACGGTGACAATCCCAATCTGTCAAGTGAAGAAAAGGGCTCGCTGAAAAAGAACGACAGCAGTCTTGCAAACAGTTCTTCCAAGGCAGAAAGCAGCAAGCCTGATATCAACAGCTCCAGAAAGCCGATGAACAGCAGCAGAGCCGGAAACAACAGCAGAACTACACCAAAGAATAACAGTAATAATTCCAAAACCAACCCCAACGGCGGCGGAAAAGTCGGCAAGAATTCAAGCGGCAATGATACGTCGGCCAATGACAGTAAAAACAGCAGCAAGCCTGATGGCAGCGGCGGTATAGTAAGGTCGCCTGTTGCAAAGACTATCGGCATGACTTTGATGGCTATGGTCGCAGGACTTGCAGCGATAATCATCAACCGAAAGAGATGCCTTGACAAGATGCACGACAGCTGTACTCAGAAAGATCTTGCAAAGAGGGTCACAGCAATATACACTTATTCGCTGAAATATCTCTCTGTTCTGCACATCGAAGTCAAAAAAAATCTTTCGGATATGCAGATATGCGATGAACTGATAAATAAGTGCCACGAGCAGCATATACATGAGCTTGATGACAAGCTGACAGAGCTGACGATAATGGCAGTTGAAGCAAATATGAGCGCAGACAGCATAACAGAAGAAGAAGCTGCCAGAGCCGAAGAGATAATGAAATGTATCTCGGAGAATATAGTGGCGCAGAAACTCGATATCATATCGAAGATATCGGCAATGTTTATATACTGTCTGTATTGATCGGAAAGGATATGAATCTAATGGCTAACAAGATGAAAAACAAATACGGAAATCCTCAGAAGAATATCGATGCTTTAAAGGCATCAGAAGCAGCTAAGCTCGCAAAAGAGGTTGACAAGCAGATAGTCCACAATCATGTACCGACAGACAGGAAGCCTATGATAATGAGGATACTTGTGCTGGCATTAGTTGCAGTTATGATACTTGGTATAGTTATCGGCGCTGTTGCAGGCGGAGTTTTCTGATGGTAAACATTGGTAACAGCTGGGACGATATCCTGGCAGAGGAATTCAAAAGCGAATACTATCTGCGCCTGCGTGAATTTCTCAAAAGAGAATACGCACAGCAGACCATCTACCCGAATATGTACGATATCTTCAATGCTCTGAAATATACGGCTTATGAGGACGTAAAGGTAGTTATCATCGGGCAGGATCCTTATCACGGTGAGGGACAGGCTCACGGACTTTGCTTCTCTGTCAAGAGAGGTATCGCACCACCGCCGTCATTGCTTAACATTTTTAAGGAACTTCAGAATGATGTAGGTTTCCGCATACCGAATAATGGCGAGCTTACTGACTGGACAAGTCAGGGCGTGCTTCTGCTGAACGCAGTACTTACTGTACGTGCAGGGCAGGCTAATTCACACCGCGGAATGGGCTGGGAACAGCTGACGGACGCAGTGATCCGTAAGCTGAACGAACGCGAGAAGCCCATAGTTTTCATGCTTTGGGGCAGGAACGCCAAAGAAAAGCAGAAGCTTATCACAAACAGCAGACACCTTGTGCTTACCGCGGCTCACCCATCTCCCCTTTCGGCATACAACGGATTTTTCGGATGCAGACATTTTTCCATTGCAAATGGATTTCTGGCACAGACAGGTCAGGAACCAATTGATTGGAGCATTTCGGATAAATAAAATTAACTCCCGAAGCACTGATGTTTCGGGAGTTTTTTGTTATTATAAAGTCTGTGCATACTCGGTGAGCAGATTGTGTATCGGCTCACAGTATTCAGATTTTTCAATCAGACGCTTAACATTACGCTTGGTGACCATCTCTCTGAGTTCGAGAACTTTTCTGACAGTTTCGACATCTGAGTTTTCGATAGCCATACCTATCATCTTAGCGAAGTTTTTCTTGACATACTCTGCTGCACCCTCAATGCCCGCAAAGTACATACGAAATATCAGTTCGTACTTTGGTTTGTGGTCTAAGAACACGCTGTAATCACGTTCAAGCACAAGCATAAAGCACTCGTTACAAGGTGTTTCACGGGGATAGAATGTCATCTCGCCGCGGCTGCCGTTAAGGTGTATGAAGGTATCATTGCAAAATTCGGGATTGCCATCGACCTCAACACCTTCGGGTAGATAAACATCAGAAAGAAGACCTGTGTTTCTGAAAGAATAACCGCTTATCTTTTTGAGACTTTTTGGGAGAGTGATGCTTTTCAGCTTGGTGCAGCCAGCAAATGCATAACTGCATATCTCCTCAACGCCATCAGGGATAACTGCGCTCACATTTTGTGCTGAACAGTAAATCAGCTTCGTCATGGCCTTATCGAATAACATCCCATCAGCAAATGCAAAATAAGGACTTTTTTCATTCAGAAGTATGGTACTCAGAGAAGTGCAGTTTGAAATAGCAGCAGGTTCGATTTCTGAAAGTGATGATGGAAGCTCAAGATGTTTCAGCTTACAGCAACCAAGGAATGCACCGTTACCAAGGGTTTCTGTACCCTCACTTATAACTGCACATTCAAGGCTCTCGCAGCCCCTGAAGGCGGCGCTACCTATTGTTTTAAGGCTTGTAGGAAGGACGATCTCTTTCAGCTTGATACACTCAAAAAATGCATTATGATCAATAGCGACAAGACCATTTTCAAAGGTTGCAATTTCGAGGAACTTGCAACTTCGAAAAGCACTATCATCTATTTCTTCGACATTCGCGGGGATATGTACCTCAGTAATACCCGACCACATGAATGCACTGTCACCTATCTTTTTTAGAGTACTTGGGAACGACACACCCTTTAAATTGTGTGCACTCATAAATGCATCTTCATCTATCTCGATAACGCCTTCGGGAACTTCGTAAAACTCACACTCTTCGTCCTCAAACTTTTTCAGTATGCCGTTTTCAATCTCGACAATAACAAACCTCTGTCAGTTTACTTATTCAGATACTTATCAACAATACCGGTGAAATCAAATGTAGAGAAATAATCTGCGGGAGTTTCGGCACGTCTTATCAGCTGAACGTCGCCGTCCTCTTTCAGAAGTATCTCAGCGGAACGAAGTCTGCCGTTATAGTTGTAACCCATTGAGAAACCGTGAGCACCTGCATCGTGGATAACAAGGATATCACCAATCTCAAGCTCGGGGAGCATTCTGTCGATAGCGAACTTATCGTTGTTCTCGCAAAGGCTGCCTGTTACATCATACTTATGGTCGCAGGGCTTGTCCTCTTTACCGAGAACGGTGATATGATGATATGCGCCATACATAGCGGGACGCATAAGGTTGCAGGCACAAGCGTCAACACCCGCATACTCCTTATAAGTGTGCTTGAAGTGCTTAACAGTAGTCACAAGATGACCGTAGGGCGCCAGCATATATCTGCCGAGCTCGGTGAAGATAGCTACATCGCCAAGACCTGCGGGAACGAGGATCTCATCAAATGCCTTATGAACGCCCTCGCCGATAGCGAAGATATCGTTCTGGGGCTTGTCAGGCTCATAAGCTATACCAACACCGCCGGAAAGGTTTATGAACTTGAACTCAATGCCTACCTTTTCCTTTATCTCAACAGCAAGCTCGAACAGGATACGCGCAAGCTTGGGATAATACTCATTGGTAACAGTGTTTGAAGCCAGGAAAGCGTGGATACCGAAGTATTTAGCGCCTTTCTCTTTGAGTATCTTGAAACCTTCGATTATCTGCTCATGGGTAAAGCCGTACTTTGCATCGCCGGGGTTATCCATTATCTTTGTGGATATGGAGAAAGTTCCGCCGGGATTATAACGGCAGCAGATAGTCTCGGGTATACCGCAGAGTTTATCAAGATATTCGATGTGGGTGAAGTCATCGAGGTTGATATACGCACCCATCTCACGTGCTTTAACATACTCTTCAGCGGGAGTAACGTTTGATGAGAACATGATATCCTCACCCTTAAAACCACAGCACTCGCTGAGCATGAGCTCTGTCATAGAAGAGCAGTCAACGCCGCAGCCTTCTTCTTTCAGTATCTGAAGGATATAGGGGTTCGGGGTAGCCTTTACAGCGAAGAACTCCTTGTAACCTTTGTTCCAGCTGAAAGCCTTATAGAGATTGCGGGCATTCTCACGGATACCCTTTTCGTCATAGATATGGAAAGGAGTAGGATATGCCTTGATTATCTCCTCTGCTTTTTCTTTTGTGATAAACGGTTTCTTCATATTACATCGTCCTTTTCTAATTAAAAATTGAAATGTACTTTTATATAATAACATTTTTTTCCGAGCAAGTCAATAGAAAATGAATAATTTAATGTATTAACACGCAAATATATCTGAAAATATGGGTATAACCATGTATATGATGAGCAATAATTCAATATTGACATTTAATGGAATTTATGATATAATCAATTAAATAAACTTATTAGGAGGTAAGAATATGTTTTGTCCAAATTGCGGAAATAATATTCCGGTCGGGTCGGTTTTCTGTCCCGAGTGCGGTAAACCCACCAGTGCACAGGCATCACAGCAGCCCATGTATGCACAGCCCCCGATAGCAGCACCTGTAATGGGAGAAGTTGGTGCTGTTAGTAACAAACTTGTAAACATACCCACAAGACTGATAGCTAAGATAGCATTTCTGGCTGCGCTGGTATGTTTCCTGTTTCCTTTCATGTCGGTATCATGCGATGCTTCAACAGCAGCAAGTTTAGCCGGTGAATCGGATGATTACAGCTTTGAAATTGAATACAAGGGTTACAATCTCATTTTCCCGTCTACCATAAGCGATAAGAACGTAAAGACAGGTTCGAGTTATGATCAGAGAGAAACATCAAGCACATCTGATTCAGGTGAAAAATACGGTTCAAAAGAGGGTGCTAATCCCTGGCTTATAATCACTGCCATTTGCTGTATAGCAGGTTGTGCGGTACTGTTTATAAAACGAAACAATTCGTACGTTGTACAGCAAGACACTTTATTCACTCTGATAGCAACAGGCTGTTCGATTGTCAGCTTAATATGTCTTATCATATTCCGAGCCGACTTCTCAAAACGTTATATTACCGATGGTAAAACAGATCTGGAACAGCTTGGTCAATATCTGAAAGTAAATACGAAGTTCGGATTTGTCCTATGTATACTGATGGTGATAGTCGCGGTGCTTTCATGTATGGGTACATTCATCATTGAAAAACTTATGAAACCTAAACAATTTTAGTATAACGTTTCAAGACTGCTGCACACGCGGCAGTCTTTTTTGTTATATACTTGGATTAAGGTTAAAAAAATCTTAATTTTGTGGTATATACTTGCAAAGAGTTCCAAACGGTGATATAATAATAAAAGTATGCTGATGAAGGAGGTCACGCCTGTGTTTAAAGAACTTCTGCCGAAACATCTCAGGGGAATACTTGATATAGATGAACAGCGTTCGGATGATGGCTGTGTTTATGGTTTTGTGAAATGCAGCTGCGGATGCGACAGAGTGCGTCTGAAAACGGCAGGTTTTGAATATGACGAGAAACTTTCATACAGCGAACAGACCGGTGTAATGGTTATGGCTGAATGTTCGGACTGTGGCAAAAAGATACTGCTATTCGATCAGGCTAAGCACGGGTATGACGGCTTTGTGTGCGGTGACTTTATCAGTGCAGATAAAGATCAGTTAACGACTGTAAAATGCGCCGAATGTGGTGCTGATATCTTCACGACGGAGACAGGCATTGAGGTCGAGGACAGAGATCAGTTCATCGAAGAATGTGTGAATGAGTTCCCCGAAAAATTCAAAGAGGAAGACTTCACGGAAGCTTTCAACCGGTTCACGCTTACTGCAAAGTGTGAAAAATGCGGTCATACCGACGATATCATTAATCTTGAACTTGCATAGAAAGGACGGTGAAGCGTGATGGATATCATCAAGGGCGACAGGCTTGTTATGAAGAAAAAACACCCCTGCGGCAGCAATGAAATGATGGTGCTGCGCTCGGGCATGGATTTCAAGCTTCGCTGTGTCGGCTGCGGACGGGAGTTCATGATACCCCGCAGCAAGGCTGAAAAAAATGTAAAGTCAATTATTCGTGAGGCTGAATCATAGCTATGCTGTGCGATGATCACGTACAACGTTTTGAGTAAGGAAATAAGGAGCAATAGCTATGTTTGAAAAATTAAGAGCACTTGAAGATAAATTCAATGAGATAAACGAAAGACTTATGCAGCCCGAAGTAGTCAACGATTCCAAGCTGTACACCGAGCTTATGATAGAGTACAGAAATCTTGAACCTGTAGTTGAAGCACTGCGTGAGTACGACAAAGCAAAGACAGAATTCGATGAAGCAGTGGAGATGTCCGCTGACAGCAGCCTTGACACTGATATGAAAGAAATGGTACAGGAGCAGTATGCTGAATCAAAGGCTGAAATGGCACGTCTGGAAGAAGAACTGAAAATACTTCTTCTACCCAAAGACCCCAACGATGACAGGAACGTTATCGTCGAGATAAGAGGCGGTGCTGGCGGTGAGGAAGCAGCGCTGTTTGCAAATTCACTGTACCGTATGTATTCTATGTACTCGGCTTCAAAGGGCTGGCAGATAGAAGTAATGAGTGCAAATGAGACCGAACTTGGCGGTTACAAGGAAATAACCTTTACAGTATCGGGACAGGGTGCTTATTCAAGACTTAAATACGAGAGCGGTGTTCACAGAGTACAGCGTGTACCCGAAACAGAATCTCAGGGACGTGTACACACCTCAACAGTTACTGTTGCTGTTCTCCCTGAGGCTGAAGAAGTTGAACTGGAGCTCGATGAGGAAAAGGATATCAAAATGGAAGTTTTCCGTTCATCGGGTGCAGGCGGACAGCACATCAACAAGACATCATCGGCAGTACGTCTGATACACATACCCACAGGTACTGTGGTTGAATGTCAGAATGAGAGATCGCAGTTCCAGAATAAAGATAAAGCCCTGAAAATGCTTCGTGCAAAGTTGCTAGATGAGAAAGTAAGGGCGCAGGAAGACGAGATTGCTTCCAACAGACGTTCACAGGTAGGTACAGGCGACAGATCAGAGAAGATCAGGACTTACAACTTCCCAGAGAGCCGTATATCCGACCACCGCATAAAGCTGACACTGTATAAGCTTGAGCAGATACTCAACGGAAACCTTGATGAAGTCATAGACGCTCTTGCCACCGCAGATCAGGCTGCTAAGCTTGCAGCACAGGAAGAGGAATAAATTAAGTATGATGCATCTTGATGGTTTCGGTATATTCGTTAAGGATATGCCGACGATGGTGAGGTTCTACCGCGATGTACTGGGTTTTGAGATAAAGGAAGCTGAGAACACAGAGAATGTCTATCTTATCAAAGATGGCACACTGTTCATGCTTTACGGGCGAAATGACTTTGAGCGCATGACCCACAGGCAGTACAGCTTTGCCAAAGGTCTGAATGGACATTCCGAGATCGCCCTTTATGTTGATACATTTGAAGAAGTCGATGCAGAATTTGAAAGGACGGTAAAGCTCTGCGCAAGACCAGTGCTTGAACCGACCGACGAACCATGGGGACAGCGAACCTGTTATATAGCCGACCCCGAGGGAAATCTGATAGAGATAGGCTCATTCGGTAAACCATTTGAGCGATAATAAAATTCAGAAAGAAGATCATAAATGATTGAAACTAAACTTCTGGGTACAGACGAAAATTCAATAAATGCAGCCGCAGAACTCATAAAAGCGGGCGAAGTAGTGGGCATACCAACAGAAACGGTCTACGGACTGGGTGCCAATGCTTTTGATGAAAATGCTGTAAGAAAGATATTCGCGGCTAAGGGCAGACCTGCCGACAACCCACTGATCGTACATATAAGTTCATTTGATGAAATAGAACCTCTTGTAATGGAGATACCCGCACTTGCAAAAAAATGCGCAGAAAAGTTTTGGGCAGGACCGCTAACAATGATAATGCCAAAGTCAGACAGGATACCGATGGTGACCAGCGGCGGACTTGATACGGTTGGTATAAGAATGCCCTCAAATGAAACAGCAAGAGCGATAATCAAAGCCAGCGGTTGTCCTATCGCGGCACCATCGGCAAATCTTTCGGGCAGCCCCTCCCCTACCACAGCTCAGCACGTATTTGCTGACATGAATGGACGTATACCCGCCATTGTTAACGGCGGCGCCTGCGGTGTCGGCGTTGAAAGCACGGTTATCAGTTTTGAGGGTGATGGCATAAGGCTTCTGCGTCCCGGTTTTATCTCGGTTGAAAATCTGAAAGAAGTCACCGAGAATGTTCTGGTTGACAAAGGTGTACTTGAAATGCTTGGCGAAGGTGCAAAAGTCAGAAGTCCGGGCATGAAGTATAAACACTATGCACCGAAAGCCGAGGTAACTATCCTTGATGGCAGCAGCATTGAATTCAAGGAATTCTGCAAAGCCAATGCAGCTGATGACGATGTTCTGATGGTGTTTACCGAAGAAGATGCAGAGGGACTTTCCCAGAGAAAAACAATCCTCGGCGCGACTGATGAAGAACAGGCACAGCACCTTTTTGATGCCCTGCGTGGTTTTGACGATATGGACGCGAAAAAGGTATGGGCAAGATGTCCGCGAAAAACAGGCGTTGGTCTTGCTGTGTACAACAGACTTTTAAGAGCAGCTGCATTCAGGGTGATAAACCTATGAGTGTGGTAGTTGGTCTGACAGGACAGAGTGGCGCAGGAAAAACACTGGTATCTCAGATATTTGCAGAAAAAGGTTTCGGCGTTATAAACTGCGATATGGCGGCTAGAGAAGTCACAGAAGCGGGAAGTGCCTGCAACAGAGAGCTTTCAGAAATATTCCCCGAGTGTTTTGATGACAAGCTTGTACTCGATAGGCGCGCACTCGGCAGTATAGTTTTTGCAGACAGGCAAAAGCTGGATACTCTAAACACCGTGATATTCAGGTACATCGACAAACTTCTTGATGAAAAGATAGCACAGTACAGCATAGACTATGAATATGTGCTTCTGGATGCGCCGACTTTATTTGAAGCAGGTGCTGACAAAAAATGCGATGTGATAGTTTCGGTGACGGCTGATGAAGATATAAGGCTCAAAAGAATAACCGAACGTGATAGTCTTGATGAAGCAAGCGTAAAAAACAGATTCGCTTCACAGCACAGTCAGACATTTTTTGAAGAGAAGAGCGACTTCGTTATAAAAAACAACAGCAAAAGCGAAGAAGCTGTAAGACAAACAATTGATATAATAGACAAAATAAAGGAAGATAAAATTGGCAGCAAAATTAACTAAAAGTGCTTCGGCTAAAAAACGAAGCAAGAAAAAGAAAAGCTCAGCGGGCGACTGGATAGCAGTAACATTGGGTATCGCAGTAGCTATAGCAGTACTACTTTTGACGATATTCCTGCTGAAAAGAGGCGTCAGGGACGGACTTGAAGAAGTCAAACAAAAGACTGAGGAATACGTCCCGCAGGGTTTCACATACCCCACAGACTACGAAGAATATGTAATAAAATACTGCAAAGAATATCATACAGACCCTGTGCTGGTATTCTCGGTGATAAATACTGAAAGCAGTTTTCACCCGGATGCGACTTCAGATGTGGGTGCAAGAGGTCTTATGCAGCTTATGGAAGATGCCTATGATTGGGTGAAATTCAGGCTGGACGATGACAGCGAAAGCTTTGATGATATGTACGACCCCGAAACAAATATAAAGTACGGTACATATTATCTCAGCTTCCTTATGGAAAGATATGATAATTCCATAGACCTTGCGGCTGCAGCTTATCACTGCGGTATGGGTCAGGTGGACAGCTGGCTGGAAGACGGTACTATCAGTGCGGAGAAGTTTGATGTAAAAGATATTCCCGCCGAAAATGACCAGACTTCACATTACGTGAACAAGATAAACGATGCTTATTCGGCTTATAAGAAGATACTTTCCGAGCGGGGACTTGACAGCATTTTTGAAGAGCCCTCATCGGCTGAGAAAACAGAATCTAAGGAAGAGTCGGAATCATACGATGACTACTACGCCGAAACTTTTGATGACTACGGCGACACAGAATATATATATTAACACCAAGGAGGATATTCAAATGGCAGAAAAGAAAAAGTCGGCAGCAGAGGAACTTGCAGAAAAGCTGCTCTCACAGCACAAAAACGGAGTGCTGAGAACTGAGGACAAAGAGATGGTAGCTATCGACAGCTACAACGAGGGCTACAAGGATTTCCTTAACACTGCAAAGACCGAGCGCGAGGCTGCGGAAGAAATAGTTAAGCAGGCAGAGGCTGCAGGTTTCAAGGCATACGAGCGCGGCAAGAAGTACAAGTCGGGCGACAAATTCTACTTTGTGAACAGAGGCAAGGCTGTTATACTCACCGTTATGGGCAAAAAGGATATTTCCGAAGGTATAAGACTGGCTGCGGCTCACATAGACTCCCCCAGACTTGACCTGAAACAGAATCCTCTCTATGAGGACAAGGAGATAGCTTACTTCAAGACCCACTATTACGGCGGTATAAAGAAGTATCAGTGGCCGACAGTTCCGCTGTCACTCCACGGTGTAATAATCAAGGCTGACGGAACTACCGTTAAGGTTCGCATTGGTGAGGACGAGGGCGACCCTGTTTTCTGCATAAGCGATATACTTCCTCATCTGGCTGAATCGCAGTATAAGAGACCAGCACCCAAGCTCATCACAGGCGAGGAACTTAACATCATTGTTGGTTCAAGACCTTTCAAGGACGATAAAATATCCAACAAAGTTAAACTGAACATTATGGCGATCCTGAACGAGAAGTACGGCATCGTTGAGGACGATCTCATTTCAGCTGAACTTGAAGCAGTACCTGCATTCAAGGCTGTTGACGTTGGTTTCGACAGAAGCATGGTAGGTTCTTACGGTCAGGACGACAGAGTATGCGCTTATTCCTCGCTTAAGGCTATACTGGAGATCAAAAAGCCCGAATATACCTGCATGACTGTACTCACCGACAAAGAAGAAACAGGCAGCGATGGCAACACTGGTCTTAACAGCTCCTATCTGCCCTATTTCATCAGCGATCTTGCTGAAGTATACGGTGCAAACGGCAGAAATGTTATGAGTAAGTCCGAGTGCCTTTCTGCTGACGTTAATGCCGCTGTTGACCCCACATTCATTGAGCCTTTTGAGATTCGCAACTGCTCACAGCTGAACTACGGCGTAGTTGCAACCAAGTTCACAGGTGCAAGGGGCAAGTCGGGCACATCGGACGCTTCAGCTGAATTTGTAGGCAGGATCAGAAGACTCTTCGACGAAAACGGAATTATCTGGCAGACAGGCGAGCTTGGCAAGGTAGATGCAGGCGGCGGCGGAACTGTTGCACAGTATATCGCAAATCTCGACCTTGATGTTATCGATGTTGGCGTGCCCGTGCTTTCCATGCACGCACCCTTTGAGATAACCTCGAAGCTTGACAACTACATGGCTTACAAGGCATTCAAGGTATTCTTTGAGGATAAATAAGCCATGCAGAACTACGGAACAAAAGCAAATGTCGGAGATACCGAGATAAACGTCTATACAGAGGGCTGCGGAGATGTTACCCTTGTGTTTATGGCAGGTTCGGGCGTGGGTTGTCCTGCGCTTGAATATAAGCCTTTATATCGCAGACTTTCCGACAGATACAAAATAGCTGTAATAGAAAAAGCGGGCTACGGTCTCAGCGGTGCTACTACTTCCGAGAGAACAGTTGAAAATCTTGCTGAGGAAAGCCGTGCCGCATTAAAGGCACTGGATATCAATCCTCCTTATGTGCTTGTTCCACACTCATATTCAGGCTTTGAAGCCATATGGTGGGCGAACACATATCCTGATGAAGTTTCAGCTATCCTGGGACTGGATATGGGATTTCCGAACATGATGAAAGCGCAGGCTGCCCAGATACCTCACGAGAAGAAAAAAGCTATGGTGGAAAAGTCAAAGTCGCTTATGGAGAAGATCGCTAAGCGCGGTTTGCTTGACAAACTTCTACGCAACAGGACGGTCAACGCATCAAAACTTCTCAGCGGAAATGAACTGACTGATGAAGAGAAAAAGACCTACGAAGAGGTATATTACAGAAACATCGCGAGCCCGGCAGTATATGAAGAATCGATACTTGCCGAAGCAAATGCAGCAAAAGCCGAAAGCACTGGCTATCTGAAATGCCCCGCGTGTTTCGCTGTCAGCAATATGCGCTCTCCTGTTAAAGCACTTACATGGCAGCAAGCAGCAAAGGATTATGCCTCAAATTGTAATGCAGAAGTTCATCTGTTTGACGAGGGTCATATGATGTATGCTTTTATTCCCGATAAACTAGCTTCCCTATTCTCAGATTTTCTCGAAAAGAACTCAATTGCATAAAATAATTTTCTCCCTGCTGTGTACAATCACGGCAGGGAGTTTATTTGTACTTTTTTCGACTTTCATCAACGATTATATCCGACAGTTTTCTTGTTACGGCAGGAGTATGATATATACAGACAAGCAAAAGGCGGTGAAAAAATGAAGATCTATGCCGATGTGCTGATAGTAACTAGCTGTTTAGTAGAATATGTGTATCTGCACACTACCGCAGCACTAATGCACCGAAAACTACGGGGCAGCCGAGTGTTTGCAGCCTGTCTTTTCGCAGGTCTGATGTCACTGCTGATTTGTGCTGACGGCAGCACATTCGTGGGTGCGCTACTGATAACAGTTGCAAAGGCACTTGGCATAATGCTGACTCTTCTTATTGGTGTAAAGATAAGGGGCGTTGCTGACTTTGTGAGATGGCTTTCGGTCTTTCTTGCAGTGCGTGCAGTGTACACAGGTCTTATAATCATATACTGGGAGATTTCCGATACAAAGCGAATATTCGTCCGAAATTTCACGGCGTACTTTGACATTTCTCTGCTAAAACTTACGGCTGCACTGATCACGGCTTATGTTCTGCTGACAATAGCCGAAACCGTTAAACGGAGAATCTGTACAAAAACCGTTTGCTATAAAGCAATCTTCCGCTGCGGTGATTACGAAGTCACCCTGCCAGCGGTAGCAGATACAGGCAACAGGCTTTGCGACAGCTTCACTGGGCTTCCGGTAGTGATATTCTGCTGTGATGAGATGTACCGCCATTATGACCTCGATGATACCGACAACGGTATGCTTGCAGGATTCCGTCTTACACCCTACTCGACTATCAACGGCAGCGGACTGCTTCACGTTACATCAAAAGGAAATGTCACTATAACCGATGATAGTGGCGACAGCTTTGAAGTAAGATGCTGTGTCGGAATAAAGCTATCAGACCAAAACCGTAGCCGTGCTATATTCGACCCTGCTTTGCTTGAATGAAAGGAGATAAGATGATGAACATTCTGAACAAATTAAACTGCTGGGTGATGTATCTTCTCGGTGAAGCCCGCTTTGTTGACTACATAAACGGAGCCGAACAGCTTCCTCCCCCGCTGACAAAGGAAGAAGAAACCCGCGCATTTGAGCTTTTTGCCACTGATGAAAAGAAAGCCCGCGAACTGCTGATAGTACATAATCTGAGGTTGGTAGTATACATATCAAAAAAGTTTGAAACCACAGGCGTTGGTCTTGAAGACCTTATATCCATCGGTTCTATCGGACTTATCAAGGCGGTGAACACATTCCGCCCAGATAAAAATATCAAGCTTGCAACCTACGCTTCAAGATGTATCGAAAATGAAATTCTCATGTTCCTGCGCAAAGCTTCACAGCGAAGGAGCGAGATATCCATAGACGAACCGCTGAACACTGATTGGGACGGAAACGAACTTCTGCTTTCCGATATTCTCGGTACTGACGAGGATACCGTTCACAAAGGTATCGAGAGTGAAATTGAAAAGACACTTCTGCGCCGCGAAATAGACAAGCTTGGCGAACGAGAGAAAATGATAATGGAGATGCGCTTCGGTCTGAACGGACGTAAAGAGATGACCCAGAAAGAAGTTGCACAGACCGTGGGGATATCACAGTCTTACATATCACGGCTGGAAAAGAAGACCCTGAAAGCTATACGTGAGAATCTTGAAAAAATATGCTGAACCGATAAAAGTTCAGCATATCATAGCTATGTTTTATTGAGTCTATCCTAAAATTTGTGTAAACCTCTGAAGTAGTGTATAATAGAAGAGACACTACTTTGGAGGTTTTAATTATGAGCAGAAGACGAAGAAATGAAACAGAAGAGCAGCGAGCAAGAAGAGAGCTAATAAGTG
>NZ_JAILMR010000011.1 GCF_024692365.1 Ruminococcus sp. | reverse complement strand
GAAAGATATAATGGAAAAAGAACAGAATACTGTTGAGCTTACAAGGTCAATGTATAAGGAAATCAAGTCGATGAACCGAGATCAGATGCAGCAGGTGCTGACAAATATCTATGACCAAGGTGCTAAAAGCGTTGAGAATGGAGATATTGAGTTTGAGAGCCTTCGTGAAGAAATAGGCAAGATCAATGGTATAGGCGAAAAACGGCTTGATGAGATCATGGCAGTAATAGAGAGCTTCATCTCTCCTGCCGAATAAAAACTGAATACTATTATATATATAAGACCGCCGGTAGTGCGTCCATAACAGGACCGCTATCGGCGGTCTTTTTTGTTATACATACAGCTGTCTGAAAATTTCAGACAGCTGTAATTTTTATTGGAAAGGTGTGAGTCTATTGAACAACACAAGCAATCAGAGAAAAAACGAAATAACGAGGAAGGTGAAGAAAAATAGTGATACGATATTTAGATATGTTCGCAGGTATCGGCGGTTTCCGCTCAGGCCTTGAACGAGTCGGCGGCTTTGAGTGTGTCGGTTACTGCGAGATCGATAAATACGCTAAACAGGCGTATGAAGCACTTTACGACACATCAGAGGAGGAATATTTCGATGACGCAAGAAAAATCATCCCCGAGGACTTGCCGGATATTGACCTTATTTGCGGAGGATTTCCTTGCCAGAGCTTTTCAATCGCTGGAAAGCGGCGAGGATTTGAAGACGCCCGAGGAACCATGTTCTTTGAAATTGCTCGGATCGCTGCCGTTAAAAGGCCTCGCTATCTGCTGCTTGAAAATGTACCCGGACTGTTATCACATGACGAAGGCAGGACATTTGCGACCATACTCACTGCGTTGGATGAACTGGGGTACGATGTCGCATGGCAGGTGCTTAACAGCGCGGATTTCGGCGTCGCCCAAGCCAGAAAAAGAGTGTTCATTATCGGATTTCTTAGAACCGAGTGCGCCGGAAGAATACTGTCTTTCACAGACGCAAATCCAAAAGCTCTTATCCAGCGCATACCAGGAAAAGAAGGATGCAGGGTCTACTCCCCTGAAGGACTGAGCATAACGCTTACCGGAACAGCCGGAGGCTTTGGTGGTAAATCGGGACTGTATGAGATACTCGGTCTCCCAATAAAATCACTTACAAAAAAGGGATATCAAATAGCTGTTCCCGGTGACAGTATCGACCTTGCATATGCTGATATGAACAGCCGCAGAGGACGTGTCGGACATGATATAGCCCATACGGTAACGCCATCGGCAACACAGGGTTTCTATTCAGTGAAATGTATAGATATGAATCCAGAGCCTCAAATTACCGACCTTGCAAGGTGTATAACAGCAAGGCAGGATAACGGCATAGGACATCATAAGGGCGAAAAATCGGCTGCTCTCTTCATGGATAAGCCAATACCAGTGCTTACTCCTGCCAAAGAGAAGGTTCGACAGCAAGGGCGAAGATTCAAGGATCCTGACGAGCCGATGTTTACAATAACCGTTACTGATAGGAACGGCGTTATGTACAACGGACTGATACGAAAGCTTATATAGGCAGTATAAAATGATATACCGTGATGAAAGGAGGTGAATCTATATGGCGAGAAGAAGCATTAAGGATAAGGGAAAAGTTTTCACGATAGTTGCCGGAGTTAATGGTGCAGGCAAGAGCACCTTTATCGAATGGTACACATCGGATGAGAACAGGCTCGGACATGTTATCGACGCAGACAAGCTCACGCTCGAGCATGGCAGCCTCATCGCGGGAGGGCGAAAGGCTCTCGAGGAGATAAACTTCTGTATCGAAAATGGTATCAATTTCTGTCAGGAGACTACTCTTTCAGGAAATCAGATCATAAGAACTATCAAAAAAGCGAAGACTCACGGATTCAGAATTGAAATGATCTATCTGGGATTAGATACTGTCGAGGAACATATAGCTCGCGTTGCGAAGCGAGTTTCTGAGGGCGGACATGATATCCCCGAGGACGTAATACGCCGTAGGTTTGCTTCGCGTTTCGAGTGCCTATGCAGGGTACTGCCTCTGTGCGACGGGGGGATGCTTGGAAGATTTGAGGATTCATTTGATTTTGTTGCTCTTTATTTTGGAGACAAACTAATGGACTGGAATTTCAATGACCGTCAGTGGATTAAGGACTTCTATCCTTACTATATCGAGCATGGCGTCAAGATGTGTGATTCAATTAATTAGAGTGAATTCTAAATGGAACCCGAGTAAAGATATATAATCGAAAGGAGTTCATAAAATGAAAGAAAACCTTGCCAAGCTGTATGCAGGTATAAATACGATAATATATGTCAATGATGCCCGAAAGTATAAATATTACGGAGACGATGGCTCATCATCGGAATGTACTGTGAATATTCTTGATGTCGAAAACGTTGTCGGTGACCTAAACGCCTGCAACTTTGTATTGGAAACGCGGACGAAATGTGATAGGATATCAATAGGCTGGATGGATTCTGAGGACTATGTTGAAAGTACACCCAAACTCTTGAACGGCTATCGAGGCGATAATATACTGATATTTTTTAAAGATGTATGGTGCGATAATGGCTTGGAGATCAAAACCGGCTATTATATGATATATGTACGTATAATTATTCCTGATTCACCGGGGGACTGTACGGTTGCTATTGTATCTTTACATAAAGCAAGTGTCAGTGACAATAAATATCTTTATGTCAATACCAAAGGAGATATCCTGAAAAAACAGGTCAATCTCTCTGATCTGTATGATCGAATTCTGGACATTGATGTTTGCAAAGATGTTTTAGATGAAGCCGTAAATCGGGGTTATAATAAAGAATATCGTCAGATATATGATGATGAGTATTATGGTTGGTGCCTGCCGCATAAGCAGCTCGTTAGCGATTTCCGAAACAGCTGTAAAAAGTATAACAATAGTCATTATAATTCAGCTGATCATCTTCCACCTTGGGTATGTAAACAGATATATCAATTCATACCTGAACTCCTTAATCCTTTTCAAAGGCAATATATTGAAAAATATAGCATGCTTGGCATTAATCGATATACTGTTGATATGAGTTCAGCAGAAGAAATGATATA
>NZ_JAILMR010000005.1 GCF_024692365.1 Ruminococcus sp. | reverse complement strand
TAGGCTTATGCTTACCACGAAGAATAGTAGCTGCCTTAGCGGCAACTCTACCGAGGGACTGACCCTCAGCGTCGATGATATACCACTTGCGGGTGATGTCCGCAGCCTTGGGCATATAAGTAGACATATCGTATCCTCCTTAAAATATCGTGTACGGTAAAAACCGTTCTATCTTCCCGGGCACGCACGCAAGACGCCCCTCGGGATCCGCAACGTAAGCTATTATACAACAACTTCCCGCCAATGTCAATAGTCAATACGCCGAATTTTTAATTTATATCCCTCATTCTCTTGATTTCTCTTTAAATCTCTTTGTTTTTCTCGATTTCTCGTTTGCTGTTTCATTTTTCGTTCACAGGTGATGATGCACGATTTTTCGGGAAAAACTGATGTATTTTCAGTGCAGGACGCACTTATCGGCAGGCTGTTTATTATCTGTTCCTGCTGACAGTACGGAGATGCTATATTATTATAGTATCATATTACGGATGACTTATTTTCCCCACTTGATTTCTCTCGGAAATTATGTTATAATCAATATATTGTAATAATTTTGTAACGAGAGAAACTATATTTCTATATTTATCGTTCACGTTGGGGAGGTGTTTTTTTGCATACCGAGGAAGAATATCTGGCAGCGGTTAAGGAGATCGCTGAACTGAAAGGTGAGCTGTCACGGGCTCGCAGGAACTATGAAGCGGTCACGGATTTTATGTCCCGTACCAGCCATGATATACGTACACCCATGAATTCTATTATCGGGCTTGCAAAACTTGGCGAAGAGGAGAGTAACGGCAGAGCTGTTAAGGAGTATTTCAGAAAGATAAGAGAATCTGCCGAGTATCAGCTGGAAATACTTGGCGATGTGCTTGATATGGCAAGGATAGAGAGCGGTAAGTTCACCCTTTATCCCGAAGCTTATTCCCTTGAATCACTGGCGGAAACACTTACATCTATAATAGCTCCGCTGGCAGAAGAAAAGGGCATCACATTCTCCGCCGAGTTCCATGATATATTTGCGGCTTCACTTATGATAGATAAACTCAGGCTCAGACAGATACTGATGAACCTGCTTTCAAATGCTGTGAAGTTCACCCCCGAAAACGGCAGGGTGACTCTGACAGTCTCCCAGATGGCGGCGGGCAATGGCAGAGTTCGCACCGTTTTCACCGTAAAGGATAACGGCATAGGTATGTCCGAGAAATTCACTGCTGATATGTTCAAGCCCTTCACTCAGGAGAGAACAGCCGCAACAGCCGAGATACAGGGCTCGGGGCTCGGTCTTTCAATAGTCAGGAACCTGGTTGACCTTATGGGCGGAGATATCCGTGTGAAGTCACAGGTGGGCGTTGGAACAGAGTTTATTGTCGAGATAGACTGCGACCCCGCATCGGGCAATGCCGAAAGCGAGAAAAGCTCCGGTACTAACTGCGATTTCAGCGGAAAGCGTGCATTGGTGGTGGACGACCATTCCATCAACCGCATACTTGAAGTCAAACTGCTGGGACGTGTGGGCTTTGAAACGGATTCAGCCAGCAACGGATATGAGTGCCTTAAAAAGTTCATGGCATCGGAGATAGGATATTACGATGTGATACTCATGGACGTTAAAATGCCTGTTATGGACGGACTTGAAGCCGCAGGCAAGATACGTGCCCTTGAACGCAGCGACAGTTCAACAGTAAAGATGATAGCCATGAGCGCAAATGCCTATCCCGAGGATATCGAGCGTTCAAAGGCATCTGGTATGGATTTACATATAGCAAAGCCTGTTATACCCTCGGTACTCTATTCCGAACTTTCAAGGCTCCTCAGATGATATACGGACACTTCTGCATACACGGCAGGGGTGTCTTTTTTATATAGTACTGATCAAGAAATAATCAGCATTATGCCAATATTTACCATTTGGTACAGAGAACCGAGGATTGTGGTTTTTTCATAAAATATACTTGAAATATCGAGGGAAGCATGGTATAATAACAATATCTATTTTTTTTGAATGGAAGTGTGTTAAAATGAGTTATAAAGTAGGATTCATCGGCGCAGGCAATATGGGCAGCGCTATAATGAAAGGTATCCTCGGCAGCAGCATGAGCAGCGAGATCGAGCTTTACGCATACGACAGCAGCGAAGCAGCTGAGGAAAGAGCTAAGGCTATGGGCGTTACAGGTCTTGCAAGCGAAGCAGAACTCACCGCAAAGTGCGACTGCGTATTCCTTGCAATAAAGCCACAGCAGCTTGACGAAGTTCTGGCTAAGATAAAGAGCGAAGTAACCAAGGATAAGGTGATAGTATCCATATGCGCAGGCGTTACCGATGATAATATCGCTTCAAAGACCATCGATGGTGCAAAGGTAGTTATGGTAATGCCCAACACTCCTCTGCTGCTTGGCGAGGGCGCTACCGCTCTTGCAAAGTCCGACAGTGTTACCGAGGAAGAATTCGCACTGGTATGCAGGATATTCGGTTCATGCGGTATCTACTCTGTTCTGCCAAAGGATAAGATGAAAGAGGTAATCGCTATAAACGGTTCTTCACCTGCTTTCATTTATCTCTATGCACAGTGCTTCATCGATTACGCAAAGAGCGTAGGCATTGATGAAAAGGCAGCTACCGACCTGTTCGCTAAGTCGCTGATAGGCTCTGCAAAGATGATAACCGACAGCGGCAGAACTCTTGATGAACTGATAACAATGGTATCTTCAAAGGGCGGTACTACCATAGCAGGTCTTGAAAAGCTCAGAGCGAACAACATCGAAAAGGCAGTAAGAGAGTGCTGTGAAGCCTGCACAAACAGGGCTTACGAGCTGGCAAAATAATACAGGCATAAACTTCCCGCAGGGGGCATAGTATTGTTATCGAGGTGATGATGATGCAGACGAGCCCCTGCAGGACAGATGAAAATACAGCAAAGTACGGCACAGGTGTATTCGCATTCATGTGCGGCGCACTGCTGACAGGTATGCTCATCGGGACGATGTGCTGCTGCCTTTCGGCTGATACACAGGTAAGCAGACTGCTTTCACGTTCGGGTGACATGAAAAGCCTTTTGCAGACCGACCCGGGAAGCGTGATGGCAGGCTCTCTGCTGGGGAGCACGGTGTTCCTGCTGGGATTGGCTGTTGCGGGATTCTGTGCAGTGGGACAGCCCTTTGCTGTTCTGCTCATCGTGCTGAGAGGTATGGGCATGGGTCATAAAGCGGCACAGCTTTACAGTACCGCAGGCAGGGGAGATATCCTCTATGCCGCAGGACTTTTCCTGCCCGGAGCAGTGATATCTGCACTGGCACTTGCGGCTGCTGCTAGGGAGGCTCTCAGCCTTTCAAATATCTACCTGCGGCTCACACTGTCAGGCGGACGAGGATATGACCCCTCGGGTGCAGTGAAACTCTACGGAGCAAAAATGCTGGTCATCGAAGCTATGCTTGCACTGGCGGCAGGGGCTGATACTATCTGTCGCTATTTGTTTACAGGAAAGCTTATCTGACAGGAAATATCTGTCAGAACTTAAAAACAAGGAGAGTAAAATGGGATTTTTCGGTAATTACGATACACCCGGAAGGGGAGTTCTGAAGACCCCTCACGAGAAGCGACCCTTCTTCAAATTCTGGGAGGTATATTTCAGACATATGTGGCACCTTATGGGGCTGAATCTGCTGTACTTCCTGTTCACACTGCCGCTTTTTGTTATGCTTGTGGCGGTGACGGAAACAGGTAATATGAAGTGGATGATACTTCTGCTGATATCAGGCATAGTGGGACCTGCCACAGCGGCTATGACAAGGGTAGTGCGCAACTATTCGCAGGAACGCCCCACATTCATGCTTCATGATTTCCGCAAGGCATTCAAGACGAACCTGAAACAGGGACTTATCATGGGCTATATCGATTCGCTGGTGATAGTAAGCTTCATCGTAGGCGTACCGCTGTACAGCCACATGGCACAGCAGAACAACATAATGTACGTACCCTATGTGCTGTGTCTGTCGTGTATGCTGGTGTTCTTCATGATGCACTTCTACATCTACCAGATGATGTGTTCAACAAACCTGACCATGAAGCAGATACTCCGCAACGCATTGTTCCTTGTGACGATAGGTCTAAAAAAGACCATCTACACACTGCTGGCTTCACTGTTCGTGATAATATTCAGCTATCTGCTGCTGGTAATGCCCACAACGATGCCTGTGGGAATGACCTTACTGATGTTCTTCCCGTATACGTTTTTGACATTTGTGGCTTGCTTCAACTGTTATCCTGTGATACGTAAGCACGTTATACAGCCTTATTATGATAAGACAGGCGAGAAGAATCCCGAGGATCAGGATATTGATCCCGATGAGGTACTTTTTGAGGATAAGGCAGCCGAGGAAGAGGTAGTACCTGTTCAGAAGAAGTCGAAGCCAAAGGTGATAAAGTAAGATTAGCAGGGCTGAGGTAAGAATGCCAAGGGAGAGAGCTTTTGGTCAAGCTTTTCGCGAAAAGCTTGCGGGATGTTTGCACAGTCAACTTTGTTGACTGTTGGCAGAGCCCTCAATCACCAAGGCACAAAACCAAAATGTACAGCGAACTATAAAAGCAAAAAAACTTCCGCCCCAAAAGCGCGGGCAATAACAACAATTCGAGCGTGAGCATATTTTTGCTTACGCTCTTTTTCTGTGCGTAAACATATTGCCCGCGCCTGTTTGGTCGGTAGATAGTTTGCTATTGAGTTTTTGGTTCCCACGTCGCTTCTGTGCCTTGACCGAGAGGCTCTGCCTCTAACAATCTGCTTTGCTGATTGTTTGCTCATCCGCAAGCCTTTCGCGAAAGGCTTGCGCCAAAGCTCTTTTCCTTGGCATATCTTATCGCTTTTGTGAGCCCTTTAGTTCGATGAGTTGACAAAAGCTCAGAAAAATGTTACAATAACTATATATGTGACACCGCGGAGGTGTGAGAGATGGAGAAAGATGGTGTCAGGCTCCCCGAATACAGCGTGCTTATGTCCGTGTATAAAGGCGAAAAACCTGAGTTCCTTAGAGAATGTATCGATAGTATGCTTGAACAGACCTTTGCACCCGATGATTTCGTGCTGGTCTGCGATGGTCCTCTGACTGATGAACTGGACAGCGTTATCGGTGAGTATGAGCAGAAGCATGAATGCTTCCATGTGCTGCGCCTGCCCAAGAATATGGGTGTGGGCTACTGCGCTAACGAAGGTCTGAAAATGTGCAGGAACGAGTATATCGTTAAGATGGACTCGGATGATATCGCTCTGCCCGAACGCTGTGAACTCTCCATGTACACCATGGCTAAACACCCCGGTGTCGATATGCTGGGCGCTTATATAAGCGAATTCGACAGCGATACAGGCGAGGAGATAGCAGTCAGGAAAACACCTACGGGTGATTCCGCTATAAGGAAGTACGCAAGGCGCAGGATGCCTTTCAACAATCCCACGCTGGTGTATAAAAAGTCCTGGGTGGAGAAGATAGGCGGTTACACGACGGTAAGACGCTGCGAGGATTACGATTTCGTGGTGCGTATGCTGGCTGCGGGGGCTGTTGGCAGAAATATCCCCAAGGTGCTGGTGAGATACCGTGTAAACGGCGGAAACTACGACAGACGCCGCAACTGGGCAAATACCAGAAGCTTCATAGCTGTGCGCTGGAAGATATACCGCTCTGGATTTTCGGGGCTTTGGGACTTCACCGTGACCACTGCCGCTCAGCTTGTGATGTTCATTCTGCCATCATCACTTACAGGAAGATTTTACAAGAAACTGTTAAGATGATTACGTTAGGACATCTAGTTCTTACAGAAAGAATACAAATTGTTTCACAACAAGTACAGTTAAGGAAAATCCCTTGACTTTGATGCGAAAAGTTGGTAATATTATTGAAGCGTCCCGGGACTGAGTTTCGCGGGACTTATCAATGGGAAAGTAAACGGCGCGATGAACGCCGATTTGAAGTAAGGAGGTTCGGTATGGAGCCGAGTGTCAAGCTGTGCATGGGCTGCATGAACGAGCTGGGAGCGGACGGACACTGCCATTATTGCAGCTATACGGACGATATCCCCCATTTACAGGCTTATCTGGCACCAAAAACAGTGCTGGATAACAGATATGTCATAGGTAAGATGCTCTCATATAACGGCGAGGGTGCTTCCTATATATGTTATGATATGGTCGGCAAATGCAAGTGCGTCTGCCGTGAATATATGCCCGATACACTGTGTGAGAGAGCGCCCGATGGTCTGACCCTGAACGTTAACAGGGACTGTCTGGCGAAGTATAAGACATTCATGTCAGAATTTGCCGATATGAACAAGGTGCTTTCGAGAATGAGGAACCTCACACATATCGTCACCGCAAAGGATATGTTCGCTGAGAACAATACGACCTATGTTATACTCGAATATGTTGAGGGCGTATCGCTGAAAAAGTTTTTGCAGTCGAACAAGGGCTTCCTCACATGGGAGCAGGTAAAGAAACTGTTCGTGCCCCTGTTCACTACGCTGAATATAATCCACAACTCTGGGATAATACACAGAGGTATCTCCCCCGAGAACATAATAGTTACAACAGACGGCGAGCTGAAGCTGACAGGCTTCTGCATAAGCTCGATAAGAACTTCAAACACAGGCATGATGCCCGAGTTCTATTCGGGCTATACCGCACCCGAGCAGTATTCGTCACTTCAATGGCAGGGCACATGGACGGACGTTTATGCTGTGGCTGCTGTTATCTACCGCATACTAACAGGCAATATGCCCCTTGATGCCAACACGAGGATACACAACGATACGCTGATGGAAGCTTCACGCATAAACCCGCGTATCCCTCTGCATATCTCCGATGCACTGGCACAGGCTATGGCTGTCAGGGGTGAAGAAAGAACACAGACCGTTACCGAACTTGTTTCGGGTCTGTTTGAACAGCCCTCAAGGATAGAACACCCCAAGGGCTCTACCCAGACTATCCCGATACAGCACATTCCACGCGAGGAAAGGCGCTACCGCGAAGAAGAGGAAGAAGAGGAAGAGTACGACCGCAGAAGACCTGCTGCAAAGAAGAGCAGCAAAGCGGCTACAATAGTCGGTATCTGCGTGCTTGGCGTGCTGCTGGTGATAGGTATTTACCTCATGACCCAGCTCTTTGCTCCGCCCGAGTCCAATTCAAATGCAGTGTCACGTTCACCACAGGACGAAGCATCGGATGACAGTGAGGCAGAGGACGATTACGAGTACGACAACGTCACCACCACATCGGCAGCAAAGTCTGACGATGATGATACCGAGTACGGCAGAGGTTCGATAATGCCGAATCTGGTGGGTCTGTATTATTCTGAAGTTGAAAAGAAGATGGGCGACGAGTTCACCCTGAAACCAAAGTATTATTATTCCGATATTGATGAGCGCGGTTATGTAAAAACCCAGAGTATCCCCGAGGGAGCGGATTACGACCCCAAGAGGAAGAATGAACTGGTGCTTGATGTCTGTGCAGGACCTTCGGTAATACCCGTGCCCGACTTCTCGGGATATTCCAAGAGCGATTATCTCAGCCTGCTGGATACCCTGAACATCAAGTACAGCCTTGCCGAGGATTACAGCAAGTCCGTGGCTTATGATTACGTAATGAATACCAGCATACCTGTGGGCGGCTGGATAAATATTGAAAAGGGTGATATCCTCACCGTAACAGTCAGCCTTGGCAGACCGCCCGAGACTTCGACCAAGTCTTCAACATCAGGCAGCGGCGGAAAAACTGAACCCCAGATCTCCGTAGATACGCAGGATCCATGGGCTCCTCATACCGAGCCGCCCGTATCTTCCGAAGTTCCGGGAAACACAGATCAGCCCGAAATAACGGACGATCAGAACGGCTGGAACGATAACTACGGCGGGGGACAGTACTACTGATATCAAACGTTTTCGGAATATTGCATTAAATAATGAACTTCATCTAAAACGTTTTTGAAAAAATGTGAAAACGTGCTCAAAGCCCTTGACATTCCGAGGGCTTTGTGTTATTCTTAGTTTTGGAAAATGAGAAGATAAAGGGCTTATAAAGCATTAACAGCCCGAATTTGGAGGTATAAATATGGCAAAGAAAATCGGTGTTCTCACAAGCGGCGGCGACGCACCGGGAATGAACGCTGCTGTAAGAGCAGTATGCAGAGCAGCTCTTCAGAGAGGTATGGAAGTAGTAGGTATAAAGCGCGGATACAATGGTCTGCTCAATGGTGAAATCATCGAGATGAATGCCAGAACAGTATCGGGTATCATCCAGAGAGGCGGTACCTGCCTTTACACAGCAAGATGCCCCGAATTCAGAGATAAGGAAGGCGTTGCAAAGGGCAGAGACAAGTGCATCGAGATGGGTCTTGACGGCATCGTTGTTATCGGCGGCGACGGCTCTTTCAGAGGTGCAGCTGACCTTTCAGCAATGGGTATCCCCTGCATAGGTCTGCCCGGCACTATCGATAACGATATCTCTTGCACAGAGTATACTATCGGTTACGATACCGCTATGAATACCGCTATGGAAATGATCGACAAGATCAGAGATACTGCACAGTCCCACGACAGATGCTCTGTTGTTGAGGTAATGGGCAGAAACGCAGGCTACATAGCAATCAACGTTGGTCTGGCTGTTGGCGCTGAGGCTGTTATCACTCCCGAAGAGGATTACGATCTCGACGCTATCTGCGAGAAGATGAAGAAGACAATGAAGAGCGGCAAGACCCACTTCGTTGTAGTAGTTGCTGAAGGCGTTGGCAAGACCGATGAGATCACCAAGATCATCAGCGAGAAGACAGGCGTTGAAACAAGAGCAACTATCCTTGGTCACGTTCAGAGAGGTGGTTCTCCTACCGTTCGCGACAGAGTTGTTGCAACACAGATGGGCTACCACGCTGTTGAACTGCTCGAAAAGGGCATCGGCAACAGAGTTGTTGGCATGAAGGATAACAAGGTATATGATGTTGATATCCAGGAAGCACTGTCCATGAAGAAGCCTTTCGAGGACGAGCTTTACAAGATCCTGAACGAGACTGCATTCTGATAAAACAGAGTTCGCATCACGTTAAATATGTAACTGAGAAGCTTTTCATAAACAGCTCACTTATGCACGAGCAAGTTTATGAAAAGCTTTTTTCGTGTTTTCAAGGAATCATTTTGTTTCACGGTGATACCTGAGAATACTTTAAAGCTGCTGTACTTTATAATTGTAAATATATTGTGAATCTTTGGTCGAAAAATCGAAACCGTTTACGAAAAAGAACTTTGCACGACTTGTGCATTCTGCATTATAACCCCGTACTAAAAAAGAGCAGTATAAACAGTTAAGAACGCTGTTTTTATCACTCGGGTCATGTTTTTACAGCAAATCAAATATAAGTTAAAACTATTACGTAAACGGTGCATTTATTGACAACTAACCACGAAAACGTTATAATATAAATGTACTTGGGGAAGTATGCTTATAAAGGCGGGGATAAGTCATAGTGCAGGGTCATAAGCACGGACGCATCCAAAAACAGGCGGCTGCGGCGCATTTGCGCTGTGGCCGTTTTTCGGTTTCAGCCGAAACTACATCAGAAGTCAAAAAAATTTAGCTCAAGGTCTTTACAATTCGGGAAAAATGATATATAATATATGTGTATGTATTTTTTTATGAAGGAGTAAAGATAATGGCAGTTGTTTTTTTAGAGAACCTTAGATCGGAGCTTGAAGCCTGCCGTCCGATGATAAAGGAGCTGCACGATGTCTACGATATCGAGAACGCAGCCGAGAAGATCGAGGAGCTTCACGAAAAGGCAGCAGAACCCGGATTCTGGGACGATCCCGAGAAATCTCAGGTAGTTCTTCAGCAGACAAGGAACCTTGAGGGCAAGGTGGAGCGTTACAACAAGTTCAACGGTGCTGCCGATGATATCGAGGTAATGATAGAGATGGCTGCCGAAGAGGACGAGGATACTCAGGCGGAACTGGTGGAGGAGATCAAGGCTGAGCTCGATAAGCTGAAAGCCGACCTTGATGCCGCATCGCTGGAAACTCTGCTGACAGGCGAGTATGACCACAGCAACGCGATACTGAACTTCCACGCAGGTGCAGGCGGAACTGAGGCTCAGGACTGGACTGAAATGCTCATCAGAATGTACACCAAATGGGCAGATTCCCACGGTTTCAGCGCCAAGATTATGGATATCCTTGAAGGCGGCGACGCAGGCATAAAGAGTTGCTCGATGTTCATCGAGGGTGAAAATGCTTACGGCTACCTGAAAAGCGAATCGGGCATTCACAGACTTGTCCGCATTTCGCCTTTTGACAGTTCGGGAAGCAGACATACATCTTTCTCTGCGGTTGAAGTAATGCCCGAACTCGATGATAATATCGAAGTTGAGATCAGACCCGAGGATATCGAGATGGAAGTTTACCGTGCAAGCGGCGCGGGCGGACAGCACATCAACAAGACTTCCTCCGCGGTTCGACTGATACACAAGCCCACAGGTATCGTTACAGCCTGCCAGACGCAGCGTTCGCAGTTCCAGAACAAGGACTACGCTATGAAGATGCTGAAAGCAAAGCTGATCGAGATCAAGGAGAGAGAGCATCTCGAAAAGATCGAGGACATCAAGGGCGTCCAGAAGGAGATAGCATGGGGCTCGCAGATACGTTCCTATGTGTTCATGCCCTATACCCTCGTTAAGGATCTCCGTACAGGCTACGAGTATAACAACGTAAAGGCAGTTATGGACGGCGACCTCGACGGTTTCATCAACGCTTACCTGAAAGCACTCTCACTCGGTAAAATCGAGAAGAACTGATAACAAGGAACAGCCTAATTGATCACTTTTCTAAAACAGAATAATATGTACAAACCCGAAGTTGAACATAGTTAATCAACTTCGGGTTTTCATTTTCTATAATTGAATATTTATCATATTAAACAAATTTATTCGATTGAGTTTCGTATATAATCATGTATTACGTTAGTAAATATTCTTTTATTTTTTCAATGGTTGGCAGAATCGCATTACTTGTCTTTGTATCAAACATCTTGATAAAGTTGTAAGGATTTACACAAAACAATTATATATCACTTTTTTGATCTAACAGACGTTACCGATGAAGTGCCCATTTCGTTCAATAAACGGATCGATCATGGAATGAACCCTTTTTTACTTTGTGCGGACTGCCTTCTTTTTTTGTAGTTCAATTATTTCGGAAATAATGTCATTATACTGCTTTTTGAACGGCGCTTTCTCCTAAAATCAATAAAAGCAGTGATCAGTAAATGGTCACTGCTTTGTATTTTATTACTAGCTGCTCATCTCAACGTGCTCATTGTCGGGCACGATAACGCGGGTGATATCAGCGCCGAGATCGCGAAGCTTCTCGTCGATGTGCTCGTAACCGCGCTCAATATAATGAATATTGTCGATCTCTGTAAGACCGTCAGCCGCCAGACCTGCGATGACCAGTGCGGCACCCGCTCTGAGGTCAGTAGCCTGTACAGGCGCGCCCTTCAAAGTCGGAACACCCTGGATTATAGCAACCTTGCCGCCCTCAACGGATACATCAGCGCCCATCTTACGAAGTTCGGCAACATATCTGAACCTGTTGTTGAAGATCTCCTCAGTCACCTTACTGGTGCCCTGTGCCATAGTCAGCAGAGTTGAGAACTGAGGCTGCATATCAGTAGGGAAGCCCGGGTGGGGCTGAGTTTTAACAGTCGTATTCATCAGCTGACCGTCTACCCAGACATGAACGCTCTCGTCGTTCTCCTCAACGTTAACGCCGCACTTGCGCAGCTTAGCGGTGATGGACTCAAGATGCTTGGGGATAACGTTTGCGATAACAACATCGCCCTTTGTAGCTGCCGCAGCCACCATATAAGTGCCTGCCTCGATCTGGTCGGGGATAGTTGCATAAGTTGTGCCGTGCAGATAATCAACGCCCCTGATCTTGATGACGTCGGTGCCTGCACCTCTGATATCAGCGCCCATAGAGTTAAGGAAATTAGCCACATCAACAATGTGAGGCTCCTTAGCTGCATTTTCGATGATAGTCTGACCCTTCGCCTTGACAGCGGCAAAGATAGCGTTCATCGTAGCGCCAACAGTAACAAAATCAAAATAGATCTGGTTGCCGACGAGCTTATCAGCCTTGACATAGTTTGCACCCCTGACTACCTCATCGGTAGCGCCGAGAGCCTTGAAAGCCTTAAGATGCTGGTCAATAGGTCTGTCGCCCAGATAGCAGCCGCCGGGCATGGGAACGAAAGCTTCGTGGAATCTTCCCAGCAAAGTGCCCAGAAAATAACTAGACGCTCTCATCGTCTCCGCCAGCTTGTAGGGGACTTTAGTAGTGGTGATGGTGCTGGTATCGATATAAATGACACCTTCTCTTTCCATCCTCACAACAGCGCCCATACTTTTAAGGATATCCAGACATTTAGTGATATCGCTTATAGCGGGAACGTTTTCAAGCGTACAGGGTTCATCGCATAAAATAGTAGCGGCAACCAGCGCAACTGCGGCATTTTTAGCACCGCTGATATACACTGTGCCTTTAAGGGGATGACCTCCCCTGATAAAGAACTTCTCCAAAATAATACACTCCTTGAGAGCCGGGGAGATCATATATCTCTTGCCGCCCGCCGACTCCTGCAATTTTTTTAATAGCGCAATAACGCGAATGCCGACATATTGCCGACTAAAAAAATCAAATACTATGTCCGTCCCGACAGCACAATATGGAGCGGCGTGCGTTTAAAACAGTAAAACGCCCGTGCTCATCTGTTAGAGGTGATGCCTTTCAGACGAAGCTTAAAATTACTTTAAGCTTTTTAGACTATCTTATTGTACCACACTATTCTCAAAAAATCAATAGCTGTCGGAGCCTTTTTTTGAAAAAACGAGAAAATTTTTGTAAATTACACAAAATATCCCTAAAAATATGAATTTTTCAGCTATCTATCAACTTGTAAAAACAATTGTTTTGTGCCGAAACGAGTACTGTTTTGTGGACTGCTGTTCGATTTTATTAGCTTTTTATGTACAAATCAGTACAAATTAACGGTCTGATTTAGTGTCTATGTTTTTGTACAGCAAATTGACCGTATCGTTAATCGGAAGTTCTTGTCCTTTTTCTTACACTCTGACTGTTGTTTGCTTTTTTAGCAAGAGTGCGGGGCAAGGTTTCGCCCCTCGTCCCTCGGGTCGAGCCGTCAAAAACGCTTCGCTGTTTGACGGCGTGCGCGGGCAATGTTTACGCTGATAGAAAGTGCGTGGACGTATGATTGTCCACGCTCGGATTTTTGAGATTGCCCGCGCAGTATTGGGTAAGAATTTTGTATCGCTTTTATTGTTTGCTGTGCATTTTAGTTTTGCGCCTTGGTGATTGAGGGCTCTGCCCTCAAACTCCCGCAAGCCTGCTAGCGCGAGGCATATGCCGACGCAGTCGCATAAACCGCGCGCTTTGTCTCCTTGGCATTCTTACCTGATTTTCTTGTGATTTTACCCAACTTCACTCATGTGACATTATGCAAACAAATGATTTATCTTTTAACTCGGACATATTTCTGTAAGAGTTGTACAAAAACGTACAACTTTTGACCCCAAAAAGGGTGATAGTAGAAAGGGTTTTTCTGAAAACGGATACCCGGCTGTTCATCCCCCAAAAAAACACCCGGTTTCCGTTTATAAAATTTCCCCCTTATGCGCACGATGACAGGCAGCCGACGAGTATGGCTACGGTATACCGACGGCGTGTTATACTGTATAAAGGGGAAATACTTGACGACCTTTTCGGCGAACACATTCAGAACCATAACATCATGAAAGAGGTGATATTTATCATTATCAAGAATCATTCGGAGAAGACCATATTTTCACCTATACGGGCACCTGATGCGCAGTCATGAAATCACAGGGAATGTAAACTCACGTTATCCGCCGACCACCCCCATAACGGCTATAACACAAAAGTTTATGACCCTGAATTTACCCACAGCCCCAAAACATCAGAATAACCAATAAATCAAGCCGTTTTCGCGCATTATTAAGCGCCCTCGCACTTGCATTTATTATAAAAGTATGCTATAATTAATTGTTAATATGAGGAATTGTACCCTTTTACGGCGAGGAGGAAGGATCTTGAGGATAATGGGCATCGACCCCGGATACGGTATAGTCGGCTATGGCGTGGTAGAATTCAGCCACGGACACTTTACCCCCATAAAGGCAGGCACCATAAAGACTCCTTCTGATATGGATTTTCTCAAACGTTTAAGGGTGATATATCTCGATATGCAGGGGCTTATCGAGCATTACCGTCCCGATGAGGTGGCGGTGGAAAAGCTGTTCTTCAACACAAATATCACCACGGGTATCGATGTTGCGCAGGCAAGGGGAGTCACTCTGCTTCCCGCTGTTATGCAGAATCTTCCCGTGTATGAGTACACGCCCCTTCAGGTGAAAAGTTCGATAGTCGGGTACGGCTATGCCGAGAAAAAACAGGTGCAGGAGATGGTGCGCTCAATGCTCCATTTAGCGCAGATAATCAAGCCAGATGATGCCGCCGATGCTATGGCGATAGCGATAACTCACGGCCTTTCACTGAATACCAGAAAAGTTATGGAGAAATTCGATAAAGCGGCAAAGTGAGGTGCTGTCATGAATACCGACCGCGGCATATGCGATGAGTGCGGAAGTGAATTTCTGCTGTCATCATCGAAAATGAAAGGGCTTTGTCCCGAGTGCGCACATATCCTTTACGGCTATGAGAACTGCGGGCACGTTTTCAAAAACGGCAGATGCGAAAAATGCCTGTGGGACGGCAGTAAAAGCCACTTTACCAAAAATATCCAAGGAGAATGAACAATGATATATTCCGTAAGAGGAAAACTTATACATACCGAAAGTGAACTTGCCGTGGTGGAATGCGGCGGTGTGGGCTATGCCTGCAAGACCACTTTCTACACCTTGCAGAAGATAGCGGGTGAAAGTGAAGTCACCCTGTATACCTACCTTGCAGTACGCGAGAATGACGTTGATCTTTTCGGATTCTCGTCTCAGGAAGAACTTCGCTGTTTCAAGATGCTGATAACCGTTTCGGGCGTAGGACCCAAGGCGGCGCTTTCGATACTTTCGTCGAATACTCCGTCACAGTTCGCGCTGACAGTTGCCACGGGCGACTTCAAGTCCCTTACCAAAAGCAAGGGCATAGGCGCAAAAACTGCCCAGAGGATCGTTCTTGAACTGAAAGACAAGATCGCCAAGGAGAATACGATCTCAGTCCGCGGCGGTGAGACTATCGCATCGGCGGTACCCCAGGGCGGCGCACTTGACGAAGCTATAACAGCGCTGGTTGTCCTTGGCTACTCCGAGGGTGAAGCCGCACAGGCACTTGCAGGGGCGGAACCCACTGCTTCTGTTGAGGAACTGATAAAGACAGCACTTGTCCGACTGGCGAGGTTCTGATTTAATTCATAATGCATAATTCATAATTGTGCGGTGGAGAATGTGCAGGTCATAGGTTGCTGCCGCGGAGATTTCGGGAAGTGATATCAAGTATGAATACTTTAAGCGGATTCACAAAGGAAGATATTAAGGATCTTATTAAGCGTTTTTTTGTAAGACACCGGTCGAAGTTCCTGGTAGTGCTTTGGATACTTTTTTGGATCCTTATCGTACTGATCGGAATTTATACAAATTATGGAATTAATGATAGAAGTGATCTCAGCAAAACTGTTGCAGTGACAATGGAATGCAGCGGCAGTGAAAACGGTGATTATGAAGGGTATGCGATATATCTCAATGACAGTCAGCCTACGATGGGACTTACCAGAAACGGTGAGATATATAAATCTTTCCCTATCGAAAGAGAAGAGTATGATTCCATCATGAAAATAGATTACCGTTTCTATGCAGAAAAAAACGTTAGTGTCAATAATTACTACAACCTGCCTGTCGATGATGATCTGACGGCTTATTACAAGGTTGCGGTAACAGATAATAAGGGAAAAGAAACGTATATCAATTCGTATATATACCCGCTGGTCAGCAAGTCAGGCAGTCTGTACAGCAAGTATGTTGGGGATTATAGAGCTTGAAAATGACGAGATCGGCAGGGCTTTGGTTTAATTCATAATTGCGCGGCGGAGATGACGCAGGTCAAAGGTTGCTGCCGCGGGCGTTTCGGGGAGTGATATTTATGAGAACTATGAGTAGGCTCACAAAGGAAGATATTAAGGATCTTATTAAGCGTTTTATCGCAAAACATAAGCCGATGATCCTGGCGGTGTTTATAATGCTTTCACTTATACTTTTAGTGATGATGCTGAATTATGCAATTACTCTCAGCTCACCCGCTGCTGTTACGCTGGAATACCAAAAAAGCGGAGATGACGTTTTTAAAGGGTATTCGATATATCTCGATGACGATCAGCCTACGATGGGTATTCTCAAAGACGGCGATATCTGCAAAACTATCCCCATTGAGCGTGAAGAGTATGATACCATCATGGGTTTAGATTACAAAAACGGTCTCAGAACTCAAGTCGATCTATGTGGAGCGCTCGGTAACGCCCCTGTAAAGGTAACGGTGAAAGATCATATGGGCAGAGAAACAGTTACCGATGATTACATACTTTCATTGGAATTGAAACTTAGCGATCTGATCAAAAAGTATGGTAAAAATTGATGACAGAGTTTAAAAGGGAAGTGAACTGATGATAGAGGAATCCGAGTTCGATTATGAACGCTTCGTTTCTCCAAAAGAGACCGAGCAGGAAACTACGGACGATTTTGAGATAAGTCTCCGACCTCTCACTCTTGCCGAGTATATCGGTCAGGAGAAGGTCAAGGAGAACATGAAAATATATATCGATGCTGCAAAGCGCCGCGGCGACAGCCTCGACCATGTGCTGCTTTACGGTCCTCCCGGTCTTGGCAAGACCACCCTTGCGAATATCATAGCCCATGAGATGGGCGTGAATATCCGCACAACTTCGGGACCCGCCATTGAAAAGCCCGGTGACCTGGCGGCACTTCTCACAAACCTCGAAAAAGGCGACGTGCTTTTCATCGACGAGATACACCGCCTTTCGAGACAGGTGGAAGAGATACTTTACCCCGCTATGGAGGACTATGCCCTCGATATAATCATGGGCAAGGGACCCGCGGCAAGGTCTATCAGGATAGAGATTGAAAAGTTCACGCTGATAGGTGCAACTACCCGCTCAGGACAGCTTTCAGCACCGCTGAGAGACCGTTTCGGTATGCTGATGCATATGGAGATGTATTCGGTGGAAGAACTTGCGGATATCGTAAAGCGTTCCGCCACAATACTGGGCGTTGCCTGTGATGATGACGGCGCTACCGAGATAGCCGCCCGCGCAAGGTGTACCCCCCGAATCGCAAACCGCTACTTGAAGCGTGTGCGGGATTTTGCCGAAGTTATCGGCAACGGACGTATAACGCAGGATATCGCGAAGATAGCGCTTAACCGAATGGAAGTTGATAAACTTGGACTTGACAGCCTTGACAGACGTTTGCTTGAAATGATAATCAAGGGCTATAACGGAGGTCCTGTGGGACTTTCAACGCTGGCGGCGGCGATAGGCGAAGAGGCTGTTACCTTGGAAGATGTTTGTGAACCTTATCTGATGCAGTTGGGATTTCTGGCGAAGACACCGCGTGGACGCTGTGCGACACAGCTGGCGTATGACCATCTTGGGATACTGAAAAACGGGCAGGTTCGGTTCTAATTCATAATTCATAATTCACAATTCATAATTGTTGGCACGACGGTAAAGTAGCAGGGCTTAGGATAGAATGCCAAGGAGAAGAGCTTTGGGTCAAGCCTTTCGCGAAAGGCTTGCGGGATGTTTGCACAGTCAACTTTGTTGACTGTTGGCAGAGCCCTCAATCACCAAGGCGCAAAACCAAAATGCATAGCAAACAATAAGAGAAAAAAAGCGCGGGCAATATCCAATCCCGAGCGTGAGCAATCCCATAACATACGCACAAACTAAGTGCGGAAAATATTGCCCGCGCCCGAAATCGGACAGCGAAGCCACAGCCGACGCAGTCGCTGTTATCCGATTTCTCGACCCGAGGGCGCTGCCGACGCAGTCGCAGCTGAGGGGCGACTTGTCAACCGCAGTTAAAATACTTTCGCTGATGTGAGGAGGATGCGCGGTGGAGATAGTTTCTGTATGTGCGGAAAACGCCGAGGACTTCGGCAGGGTGATATGCGATGCTTGGGGCGAAACTTACCGCGGTCTGATACCCGATGAGATACTCGATGGGCGCAGGGCTGAACGGTGGACAGAAAGAGCAAGGCGCTCTCCCGAAAATAAGTTTATAGCTTATGCAGACGGCGAAGCCGCAGGCGCGGTAGGCTTTCTGTCGCGGGCAAGGGATTTCTGCACCTGTGAGGAAAGCGGCGAGATAGTTGCACTGTATGTGCTGAAAAAATATCAGCGCAAAGGTGTCGGCAAGGCACTTATGGAAAGGGCTTTCAATGAAATGACAGCGCGGAGGGTCACGCTTTTTGTGCTGAAAGGCAATGTGAATGCGATAGATTTCTACAAGCATATGGGCTTTGAGTTCACGGGAAAAGTGCTGGACGAAAACGGCATGACAGAACTTGAAATGCTGAAATCGTTTTGAGATATCTGAAAGGAGCAAAAATGGCTTCCACTCAACTAAAAAAAGCAAAAAAACTTGTGCGCATACCCGTAGCTATCATCATCGGCGGACAGGGAGTGTGAAAGTTTCATTACCATGAGAGGTAAAACATATTATACAGCAAAGAAATTAACTGTTGCGGCACTGGTGGTGAATTTGCTGCCGCTGCTGTGGCGATTCATATCGAATTATATGATGGCTAACCGCGTGGACGATGGCGCACTGGATAATTATGGACTGATACTGCTGATAGGTCAAGCACTTATCCCGATAACTGCGGCTATCAGCCTGATACTGGCTGTTGTCGGTACGGTGTTCTCGGCAGTGTCGAAAAAGCAGGGCGATATCGGCGCAGGTAAGCTTATCGCAGCGGATATTATCATTATCCTGCTGGCGGGTGCTGTTGCGGCGTACACGTTTTGGGTGTTCTTCGTGATCGGTTCCGCGACACTATTTTCGTCGTAATGTTATGACGGCAAATTTGGAGGAGCAAAGACAATAACGGGCAGAAATGCCCCTATATAAATAATTAATAACTAGTAATAAGGAGTTAAGTAAAATGGGCAGATTATTTGGTACTGACGGCGCAAGAGGAGTAGCTATAACAGAGCTCACAGTTGAGAGGGCTACACAGATAGGTAAAGCTGCGGCTCTGGTACTGGCAAAGGACTGCGGTCACAGACCTAAGATAATAATAGGCAAGGATACCCGTATTTCGGGCGATGTTCTGGAAGCTGCGCTTTGTGCGGGCATATGCTCGGTAGGTGCGGACGCTGTTCTGCTGGGAGTAGTTCCTACTCCTGCGGTGGCTATGCTTGTTAAAAAGTACAACGCTGATGCGGGCGTGATGATATCAGCTTCGCACAACTCGGTGGAATTCAACGGAATCAAGCTGTTCTCCGGTGAGGGCTTTAAGCTTCCCGATGATGTGGAGAACGAGATAGAAGCACTGATACTCGATACTCCCGATGAGATGGACAAGAATCTCAGCGAGGGCGTAAACGTGGGCAGAATGAAAGTCTGTGCCGATGCAGTGAACGATTATATCGCTCACGTAAAGAGCACTGTAAATGTTGATTTCAAGGGCATAAAGGTATGTCTTGACTGTGCCAACGGTTCTTCAAGCGTGTGCGCACAGAAGATATTCGAGGGTCTTGGCGCTGAGGTCGTTATGACCAACGACAAGCCCGACGGCACCAACATCAACGAGAAGTGCGGTTCAACACATATGGAGGGTCTGAAAAAGGCTGTTGTGGAGAACAAGTGCAACGTTGGTCTTGCTTTTGACGGCGATGCTGACAGATGTCTTGCAGTTGACGAAAACGGCGAGCTTATCGACGGCGACAAGCTTCTGGCTATATTCTCGAAGTTCATGAAAGCAGAGGGTACACTGAAGCAGAACTGCTGTGTTGTTACAGTAATGTCGAATCTGGGCTTCTTCAAGTTTGCTGAAAAAGAGGGCGTAGTTACTGCGACAACAAAGGTCGGTGACAGATACGTGCTTGAAGAGATGCAGAAGAACGGCTACAACATGGGCGGCGAGCAGTCGGGACACATAATCCTCCTTGACCATGCCAATACAGGCGACGGCGAGATGACAGGTGCTATGTTCTTACAGATAATGGCAAAAACAGGCAAAAAGGCAAGCGAGCTTGCATCTGTAATGGAAAGCTATCCACAGGTTCTGGTGAACGTTAAGATAACTGCCGACAAGAAAGGCAAGTGGGAGACTGTCACCGAAGTTACCGATGCTATAAAGATGTATGAAGAAAAGTTGGGCGGCGACGGACGCATACTTGTAAGAGAATCGGGTACCGAGCCTCTTGTCAGAGTTATGATAGAGGGCAAGGATACCGCTGTTATAACTGAGTATGCCAACAGCATTGCCAAGCTTATAGAGAAGATGTAATTTTATCGCCTTTACGAAGCGGCTTTGTCGTGGGCGGGTGGGTGGGGCTTTCCTTGTGTTAAAGGGAATGGACACCCGCAGTCCTGCGGCGATATAAGGAGTGCTGCCCATGGAGCTTACCTGCGAAAAATTCCTGCGTATATTTGAAAACGCCGATAAGATAAATGTGGACGAGACCACGTTCTATTTTGACGATGACCCCGAAGAGCAGGAGCATTATCTCGGGTGGATAGGCGGGCAGGAAAAGCCCTACTGGGTGGGCTACTGCGATATAGAAGACGGTTGTGAATTCAGAACGGCACAGGAAATGTTTGAAGCAAAGATATATGACGGCAAGTCTTTAAAAGAAAGATGGGAACAGGCTGTTATCTGCACTATCGGCGGAATAGATGCCGATACATGGCTGGGTTATTACGGCGATAAATTTTAGGGTGATATCATGAGATTTGAATACTGTCCCTTTTGCGGGGATAAGACCATACTCAAAAAGATAGGCGACGAGGGTGAAGTACCTTACTGCGAAAAGTGCAGCCGTCCCCTGTTCGATATGTTTTCAACCTGCGTACTGAACGTGGTGGTGAACGAGGATAAGGAAGTACTGCTGATAAGGCAAAGCTACGGCGACACATCAAGGTATGTGGGGGTTGCAGGCTTTATGAAAGTCGGTGAGACCCCCGAAGAAGCAGGTGCAAGGGAAGTCCTTGAAGAAACAGGTCTTACAGCGGAAAGTATCAGGTATATCGACAGCGCATTTTACGATGGCAGAGATCAGCTTATGCTGGGACTTCTGACACGAGTTAAAAAGGCTGATACAAATATCTCTGGAGAACTGCTTGAAGCTAAATGGTTCACCTTTGACGAAGCGGTGAAGACCGTCCGTGAGGGCAGTATAATACAGAGGTTCATTATCGCCGCTGAAAAGGAGCAATGGTAATATGTTAATGATATATATCCTGCTTGCGGTGGGGCTTGCGGGTGTCATTTATATGATAGTGACATCATCTAAGCGCTTTACAGTAACAGAGAGTTCAAAGATGGCAGGCGGTGTGGTTTTCAAACACAGAGACCGCGGGCTGTTGAGCAGAGTCTGGTATTGTCTGGTATGGATACTGATAACGAGTGTGAATTTACTGTTGAACATGAACAGAATGAAATATGAGTCATTGCGCGGGAGCTATTCTCCGCAAAATCAGGTCATATTTTACGGGATAGCAGTGGTGCTCTATGTGATCATCTTGATATTTTCGCTCCAGCAGTATCTTAAATACAACGAGTTCAGACTATGTCCGCACTGTTTCTACCTTGGCGGTACAAAATACGACAGGAAGCATTATACTTATTCCCTCGACGGCGAAGAAGTGGTATTCACATCGGGTCGTGCCGAAAAGCGTGTAACGGTACCCGAAAAGAAGAGAAAAGAAGTACTCGGTATTCTGGAAAAGTACTATACCAAAAGTTAGATCGGCTGACACAAACATCTTTTTGTAAAGCCGAAAAAGGAGCAAGTTTATGATAGTGCTGGTATTGCTGTTTATATTTATAGCAGGTGTCGAGTTCATCGGACTGGTAGTTTCATCACTCAGGCGGACATCGGTAACCAAGGCAAGCAGTAATTTGGGAATCGTGGTCTTCTTTCACAAGGATCCTGAACTATATAAAGCTGCTAAGCTGAATTTCGGCATAACAATGTTTACCTGTGCTGTATTTTTTATGAACAGTATATTCAGATGGGATGATTTCATAGTTGAAAATGCAGGGATAATGTATATTCCTGTGCTGGTGCTAGAGATAGCTGATCTGTTTTATACGCTGGATCAGTATAACAAGTTTGATGAGTTCAGACTGTGTGAAGATAAGTTCTACCTTGGCGGTGTGAAGTACGATCTGAGAAAGTACATCTACGCTATTATCGATGATACATTGATATTCAGAAATGATCGCCACAATGACATCAGGATAAAGATACCCCCTGCCAGGATCCCCGAAGCAGAGGCTATACTGGAAAGGTATTACCACAGAATGCTGACGCGGAGGTAATGAATGATATGGAAGAAGTAGTAAGTTTGTTATTTGATCTGCTGTACATACTGCTTATTCTGCCGATGCTGATACAGCCGATCGTGCTGTTTGTATCATCGTCAAAGCGGTTCAGGGGAATGAAAGCTACAATGAATGAAGATGGCGTGGCTTTTGATTGTAAAGACCCCGATCTTGTAAAGGGAGTGAAGCAGAATCTCGCTTTTTTACTGATAACGATCGTCATATTTGTGATGAACAGTATCTTTAGATGGGAGGATTTTTTAGCAAGATACGGAGCATTATTTTATACTGTCGTGCTGGTGCCGACAGTCGTGAATTTCCTGTTCGCAAGGGAACTGAATAACAGGTATGAGGGATTCATGCTTTGTGAAGACTGCTTCTATCTTGGTGGTATGAAATACGATCTGAAGAAGTTCATCTATACTGTTGACGGTGATACATTGATATTCAGAGGCAATCGCACAAATAAAAAGATAAAGGTGCCCGAAGACAAGCTTCCGGAGATCGTGGATATACTGGAAAGGTACTACCACGGAGATACATTGTCGCTCCCACAGTCTGTACTTCCTGTCGACACGCAGAATGACGATAAGCAGGTACTTATCGAGGTCGAAGATGATTTCGTCATAGATATCACCGAACGTGAAACTGTCTATGTGATAAAAGTCACCAGAAGATCAGACGGCAAAGACATGGCGCTGACCATGGCGATATGCGAATTTGCGAAGTACATGGAATGGTGGTATGACACCAAGGCAGAATACGCCGAGGGCGGTGCTGCGGTGGAGAAAAAATGCGATATTTACGAGATGAGACTGCGCATAAGAATGTATCTTTATGAAAACAGAAAGGCATTTCTGGCGGGAACGGAGGAAAGCAAATGATCTACACCGATATGACGAGAAAAGCCATAGGCATAATGTATGCGGCGCACAAAGACCAGATGGACAAAAGCGGTGTGCCCTATGTGTTCCACCCGTGGCACGTTGCCGAACAGATGGTGACGGAGGAAAGCTGTGCGGCGGCACTTCTTCATGATGTTATCGAAGATACCGACGTTACTGCCGATGACCTGCTGAAAGCGGGTATCAGCGAGAATGTCGTCAGGGCAGTGGAGATGCTTACCCATGATGACAGCGAACCCTATCTCGATTACGTGGCGCGTATCAAGAATAACCCCATAGCAAGGGCGGTGAAGCTTGCCGACCTTACCCATAACAGCGATATCACAAGATTCAACAGACCAATGACCGATAAGGACAGGGCAAGACTTGAAAAGTACGAAAAGGCTAAAGCGATACTGGCGGAATGATGTGAGATACTCACGGAGGTGTTTATGGGACTTAAACTGTTCGTGGACGACACAAGGGATTTTCCGAAAGGCTATGAATGTGTGCGCAGTTATGATGACTGCATAATGTATTTCAGGCTGTTCGGGGATTTCGACCATGTCAGCCTTGACTATCATCTGGGTGAAGAACATACAGGGCTGGACATACTGAAGTGGATGAAAGAAAACGGCAAAGAACCCAAACATATCAACATCCACAGCAACCATATCGTCGGTATGAGAGAGATGAAAAAGTACGCCGAGGAGAATTTCAAAAACTCGGTGATAACTATGAACACGCTTTACAAATAGAAGTCACATTCTGTGCGGGGTGAGTTTATGAACGGCAGAAAAAACATGACAGGCAGATATATATTGGCAGAGATATGTTTTCTGCCCTGGCAGCTGACACTGCTTTACAGTATATACAGTATGTATGCTGGATGTACAGTCCTGTTCGGCACAACTTATGGCATTAATGCGTTCCTTGGAACGTGGCTTGTATTATTCTATGTCGGATGGTGGGCATACATACCCGGAGTGATAGCGTTCTTTGTCTGTATCGCAAACGGTACTTTCGGGTGTTTCATCGAAGATGTCAGCCGTGGAAGGTTAGGAAAGAAGCGTGACCCGAGAAAATGGCTGTTTTTGATGAATGCTGCACTGGCGCTGTTCTGGTTGCGGGCGATATGGATATTCCTGCAAAGGATTATCTACCCCGAAATATATGTTCTGACAGAAAAACCAAACACCCTTGCGGGATTTTTTGAACGGTGGGGAGTTCTGATACCTGCACTTATAATGCTGGCGATACATATAGTGTACCGGCTGAAACACAAAAAAGAAAATACTGCCGAAAACGGCGATAATATAAAGGAAGAATTCAAATGAGGATTGCAGAAAACTGGAAAGATTACAGGATACTGGATACAACAGACGGCGATAAGCTGGAAAGCTGGGGCGGCAAAGTGCTTGTTCGTCCCGACCCACAGATAATATGGAAAAGCCCTAAGCGCACAGATATGTGGGATAAGGCTGACGCTGTCTATCACCGTTCTTCAAAGGGCGGCGGCGAGTGGGAGTACCGCAGAAAACTCCCTGAAAGCTGGAATATAAAGTACAGAGACCTGACCTTCGTGATAAGACCCACAGGTTTCAAGCACACGGGACTTTTCCCCGAACAGGCGGTGAACTGGGATTTTATGGCTGATAAGATAAAGAACGCAGGACGCCCCGTAAAGGTGCTGAATCTCTTCGCATATACAGGCGGTGCCACCCTTGCCTGTGCGGCGGCTGGCGCAAGTGTTTCCCACGTTGATGCTTCAAAGGGCATGGTGCAGTGGGCGCGTGATAATGCGGCGGCATCAGGACTTTCGGACAAGCCGATACGCTGGCTGGTGGACGACTGTGAGAAGTTTGTTAAGCGTGAGATAAGGCGCGGGAACTTCTATGACGGTATAGTTATGGACCCGCCCAGCTACGGCAGAGGACCTGGCGGAGAAGTCTGGAAACTTGAGGACTGCATATACGACCTTGTCAAGACCTGTGCAGGAGTACTCAGCGATAAGCCGCTGTTCTTCCTTTTGAACAGTTATACAACAGGACTTTCACCGTCAGTAATGGCGTACATTCTGAATGATGTACTGACCACACAGCGCGGCGGAAAAGTAACGGCGGACGAGATAGGACTGCCGGTTGAAGCAACTAAGGGCGTACTGCCCTGCGGCTCAACAGCAATTTGGAATTCATAATTGCCCTCGGCCGGGCTGGCCAATTCCGCCTATTTATAGCTTTGTGAGGACGGTAAAAATGTGCGACGGCGGGTCAGCACATAGCGAGAAAGATATGCCAAGGAGAGGAGCTTTGGGTCAAGCCTTTCGCGAAAGGCTTGCGAGGAGTTTGAGGGGCGGAGTCCCTCAATCACCAAGGCACAAAACCAAAATGCAAATCGAACTATAATAGCAAAGCAAACGTCCGACCAAACGGCGCGGGCAATCACAAATCCCGAGCGTGAGCAAAACCATAACCTCCGCACAAACCAAGTGCGGCAAATATTGCCCGCGCCCGTCGTCAAACAGCGAAGCGTTTTTGACGACTCGACCCGCAGGGGCGAAAAGTCAACCGCAGTACGTAGAAAAAAACAGACAGAAAACCAAGGAGAACAAAAATGGACAGTATATTCGGTATAAAAGCGGAGCGCTTTACAGCAGCTGTCGCAAAAACCATAAGAGAATATGAGAACGTTTCGATGTCGGAGATAAAAAGCAGAGTCGATGCAGGGGAGTATGTGTATTCCTGTAAGTATGTTGACGGCAAGGGCATAAGGAACATTCTGGAAATAAAGGATAAGCTCGCAAAAGCAGGGATAAACTGTGAGCTACTTAAAAACGGCGAGCCGATATCCGAGGAGTATATGCATAACACTCTGGAATCATTCAAGATAACCGAAGAATGGACAGAGTACGTAATGGATATGGAAGCACAGGCGGAAGAAAATTCATAATTCATAATTGTTGACAGGGCAACAGGTGCGCTGGGTTTGAGGATAGAATGTCAAGGTGCGAAAAGTCAACCTCAGTACATTTGCATGAAGAAAAAGATAATGATAAAGCGAAATCGCTTTTTCAAATAAATTTCAGGAGGTCACAAAAATGGACGTAAAAGACATCACAAAGGCAGTAAGCGGAGACAGTATCGCTAAGGCGGTTGACAAGGCTGTTGATGCGGTAGCTGATAAGATACCTGTTTCTAAGTCGGTCAAGGACGACGTTAAGAAAGAGGTCAAGAAGGTGGCTACCAAAGAGAACATCGAAAAAGTGGCTACCAAGGAGAACATCGAAAAGGTAAAGGACGTTGCCGGCAAAGTCATCGATAAGGTGAAAGGCGACAAGTAAACCAACTTGTTCGGGCAGGCGGGATGGTCAGCTTTTCCGTCCCACTGATGCGCCCGATGATCTGAGTAAGGATAATAACTATGAGCGAAAATTTCATCGAGATCAAAGATCTTCGGTTTTCATATATAAATGACCTTGAAGAACCTCCCGTGAAAACAGAGGTGCTGAAAGGGGTCACGCTGAATATTAAAAAAGGCGAGTTCGTGGCGGTGCTCGGGCATAACGGCTCGGGAAAATCCACCCTCGCAAAGTGCATAAATGCCATAAATCTCCCTGAAGCTGGCGGAGTTTTCGTGGACGGAATGGATACTATCGATGAGGACAATCTTCTCCCCATAAGACAAAGGGTGGGAATGGTCTTCCAGAATCCCGATAACCAGATAGTCGCCACGATTGTTGAGGAAGATGTTGCTTTCGCACTGGAGAATATGGGCGTTGAACCCGCCGAGATAAGGCGGAGAGTTGACGAAGCTCTGAAAACGGTGGGTATGTACGAATACCGCCTCCACGCCCCCCATAAGCTTTCGGGCGGACAAAAGCAGAGAGTCGCAATCGCGGGAATAATCGCCATGCGTCCCGACTGCATACTCCTTGACGAACCTACCGCTATGCTCGACCCCAAAGGGCGCGAGGAAGTAATGCGGACGATTAAAATGCTCAACGAGCAGGGCGTGACAATAGTGCTTATAACCCACTATATGGAAGAAGCCGCTCAGGCTGACCGCGTAGTAGTGATAGACGGCGGCGAACTTGTAATGGACGATGTGCCGCGTAAGATTTTCTCGCAGGTGGAGAAGATGAAAAACCTCGGGCTTGACGTTCCGCAAGTTACCGAACTTGCGTGGGAACTGCAAAAGGCAGGCTTCGATATCTCTACCGAGATAATTGACGAAGACGAATGTGTGGAGAAACTGGCAGAGCTTTTCAGACAATAATGAGGTGACAATATGACAGATACATTATTCGGCAACCTTGAATACAACGACATCCAATACTTCTGCGGCAAAGTAAAAACTTCGGTACTCGGTGATGATGACGAAGTAGAAATAATGATACAGGCAGATGACGAATCCGACGGCATCGCTGAAAGCCAGCGCGAAGCATTCAGAAACTTTTCCGACAATGAAGCTGAACTCAAAGACGAGATCATGGAAAGTCTGGTATTCTATTATAATGAGGAGCTGAAATATTCCTACGGCGATGATGAGATGTGGCTGGATATCGATACCCCAGAGGATATGAAAGCACAGCTTGAATGGAACTGGATACAGATACCCTACGGTTTGATAACTGATGATGTTCCCGTACTTTATCTGATATTCCACTGTAAATGGGAAGACGAAGACCCCGACCCACAGGGCATAGCTGTTGAGATAACCGAGGGCAGCATAACAAACATCGGGGCGGCTGATATAGCTTTTTAAGAGGTAAGAAAAATGTATGTAGTAGGTTCGGCGGTATTGGCAGTATTGCTGGTATTTCTTGAAAAAACAAAAGTACTTAAACTGCATAAGACTTCGGCGGCGATCATAGCTATGCTGCTGACAGCCGCGGTCGCAGGGCTGTATTTTGCAGAGGGCGCAAGACTGCTTGGTGCTATGGGCGTTAAGATAATCGGCGCGGGCAGTGAACTGACAGGGACTGCAAAGGCGTATGGCAACACCTCAAAAGCGGCGATAGTGATAAAGATAATTCTGATGATAGTCTGCGCATTCCCGTCGGCGACAGGTCTGATATATATGACGAAAGTTCTGGTCTGCAGGGTGGCAGAGAGTGATGAGTATGAGGATGGACAGGATTTCGAGGTAAGACGTGCCAAAGCTTTCGCAAACCGCGGCATAGCGGCATCATTCCTTATGATACTAATGATAGCGCTGATGATCATACTTGCTTATCCGCATCTTGACGAACTTATGGGTACGATGATACTTATGAATCCCGTGATACTGCTGATATTCTCGCTTCTGACCTTCGGTATCGCGCTGATAGCACTGGTGGGATATTTTCTGGCGATAAACGGAGTGCTGTTCATGATAGTCAGCGGACTTGGTGCGGCGGCTATAATGCTGTATTTCTTTTCGATTGTAATGGGATTCTTTGCGGCTGGATGCGCTTCCAGAAGCCGTACTCTGCAAAGAGGCCACTGGATATTATACGTTCTGCTGAGTCTTATGGCAGGCTGGAACATCTTCGCGTTTATCAGCCTGAAAAAAGAGATTAAAAATAACGCAGGATAAAAGAGTCAGGTTTGGAGAAAGTAAAATGGCAGTGATAAAAACTGAAAAACTCACCTATGTTTACGGTGAGGGCACTCCCTTCCGCAAGGTGGCAGTCGATAATGTTGACCTTGAGATAGAAAAGGGTGACTTCGCAGGTATAATAGGGCACACAGGTTCGGGAAAGTCCACGCTGATACAGCATTTCAACGGACTTCTGAAACCGACAAGCGGTGCAGTGTATATAGATGGTGAAAAACTCTGGGACGATAAGTCTAAGCTTCGTCCTGTGAGATTCAAGGTGGGTCTGGTGTTCCAGTACCCCGAATATCAGCTGTTTGAAGAAACGGTGGCTAAGGATATAGCTTTCGGACCCAAGAATATGGGGCTTGATAAAGATGAGATAGCCCGCCGCGTCAAGGAAAGCGCCGAGATGGTAGGGCTTTCTTCCAAGGAGATGGAGAGGTCGCCTTTTGAACTTTCGGGCGGACAGCGCAGACGTGCCGCGATAGCTGGCGTTATGGCGATGGAACCCGAAGTACTGATACTGGACGAACCCGCTTCGGGACTTGACCCCAAGGGTCGTGAACAGATTCTCGGCATGATAAAGGATTACCACAGGCAGAAAGGCAACACCGTACTGCTGGTATCACATTCCATGGAGGACATAGCCAAGAATGTTAACAAGATACTGGTCATGAACGATGCAAAGCTGTTCTGCTATGATGATACTGTCAAGGTATTCCACCGTGCGGAAGAACTTCAGGCTATGGGGCTTGCAGTGCCTCAGGTGACAAGGGTTTTCAACAGGCTGAAAGCTATGGGGATAGACCTTGGAGAAGATGTATATACGGTCGGTTTCGGCAGAGACCTTTTGCTGAACAGGCTTGGGAAGAGGGTTTAGGATTGATAAAGGATATTACGATAGGACAGTACTTCCCGGGTAAGTCGGTGCTGCACCGCATGGACGCAAGGGTGAAGATACTGCTGACGGCGGTATTCATCGTGATGCTGTTTATGGCGAAAAGCATACAGGCGCTGTCGGTGGGGATACTGTTCACGGTGATAACGTTCATAATATCGCGGATACCGCTTAGAATGATGGGCAAAAGCTTAAAGCCCATAGTACCCATAGTGATATTCACGGCGGTGTTGAACTTGTTTTTCATACGCACAGGCGATGTACTCTGGCAATGGAAGATAATCAAGCTGACAAGCGACGGCGTTGACACTTCATTGTTCATGGTGATAAGGATAATCTGCCTGATATGCGGAAGTTCACTGCTGACCTACACGACTTCACCGATAGAACTTACAGACGCTATCGAGAAGCTTCTGGGTCCGCTTAAAAAGATAAAAGTCCCCGTGCATGAACTTGCTATGATGATGACCATAGCACTCAGGTTCATACCCACGCTTATCGAGGAAACGGACAAGATAATCAATGCCCAGAAAGCCCGCGGTGCCGATATGGAAACAGGTGGTCTCATGCAGAAGACAAAAGCCCTGATACCCATACTTATCCCGCTGTTCGTGGCAAGTTTCAGGCACGCCGAAGAACTTGCGCTGGCTATGGAATGCAGATGCTATCACGGCGGCGAGGGCAGAACAAGAATGAAACAGCTGAAAATGACCATGACAGACCTCTGGGGCAGCTTGTACTGCATGGTGTTTTTAGCCGGTGTCATCGCGGTGAATATCATCACCAAATAGAATATATATGAGGATATGGTAAAAGGTAAAAGTGTAAAAACTTTGGAATAACCAATAAACTGTTTGAGGAGAATTTATGATGGAAGATATTTATTTCCCCGAACTGGGAATGAGCGAGAAGGAACTTATGAAGAAACTTCCGTTCACAAAGGCTACTAACGGCGCTACGGGAAAAACGCTGGATTTCTCGTGGTACGGCAGGATACCGAAGGGCTGGAGAATAGCTTTCGGAAGAGATATGCTGAACGAGATGGCGGCAGAGTACAAGAACTTTTCCAGACACGACAGAAAGGAATGGCGTGTCACGGGTGTTATGGAAAAGTACGGCGAACTCCGCATCTACACAGGCATGACTACTCCTGCAATGGACGACATTCTGGAGAAGTACACATCACTCAGCCACAAGAGGTGCCTTGAGTGCGGCAAGCCATGTGTTCAGCGCGGCGACGGCTGGATATATACCATGTGCGACGACTGCTATGAGGAAATGGTCGAAAGACTTGGTCACGGCGCAGGTATAAGAACGCCTTTTGACTGATAACAGAACAGAAAGGAGATGTCTGTATGGGCGGATTTATAGCCGATATGAATCAGGATCAGAAGATACTGATACTGGAAAAAAAGGTACGCAGACTTGAAAACAAACTGAACGGAGGAAACGGTATGTCAAAGATATTTGAAACACTGATAGGACAGGACGTTACACTGAATATATCTTACGAAGAACTTAAATGCAGGGTGCTTGACTGCGATGAAGAGTGGATAAAGCTGCTGGTTTATGGCAAGAAAAAGGATATCACAGTGATACGCCCCATTTACGAGATAACAAAAGTAACACTTGACAAAGACGGGATATAAGTTTATAATATGAGATACTTCAAAATGACGCTGGCTTATGACGGCAGCAATTATCACGGCTGG
>NZ_JAILMR010000088.1 GCF_024692365.1 Ruminococcus sp. | reverse complement strand
ATACAATTTCTTGATAACCGGACCGACATAGTATTTGAACTCTGTTACATCAGTCAGCCACTTCTCATTCGGCTTATCTGCGTGGAAATCTCGTTTCAGGATGTTCTCCGCTGTGATCTGCGGTGTGGATGGGATATATGTATTCTTCTTGACACGGGTAACAGATTTCAGATGAAGAATCTGCATCAGTCTGTAGATACGTTTCTTGTTGAAATGTGCATCATGCTCACGATTGATCACGACCGTCATCTGGCGATATCCTAAGATCCCGTTGCGTTCTTCATAATGCTGCCTGATCCATTCTACAAGCTGCTCATTGACTTGTTGGCTATGGCTTGGCTTCCGATGCAGCCACTTGTAGTACGCCGAGCGTGCAACGTTTACAGCAGCGCAGAGCTTCTGAATCGGATAATGCTCTTCTTCATTCATGTATCTGATCGCAATATACTTGTCCTCGTTTAGTACTCCGCTCAGTGACCACCCCCTTGAAGCTCCCTGAGTTTTTTTAGCAGCTTATTCGCCATTTCCATATCTTTCAGCTTGGCTTGCAGTATCTTGTTTTCCATACGAAGCCTGTCTGCTTCTGTGAGCGCATCTTCCGACTTTGCCTTGCCACGTCGGTCTGTGAGTCCCTCCACTCCTTTTGCTTCATACTTGCGTACCCAGGAATAGATCTGCTGATAGGATACGCCGTATTTCTCCATCGCAAGCCCATAATCCTTTCCGTTCTCAATGCAGAACGCTACGATCTCCGCACGTTCCTCCTGTGTTGTTTTTCTACCTTTGTTCATGGTAATTCCTCTTTCCGAGCGTGTGCGCTCTTTAAAGTCCTTACCGCTATTATAACATGAAATCCACTTTCTGAAAACACTTGTGGATGAAATATGATACTTTCGGCATATCTCTACTTGACTTCCTTTACAGTCAAGATATTCAGTTACTGCTTTCAACTTAGTTTTCGCAGAATACCGTTTGTTTGTATGGCTGATCCTGACCGATTCTATTCCATCTGTTTTGCGAAAACTACCATTTGTCTAAACGTTTCTTTTGTAACCCCATATTTCTTGGCTATTGATGCATAGCTCCCTTTTCCTGAAAGATATTCTTGCACTGCTTGAATTCTTTCTTCATCTGTCAGTTTTCTTCGTGACATAAAATAACCCCCTAGAGTTTTTCACGATTTTTGTTTTTTCGTGTGTCTACTCTAAGGGGATTATATCATCAACGGGCTTTCCTTTTTACATATAAATTACAGCGCCTTTTCATACAGCTTGGAGATCATATCCCTGTCAAAAGCTGCGGGGTGGTTCGCTATGCTTGCCGCCGAGACTTTGAAACAGTTTTCTGTCATAAAAGGTATATCATCGGCTGTTATCCCCTCATCAGAAAGCTTTACAGTAAGCCCGATCGTTTCGAGCAGCTTTCTTATGGCATCGGAGCAGTCATAAGCTGTCATGCCGTGAAGTATCTTTGATATGGTTTCATAACGTTCAGGTGAATACTCTATGCTCGCTTCGGTGATAACAGGTGTGAGTGCCGCAAGACCTCTGCCATGTACAATGTTTTTCAGACCGCTCGCAGGATGTTCCATACCATGGGGCAGAGTTACTCCCGCCGTGTGAATGACCATACCTCCAAGAGTACTTGCCCATGCCAGTGCGTCCCACCCATCGGGATCATTACAGCCGTTATATACGTCCACAAGATTATCTGCGATCAACTTCATTCCGTACAGTGCGCTCTGATCGGTTATCGGATGCCACGCTTTTGAGATATACGCTTCCATACAATGACACAGCGCATCGAAGCTTACGCTGGCAAGAACACTCTTTGGCATAGTCTCCATAAGTTCCGAATCGATTATTGCCGCTTTTGGGACTATGTCCTTTCTCCGCAGAGATTTTTTATCTCCGTTTTCGGGATTCGTCAGCACCGCAAAACCATTGCCTTCACTGCCTGTGCCGCAGGTGGTGGGTATTGCGATTATCGGCAAAGCGCCCTTGCTTTCAATGCGGTCATAGATATGATCGTTTATATCTCCCTCATTCACCGCTAAGTACGCTGCCGCTTTAGCGCAGTCGATTACACTTCCGCCGCCGATAGCTATTACCATGTCACAGCTGTTTTCTACTGCAAATCTTGCGCCATCTTCGGCTGTTGTCGTCAAGGGATTAGGCGTTGCTTTATCGAATAACTCAAACCCGATATGTTCGCTTTCAAGACAGTTCATCAGCCTGTCCAGCGCACCTGATTTTTTCGAGCTGCTGCCGCCTGTTACTATCAATGCCTTTTTACCTAAACGAGCCGCCGTCCTGCCTGTCACACTGAGTTTTCCGCGTCCGAAGATCATGCTGTCCGAAATGTTATAATGCTGTATCATTACTTTCACCTTCATAGATCAATCAATAAGCCCTTTTATCCTCATGTACGACTTTATCAGCTCCACGCACTCATCAATTCCGACGCGCTCGCTGTTGAGGGTCATATCATAGTTTATCGGGTTTGTCCAGTAATTCCCGTGGGTATAGTATTTGTAGTATTCTGCACGATAAGCATCTGTCTGCTTTATCGTTGCAGCTGCGACCTCTTCCGTAACGCCCATGTTAGCCATCGTGCGCTTGATGCAGAAATCTCTCGGCGCTTCGATGTACACGCTTATAACATTCGGTCTGCCTGCGAGTATATAATCAGCGCATTTACCGACTATCACACAGGATTCGGTATCGGCGAGGTTCTTGATTATCTGCTTCTGATAGCTGAACAGAGTATCGTCGGAAACAAATTTTTCTGTATGGGCGATGTACTTTTTTGCTCTCGGCAGACCCCGCATCATTCCCGCAAAGGTACCGTTTTTATTTCGTACACGCTCATTCACCTCTCTGAAAAGTTCTTCATCCAGACCGCTGAGCTGTGATGCGAGAGTGAGTATACGGTTCTCGTAACAATGCACTCCCAGGTCTGCCGCAAGCTTTGAAGCTATGACCTTTCCGCCTGTACCGAAACCTCTTGCAAAAGTAACAACAAAATTTTTATCAGCCATAATTTCACCCCGCAATAAATCTGCTTAAAAATTCCTTGGCTCTCGGATGTTCGGGAGCGGAGAAGAATTTCTGCGGCGGTGCGTCCTCGACGATGTATCCCTTATCCATGAAAAGTACACGGTTCGATACATCGCGGGCGAAGTCCATTTCGTGAGTAACAATAAGCATTGTAAGGTCTTTTTTTGCAAGTTCTTTCATTACGTTAAGTACATCACCCACCATTTCGGGGTCAAGTGCTGAGGTGGGTTCGTCGAAAAGCAGAACCTCGGGCTGCATACAAAGTCCTCTTGCTATTGCGACACGCTGCTTTTGTCCGCCCGAAAGCTGTGACGGATAGGCATTGATGAAAGGTGCCATTCCAACCGCTTTCAAATTTTCTATCGCACGTTCAAATGCTTCCTTCTTTGGAAGATGCAGAACCTTCTGCGTACCCTCCATGCAGTTTTTCAGCACCGTCATATTGTTGAACAGGTTGAAGGACTGGAACACCATACCAACTTTGGAACGGTATTCGTTTATCTCCTTTTGCTTTTTGCCAAGCTCACTGCCGTGGAAGAATATCTTTCCGCAGCTCTGCGTTTCAAGCTGATTTATGCAGCGCAGCATGGTGGATTTTCCCGAACCCGACGAACCCAGTATGCAGATTATATCACCCTTGTTCACACTGAAATCTATCTTGCGGAGCACCTGATGCTCGCCGAAGGATTTTCCGAGTTCCTCAACTCTGATGATCTCTTCACTCATTGCGCACCCTCCTTACTGCGTGTTTTCCATATACTCGACCGCGAGAACGTAATCCTTACGGACGGCGGTCTTTTTCTCTATCAGAGCGAAAACTCTGCTGAATACAAAGCACAGCACAAGATATATCAGCGCAATGACGAGATAGGATTCAAGATATTTATAGTAGGTGCCGCCTGCGGTCTTAGCCTGCAAAAACAGCTCCTGTACACCGATGACGTTCAGCACCGAGGTCATTTTCAGGTTTGTCAGGAACATATTCGCCATCTCGGGAACGATGTTTTTGAATGCCTGCGGCAGTATAATGTGGAACATCGCGGATATTGGAGACATACCCAGTGCCAGCGCACCTTCACGCTGACCTGCGTCGATGGATTTGATACCTGCGCGGACGGTCTCTGCCATATATGCACCCGTATTCAGCAGTGTAACGAGTATGCCCGCACTTATAGGGTCAATCTCGAAACCTGCCTGTCTTAGACCGTAGAAAACGATCATTGCCTGTACGATCATCGGCGTGCCGCGGAAGAGTTCTACATAAAGTGTGCAGATGCCCTTGAAAAACAAAAGTATGCCGCGCTTTACGGGATTGTCTTCCTTATTCACCGCCGTATCCTGAACTATGCCAACAGCATAGCCAAGGATAAATCCCAGCAGTGTTCCCGATACGGATACAAGCATCGTCAGCCATGTGCCACGCAGGAAAAGATCTGAATATTTTTTTGCTATGAACAAAACCCATTCAAATGAATTTGTCGGTGTGTTCGTCATTTTTCTCGCCCCTTATTTTCCCTGAACAAGCAGCCCGACCGTATATAATGTCGGACTGCCTGAACAGGTAGTTGTGAAAGACAATATGTCAGTATGATGATATTTGTCAGTTAGCCGCAGGCTGTAACTCAACAGCCTTGCTCATAAGTTCGTCCATTTTAGCCTTGTCGCTCCAGCCGATATCGTCCATCGCCTTCTGCAACTTGTCGCGGAGCTCGGTATCGTCCTTTCTTGTAGCTATGCAGACGTTCGTCATTTCCTTGTCGCCTTCAAAAGCATCACTTTCATCGGGAACAACGATTGTAAGATCTGTATTTGTCAGCAGTGCGGATTCAGCAGTCGGCAGGTCGATCAGCGCTACATCTGCAACACCGTTCGATACAGCCATGAATACCTCTGCGGTAGTTTCGTAGTTTGCACCGAGGGTCGCATCGGGGATCTGGTCAAGCAGAGGAACCCAGCCTGTGCCAAGCTGTGTTGTAACGGTTACGTTCTTGCCCTTGAAATCCGAAAGTCCCTTTACACTCTCGTAATCCGAACCTTTCTTTACAACAAGGCAGTTGTCGCGGTAGTAGTAAGGTTCTGTAAATGAATAGGAAGCTTCACGTTCCTTAGTTCTGCCCATGCCTGCGATTATGCAGTCATACTCCTTAGCGTCCAGTGAAAGACCGATGGAATCCCATTCGACTTTATGTATCTCAAGGCTCATCCCCAGATCATCAGCCAGCTTCTGTGCCACCATAACATCATATCCGTAAGCATACTCGCTGGTTCCGTAGATAGGCACCGCCTTGCTGCCGTCAGGAACTTCTTCACCGATCTGTGTCCAGTTGAATGGTGCGTAGGCACATTCCATGCCGACTCTCAGTACCTTTCCGTCGCCGCCGCTGCTTTGCTTAGCATCACCCGATGAACTTCCGCATCCTGCAAATGTCAGTGCCATAACGCCTGCTGTCAGTGCCGTACAAACTGTTCTTAAAAATCTGCTTCTCATATTTCATTATCCTTTCATTTCAATAATTATGTATATCCTTAAAGCTCTCCGATCGCCTCTCCGATGATCTTTACAGCTTTGTCACAGTCATCTTTTGTGATTATAAGCGGGGGTACCATTCTTATAACCTTATCCCCCAGTGCCGTTATCAGCAGCTTTTTGTCGAAGCACTTGTGCTTTACATCGACTGCGTTCACTCCGTCGAACTCAACACCAACCAGAAGACCCTGTCCTCTTACCTCTTTTACCTTAGACAGAGTTTTCAGCTTCTCCATGAAGTACGCTCCCATCTCAGCGGCATTTTCTGCCAGATGTTTGTCCTCCATCTCCTCGATCGCCGCAAGTGCTGCCGCGCAGCATACAGGGTGTCCACCGAATGTAGTTCCGTGGGAACCTGCGGTGAATGCCTTTGAAACTTCCTCAGTCGCGCATATAGCACCTATCGGCATACCGCCGCCCAGCGCTTTAGCCATCGAAACGATATCGGGCTTTACACCATAATTCATGAAGGACATGAATTTTCCCGTTCTGCACCAGCCTGTCTGAACTTCATCAAGAAGCAGAAGCATCTCATTCTCATCGCAGAACTTTCTCAGCCCTGTCATAAATTCCTGTGTGGCTGGATTAACTCCGCCCTCGCCCTGAACAGGCTCTATCATTATCGCTATCGTGTTCTTTGTACACGCTTTTTTGAACGATTCAAGGTCATTGTACTTCGCGTAGGTGAATCCCGGGGTCATACCTCCGAATCCTATCTGACAAGCGTTGTCAGGCTGACCTGTGGCGCTCATCGCTCCGAAAGTTCTGCCGTGGAAGGAATTAGCAGCTGTCACGATGTTGTATCGTTCAGCACCGTATTTTTCTACGCCGTATTTTCTTGCCATTTTTATCATGGCTTCGTTTGCTTCAGTACCGCTGTTCTGGTAGAAGATCTTGTCCATACCTATCGTTGTGCAGACCTTTTCAGCCAGCAGAACCTGCGGAACTGTGTAGGGATAATTGAAAAGCTGCATAGCCGTTTCAGCCTGTGTCTGCACCGCCTTTACGACTTTGTCGTTGCAGTTGCCCACCGAGTTGACTGCGATGCCCGCATAAAAATCCAGATAAGGCGTACCGTTCTCATCGTAGATATATACGCCCTTTGCACTGTCAGCCACAAAGTCGAAACGCTCATAGGTCTCGATAATGTACTTTGAAGCCTTTGCTTTCAGTTCGGCGGCTGTAAGCCCTGTGTCTTTCAGTTTCATAAAAACATCTCCCTAAAAAAACTAAGCGGACAATGACCTTCACCATTGAACATCATTGTCCGCATTATCATTAAACTGAAAAAAGATAAAAATAAAAACGGACATCGGGCTCTTGCCGAACCTCGTTGTCCGTTAAAATCTTGTGTTGTGTCTTTCGACAGTTACATAATATCACAACTCTTGCGTTTAGTCAAGCGTTTTTTCAGAAATCTACTTTTTATCCAATTAACTATACGCGAATGCAGGGTATCAATTATCGTTATTTATAGTTTTTGGAAATTGTGTGAATTATTGGGGAACAAATTTCTTTCTCTCGTTGGGTACGGTGTCTTACAGATCAAACAAGATAATTGCATATCCGCAGGAACAGCGGTTTGAATTTTTGAACAACAATGAACATCTGGTTGACCTTGACAGTTGGAACAGCGTTCAACAAAAAATGGTCACAGCAAGAAGACTCTTCGCACCAGTGTGGGCAAGGTGGATATTGAAGTACCTCGTGACAGAAACGGCGAATTTGAGCCTAAAATACTGCCTAAGAATCAGACAAGTATATCTCAGGACATGGAGAACAAGATCATCTCTATGTACGCCAAGGGTATGTCAACGTCCGATATTGAGGATCATATCCGTGATATTTACGGTCTGGATATATCCGATACCACCGTCAGTCGTATCACAGACAAGGTACTTCCTGTTGCGAAAGAATGGCAGCAGAGACCGCTCGAAAGCATCTATGCAGTCGTATTTCTTGATGCTATCCACTACCATGTACGCAGTGAGGGACAGATCATCAAAAAGGCAGTATACATAGCAATAGGCATTAATATGGACGGCAGGAAGGACGTTCTGGGGATGTGGGTCGGTGAAAATGAAAGCGCCAAATTCTGGGCAGGCGTTCTGAACAGTCTGCGAAACAGAGGTGTTGAGGATATCCTTATCGCCTGCACAGATAATCTGACGGGCTTTTCTCAGGCTATAGAAGCTGTATTTCCGAAAACCGATATCCAGAACTGCATCATTCATTAGCTCAGAAATTCCAGCAAATACGTCTCTTACAAAGATCTAAAAGCACTTACGGCTGACCTGAAAAAGGTCTATACCGCCATTGATGAAGAAGCTGCTCTGGACGCGCTTGATGCTTTTGCTGCGGTCTGGGACAGCAAATATCCCAAGATCTCAAAGTCCTGGTACGAAAACTGGCCTAATCTCAGCACATATTTCAAGTTTCCTCAGGAGCTGAGAAAGCTGATCTATACCACCAATGCAATCGAAGGATTCAATCGTCAGCTCAGGAAAGTTACCAAGACAAAATCCGTATTTCCGACAGATGACAGCCTTTTCAAAATGCTGTATCTGGCTATGAAGGACATCACGAAAAAGTGGACCGGTCGTCGTCAGGACTGGAGCCGTATCTATGCTCAGCTGGTTATTTACTACGGTGACAGGATACCCGAATAACATTTTTATCTTGACAATCAAATAATCATGTGCTAATATGCAGATAAGACCGACTGCTTTTACAATCGGTCTCATCATA
>NZ_JAILMR010000067.1 GCF_024692365.1 Ruminococcus sp. | reverse complement strand
AGCCTTGAAAAGAATGATGACGATATAATACTTGCAGTCGTAAAAGAGCCGGAAGAACATAAGAAAGACAGAACTGCCGACTGCGGGATATCCGAAGAAGAGATAGACAGGACTTGTCAGGCACAGGATAACTGCGATGATTGCCCGCTGTTTGACTATTGTATGGAGGAATATGCTGATGAATAACATGAATGAACTTCTTGGTGAAAAACACTGTGAACAGCAAACCGAGCAGCAGGACTATGAGGGTAAACTCCTTATAATCAAGCCGGAAAAGCTGAAGGAGCAGTTCAGGAACCCCATAGTCCAGTATTTCTATGCCACAAGCGGTTTTGGCTGTAATCCTGTTAACGGAGATAAAAAAGTGTTCGGCCAGTTCATTGCAGACGGTTTAAAAGAACAGCTTTACCGCAGTGATTTTATAGGTGTTGCTGACAAAAATCAGCTTCCGTCATGGGCAGCCAGAAGGCTTGAGATACTTGAAAAGCCAAAGATGAAGATACGTGTTTTTCAGCTGAAAAACGGCAGTGACAACCTTTTTATGAACTATGATCATACTATGTCACATGGAGGTATACAGGCAGAGAAATATATGCAGGTCTATGGCGGTGAAGTACTTGCAGGCAGTCTTGAAGAAGTGTTTGCACTCGGTAATACAGAACAGCCTCCGGGATATTTAGGACACTCCATCTCAGTCAGTGACGTGATCGAGGTAAACGAGGGAAAAGAAAAAGGGTTCTATTTCGTAGATAGTTTCGGATTCAAAAAGATAGAGGATTTCAATATAGACAAGACCGATCATGCAAAAATGATGAAGATCATTATCCTAGAAAATGACAGAAAACCGTATATGGCTGAGATCAGGCATGATATTCATGCTATGCAGAGTGTTGTTGGCGGCTGTATAGAGCCTGTGTATTTTGAGCCTAAGGGTGATGCACTCTGCTGGTGCAATGATGAGTTTCTGCTGAACGGATCAGCACCTAACAGAAAGATAGGGGAAACTCTTGTACATGGAACCTGTTATATTTCAGGCGACAGTGTGAACGAGTATGGTGAATATGACTCCTGCTCGCTCACAGACGAGCAGATCGAAAGGTATAAAGAGATGTTCCCGCAGTCTGTCATATGTTTGGACAGAACAGAAGACATGGCAGAAAATGAATCGGAGTGCTTAACGCAGAATATGGATTGAAAGGAATGATAGTATGAAGATAAATGCCAATATAAACAGGATCATAGACAAGGCTGATTCAAGCGTTAAAGCTTTTGCATCAGCAAGTTTTGACGGTTATTTCGCAGTTCACGGCATAAAGGTATGTGAGGGTGAAAAGGGACTGTTCATATCAATGCCCTCGACCTCCTATTCCAATCAGAACGGAGAAAAGAAGTATAAAGACATTTTTCATCCTATAACAAAAGAAGCAAGAGAAGCACTTAACACAGCTGTAATAATGGCGTACAACGCTGAACTTGCACAGTCTCAGGGATCAGACATTGTAGTGCAGGATTCTCCAGGTGAAGAAACAGCAGAACAAAGCATGGATGCTTCCGGTCCAATGATGCCTTTGTAAAAAGCAAGCTGTAAAATCAGTAGAAAAGGTAGAACTTTCAAAAAAAGCCTTGACAAAAGGAGGCGTATGTAGTATCGTAGTGCTAGAAGAGAGGAGCTGATAGCATGAAAATAGCAATACTCATAACTATATTCGCTGTCCTGCTGACAGGGTGCGGCAACACAGGAACAGAAGAAAAAGAAATTGAAACCAAGGCAGTAAGCCAAGTGACAACGACTTCACCTGTTACAGCATCTTCCGATTCTGAAATAGAAACTGTTCTTACTGAAACTACTGATACGACTACAAAAGAAGTAAGCACAACAGTATCCGAAAGATCATCTGCAAAAAAGACATCTGCATCTAGTGTAAAGAACAATGGTACTTCAAATAAGCAAACGGATAAGACGGTGACATCGCAATCTCGTACTTCAAATCAGTCTTCATCAAATGGTAACCCTCAGAATGATGATTCAGGATCAAAGGACACGGAGAATAGAGCTGTAACTACTACAACTGTTCAAACCACTCCTGCGCCTAAAACAACAACTACAACATTAACAACAACCATTGTAACGAAGCCGGTCACAGAGCAGATCACAGAAGTTATCCCCGAAGAACCTGCTATAGATGAACGTTCTGCAATCGAAAGATGGCTCAATATCTTCGGAGATCCCAATAACAAAAGCTATTATGTAAGCATCGGCCAAGGACTCCCAAACAATGGTTCTGACTACAGTAAAGCACAGGCTGTATATGATCATATGCAGAATCGTTTTGACGGTGAAAGGAACTGCATATATATGTCCAGTGTCACCTATGCGCTTTGTCAGGGTATAGGACTGGAATGCGGATACGCACTGATCAGTGACTGGTACAATCACTGTGCAAATGCAGTAAAAATAGATGGCACTTGGTATGTGCTGGATACTCAGGCTTCGGGATTTTTATGCGGAGACCTCGGATACACAAGTATTCTGGATGAATATGAAGAATCGCTTGGGATAACACTAAGCGAAGACGATCACGATTAGAAAGGAAAAACTATGATCAAAAATAAAATATTAAAGCGTATCGGCGCAGGGTTCTTGTCTGGACTCTGCGCTTTTTCTATGCTCGGGAGTTCGCTCTCCGATTCTTTCACAGCAAAAGCTGAAAGCATAAAAGAACCTGCTTTCCCGTCAGTTGACACGGTGGTTGCTCAGGCGGCTACTCTTCTTGGAACACGCTATGGCTACGGATTTAAAGGCTATTCGGGTGTATATTATAAAGGATCGTATTCACCTCTTTCAGAAGAGTGGATAAGACAACAGGGTATAGACTGCTCAGGTCTTATCTATTATACACTCACACATTTAGGTTATTCCACTTCGGGATTCTCGTGGAACAATCCTGTTCCTGTAGATACTATGCACTGGCTCACGCTTAATGATAACTGTACTGTAACATACGGTGGAGTCACATCAAAGATAGATGTCGAAAAGGAAAACATTGCAACAAGCAAACGTCCTTATTGGGAATGTGCAGACGGCTCAACGATAACTCCGGGTTCTGTGGTCATCGCCAAAAATAATTACGGCGAAGATCATTCGTGGATATATATGGGAGAGTTCGATAACAGAAATGAAGTCGTAAATTATCTTAAGAACATCGGTGTAAGGGAGTCTCTCATAAACAAAAATACCGTCGGTGATGGAAATGGCGATGGCGGCAGACACTGGAGGATCGAGGCAAGCGGAAGTGAAGGTGTTGTTATAAACAACAAGACTGACGGCAAATCTGCTTCCGCACTGAATATGTTCGGTTTCAGGATAACTCCGCGTGATGTTAGCTTTGAAATAGACAAGTATGCTACAGATGGCACTCTTGTAGGCAGATCATCAGTAGACGGAAGTTCTGCAGTTTATGGAATCTATTCGGATAAGTCCTGTAAGAATAAAATTGCAGAACTGACGATTGGTGCAAAGGGAAACGGTGCAGTAAAACTTCCAAACGGAACATACTATGCCAGAGAATTGAAAGCCCCTACCGGTTATGCACTGGATAATACCGTATATACTGTTAAACCCGGTAAAAATGTAGTTACTGAGGATTTCAAATATGGCAATATCATAATAAACAAGACTGCTGAGGATGGCATCATCAGCGATCGTGAATTCAAGGTAACATGGAACGAAAACGGCAAGATCAAGAGCAAAACAGCTAGAACAGATGACAGCGGTATCGCTAAGTTTGCTAATCTCAAGATATATGATTTGGCTAACGGCAAGCCCATATCATATAATGTTTCCGAGATAAACGTAGACACAAGATATGAGATACCAAAGGCTCAGAACGTTACACTTACAAACGGCGATGCCGATTTTACCGTGGTAACTAAGTTTGTAAATGAAACAAAGAAAGGTAATATACGCATTAACAAGCAGTCCGAGGATTCTCAGAACGGCGGCAGGACGTTCGTAATAAAGGGTAATGGTCAGACCTATACCATAAAGACTGCTTCAAACGGTATCGCGGAACTGACAGATATCCCTGTTTATGATAAGAACAACAATAAGATCACCTATACTATAAGTGAGAAAGATGTTCCTGTCAGGTATGTTGTACCTGCTGATCAGACCGTTATGCTCAATGCTGATGAAACTACAACAAAGGTGTTTGAGAACAAGCTGAAAAAGTTCACTGCAGAGGTCACGAAGATCGACAGAGAGAATGAACAGCCTCAGGGTGATGCTACTCTTCAGGGTGCTGTTTACGGTATCTATAAGAATAATGAGTTGGTAGATCAGTATATTACAGATAACAATGGTCATTTCAAAACAAAGGAATATCCATGCGGAGCTTATACGATCAAGGAGATCAAGTCTTCAAAAGGCTACACTCTGGATAATACCGAATACGAGGTCGGCGCTGAGGAAAAGAACTACACTTTAGAGCATAATACAGTAGAGATGAGAGTATACGAGTCACCTGTCAAGGGATATATATCGGTACTCAAGCACAGCGACAAAGACGATAATGTTGTAGAAAACCTTGAAGAAGGAGCAGAGTTCGATGTTTATCTCAAAAGTGCAGGCAGTTATGAAAATGCCCTCGATACTGAGCGTGACCATCTTGTTACAGATATTAACGGTCAGGCTAAGAGCAAAATGCTGCCCTACGGCGTGTATATCCTTCGTCAGACAAAAACTGTCAACGATGCGGAAATAGTCGCTGACATCGAAGTAAATATAAGCAAGAATAACCAGACCTACGAATATACCCTAAACAACAAACCATTTGAAAGCTATGTAAAGATCGTAAAGCGTGATTCAGAATCAGGCAGTAACATCGCTCTTGCAGGGGCAGGCTTTGAGATATACAACGGCTCAGATGAGAAGGTAGTGCTTGGCGGCACTTCCGTATATTACACAAATGATGAAGGCAGCCTCATCACTCCCGAAATGCTTGGATACGGCAGCTATAAGCTGGTAGAGGTCCAGGCGCCAGAGGGTTATGTTCTTGACAGCACTCCTGTTGAATTCAGCGTTAGCCGAGCCAACAGCTCCAAAGATAATGCGGTCACTGTTGTTATAGTAGATAAATCCGATACACCTCAGAAAGGCAGGATCAGCGTTCACAAGCAGGGCGATGTATTCAGCGGAGTAACATCGCTTGGAACTGTAATATCTGTAGATGAGGATGGAACCGTACACGAGGAAGGATATACGACCTATAATCCATGTTTCGATGCAGGTTACCTTGAGGGTGCTGAGTTTGAGATAAGGGCAGCCGAGGATATAATAACTGCTGACGGTACAGTTCATGCTAAGGCAGGAGATCTTGTAGGCAGACTCACTACTGATGAGAACGGATTTGCCGTGTCTGAACTGCTCTATCTTGGAAAATACAATATAATCGAAACAAAGGCTCCTTACGGATATGTAAAAAATAATGAGATCAGAACAGCAGAGCTGACCTATGCAGGTCAGGATGTTGATGTATCCGACACTGCCGATATCTCCATTATAAATGATCATCAGGGGGTAAACATCCATCTTTCCAAATTCATAGAACATGACAGTGTATATAATGTCGGCGGAAATTCAGATGCTTCACAAGTTGAGTTCGGTCTGTTTGCAGACGAAGAGATCGTATCAAGAAACGGTGCGGCTATCCCCAAGGACGGCCTAATATCTGTTGCATCTGTAGGTGAGGAT
>NZ_JAILMR010000001.1 GCF_024692365.1 Ruminococcus sp. | reverse complement strand
GGTGCAAAGATTATCTCATCTTCCGGTATGCCTTTATCGATAAGCTCTGCCCTTATGTAATCGTAAACTGAGAAGTTGCCTTTATCAGAGTTTACAGCTATATCCGAGAAGATTATCTGTACACCCTTTTGCTCGTCAGTCTGATTATACAGCTCTGTGACTTTCTGAATGCACTTATCGACCTTGCTTTCCTCGGAGTTTACAAAGTCCTCCGGCAGCTCTTCCTCTCTCTTATGGTAGAGTGCTTCTATCGCCCTGTTACCAAGACCTATAAGCCTTGCTTCACCTGTTATTTTAAGCAGATTGTCTTCATAAGGCTCGACATTACCGTTGGCAATCTGCTGTGCTCTCACAGCAAGATCTTTGACGTAGGCTTTCTGTTCAGGTGTTGCTGCGATCTTTACGATCTGCGGTTTTCCTGTTTTTAGTGATGGTCTAGGCAGATCCAGCTTGTCAGCACTCTGAACATCGGCAAACTCTTTGTATATTGCCATAAGCTCCGGCAAGTTGGCAAAACTTGCAAAGCTTGTCCTGAGTTTCAGTGTGCCGTCAGCTGCTTGCTGATTCTTGGTAACTACGTTTCCGAATGTAGCTGCCCAATCATCGAACCTCGATACGCCTGCCTGTTCAAGAAGGTCGGGGCGGAGATATCTGGTCATAACATAAAGCTCTGTCATGCTGTTCGATACCGGAGTTCCTGTGCAGAACAGGATATGTCCCTGACCCAGCTCCTGATTGAAGTAATCGGTTTTCATCTGCATATCTTCGGCACGTCCTGACGGTCTTGTTGTCACGCCTGCCACATTTGTCATTTTAGTTGTGACATAGCCATTTTTATAGGCATGAGCTTCATCGACAACAAGGTAATCAAAACCAAGCTGCTCGAATTCAAGCAGATCGTCTTTTGCCCTCGATGCTCCCTTCGGGTCTGTGAGCTTTTCGATCTTTATCTGGAGTTGTTTCTTGGCTTTTTCTATCGCCTTTACAGAATAATCACGCCTGCCTTTACCCTCAGCCTTTTTCTGTCTGAGTATATCTTCAAGGTTATCCAGCTCTTTCTGCATGAACTGTACTCTGTATTCCTTGGACATCGGTATCTTCTCGTACTGCTCCTGTGACATTATTACAGCATCATATGCGCCTGTTGCTACTCTTGCCGTGAAAAGATTTCTCTTTTTCTCGTTTGACAGATCATCGTTGGTCACTGTGAGGATCTTAGCATTCGGATAGAGCTTGCGCCATTCATTGGCTACTTGCTCTGTTAAAGGCTTTGGAACTACCACACAAGCCTTGTTTATCAAGCCAAGCTCCTTCTTTTTCATCACGGTGGAGAACATAACTGCGGATTTTCCTGCACCAACAACGTGAGCTGCAAGTGTGTTACCGCCGTATATGGCTCGTGCAACGCAGTTTTTCTGGTGAGGACGCAGCTTGAAATTGCTTTCCAGTCCCGGGAAGGTCAGCTTTGAACCATCGTACTCTCTGCCGACCAATGAGTTGAATATATCGTTATATCTGCGCTCATACTTCTCTTTTCTTGCCGGGTCCTCAAATATCCATTTCTTGAATTCTTCCTTGATTTTCTTGGACTTTTCTATTGCTATCTTTGTAGCCTTGGGATCAGTCCTTGTAACTAGCTTTGATGGGTCTTTAGGATTAGGATATTCGCGCATAACTGCTATACGTCGCTGATTCAGAAGCTTTTCTGCAAGCTGATACATATTGAGATCAGCTGTGCCGTATGTAGTTATCTCATTTACATTCAGATCTTTTTTGCTTCCAGCATTCAGGATACTAAATTCACCTGTTACAGGCGAATAAGATACATCACAATTTCTTGCATTGTAACGAGCACGTCCCGAAAGATGTGTAAGAAATGCAGTATAGTCCTCCGCATCTATCCATGGGCAGCCCATCTGAACGGCTATCTCCTCAGCCTTTATATCTTCCGGCAATACTTTTTCAAGTGCTGCTGCATTGTTTTCATACTGAGGATCAGACTTAGCGTACTCTTTCGCCAGTGTCAGCTTCATACGTATGTTACCGGAAAGATACTCTGTCTTTTCCACTATACCTGAGTACGGTGTTTCAGGCAGCTGCTTCTCCGGATCTATGAATACAAGACCCTTATCGAGTAATTCATGGCTTATTGTGTCGGCAATTTCGTCAAGGCTCTGTTCCGGGTAAACATCTTCAAGCAGCATTGACATATATATCATATCAACTTTACCTTTACGGTCAAGTGAGATCTGCAATGCCTGTTCTGCATTTTCGACAGAGGTAATCTCTGTATCGGGATTTACGGTTCTGCGGGAGAAGATATCTGCCTTGCTGCCGTCATTCTTTTCCAGTGACTGCAATATAGGATAATCGCTGTCAGTACCAAACTGTTTTAAGGTCTTTTTATCATTTAATGAGCCATACTGTGTTTTATATGCATCGTACAGCCTGTTCAGCTTATCTCTGAGCGGTACGAGAGCTTCATCACTTACAGAGGACTTCTGCTTGTCAAGCAGCTCTCTGGTAGTATCTCTCAGCTCACACAAAGCGGAGAATTTTGCCAGATCTTTAGCGTTACATCTGACTTCGGTCATATCTTCACCCTGACGGTAGTACACTTTACCATCTTTTATCTGGTAGGTAAAGTTCTTGCCCCAAGGCTCAATATTGCCTCTCCTTTCTCTGATAGCCTGTTCACGTCTTGATACCGTGATCTTTGCATTGATATTCTTAATGGCTTCATTCAGCTGCAATTCAAGGTCAGCACCCTCGACAGGCTGACAGGTAAGCATATCGAAATGTGTGGTTTTCTCCATCTTACCAAGCACCATTTGAGGATTGTCCACGAAATAAGAGTTGATCTTCAGACCATCTTCATTCGGTGCAGTGTAGCACCAGTCAGGCTTAGGCTCATGCGCAGCCAATGGTACTTCACGTTTTTTCAGGAAGATAATGTCAGCTGTGACAGGTGTTCCTGCATCTTTAAAAGTATTATTAGGCAGACGTATCGCACCTACAAGCTCTGACTGAGTTGCAAGGTACTCTCTTACTTTAGGACTGCCCTTGTCCATTGTACCGCTGGAAGTGATGAATGCCACTACTCCGCCCGGTGCAACTTTGTCAAGTGCTTTTCTAAAGAATGCATCGTGTATAAGCCAGTTTTTAGCGTAGTCAGGGTCATTCATCTGATAGTCACCGAAAGGCACATTGCCGATAGCCAGATCGAAGCTGTTATTTTCAAGAGGAGCTCTTTCAAATGCGCTCTCGATTATCCTTACATTCGGATTATCGTGATTGAGCCATTTTGCTATTTTAGCTGTCATGCCGTCCAGCTCCACACCTACCACCTGAGCATTGCTAAAGCTGCCCGGCAGTCTGGTTATGAAATTGCCCGAACCGCAGGACGGTTCAAGTATACGAGCATTTCTCGGCAGCTCCATGTTTCTGACAACCTTATACATAGCATCGATGACTGTCTGAGGTGTGAAATGAGCATTAAGTGTACTGGAGCTTGCCGAAGCATACTCAGCATCGGTCAGCAGTGTATGCAGCTGATCCCTTGTGCGCTGCTGCTGCGAGAAACGCTCATCGAATACCTGTTGTAATCCGCCCCATCCGCTGTATCTACGCAGCCTGTTCTCAGAGTTTTCTTTCGTATCAGCGTATTTTCCACGTTCTTCATACAGTGGCTTGCCACTCATTTCCGCATCTTCAAGTCTGATGACTTCTCTTAACGCAGATATATTATCACGTATTTTTTGTGCCGGATTATCTGCATACTTTATTTCCGGAAGATCTTTCTGTACCGCAGGAAGATCAGATTGACCGCCATGTATACGCAGACAGAATTCTCTGTTGCCCAGTTCATTGATTTCTCTACCGTACCTGAGCTGAGTTTCTTCAAACTCTGAGAGTGTTCTTTCAAGAGTTTTGGGATTGAACGGCATTTCATAATCATAGTTATATATATCACCTAATCTTATTTCGGTGCCGTCTTTCATTTTCTCTTTTAATGCCCAATAGCTGTGTCCACGTTCTGATGATTCTACATTCAGCTCGCCAAGACCATGCTTCTGTGAGAACGCATTCAGCACCTCACGCAGTTCAGGGGTCTTGTCATCGTATACTATCTCTGGCTCAACTTTCTCCGGTTCTTCCGGCTGAACAAGCTCTGTGACATTGCCGTTGCTGTCCTTGTAGCGTGTCAGCTCTCTATCAGACTGTTCCGCTGCATTAAGGTTCTGCATGAAATTCTTTTCAAGTGCAGCACGCAGTTTTTCATCAACATTGCCGTTCTCATCAACAACATTCTGATATACAGTGCCTATTCCGGGTACACCGTCCTGCTGATATTCGAGCATTTCTACTCTCTTGTTTTCGTGATCTAATCTGATCGTGAAATCAGGATCACGCATTATATCGCCCATCTGCTCATAGTATGTCATAAAGGCATACATATCTTCGCCCAGAGCTTCAACTGTTAACGGCTCATAGGCATCACCCGGCATACCGTAACGCTCATAGTCATGTTCACCGCTGACTATATCAGGGTACATCTCAGTGAACTTATCGTAGAGCTTTTCGGCTGTTGTCTTTCTGTGTCGTTTTGCCGGCACAGCTTCTTCTTTTTCAGAAAAGTTGATATATGTATCAACTTCTGTTTTTCTCTCGTCAACGGACTTGGTTTCTGTTGCTGCATTCTCAAGCACGTTGTCATCTTCGGGGATATATTCATATAAACCATCTCGCAGCAAATTGTCATACGATATATTTTCCGTCACCTCAAATGAACCACTGATCGACTTGATGGTGCAATCCCCGGTATAGAACGGCAGCGCTCCCGACAGCGAAACAACTTCATAAACAGTCTTGGTAGCCTTGTTGCGGAATTTGTCACCGACTTTGATCCTGTAAGGCTCATAGCTTTCTTCGGCAGCCCTTTCAGCTTTTATAGCCTGCCATTTTTCCTGCTGTTCAGGCGAAAGATAAGTGTTATTACTTAATCTTGATTCTGTCAATACAGCTACATTGTACCAGCTGTGAAGATATTTTTCGCCGTTTTCAAATGTGAGAGTAATTCCTTTGCTGTCATAATCGACCATGGATATTTTGCCTTCACCGCTGTGACCACCTATGCCATATTCCTTTTTAAGACAGTCTGCTAATTCCTTGATCGTAGGGTGGTTTGGCTGTGAACGGCTTTTCTCATAAAACTCCTGAACTCTTATCTTGCCGTTTACGAAGCCTGTTCCACGGTCGATCTCAGCTGCAAGTGCTTCATATACCTGAACTCCGTCAATGACCGGAGCCGTTGAGAATCCGTTTTCATCTGTAACATTCGCAGCAATTGGCTCGCTGTCTCCGAACATCGACAGCTGTTCAGGAACATCCGGATCAGCATCTATAATTTCTTCTGTAAGCTCCAGTTCCTTTTTAAAGAATTCCGGCATTTCCTTGAAGCCGAAGCTGTCTACATAGTAAGCGGTATATCCGTTTTCATTGCCAACGGTGATAACATCACTAACCGACAGCGAATGTCCTTTGAAATCCTCGGGGTGGTCAGTGTTGAACTTGGTGAAGATGTTCTGAAGCTTCATTTCAGCAGATGAACCACTGATATCGTCCCAGTTACCTTCGTATACAAGCTCATAATCGTCAAGTGTAAGCTCAATTCCGTCCTTTTCAAGTGTTTCCTTGCTCATGAAGCGTATACCATGATATTTTTCACCGCTTGGCAGCTGATAGATGCGATAATGATTTCTATCCTCAGAGTTGATATATGTATCAACTTTTTCATTGTTTGCTTTTGACATAGACTTTGCAATGCCTGTGATATTATCAATATCGTCTTGGAAATACTTTATAGCGTGGGCAATACTACCAAAGTTAGTATAGTCTTCTGAAACGGGTCTTACAGAACCATCGCCATACTGCACAGTTACAGCATAGCTCCTTTTGTCTCCGTTATCTTCTGGCTCAATCCAGAAGATAGTACCCTCAACACTTGTTGAGAAAACGTCTATTATACCGTTTTCATCGGCTGTATCTGTCACAGGTTCCCATTTGATTTTCGGAGTGTTCGCAGATTTTTTTATATTGAGAGGCTTGACAATATTATTGCTTTGATGTATAATAATATCAGAGTCAAGAATGTTTAACGCCTGCGGCAATTGGAGCTGCAGAGACGAAAACATCTCTTGGCTTTTTTGTTTATTCCAATATAATATCTGATTGTTTTCAGCTGCACGTTTTATAAACTTATCAAAGCTTTTGTCTTTGCCGTATATACTTGTAATAAAATTAGCATCGACTTGTTTTTGCTGATAAACACCGCTGCCATCGGGAACTATACTTACGATTATCGGAGCATTATCGTTATCAAAAACAGGAAGAACTACTACTATAGTATCGTTATTTGATCTATGGGGAGAGTATGAGTCCAAAATGATAGCTGGATCAGATAAGTTTTGTGGTATTTTTTCTAACTGCTCTGCTGTTAAGCCATGATAGTGTGAATTATTGAGGTCTTTCTCATGCAACGCATCACGCAAATGTCTTTGTGTGAATAGCATAGGCAACTTGGAGCAGCCCACATCAACCAATATCTGAGGTGTATCGCATACTTTAATGCTGTTATACTCACCTATAAGTCCACTGGTCGAATTGCGTATTTGCTCTGAAAATGACTGTTCCGCACTCACAATATCTTTTTCTGAATCAAGTCTGACATTATATTTCAGAAAAGCAATACGAGAAAATGCATCTTCGGTTTTGGCTTCATCTTTCAAAATGTTGTAAAGAGCCTTTTTGATTCGATTTGTCTTTACTTTATCGTATTTCCAGCCATTCATGATATTGCTATCAAATGCAGCTATCAGCTCTTCGGCTTGATCATACGTTGTGGGGAGAAAGTCTTTTAAATTCAGGCGTGCTGTATTGTGCTTTCTGCTGACATAATTTTCTTTACTTAGATTTATGTACGTCTCCCCAAGTTCAGCGTAACTAATTTCACGCTCTACATCTTCATAATATGCAATGACTGAGTTCTCAGTGAACTTAACATTAAATGAATGATTATCTAAAAAAGGAACTTTTTCTATATTACCAGAAAGGCTTTTCCCGAGTTCTGCACGGATATTTTCGCCGTTATGCATACGTTTTGCGAAATCATAAAGATCTTTCTCGCTAACACTGTTAAAATATGAATAACGATCGTTAGGTACATTCTTTTCTGTATATCCATTTTCAAAAAAGATATTTCCCATATCTTCAAAATCTCGATATCCTGAACCCCATTTGCATATACTCTGAGTAATATCCGAAAGCAAAAAAGATTGCTCATCTTCTGACAATGCAACCATTTCATCGAAATTTAGTCCAGTCAGACCGTTTTCGACCATATCATTAATGTCAGAATATTTTTCGACTCTGTAAGCTTTTTTGTCTAACTGATATTCAATAGTAAATGATTCAAGGTTAGCGTATACATTTATTTCATGCTCTCCATCTTCAGTTGTTGTATATGCAAGTGCGATCTTAGAAATATCGCTTGAATCAGCTTCCGCATTATATTCTTCGACACAGAAGTCGTTAATTATGTTTATAGCTTCTGCGACCCCATAGGCAGGTGGTTCTATAAAGTCTACGAGCTGCTGGATACGTTCTGCGGGTGAGCCTGAATCGACTTTAAGTGTATAATTACCGCTAATAAGTGTATTTTTTGCAGCTTCAAAATCGTCTGTTCCTCTATCAGCAGTAGTCTGAGGACAGTTATACTCTATATACTCTATAAATGCCTGATATCCGCTTTCAGTCCTGCCCCCGGCAGCTTCCATAGCTTTGGCTGCTTCCTGAATATCATACTCGGTCATGGTCAGCTCAACCATCTGTCCATTACCGTCAGCTCCGTCCTCATTATAATAGTTCCAGTATATTACGCTGCCATTACGTGTAAGTGTGTCGAAGCCTATCAGCTCACGTTCATCAACAAACCCGCCAGCCGAATTGGTTGACGGGTTGATGTTGTTTACGGTCTCGTCACCGGTATCAGAACTGTTTCTCTCATTACTGTGCTGTCTACGACGAAGGCTCTGGTCTGCTCCCACGTCAGCACTTCCTCGAAGTCCTCCGGACGTGGATTCTCCTTCTCGTACTGCCTGTTCAGCACTTCCCTGTGCTCCCAAGCTCTGCTGTCCACTGCTCTGGCGGTTGTCAGGTATCTGTGATAGAACTTCATTTCCGTTACTCTCTCCGGATAATTTTCTTCCATCCACCTCATCCACTTCATTCCGTATGTTCCTATCGGTTCTTCCTCCGTTGTCTGCTCTGTTTCCGACAGGTTCATGCTGTACGTTCCGTTGTGAGGATTGAGCTTGTACCAGATCGTCTCTCCTTCCAGTTCCTCTGACTTGTACTCCGGCAGCAGCACCTTGTTCTCCTGTCCGTCTACTACCTGTGTCAGCTGCCACATCGGTTCCCCGTTCTTCCGAATCATTACTGCTTCTACTATATCGTTGCGCAGCATTTCCGACGGAATTGCCGGCAGTTCTTCGTCCGGAACGTTCTGCTGTTCTTCTTCTGTCAGTGTCTGCCATTTCTCGTAATCCATCATTTCGCTCATTCCTTTCTTGTATACTGTTGTTTCGGATTATCGTTTCGACGTTCATCAGAGCTTGTCTTGCTGCTAACGTTGCAGCTGTCAGAAACGTAAGCCTTGCTTTATTGGTTTCGAGTGACTTGAATACCTCTACGCTGTTACGCAGCGATATCTTATTACCGCCTATCTCAAATCTTCCTGCGATAATAGAGCTTGTTGCCATTTTCAATGCTTTGCCGAATTCTGCTCGTTCCGCAATTGGTATCTCCATAGCTCTCATGCAGTCACTTATCCTGCTATCCGGCATATATCGATTCACAAGCTGTGTGATCAGGTTTCCGTCTTTCGGCAGCCCCAATTCGTTTCTCACGAGATCCGAGTATTTCTTGTTCATTGTCCAGAGCTTAGGCGGTCTCTTTTGGTTTGTCTGAGACAGGTCATAATAGTCATGCTGACCGCCGTTGTCATCAATGAAGCGTATTGCCGATGAACCAAGTGCTATTGTGTATTTAGCATTTCTCCACTGATTTTCTGTTCCGATGAACCTTGCGTTAGGACGCTGAGTGTAGAACTCAAGACCTACGCTAACAGGCTGCTTGAATACTCTGCCTTGAAAACGCAAGAATTCTTCGTATATAAATACATTCGCAGCCATCGACTCTAACTTTTTCTCGCTGGCAGCGCTTAAATTACGTACAGGTGTTATCTTATTTCTGTTCATACGTATATATCTCCCTATTTTACATTATAAGTCAAATTGTCTCGCTTGTCAAGTGTTTTTTCAAACTTCCTGTGTTTTCCACTGGAAGTTTTTCTTTCCATTGAACTCATTTTCTACGTATTGAGGTAGAACCATTGTCCTCCTGCCCTTCGTTATCAGGATAATTGATTTACCTCCAAGCAATGATCTGATCTGTGTTTCGGAAAGAACTTTTCCGAATACCTTTCCAAGAAACATTCCGCAGTTGCCTTTACAATAAAATCCGAACTTGCCCCTAACTACTTCTGCACCGCACTTCGGACACTTTCCGACAGGCTCGTTACTACCGTAATCCGGCAGCTTGAATCCTACGGTCTTATCATCATTCAATACAAGACTTGCCGAGAACTTTTTCTCTGTTTTCTTGCTGACAAAGCCATCGATCATATCGGTCGTGCCTTTTTCAAGCAGCTTCTTGACCTGTGCTTCTGAAATTGTTTTCTCGCAGATGACCTTTGCAAGCCCGAAGCCACACTTCTCTTTTCCCTTTTCGCACACATAAGCCTTTGGTAATGCTATGACATTGCTGCCACACTTCGGGCATTTGCCAACCACAGCGTATTTCTTGGTCAGAGCTTCATTCTGTGCCTTTGAACTATACTCAGCTATCAGCTTTCTGATAAACTCTGATATACCGTCCATGAAGTCATTTGCCGAATACTGACCACGCTCGATTTTCTGTAAAAGCATTTCCCAGTCGGCAGTCAGTTTCGGTGACTTCACTTCCTCCGGGAGAACCTCTATCAGAGTTACACCTCTGTCAGTTGCGGTCAGAGCCTTGTTTTTACGCTCAACATAGCACCTTTTGACGAGTATCTCAATAATAGCAGCTCTTGTTGCCGGTGTTCCAAGACCTTTCTTTTCTTCTGTATCATCATCGTAATTATCCATGCCGGCACGTTCCATAGCACCAAGCAGCGTATCTTCTGTATACGGCTTAGGTGGGCTTGTCCAGTGCTCCGTTTTCTCTGCCTGAACATTGTTAAAGCTCTGACCTTCGGTAATATCGGGCAGGGCTTTTTCTTCGTTATCGGTCTTATCCGTATTTTTATTTTTCAGTGCAGCCTTTACCTTATCATCAATGGCTTTCCAACCCTTTTCGATGATTGTTTTGCCACTGGAATAGAAGTTCTCGCCCTCACAGCTCACTGTTACAGAGACAGCTTCATACTTATGCGGTGAAGCTGTTGCAGTAATAAGCTTTGCCGAGATAAGCTTTAATATATTCTGTTCTCCCTCCGACAGCTCATTCAGATCATAGTTCTCGATCTTCTTAGTCGGGATCACGGCATGGTGATCGCTGACTTTCTTATTATTAATGCAGCGCTTAACATCGTGTGTGATCTCTCCTGCTTTGAATCCGGAGAAAACCTTATACACTATGTCTATCGTTTCCAGTGCAGTCTGCTCCATATCATCTGTCAGATACTGGCTGTCAGTTCTCGGATAAGTCGCAAGACCTTTTTCATACAGCGATTGCAGGAAATCAAGTGTTTTCTGAGCTGTATATCCGAACTGACGGTTAGCTTCTCTCTGAAGTGTGGTCAGATCGTACAGCTTTGGTGGATTGGCTGTCTTGACTTCCTTTTTACACTCCTTGACTACCGCTGTTTTGCCGTTTACTTTGGCAAGCAGCTGATCTGCATAGCTTTCCTCTGCTATATTTTCACTGCTTGCTTTGAAAGTTCCGCAGTCCAGTACGATCTTAAAGTACTTTTGCTTCACAAAATGCTTTATATCGTAATCGCGCTGCACTATAAGCGCAAGTGTGGGCGTTTGAACTCTGCCAACGCTCAATCCTGCACTATATCTCACAGAAAACAGCCTTGAAGCATTCATACCTACCAACCAGTCTGCTTTTGCTCTGCAAAATCCTGCGCTGAACAGATCGTTGTAATCTTTGTCAGGTCTTAGATCGTCAAATCCCTTTTTAATAGCTGCTTCTTCCATCGAGGAAACCCACAGCCTTGAAACAGGCTTTCGGCAGCCTGTCAGGTTATAGACGTACCGGAAAATACATTCTCCCTCACGTCCTGCATCGGTCGCACACACGATCTCGTCAACACGCTCATCATTCATAAGCTTTTTAAGCAAGTGAAAACGTTCGCTGCACCCTTTGCCAAGCTTGAACATCCATTTTTCCGGGAACATCGGCAGCTGTGAAAAGCTCCATGGTGTTCCCCATTCTTCTTTATATTCACCCGGGTCCTTGAGTGCCACCAGATGACCGAAGCAGCTTGATACTATGTAACCGTTACCCTCATTATAGCCACTATTTTTACTGTTCGCACCGATAACCTGACTGATCGTAGCCATAACTGAGGGCTTTTCTGCTATTACCAATTTCATTTGTTATTACTCCTTTCGATTATCTTTATCAGTCATAAAAAAACCCGATCTCATAAAAAGGATTAAATTTGTTAATGCAATAAAAATCGAGTAAGATATGTTCCATGGCAAATAGCTCTTTTATGTAGTTGTATGCCTTAATAAAAGTCTCTCTGTCATCGTCAAATACATAATTCACAGTGTGGTGTACATATAGATCGGTTCTTACTGGGTTTTTAAATCTAAAGAGTAAAACAAATTGTTTCTCTTTATCTCCCAGTATGCGTGGTTCAACACTTACGATATCACACAAAAGAGGTATCTCTTCTTTGTTGATGGTAAATCCATACATTAAAATCTTAAAAGTATTGTTTTCTTTGACTGTAAGAATTTCAGGATCAATTTTCATTCGTCATTGCTCCTCTTTCATTTCATCCGGAATAGCTTTATTCCGGAATTTTTCAATCTGTTTCTCAGCAAGTTCCACAGCATCATCGCTTATAATATAGGTTTTCCCGCGACGAACTTTCAGTATTCCTGAATCAAGAAGGTTAACAAACGCATTACTTACTGTTGTATGACTTGTCTCGTATTGGGCTGCAAGTGTGTATGAAGAAAGCATTTCCGCACCGGGCAAATATACACGATCGATTATACCTTTAAGAAGTCCATATTCGATTTGTTCGATCTTACTCATGTACGCTTCCCTTTGAGGTCTCTTTTTGCGCAGCTTAACTCGCTCGATCTCCGCATCGAGGAAGAAATCTATCGGTAGCCCAAAAATCATCTGCATATCGTTAAGTACACGACTTCTAGGTATGTGTTCGTCGTTTTCCCAAGCCACAACGGCTGTCTGACTGACACCGAACAAACTAGCAAACTCTGATTGCTTCATATCTGCACATAATCGCAGCTTTTGGATACGAAATCCTAACGAATACGATCTAAGTGCTGCAATATCAGAATCAGTAAGCGGATGTGCTAATTCTATACGCTTCTTTTTCATTATTCACCTCTGTCATTGTTGATATATGTATCAACTTTTTCTTCAGAGTTGTTTTCCTTCTTTGGCTCTATCAGGCTTATTGCTTCTACTATCTCGTCTACTTCTAAGCCGTCGATCTTATCACCAAGCACCTTACTAAGCTCGATGAACTTTGCAATCTGGTCGGAAGATAGCTTCTGTTCTTTGAACCATACGTCAGCTACCTGTCTCTGCAAGCTGTCATTATACAGCTTCTGATAGATTCCTTCCAGTTCTTTGAGTTTGGCGCTATCAGCTTTTATCTCCGCATTAAGCTCCTTGACTTTTTCTTTTTTCTTATCGCGGGATTTTTTGATTTTCTCCATCTCTGCCTTGACATTTTTCAGAGTATAGACCTTTTCTTTCTTTACAGTATTATCATTCATCGATATTTCCCTCCGTATCAGTATTAGATTTATCTATCGCTTTTTCTATGAGATCGGTTAGTTGTTTGGGATATGGCAGACCGCCTAGATCAGAACCAAACAGATTTTCTTCGCCAAACAAGAAACTGCCGGTAAACATAACTCCTGGATCATCCGGATTAGTCGAACTAGGGTTTATAACATTAAGTATGCCGTACTGATAAAAAGCATCTTCGGGAGCAGTTCTGACTGAATCATCGTAAGATGACTGAGTTTTTTGTCCTATAACTTTCAGTGCTATCGGGGATACGGTATTCATTATGTGGTGAGCGTGCATACCATCGTCAGAACCGATTATACCGCCGATTATGCCTTTTTTTATGATTTTTGTTTTATCATCATCGTGTACTCCGGCTTTAAGATCCAGTTCATTCGCGTAGCAATTAGATATTACAGAGCCTGTTTTAGCGTTGCTGCCACCCGAGCCAACAATTCCGCCGGCAGCTTTTTCTACATCGAGCAGAATGTTTCTTGCTAAACAGCCCTGAATATTACCGCCATAATATATAGGTGCTCCGTAACCGAGCTGGCTGATGATTCTTGTGCCTTTACCGCTTCCGGCTATTCCTCCGGCGTTAAAGATATTACCGCTTGCAGAGAATAAATATACGCATGAATCATAAACATTGGCAGGATTTCCGGCTATTCCTCCGGCGTAGAGGAAATATTCATCGAGATTGCTATATATGCCAACATCGTTTACATAACATTGATCTATTTCTCCGCCAACTCCGGATATTGCACCTATCGAAAATTCAGCTTTCTTTGTTTGGGGTTCATTTTCTCCTTCAATATCCTTTTCAGTAATGATTCTTGGAGCTGATGAAGATGCGTCTTCATCGGTATCAGGCTCAGGATATTCAAGCTTAATAGCCGAATGAGATACAGAACAATGTTTTATGATCGTTTCTCCGGTTTCATAACTGATCGTATCATTCGTATCATCTTCGTCATCTGTTGTATAATCATCATTGTCTACGGTCATTTCGTAATTGTATGCTTGACACACGATAAAACCATAGTCTTTGTATTCATCGGAGACAATGTTGGAATTAGTAATAATAACATTTTCGATTGAAGCTCCGGAAAGCTTGCCGAATAAGGGAGCATTTAATCCGGATATACTATATCCATTTCCGTCATAGGACAAATGATCATGAATCTTGTCCGAACTAAGATCTGCTATGCTATCTATCGGAGTATGTGCAGCCCACTCCGGAAATTCAATATCAGCTGTCTGCACGAAATATCCACTTGGATTATCTTCGCTCATAAGTTCCAACTGATCGTAGTAATCAATCAGATACGGATCTTCCTTAGTTCCGTTGCCACCGCCGTATTTTACGAGCACTCTGTATAATTTTGTATCTTTGGAGAAACTGTATGTTTGTCCGGCGAAATACTCAATTTTGTCTGCATGAGGATCTGTACTGAATCCCCATGTGTGACCGGGAACGTGACTAAAATAATCTGTCTTATCAAAAACAGGCAGTGTGATCTTAGCTTTGCCGTTAACTACCTCGCCTTTTAGTTGAACATCTTCGGTCGGTACTGCAAGGTATGATCTATCTATAAAAACGGATATCTGTTCCACGCTGTCACTCAGTTCGACTTGTGACGGTATTATCATACCGTCCTCGGCAACGGTTGTTTCTTCGTCGATCATGCTGCCTGTCGATACTGCACGAGCTGTACCCAGCTTATATCCCATAGCTCTGCCACCTAAGAATGCCACTGCTCCGACTACTACAGCTCCGCCGGCAACGGCAGCTATCTTGTATGGCGATAATGTCTTGCGCTTTCTCAGCGATAGTCTATCTCTTGCGCAGTCAATGTTGAGTTCCGAACTAGCAACCTTTTTAGCCTGCCCATTCTGGATAAGGCTTTCAAGGTATTCGTGTTGACTGTCCTCACTTATTACTTCATCGGTAGAGTAAACAGTATACTCCGCATTTACTATTTTAGGTTTTTTGCCATACGCTGTAATAAAATCATTATACTGTCTGCTTGCCAACAAGATCTCTTTGGTTAGATTCGGAGTCTCGTTCTCTTTAAATTTTGAACTATCCAAGTTGATATATGTATCAACTTCCTGATCTTTCCTTGACTGCATATGACATTTGCAAAAATAATACATTAAAGCTTCTCCCTCTCTTTCCTCGCTCTGCGAATTTTTATCACTGCATATCCTCCAACACAGGCAGAGAAAATAAACAGATCAGACCAATAGAACCGCCAGTGCGGGGTATAGTCGTTTGATGAGTTATCTTTCTCATTCTCACTGACTGCTGTTGTATCGGTGTGCTGCTCTGTTTCAGAAGTATTCCTAAAATATCCGAATATAAGACATATTATAAGAAAAGCAGCGATTATAAGGAACAGCTTATTCTTAGAAGAATATTCTCTTACCCTTTTTACTCTGTCTTTGTGTGTTACTTTATTACTCACCATTCTTCTCCTTCCGATCTGTCGGGGATTCCTTCATTGTGATCATATCCCTGATATGTCAGCTCTGCCCACTTTTTTTCTTGTTTAGTAAAGCCTAGTTCGTCCATGATTGTGTTTTTATCATTATAATAAATTTTAATCTGATGAAATTCATGTTTACCATCGCAGTAAAGTTCGTCGGTATCACCATTTCTCATGCATCTATGACCCGGACAATATTGATCTGATGTTACTGTTTCCTCATACCAAACGCTGTGTGCTGCTATTATTTCAAACACTTCGCTGGTAAATTCAACCTGATGTATACCGTTAGAAGTTCCTCCTGCTGACTGTTTTTGTAGAAGGACGTATGCGATAGCAGCAGCTTCTCTGTAAGAAATCTGAACATCCCATACATCATTTTTAAGTGTTTCCTTCCATTCGGGAAATCCGAATACTCCTAAATTTTCGTACTCGTCAGGCGAAATATCATCTGTGGAGTGTTGCCATGAAGTATCATATTCATTGGATTTATACCTGTCTACTCTGACAAGTTCATTATCTGTGTTGATATCCGGATCATAGTATAGATCATCGATCAAGGAATTATATCCGTTGTGCTGCGCTCCAATCGCATTATTAAAGTATGTTTGCCCTTGATTATACTGTTCTGCGACGGTTTCCTCATCACCAATTCCCACAGACATTGAAAGTTGCTCATGTTGGATGCTAGCCACAGTTGCAGCACCGCCTAATAAAGTTCCAATTACTTCTGCTAGATAAGCAACTATAATCAGGAACGCCAATGCGATCAGACCGATAGGATTAGATAATGCTGCAACCGTGTGTGTTATGATAGCACTTGTTATTTTATATGTAACGACTATCGCTTTTCCGGTGTATCGGGCTGTATTGTATACTACTGTTCCTGTCCCCTTTATGACATTTTTTGTTGTTTTTACAGTTCGTACAGTTGTTTTAATGGAATTGTTTACGGTCTTGATCGAATTATAGCCTTTCTTGACACTGGTATACGCAAGTCTTATGCTTTCTACACCGGTGTCCGTTGTATCATTCATGTTGATAGGTTTATCGAAGGGATTAGCCTTATCTACAGCCCCTTTAGCTGCTGACAACGCAACTCCTTTAACTGTTGACAGCATACCTTTTACAATCGGACTTTTATCCGGCATCATCGACCTGAGTTCCTCACAAAACTCAGCTGCTTTATCCTGAGCACGCATTAGTTCTTTACGGAACATTAGATCGTTTGGCGCTAAATCTTTAACCTTTAATAAGATATCATCTATACGTGCTATATATTTTTGTGATTGCTCATACCCAGCACCAAGCTTTTTTTTCATGAGATTTATCAAATCTGAACGTTCCGAATGGGTGTCGAAACGTTCAGCTATATTCTCAGGTGTATTTTCATGGTTACTGATCTGACCTGATAACTCATCTATTTGTTCTCTGAAATTATTACGATAAGCTTCTTGCTCCGCTTCCATCTTTGAGAACGTATTTTTTAAGTCAGAAATGCTATAAGTAGCTTCCTTAACTTCTTCTTTTCTTTTTTGTCTAAGTTCAATATTATCGAGTTTAGTTTTTATATTAGATCTGTTATCGATTCCCAATCACATCACCACCTTAACTTTATTGAAAAGAAAGTCTATTCGGAAAAATCGACACCTTCCTTAAATTTCGTAGACAGCGTCTTGTATAGCTTAGATGTCGGCTTTTTGTGTTCAGGAAACTTATTATCGAATGGTATTACTCCGAATTTATCAGCATACATCAGTCCGCAGCCTTGTTCACTGCTGGAAACATACCGCCTCATCGTCTCCGGAGATATGTCCAGCAGATGAGCCAATTGCTCTTGGTCTGTAGTATTTTGAGACAGCATAATCACAAACTGTGTATTAGAGATCAGTGTTCTTGCAAGTTCTGAGCGAAGAACATCAGCAACATTTTGTGTAATACCGGTAGGGATACCGCCCCATTTTCTTGCACGTTTATACAGCTCATAGACAAAGTTTGCAGACTGCTCAGATTTGAACATTAGGTGCATTTCGTCTATATAGATTCTTGTCCTTTTACCTTTTTTGCGGTTTTCGGCAACTCTGTCCCAAAGATTTTCGAGAACCACAGCCATACCTAAAGTCTGAAAGTTCTTGCCTAACTCTTTTGTATCGTACACTACAAATCGTTTGTGGATATTAACGTTTGAAGCATGGGAAAAAACATTCATTGAGCCATGAACGTATAGATATAACACATCTTTCAAATATTCAGCTGCTTGTCTTTTTTCAAATTGGCTATCATTTGCATATGCTTCAAGTTCATCATAAAATTCTTTAAGTGTCGGATGATCATAGTTCTCATATGTCTTGCGCATAACAGTATCTATAATAGTTTTCTGTATAGGTGTGATCTCCTGATTACCAAGTATGGCTGAAAAGAAAGACAATAAAAAGTCGAGCTTAGCTTTGATTGGATCGTATTCCTTATCTTTACTATCAGGATTTTCGGTCAGATCCATTGGATTAATATGGGATTGTGAATTTTCTGAGATATATATAACTTCTCCGCCTAACATCTGAGCCAATGGAGAATACTCTCGCTCCGGATCAAGTATAAGCACCTCATCTTCTGTTGTTAGCATGGAAAAAGTCATCTCCATCTTACCGAAGAATGATTTGCCTGAACCCGGCAAACCAAATATTAGACCATTAGGATTACTAAGCCTGTTACGATCGAACATAATAACGTTCTTCGTCTTCTGATGTGTACCGTAGTAGATGCCGCCTTCGTGCATAAGCTCTCTGGCATTGAAAGGACAAAATACTGCGGTACTCTCGGACGACAAAGTTCTTCTTACTTGTATATTCTTTTCCCTGTCCAAAGAAAAGGAATTGCCAATAGGCAGTACACTATCAAATGCTTGTTCCTGACGGTATGGTGCGCTTATAGGCTCTATCTGATGCTTACGCAGTATAATGTGCAGCGCTTCTGTGCAATTTTCAAGCTCATCATAACTATCGGCTGTGATCATCATGATAAACTGGCACAATGTCATTTTTTGACCTCTCTCTCTCAGATCTGTCAGGAACTCCTGTGCCTGAGCTTTATCTACTGCTAACTGTGTGCCTTCGATCGGATCAACAAAAGCTCCCCTTGAAGTCGCCATAGCTCGTCTGACTTTTGTTATCTCTTCAGTCTTCATATCCGTGATCTTACGTTCCACCATAGTTCGTGCTTCTTCGGGGTCAACGAATTCGGTATTCATGCTGATAACAATTGACATATTCTTTTCAAGTATCTCTTTGAAAATCGTATCCTGAACCGATTGCGGTAATCTACGGAAATATATGCAGCGTGCGTACTTATCATTGAACATGAAATAGTCCTTTTTGAATTCGAAATAATCCGGGCTGCATAGCATTTTCTCGGACTCTCTTGCAAATTCCTCTCGTGAGATCGTGGAGATAGGTACATTTACATCACACAGAATATCTGCCATGAGCCTTACTCTCTCGTTTGCATTAAGCGGTATGAGCTCAGTTCCAAGGCTGTCAAGACAATTAATCAAGTGTGATTCAATATTAAAGAACTTTGAGTTTGCTGCTTCAAAATTTATGGCACTTACAGTAACAGTGAAATACTTACGGCAATGCAAACCATTCTGACCGTTCATTACACCCTCATGCAGTATCTCGTTAAACTCTTGACGTTCTTCATCAAGACCATCATTTTTATCTTTCAAGAGAAGTTTATCTTCAAATTCCTCTTTATTGATCTTAGTATTTATCATGGATATTTGCAAACTTGTTGTACTGTCAAAGCCATTCAGCAGATCTATATATTTCTGGAGTATTTCTAGCTGCTGATTTTTGGTAAGAGCTGAATAGTTTATGTCAGGAACTAGATATGTCTTTGAATACAGATTAGCCGTTGTCTTCTCGACCTTGATATTACTAGAAAGCAGCATAACATAGTTGCTTACAAAGCATTCATAAGGCATGGTTTGTAAAACTGTCCTCTTGATTTTCTTTTTGGGTTTGAAATCTACAAGTTTCTTTTTCTTTTCTTTCGCAGCCGATGCTAAACGCTCCTTATCCTTAGCTCGGGCTGATAATTTTACTTCTTTTTCAGCCAAGTTTATTCGCTCCCTTCATTGTCGTATTCGCCATTATCAATACGTTGCTGTAATATATCAGAACATATTATTTCCTCGCTGATAGAACAGAATATGTTTTCTTCCGTATCTTCATATACACGTCGTTGTGGTAAGATGTACATTGAAACAAAGGCTTTTATGAAGTCCTCAAATTTCATGTCTTTAAAAGTAAAAAATCCAAATGCAAGTATTGGAGCTGCTGTTAATATAATTATGTAATATAACATATCTTCGGACAGATAGTGTCTACCAATCACACCGATTGGTATTTCGATTGATATCGCAGCAGCGATGGAGATGAACTGTCTTGTGGATAATCCCAAAATCAGTTTACTCTTATATGCTCTTATCTCCGACGGAATTTTAACCTCGACCATTTTTCTCCTCCTTTTAAAAAGTTGATATATGTATCAACTTATCCCATGCCACATATTTTCTTCGACCAAGCTCCTGATTTCATCACACCAAGTCCTAGCGTTATAAGTCCAATAAACTGAATTAGTACTGACTCATATTGAGTCGCAAGTGTTGCGCTAAGTGCTACATATATCATGAACATTGCTATTATTACTGCAATCTGGATAACAGTAGCTATATAATTCTTGATGTAATTTCTAGCTACATCACTTGAAGTCTCCGATGCAAAAGTTGCCAAAGGCAGCGGAGCAAATATAGTCAGTATTCCAAGCTCAAATACACGTCCGGCAGCAATAACAAAGATAAGGTAAGCAATTGCTTTCATCACCCAAAAATATGGCTGCAATAAAAATTTCTCTACTGTTGGATTAAAATTTGCCCTCGTTGTGGGATTGGCAAACGGATAGTCGTTCAGACTAAGATGCGTTGAATCAATATCCGTTGGAAAGGTTGCATTAGGATAAAACATTCTTACTGCATCTTTCGAAACCGGATAACTATAAGTTGTTTCTAATTCATCTGCTCCTACATCATTCCAGAAATTTGTCCAACCGTCTATGATTCCATTATCCCACATACTACCGAAAATGTTTTCTGTATCTGTCCAAGTATATACGTCTGTATCGCCTGTTGGCAAAAAACTCCATACTGCTCCATGCCACATATTTGCGATTGCTTTATTGTTAATGTAATTAAACCCAGCATAGATGCTTGCTATAATAGTATCCGCATTCTGGATCACTTGTTTTATTACAATTATCTTCAGCAAAAAAAGAAGAACATTTTCCCATCGCGAAGACCATTCGAAAGCAACTGATTTTCTAAAAAAATCTACCATTAATAACAATACTGCAACAACAAGAGCAGTAGTCTTAGATGCAGCGATTATTGAAGTTAATACGTTGGCTTGCGGCTTATCTAGTGAGTTAATCACGTCGAATGGGGAAGTGCTGCAAAAAGAAAATGCTTTTCTCAGTATACTATTGGTTTCAGACACATTTTCTGTGATTGTAGCATATACATCATGAATTTCATTGCCAAATATATCAGCATGAGCAATATAGGGGAAAAAGATGCCTACCCATCCGAACAGTATTATAACAAGATAAGCTGTTTTTCGGATTTTTTTAAGCTTCTCCAAATGATATATGCTTACACAAGGTTTTATTGACTGTTCCAAACTTTTCCCTCCTTATGTTAATTCTATTATCACTGAGAGTGCAGAAAGCCCAATGATAACTCCACCTGTGGCAATGGTCTTAATCCCTGTCACTTTACCGGCAGCATCATTGTCTTTAATTCCTAATGCCAATAATATACCACCAAGAAACAAAGCCAGTCCTCCGAGCCTTGCCAGCCATTTGCTTATGAAGTCCCGCAAGGCATAGAATTCCACATCTGCACTTATCGGGTTTGTGGTAAAAACATCAAGAGATTCTATAGATGCTTTAATTATAAGTCCAGAAATGGCTACAAGCGCACCTTCAAGCGTTTCCCTTGAACTATCTTCCTTAAAACCCAGTGCCATTTTGACAAATCCGATAAGGGCTACCACCCCCCCGGCTCGTCCGATCCACTTTGAAAAAAAATCAAGCGTATCTTTGGCAATCTGGGCAGGTGTGCCGGTCGGAACCTCGGGAAGGACAGACATAATATAAGCTATATATTCATTCACTTTATGACCTCCTTCGTCACGATACTGTTTTATCCTCGGTGATCTACCGAGGATAAGAGTATCATTCATTTAATTTCTTAGAAAAGATGGAACATATTTACTCCTATGCACAAACCGGCTACCAAGAATCCGGCTACCATCGTCATTACTCCTCGCTGCTTACTATCAGCATCGCTGTCTTTAATACCTAATGCAAACATAACTGCTCCGATAAACGCAACGAGGAAACCTAAACGCTTGATCCATTTAACAAACGTATTGATTACAGAGTTCCATACATCATCACCGGCATCTGCTCCACCACCGGCAGCTGCATCTCCACCGCCTTGCTGCTGTGCAGCCATTATCTGTACAACATCAGAATCGACAGAATCGACAGTTGCTGCGTGTGCAGTTACAGGACGTGCGATCGCAAATGTTAACACTGTGACTATCATTGCCATTACTACGGATAATGTTCTTGTTAATGCTGTTTTCTTTAAATTCATTTTTTATACCTCTTTCTTTTTACATCATGTCATCGGTAAAACCGAAGTCATCCTCATCAAAAAGTTCGACAGCATCCGGAAAATAATCCTCTGCTATCAGCTCTGCTTCAGGCTCACAGTCTGAAAAATCACCTATGCTTTCGATCTGCTCGTCTGGTACAGAGAAAAATTCGTCAATACCTCCGATATCGTCTATGGAAATACCGACGTCAGCTTCTTCGTTTTCATTAACAACATCCACCTCTTTTCTCTCACGTATAGGCTCTCCCAAATCGAAGGATTCCAATTCGGAAGTTTCCCCATACTGCTCCATTTCCATATATTCCTCAGTGATATCACCGTCTGAAATATCATCGCCGTACAGCTCCGCTTCTTCCAAGCTGTCAAAATCTATCGTCTCAGAGTTGATACATATATCAACTTTTTTGCTATCGTATATCACATCCGACTTTTCTTCATCCTTTGATATCAAATTCGCTTTTTCTTTTATATCCGCTTTTATGTCAGAATCGGATATAATATCTTTCTTCTGACTTTCAAGCTCATCTAGCGTTATAACCTTAAGCTTAGATACATCGTATGCATTCTTTTCATCATAGTCGGCTAATAGCTTATAGTTCGGATGTTTCTCAATGGGATACTTATGACAATAAAACGGATTGTGCGATTTCATCATGATTATACAATCGCTTATCGGCATTGTTTTCAGCTCACTCGGCAGCATGAGTTCTCGACCGATGATACTGTTATTTTCAGATGTACTGGACGATTTACCGCCTTTTGTGCGATTTCTGCCTACGATATCAATCGTTTCTTTGCCGAGTTGTTCTGATATAGATTTTCTCGTGCTTTCTTCGTTACCGCCGAGAAAAATCATGCTGTCACAGTTACCTGTGATTGATTCCCATGTTTTTTCATACTTAGATTTTAACTGTGCCATATTCTGAATGATAACATTCATAGATATTCCCGTTGATCTGACAACTGCAATCACTTCGTCAAAATCAGGTATCTGACTTATGTTTGCAAACTCATCCATGATACAACGGATAGGAACAGGGAGAACACCGCCATACTTAAAGTTAGCTCTATTATAGAGTATATCGAACATCTGTGTATACATCATTGATGCAAGCCAGTAGTATGTTGTATCCGTAGCCGAAATCAAGATAAACAATGCTGTTTTCTCATCGCCAATGGTTTCAAGATGGATGGTATCGCAGCAAGTTATGTGTTTCAGATTGCCCACGTTAAACATGAATGTTTTTACGTTAGCTGAAGAAAGAAAGCTCTGTCCGGTTTCTTCGGGAGCATTTCTGACTTCTTTATACAGTCTCAGTGCGATACTGTCAGGTTTTCTTTTTTCAAGCTCGATAAAATCTTTATCGAGAGGACACAAGTAACAAGTTGCTTGCCGTTCTCTAAATTCATCTTCACTTTCATCCGGGTCTTTTTCGAGAAAAAATCCGTCGGGCATCTGACTTCCCTTGGGAGGATAGATCAGCTTACGCATCTTTTCAGTAGCCGAAAAGAAATTCAGATGCGTTTTATCTCTGGTTGCTGGGATTAATTTCCCATCTTCATCAAAGCTTGCATTGTATTCACTTTCCTCAAAGAGCAGAAAGACAATTGCTTGCAGTAAGCTCTTACCTTTCTGTGACCAGAAGTCCTCTTTTTCTCCGTCACCTTTTGTGTTCTTGAAAAGTACATCAACCATCTTAACTACATTGTCTTCGGACAAATTTCCATTGTAATCATAAACATACTCAAATGGATTGTAGTTATTTGAATTCTTCATCTCTATGGTGTTAAACACTTTGAGCTTATATCCGGCTTGGAGCAGCATTTTGCCTGTTGACTCCAATATTTCTCCTTTAGGATCTGTAAAAACATAACTTGTGTTCAGTTGCATAGCGTTAGGCTTCGCGTAAAATCTCGTCTTGCCGGCACCGGAGCCACCTATTAGCAGCACATGATGATTCAAAAAATGCTGTCTTGAATTCAACGATAGTTTAACATCCTCTGAAAGAATAATGTTATTGTCGATAGTAACAGTTTCAAATTCACCCTTATCATTGAATATCTTCTTGCCGTTTTCGTCTCTTATAGGCTCTAAGTGTGGTTTGGCTGGATCGGCTAGTGATTTCTTTTCTTTGTCATCGCCCCACTTGGCGGAACCATATTCCACACCTTTTCTGTGCAGCCTTTTCTTTCCATCTGAATACTTGTATAATACGTATAAGCCGGTAGCAGCTGCTCCAACAAACGGCATTTTTGTCGCGTATCCACTCTTATCGACTAACCGAAAAAGAAGTGATGGTTTATGGAGAACGACACCGATGTTTTTATCTATCAGTTCAGGATTGATTGTGCCATCCGGCTTAACTGACAGATCGAGTGCTGCACCTAGAACGCTGCAAGCCACGAGAATAATTACTATAATAATGCCATATATGATATATGTGGACAATGGTGTTTTCCGGGGACCCGGGGCTTGTGTTTTAGCCATTATCTGCTCCTTCCTGCCGTTGGAACCTTTGGAAGCTCAGGCATTTTCATGTTTGATGCTGCGGACATTGCATTGAAGTCAATACTTCCGGGCTTATAGGTAGCCGGATCAATATAATCAGGCACTTTCCATCCGTTGCCCTCAATGCGACTGATAACATCTGCTGCATCATCCATGCTCCAGTTGTTCAGATCCCTAAATCCGTACTTAGAAAGCACTGTCGCTTCTCTGCTTGTCAGCACACTATTAACATTATCCATAGCTGCATCCGCAGCCTGTTCAGATACGCCGAAGGTATCCACAAGGTCTTTCTTTGCTTTTTCAGCATTGGTAACACTGATAGTCTCTTTCTTGTTTCCTACCTTGAAATCAATTTGCAGTTCACTATTATCGCCGTAGTATGGCTTATCCCCTCTGATTTCTTCAAGGTGAAGAACCTTTTCAGCGCTCTGGTTTTCAGCTCGTCCAAAACATTCTTTGGCGATCTGCTTTGCGTTGGCTTCCGGTATGCCTTGTTTCTTGAACATATCCGTAAGTTCTAATAAAGCATTTTTCTTATCTGAAAGAGAAAGAGTTGCTGTGCCGTGTTCTGCGTGCTTGATAGCTGTGCCATCTTCTGCATACTTGACAATGGTTGCTGTGCTGCTTACTGTGAAACTGTCTTTTCCATTTCGTTCTATGTCACAAGCAACATCATCGACAGGCAACTTCTCATTACTTTCAAAGATTTTGTTGTATGAAAAATTTGTTTCTGCTTGTTTGGAATAATAATCATTGACCTTAGTAGCCTTATCCATTATTGCAGCCACTGTCTGATCATCATTAATATTCAAATCTGCCCTAATTGCTTTAGCCATTTTAGCTCTGCTCATAGTTCCCGGATCAAGCACTGTGAAACGACCTTCATCATCTCTGAATACGATCTTAGGTGCTCCGTCACTTTTTGGTGTAAGTCTCCAACAATCATACGGCTTGGCAAGTAGGTTTTCGCCTTCGAGCTGAATGTTTTTCTCAACCTTTGAGAACTCACGTCGAGGATCCTTACTGAAGAATTTCTGCTTGTCTTCTCCTTGCAGCATTTCCTGACCGAATTTCGCGCAGACAAGATTCGCTTTATTCTCATCATTAAATCCGAATTTCTCATTGACCATTTGCGACAGCTGCTCTCTGGACGGTATCTTGTCATTGCTGAATGAGATTTCTCTCCCGGTAAGCTTGTCTTTGATCGTCAAGAATCCTTCTGCATCTTTTGCACATGAGATATTCTCGTTGATAGCCTTGCACTTGTTTATGAAAAGACCTCTTGCGATTAGCATGGTCTTTTCCTGATGCTTATCGTATAGGCAAAAATGTTCTCCGTTGTTGGTCTTTCCGAACTGAGCTGGCAGATCATATTTATTCAATTCTTGTGTCAGATAAGGTATCTCCCATTCCTTGCATTTGAAGTTGCCCAGTTCCTGCGGTCGTTCCTCCAACTTATCCCTCAACAGATCGGAACACATTTGCCGGAACACCGGCAAATCACTGTTTCGGACACTGGCATAGAAATTGTCTTTATCCGGGTGCTGAAAGGCTATCGGTATACCATAATCTTTTGCCTTACGTGACAATATCTTCCTGTCATCGGCTGTGAATCCGTTATTACTGAACACGATATTCTCACGATTTTTGATTGCAGCTTCTCGCATCTCCTTTATGCTGACCTCTCCCGGTTTAAGATCCGTGAGGTCAGTTGAGTTGACTTTGGATGCTGCGTGCTTGGCAGCCAGTGCTTGCAGCAACTTGGCAATGTTATCTATTGTCTTATTGACAACATTTCCTGCTGCGGATATAGCAGTCTGTGCTGCTTGGGTAGTCACTTGTAAGGTTGCTCCTGCAACCTCGTCACTCATACTCATCAGCTTTTCCTCCTTTTATCAAAAAAGGCAGTGTAACGAAGCACGTTGCACTGCCTTTTAGTTATACTATAAAAGTTGATATATGTATCAACTTTTCTCATTGATCTTGTTATATACATGGAGCGTAGCATAGCAGTCCGCAAGACTGTTGTGTGCTCCACTCGGAGTGCTGCTCCAGTCATAGTTGTAATACTCCCTCTATATCTCATTATTTTCTTCTTTTTCTGCTGTCACCGAAGCAGAGAGATTGTTGATGGATGTCATTATTTCTAGCAACTCACCTATAAGAACTTTGTTCCTCTCGGGAATGTCAGAATTTTCGCACATTTCAAAGGTTTTGGCAATGTCCCCATAGTTATCAAACACATAGTCAGCTAGTGTGTTGATCGCATCTTCGCGAGCTTTTTCCGAACTATAAAACTCTTTCCCATTTTCAAATGTTTTTTCTTTATTAACTCCATCGGCTACATAATCTTGTTCTTCATTTATTTCTTCATCGTTATCTGAAAAGTTGATATATGTATCAACTTTTTCATCATCGGTCTTTTCTTTAACTTTGGAAACTTTTTGCTTAACGTCTTTATGCTTAATGCTGCTGAGATCTTCCGTTTTCTGAACAAGTTCTTCCTGCTCATCTTCATCGAGTTTTGCTATCTCGTTTGCGGTTGATATTGATATTTCGCCGTTCTCTATCGCTTCTTGGACTTCATTAATGGCATTCTTTTCGACGTTCTGCATTTTTCCGACTTGTGCCGGAGAGCAGCTCAGATATTCTGCAAGCGCTTCTCTTAATTTGCCGAATTTTTCTCCTGCTTCCTTCTTCTTTGTTAGGATTTCGGAAATCGTCTTGTAGCTTTGCCATAGCTCTGAATCAGATAAACGTCTTGTACTGATATTCATGAGAACGAGATCTAACATTCTATCATCATCATCGGAATACTCTTGCACTAAGCAGGGCAACAAATGCGATATGTTTTCGCCACGGTCGATAAGATACTGAACAGCAGCTCTACGTCTGTGACCACTGATTATTTCGTATCCTCCTGTTTCGAGCGGACGAACAAGCAGATTGTCTTTAACTCCGCCTTGACCGAGAATGGTCTCAGCAAACTCCTCAACTCTCTCCACCTGAAAAAAATTATCCGGGGAGCTGTGCAGCTCACTGATATCGATCATCTTGATGCTCTCGGTCAGAGTGTTCCCAACGATTGCGTTCAGATTTGCGAACATACTTCTAGCCATTTCCCTCACCCCTCATTATTTCAAGTGCAAGATCCTCGTAGGCATCAACTATCTTCCAACTGTTCTTGGTTTTTGGAACTCCATGTTCTGTAAAGTATGCCTTGATAGGAAGTCCGTTCATCAAGCTCTTGTCTACGGAATCTGAAAACGGAATGACCGTTTCTAAAAGTCGTTTCCCGAGGATTCTGCGAACTTCCATGAGAATCTCAGCGTGTTTCCTTGCTTGATACATTGTCACGAACACCCCACCGAACTTAATCCCGAGTTGATTGATCTCATCCGTCACTTTTCGGAGCCCGGAAATTTCAAATTCACCGAGCTTTATAGGTACATAGACAGTATTGCACTGCCTAAGTACAACCCGAACCTCATCATTGATTGTCGGGGGCATATCAAAAATCACGTAGTCATATCCCTCCGGCTCAACTGGCAGTTTGCTGTATCTTGACCATGTAGTGTGATCTATCCTGTCGTAGTCTGTGTGTAGAATGGCATCTGCGGTCTTGTTTGCCATGAAGAAGCCGAAGCAGTTCTCCTGTGTGTCGCAATCAACGACCAATATCTTTTTATCATAGGCTTGCAGGCTGTAAGCCAGATTTATAACGGTTGTAGTTTTGGCTACACCGCCTTTATTATTGAAAATTACTATTTTAATCGCATCCATGTTTCTGTCCTCTCGTTTCGTCTTAACAAAGTTGATACATATATCAACTTTCACCTATCTGAAAAAGAAAAACTGTCATGCCTGTCAAGTGATAAAATATAAGTAGTAAAAAATTCTAAACAAGCATATCATTGAGTGTTTGTTGTTTACAGCAATTTCTTAGACTGCTGTTTTTACCCTTTTACGGAAACATACTCTCAAACTCTGCTAGTGCTTCCTCCGAGAAAGAAAGGTCATTGTCAGGCAGTTCTGAGCTGTCGTTCTCTGACTTTCTTTTGCTGCCGGTGAAGTGAACTTGCTTGACCATGATCTGCTCAGAATAATGCTTGATATTGTTTTTATCAGTGTAGTGATTATTGCGAAGCACACCCTGAATCATTATGAGATCACCTTTAGCATACCACTGTGAGATCGTTCTTGCTACACCTTCCCAAGCAATACAGCTGAAAAAATCTGTACCCGGCTCGGGATTTTTTTCTGTTCTTGGTCGCTGAACAGCTATAGAGAACTTGATGTACTCTTTTCCGCCTTCGGCTGCCATCAGTTCTGGATCAGCTGTAAGCCGACCCATCATCATAACCATGTTTAGCATTTTAATTTCTCCTTTCTTATATTATTATGGGAATATTATAACATAAACTTATGCTTTTGTCAATATTTTCCCTTGCTTTATAGGGGGCAAAAAATGCACAAACTTTGATATGATAGTCTGTGCATTTTAATCTTATATTACTGAGGATTATTTGGATTGTTATAATACTGAGTGTTATTCGGATTGTTATAATACTGAGGGTTATTTGGATTATTATATGCCATATTCTTGGCATTCTTTTTTTTGCCTATATTTCTGATAATAATTCCGAATAGAATAAGCATGAGAATTCCACAAATATAGATTGCATCATAAATTCCCTTGGAAAAAATTGTCGTATCCAAGGCAATTGCTGCAATCACCAACAGAAAACCTACAATTCCAAGTGCTAAAATAAAATCTCCAAATTTCTTCATAATAAAAACCTCCTATATATCAATGTTTTCAGGTTTCGCTAAACCTGAAAAATATGCGAATCTTACTTTTGTTTACCACTTCGATCTTTTCGATGAACGTAGCAACAAGACCTCTTGTCAGTTCTTTCATTTCTGCAATATCAAATTCCGAACTGCTTATTGCAGCATCAACGTGCAGCTTTAATGCTTTGAAGACACTCTCTTTCAGCTGATCTTCATTGATCCTTGCCTTGCAAGTGCATTCTTTATTCTTACACCGCCAGATTGTCTTTCCTTTGGATAGATTCTCATGATAGATAGCTTTCCCACACCCGGAACAAAAAGCAAATCCCGAAAAAAGATAAGATTTTTTGTCAGATCCCTTTGTGTAACTGTCTTTGGTCAGCAGATCCTGAACGATGTAGAACACGGTTTCGTTTACTATCGCTTCATGCGAGTGTTCAAACACAACAAGATCAGACGTTGCTCGCTCATATCTTCTGCTATCATTACAACTCGCTGATGTAGTCTTACCTTGAACGAGCATTCCTATATATATAGGATTTTCAAGTATTCTTTTTACTGACATACTTTGCCATGCAGCGCTTTCGTCTTTGTCCTTTTTAAAATGGCTGCCACTGTCAGTATATCCTTTAGATATCCTATATTCCAAAGGGGACTTTACACCTTTGGAATTGAGTATATCCGCAATTCCTTGATTGCTCATTCCGCTAATTTTCATATCAAATATCATACGAACAACAGCAGCTGCATCCTTATCGACTACTATCTGCTTATCCTTGATTATGTAACCATAAGGAGTATTGCTGATAAAAAGCTTGCCTGTCTGACGATAGCGTTCAAACGTGTTCCTTATTTTCTGTGATGTTTCCATCTTATCATTCATATTATATCACACTCCGCGTCTTTTGTAAAGCTCAGTGAGGTGGAGCAGTTGATATATGTATCAACTTTTTTTGCAGACCTCCGCAAAAATTTGAGTAATCGGTAGCGTACCATAAATACACTCGACTTCTATATCGTCGAATGTATAGCTTCTACTGTCATTTGAATTTTCAGCCGTATCTTCAATAATCGTATTATCAATATTTATGTCCATACGTTCCTCCGAAGATTGAGAATTGGTCGCACTGTACGGCTCATGCACCGTACAGCAGCGATATAGGGAGCTGCTGCAACAGCCCCCAAAACCGTTATTCGCGGTATAAACTTTATGTTTGTTGTAAATGCACGTCTTATCATAGTTCTCACCATGAATCTTGCAGCTCATCACCCGACGATCCGCACAGGGACTCTCACCCTGCCCACCTTCGTTCGTGGAAGTCGTACTACAACGCCGAGCTGTACCTTCTGCCATTGGCAGCAGTCTTCAATGCACAGTCTGTTGATAGTTGATATATGTATCAACTTTATTGTAATAACGTTACAACGTGACTGACTGTGTACGATGCTTGTTCACATCGCAATTTATCAAGATTCATGGTGAGAAACTATCTGAAATTATAGTTTCCCCCACTATCAATTATATCACTTTACTAGGTGTCAAGTCAAGTAAATCGTTAATTTTTTTGCAACAAACATTTATGGAAATCTTTCGCAAATTTTGACAGAAATTCCAAAAGTTGATACATATATCAACTTATAAATCTATATATGGTATGTATCAAATTATATACCTAGTTCTTTTACCTTGCGATAGAACCTGTTTGGCTTCATATTAAGATGCTGCATTGCCAGCTTAGCGGTCTGCTCTCCTGATCTCCAAGCAGCTACTTCTCTCCGAAATAACTTTTCGTCAAATGGTAATGGCTGACGTCCTTTGTACTTGCCTTCTCTTTTTGCTATGTCAATACCTTCACGTTGTCTTTGCAGTATCATTTCTCTTTCAAATTCAGCAAGCCCGGCAAAGATAGTAAGCATTAGTTTCCCTTGCGGTGTTGTCGTATCAAACTGCTCCTTAACACTGCGCAGCTGTACACTCTTTGCTGTAAGCTCGTCGATGATTGAAAGAAGATCCCGAACCGACCTTGCCAAACGAGCGTATTCGGTCACGACAACAGTATCTCCTTCACGAACATAATCACACAAAGCTCTGAGCTGAGGTCGCGCAGCGTCCTTGCCGGAGCACTTGTCAATGAAATATTTATCGACTTTCATTTCAGCAAAGGTTTCAAGCTGACGTTTCTCGTTCTGCTCAAGTGTTGATACTCTTGCATAACCTATGAGTGCCACATCATTTCACTCCTTTTATGTCATATAAGTGGGTCATATTTTGAAATATATGTCATTATCAAAATGCGATGTATATGACATATATTTCATTACTTCGATATGGGTATACCTAAAAAGGATACTACCTTATATAAAAACAGCCCGTCTATAGTGACAGGCTGTTTTATCTACTCTTTTTAATCTCCTTATTGCGTTTGATGCAAGAGCAGAACTATGAGCCTTATGAGCAAAGCAATTCCCAATAATGTTATAGCTGCTCCAACGATCACGTTACGCCATAATACATAGCCCCGTGCATCTTTATAATCAGGAAACAAATTAGCAATTTCACCTGCTATTTCAAATAAACCAAAAAGCACAAGACTTGCGCCAATACCTAAAAATATAATCATAATTTTACCTCTTTCATTTTAAATATTATACCACAAAAAGCATTTTGCTGTCAACAAAAGCCTGTTATTTTGCGAGTAAATCGAATTTAATATCGTCATATTTTTCGCCTTTGAGGGCAGCTTTTTTCATGACGATTAGTTTTTTTCGGTTTATTTTTTGATCAGCATTTAAGCGAAGAAAAGTTGCAATATACCCGTATACATCTTTTTGCTGTTGTTCGTCTAAGCCTGATAAAATCCCACTAGCGAGAGAAACAGCTATTTCATCTTTTCTTATCTCCTCTTGGATTTCAGGAATTAGCAATTTTGTGCGTCTGTAAAATGAAATGCTTTGGAATGATAAGCCGAAATCAGCAGCAACTTGATCTCCGTTTTTATGGGTGATATCCATATAGCCAATGAGCTTATCGCCTATCTCAAGTCCTAGTTTACCTCTCCCCGGCGCTAGGGTTTTCATTTGTTTCATTTTTGCAAATAAACCGCTTAGTTCCTCATATAGTTTTTCTTCCTCGTCGCTCTTGTGTATTATCCTTCTGTCAAAACTAATTATGTTTTTGGGGCTTTCGCGATTTACATCTACAAGTGTTTTTTTATCATCTGATAAATGATAAGTATATAGGCGGATATCTACACTCTCAGCAAATACTTCAATTGCGTTTTTAAGCCTACTTAATGACTCGTCTTCTCTTTTTTCAACTAATATTATTATTCGGGATTTTTTTCTATTCTCTTGTAGTTTATTTTCGTCGTCAATGGGTATTCCTCGTTCTTTGCATAACGCAGACATAGACTGAGTATCTTTGGTACGAAGTAAATATAAATATTCACCTACTTGCTCTAGTACATAAGTCAACGAACCATCCTTGATTGATTTTGCTTCAATTATAACCGGTGTTTTATTTTTGTCTAGTGCTAAGATATCGAATTTAACACACTCTCTTTCATTTTCTTTTTCTTTAAGTATTATTGTGTGGTCTTTTTCAAGGAATATTAAATCTGCTTCAATTTTATTAATGTTCTTTGCTACCAGTTCTTTCAATTCAGTTTCATACATAAATAACCTCCATAATTTTAAAAGCAAAATAGAATTTTTTGTCTATCGGTCAGAAGTTTTTCTCTATTGCTTTTATTATATTATAATTACTATACTACATTTTTTTCGTTTTGTCAAGGGGTTTTATGAAAATGATTAAATTATCTAATTGCAATTGAACCTTTTGAGGAAATATGCTATAATGTATGGTGATAATCATTCCATTCATGGGGGTATTACTATGACTGAAAAAGAACAGAAAAAGGCAGCGAAGGAGTTTGCCGAGCGTTGGAAAGGCAGGGGCTATGAAAAAGGGGAGTCCAACCTTTTCTGGATAGACTTGCTGACACACGTTTACGGAGTTGACAACATAGCTGAATTTATTAGCTTTGAGGATCAGGTACATCTGGATCACACCTCATTTATTGACGGCTATATCAAGTCCACGCACGTTATGATTGAACAGAAGTCTATCGGTAAGGACTTGCGCAAGGCAATAAAGCAGTCTGACGGCTCTCTGCTCAATCCGTTCCAACAGGCAAAACGCTATGTAACGGAGCTGCCGTTATCGCAGCACCCTCGATGGATAGTGACTTGCAACTTCGAGGAATTCCTTGTCTACGACATGGAGAAGCCCAACGGCGAACCTGAACAGATATTCTTGAAAGACCTTGCAAAGGACTACTACCGTCTGCAATTCCTCGTCGAAACAGGTAGCGAAATGCTGAAAAAGGAAATGGAAATCTCCTTGAAGGCAGGCGAACTTGTTGGAAAGCTGTATGATGCTATCCTGAAACAGTACAAGGAGCCTGATAGTCCTGATACACTCAAAAGCCTGAATATGCTGTGCGTAAGGCTTGTATTCTGTCTGTATGCAGAGGACGCAGGCATTTTCGGCAAGCATGAAATGTTCGGGCGGTATCTGAAACAGTTTCAAGCGAAAGATATCCGCAAGGCACTTATTGAGCTGTTTCAGGTACTCGATCAGAAGCCCGAAGACCGCGACCCATATATGGACGATGAACTTGCTGCGTTCCCTTATGTGAACGGTGGCTTGTTTGCTGATGAAAACATCGAAATTCCGCGTTTTACAGATGAGATCGTGGATCTGCTTGTGAACAATGCAAGCGCAGGATTTGACTGGTCGGAGATCAGCCCGACGATCTTCGGCGCAGTATTTGAAAGCACTCTGAACCCCGAAACAAGACGTTCAGGCGGTATGCACTATACCTCTATCGAGAATATTCACAAGGTCATTGACCCTCTTTTCCTCGATGAGCTGAAAGCAGAATTCAATACGATATGCGAAACTAAGGTCGATAAAACAAGAAAAGCGAAATTGGAGCAGTTCAGAGATAAGCTAGCTTCACTCACGTTCCTCGATCCTGCCTGCGGTTCAGGTAACTTCCTTACGGAAACATACATAAGTCTGCGCCGATTGGAGAATGAAGCGCTGCAAGTAATACACGGCGGTCAGATGCTCATAGGCGGCGAGGGTGACTTTAACCCTATTAAGGTCGGTATCGGGCAATTTTACGGCATCGAGATAAACGACTTTGCTGTGACCGTAGCAAAAACCGCCCTCTGGATAGCCGAAGCGCAGATGATGCACGAAACCGAGGAGATCATACAGTATACCCTTGACTTTCTGCCGTTGAAAAGCTATGCAAATATCACCGAGGGCAATTCTCTCCGTATCGACTGGGAGAGTGTCGTTCCAAAGGATAAGCTGTCTTATATTATGGGAAATCCGCCATTTGTTGGTTATTCTCTGCAATCGAAAAGTCAGAAAAATGATATACTGTGCATTTATGTTGACGATAAGGGAAATCCGTACAAGACCGCCGGTAAGATAGATTATGTTGCTGCATGGTATTTCAAGGCTTCACAGCTTATGGTCGGCACCAATATCAGAACCGCTTTTGTTTCTACCAACAGTATAACGCAGGGCGAACAGGTCGCAGGTGTGTGGAAACCACTGTATGACCGTTTCGGAATACATATTGACTTTGCACACCGAACTTTCCGCTGGGACAGTGAAGCAAGTCTGAAAGCCAAAGTTCATTGTGTTATTGTGGGATTTAGTATTGCGGAAAACAAAGTGGATAGGAGACTATTTGATAATGGTGTTGAACAAATAGTAAAGAATATCAATGCTTATCTTGTTGCTGCAAATGATGTTTTTATTGAAAGTAGAACTAAAGCCATTTGTAATATTCCAAAAATGCTATCCGGCAATAGACCAACTGATGGAGGGTATTTAATTCTTTCTCCAGATGAAGCTGATGAGCTTATAAATAAAGAGCCATTATCGTCAAAGTATATAAAGCGATTTATGATGGGATACGAGTTTATTAACAACGTACCAAGATATTGCCTTTGGCTTGTTGGTGCTTCTCCTGCTGAATTAAATAAAATGCCTATCGTAAAGAAAAGGGTACAATGTTGTAAAGAAGCAAGAGAAAAAAGCCCAGATAAAGGACGACAGAAACTTGCAGCAACTCCGACTTTATTTAGGGAAACTATGAATCCCAAAACATTTATAGCCCTTCCAAAGGTATCATCTGAAAACAGGCGTTATATCCCTATGGGATATTTAGGATCTGATATAATTGCGGGAGACAAGCTATTTATGATTCCCGACGCAAACAAATATCAATTTGGAGTGTTGACATCAAATGTCCACATGGCTTGGATGAGAGCTGTAACTGGTAGACTAAAAAGTGATTACAGTTATTCAATAAACATTGTTTACAATAACTTCCCATGGTGCAGTCCCGATGAAAAACAGAAAGCAACCATAGAAAAAACAGCACAGATGATACTCGATGCAAGAGCCAAATATCCCGACTGCTCCCTTGCCGATCTCTACGATGAAACAACTATGCCACCCGAACTGCGAAAGGCTCACCAACTCAACGATAAGGCTGTGATGCAGGCATACGGCTTCGACTACAAGACCATGACCGAGAGTGAGTGTGTGGCAGAGCTGATGAAGATGTATCAGAAGTTGACGGAGGGCAAATAGTTATTATTTTTCAGACTTGACAATCTGTCAAAGTTGTGTTATACTGTACTCGTTTCATTTTAACCCGAGAGTCTGTCACAGTGGTCACTGGTGGCGGGCTCTCTTTTTTACTATTTCTGAAAAAGAAAAATCTTGACAAGAGCATAATTCAGTGATATAATAAATGTATACAATGTACACCATGTACACAAACGTGTACAAGACAATTACAACCGACAAGGAGTGATAATATGTCAGAGAGCAAGACACATACAATAAGAGCAAGTGAAGATACGATAGCTACGTTCAAGGCTCTGTGCAGCGAATTCGCAAATGCTGATGAAGCTGTTCAGGCACTCATAGCAGCGCATGAAATGTCACAGGCTAAAGGTCTGCTATCGGGGCAGGAAACCAACGTTAATGACTTCCAGAGCCATATTGACAGCATTATGAGAGCATACATATCTGCGCTTGACCTTACCGCCAACACAGAAAACAGGGTACACAGTGAATATCGTGAGCGTTTGGATAGTAAGGACAAGACTATCATTGAACTGCAAGAACAGCTTGCAACAGCAAAACAAATAGCTGACAATGCTGAAAAAGCCATAGAAGAAATCGAGCAGAAATCAGCCGAACAGGAAAAAGCTGCTATGGAACAAGCTGCTGCATTGGTTGAGAGAGCTGACAATGCAGAAAAAGAAAAAATGCAAGCGGAGCGTGCAGCACAATCTGCTGAAGCAGCAAGAACTGCATTAAGTGAAACAATTGAAAACCTCAAAGAACAGCTTGGCAACGCAAAAGCAGATGCGGTCAAATTGAAAGATGTTGAAGAACGGCTTGCTCGATCAGAGGATGAAGTTAGACAACTAAAGTCAGAGTTAAAAGAAGCAAAGGCAGCTGCGGAAGTTGCTGCGGAACGCGCTGCAATCGAACAAGAAAAAGCTATATATGCAGAGCGAGAGAAAGCAGCGGAGCAGGGGAGAGCTGCTGCCGAAGAAAGCAAAAATCTATATGCAACAATAGCAGACCTCCACCAGCAGATAGCACAGCTTAAAGAAGCTAATGCAGATCTGCGAAACCGCAAAGAAGAATCCCGCAAAGAAGAATCCAAAGAAGAATAGAATGCACAAAGGGGCTGTTGCACCAAGCAATAGCCCCTTTTGTTATTTTACTATGCTGAAAAAGAAAAGGCAAGCTGCAAACTTGCCTTTTGAATTTCACTTCTTTTTCTTTATAATATAAACTGCATATATGATACCTATGATAATAATTATAGGCAAGAGGATCCTTAAAATCATCGAAATCGTAAATAACAGAAGCTTCAAAATTGACGAAACCGTAAGCACCATGACGATCGCTGACACTACCTTAACGGCTTTACTTTTACTTGCTGCAAAAAAGATAAGAGCAACAAGGAATACGCCTATTAATACCGGAACATTAAATATAACCGTTAACATGATAATTTACCTCCTTACCTTTCTAAACCATTTTTTATTTCATTCAATGACGGATATTCCTTGGCTATGTCGTCTAAATCTATAGCATTTACTTTTCTCTCTAATATATCATTTTGTATATTATCAAGCTGAGCTGCCGTTAAACAGTTGTTTTCAAATAAATAATAATATTCATTATCTTCTTCATATTCTTCAATCACATCGTTTAGTTTAGAACAGACCCAATCACCGAAAGAAAGCGGTTCATCATTTTTTAATGCGCATTCTTTGCAGTAGTTGGCATATTTAGCCCAAGCTTCTTTCAAACTCATAATACCATTCCTTTCAGCTAACAATTATATCTGTGTTTATTGTTATGTTGATTTTATCACATTTTTATTTATATGTCAATCTTTAGATCGGGTATAAACTGCTTGACATATAGCATCGTTTATGCTATAATTACTTTACCTCATTTTTGGTTTTCTTCCTAATTGATTTTTTGGGGAAACAACTTTTAGGAATATTTGGAAAAGACCTCGCTTATTGACGGTGAGGTCTTTTTCTAAAATTATGTCGCGACAAGACAGAATAACATTAAACCCTCACATACGTGAGGGTTTCTTTTTTCAGATAAGTATTCCAGCAACTATATCAGCATCTATGGCTGCCATTGCTTCCTTGACTGTCGCATAGGACGTAGGTGAGTACGCACCGTAGGGTGCTATGCATACGTAGCGTATGTTATCATTTCCGGTGATGATGTAGTGCCTATACTTGTACGTGTATTCGTCTATCGCTATGAGCTCGTTATTCATGCTTTATTTCTCCTTGTATTCAGTATGCTCTGTACCGTCTGCATAGTTCGTCAAACTTTTCCCAGTCAACAAAGCAGATGTGGATCACTTCCTTCACGGTTTCAGTGCCTAGCAAGTGCAGTTCATCATCCTGCATGAGTACATCATAGCACTCGTTCTCGTCACCGTCTATAACGGTCTCATCGGCTTCCTCGTCGTAGTAGCTGAAGCTATCCATGTACTCATTCAGAGCTATCAGCAGCTTTCTCAATCTTATCATTTCATTCATGATTCACACTCCCTTATCAAGATGTTTTTCATCATAGCTTTTTAGCTGTTGATACAGCTTGCTATGGAGTTTCCCCCATTTTTCAGCATCTTTATCATGATACCCACAAAGAAGCAACAGATCTATAAGCTCATTCCTTGTCAGCTTAACACTGAGTTTTCTTTCATTGTTCATCTTTTATACCTCCCAATTCACTTACTTCTCCATACTGCTCCGTGTCAACGTATTCCTCGGTAATATCAACACCCGGAATATCTTCGCCGTACAGTTCAGCTTCCTCATAGCTATCAAAGTCTATCGCTTCAAAGTTGATATATGTATCAACTTTTTTGCTATCGTATATCACGTCAGTCTGATCCCCCTTAAACCAAGGGTTGTTAGGTGTGTTCAGCGTGGACATTGCTTTTCTGTAAATTCTGTCCGTCCATCTGTTATTGGTTATTACCTTACCGTCTTTGTTGGTGTAGTTCTCGTAAATCCACTTGATACAGTGCTTGATATCGTAGCTCTCGAAGACTATTGCCTGTTTACCGAAGCGTTTGCTATCAGCTCTTACTATGTAGGTATTGTTCGCTGTTATGAAAACTCTGAAATTCTTATACATATTTACTACCTCCTGCGGTTTTCGGTTTGTTTCCTTGACTATATTTATATTATAGTCGATTTTTCGATTATATTCAAGTGGCATTATGCACGAATTTTCGACTATGTTTTTGTGCAAATATAGTCTTGATTTCGATTAGGCTTTGTGTTATAGTTATTGCAGGAGGTGGTCAAATGCCACTAAAATATAATTTCGATATTTTGCAAGCTTTAAAAGAGCGAGGATATTCCACGTACCGCCTTTCTCACGAAAAGCTGCTGAGTGGCTCATCAATTCAGAAGCTGAGGACCGGAGAACCGTTGAGCGCTGATGGAATAGCTACACTATGCGAGTTGTTAGAATGCCAGCCCGGTGATATACTTAGCTATGAGCCAACAGACAAGGAATGATTAAATATGGAAATCAGGATTATTGGCACAAAGGAACAGCTTGAACGAGCCAAAAGACTTATCCATGAAACGTATGAGGTTCAGTATCAAAGCGGGCTGTATTCATGCAAAGGCTCAACTGAACAACACCGACAGTATTACAAAGTCACTGAGAAAGGAGCAAACGAGAGTGAAAACCTATGAGGACTACTGCAAGGACTATGAAAAAGTCATCAGTGACGGCGAGAAGAAAGGGCATAATATGGCGATAAGACTTGATTACTACATAGCCTTGCACTTTCTGGAAGATAACGGCATCACGGAGCCGTGGGCTGATGGGGCAGCTGACAAGCTACATAATGCACTTGAAAAGTGCGCTCCTGCGGATATGCACCGCTTCATGTACGTAATCAATAATTTGTTTGAAACATTCATCGGCAGTAAAAATAATGAAGATACGCCTTGAATGTTGATATAATGACGAATTTAGAAAGGAGTGATAAACATGGGGATCATATTTGAGAGTGATGAACACAAGCAGAAATTTGATGAAATCTGCGACAAAATGAAGTGTATTGACAGCTGTCACATGGCAGTTGCCTATCTGTTCTCCCTCGATACAGCCTGCCGGTTTCACATTGAAGATGTTTTTGACTTCGACGGTGATGGTATCAAGCGTGACGGTTTGCTCAAGGCATGGCAGACTTTGACAAGTGCAAGAGTAACACGGCTTGCTTTTAATCTTTGGAACAGTTGCTGTTCAGACGGTACAGGTGACGTTTCTCCTGATGGATACGACCTTCCGCAAGCTGAGTTTTTACCCAATGAAATCTTCTGTGATAGCCTTGCTAAGTATTTCTTTGAAGCTATCAAACTTCGTTATCCACAATACTTCTAAAAGACCACCAATCTGATATAAAGGTAAGTCTACTATGAGCGATATGAAAGATGTTTATACCGGTGCCTTTGGTAAAGTGAATACGCCCAAAGAACGATTTGAAATCATGAATGAGAACTACGGCAAAATATGCCTTGAATTTGCGGGCATTTGCCGTAGATACCGTCTGATGCTTGACGAGAAGTTCAAAGAGATAGTCAGGCTCAGAGAAGAAGTGATAAATCACCAAAACACTATTTCAGCGCAAAATCGGCAGATTAAAACTCTGCAAAAAGAAAATGCTAAGTTAAAGAAAGCATTACAAAACAAAAAAGGTAAGAAATGAGGTCTGATCGTGGACGAAATCAAAGAGATCTGCCGGACTTATGATAAAATAGGCAGCATAAAAGGCACAGCAACGCAACTCGGCATAAGCTGGAACCGGATCACTAAAGTTTTGTCATCAAACGGTTATGTGTTGAATGATAAACACCAAAGGATCCTAGAGCTTCATAAACAAGGAAAGTCAGTCCAAGAAATTGCAGATAGTGTCAAGTTATCTATAAAGACGGTTCAATCATATATTCCCGCACAAAGACCGTTTTATAAATACAAGCAAAGTAAAAACGCACAGAGAATAGCTCAATGGAGAGCAAGCAAGGATGAAAATCCCGGATAATAAAAAATCACCTTGCCTCTTTGTTGGCAAAGTGATTTAAGATAAATATCTTTTAGTAATCGTTTAGAAAAATAATTGTATTAAAAATGTCAAAGTCTGCTTGACAAGCGCTACATATTGTGCTATAATTGCAGTATCAACAAAATATTTAGGCAGAAAAAAAGGAAAATCGTTTTGGTAGAACGATTTTCCCATTCAAGCTGTTTTGTCCGAAACCCAAAACAACTCAACTTTCTGTACGTATTATACCACAAAAAGCACTGATTGTCAATAGGGTCAGTGAAGTTTTTTGATATAGTAAGTACCTTGTTTCGTTTGCGGTTAAAACAGTTATTGCCAAACGAAATGAGGTTTTTTTATGCAAACAATCAAAGATTTTACATTTAAGGCACTTTATACATCGAGAGACCTTACTAAATACGCTATCATTCTGGCTGTCTATCTTCTCAGCCATTGTGACCAGAACGGCAGGATCACTATACACCATGCCGACATGGAACAGATCATGGGCGTAGATAGTAAGGTCTTTTATGCTAATTTGCACCGCCTTGAAAACACGATGGTAACATATAATATATCAAAGCATAAGACCGTTGAAAGTCCTCTGATCGTCAAGGAAAAGAGCAGCTGCAAAGGCGATATCTGTCTTAGATTCCCATATAATGACTTTGGAGAGGACAAGCCATTCTCTGACTTCGTAAAAATCGACTACACTTGGCTAAAATGCGATATACTCAAAACGCTCACTCATGCTGAGATAAGGGTATTGCTGTATCTGTTTTTCAGAGCTTATAAAAGCGGTGATCTGAGCAACAGTGTTGATTTTAACACCAAGTTTTCCGCCTATCGCTCTATCGCCAAACAGCTTAACATATCGACACAGACAGTCCGTAAAGCAATCTACAAGATAAAAGCCAATGAGTATATAAAAGTAGATAGTTCGGCTAATCGTGAGGACGATCAGACCGAGAGCCTCTCTGCGCCTAAAAGCAAAGTGCATTTCTCTTTTTGTGAGATCTTCAGACAGGAGATTGTTAATATCGTTACTACATCGAAAAAAGATATTTTTGGTGAACGTCAAAAAGGGCAGACAACGGAAAAGCATTTCCGTTCAGACCGTCACACAGTTCGTAATATTCTACGCAGGCAGCATAAGAATGGAAAATACATAGCACCCGCGCAGGAGATAAACGATATAGCTGCTCTTGTAAACCAGTATCGCAATACAGCCAAAGAGATCGGCAAAAAAATCGAAAAAATAGTTGATGCAGCAATTGCCGATTGTGCGCTTGTAAGGGCGAAGATCGTCCACGCATTTATTAGACAAGCACTTAATATTTAAAATAAATACAACGCATTTCAAGCAAGCTTTACGGCATATTTACCGTAAGGCTTAAAAGTGTATGCTGTTTCAGATCGTCATTGTTCTTGGCGGTCTTTTTTTCTGACGTTGGAAGCTGAACAGGAGCCGTCCTGAGAGAGCTATTCGGTTTTGTGGTAGAAAAGAACCATTGAAATAAGAATTATTGTTATGAAATGACTTTTGAAATTACACTTGGTACAGAATGACAAAAAATCCATTTTTCCGTTTTGATACCATACATCGTTTATTAAAACAGGTAATCCATACCAAATCAAATTTCCTTTTTTTGACCACTTAACAAGAAGATAAAAAGCCGAAAAATCGAGGTTGTATTATGGAAATTAAAACAACTATACAATCCTACCTTTTAATATATTCCTATATATATTATTCTATGTTTTGTTATGCGCAGTATAAAAAACATAGAATAGGAGAAAGGCTCAGATACATAAAAAAAGAACGTGCTTTAAATAAAACACGTTCTTATCTTTTCAGGAGTTTTTTAATCCATTCGGAATAATCTCTGCTTCTCTGCGATCACGTTCCGCAGCAGCCAACGACTGTACATAAGTACCGCCCATGATTTTCTCCATGGTAGAATAACTGTCCGCAGCTGTTGCCAGCTCAGATCGTGCAGCCTTCACATTTATCTCGGCAGCACTTAAAGCTTTCCTCTGATTCTCTATCAGAGTATTTATCTTTCCGTAGTTCTTTTCGTTTATGCTAGGGAACTTGCTCAATGTTTGCAGCGCTTGGTCTCTTGTGAATTTATCTGATGTTTTTCCTTCATATACAATGCTTATCTTTTCTTTTAGTTCATAGTAAGAAACTAAATCTTTCTTTGCCTTGGAAAAAACATTTTCTTTTTCAGATAAGTTCTGCTCGGCAGCGTGAAATTCGTCTCTTATGCTTTCCAGTGTTGCACCGGAGTTTATCTTTGCATTAAGAGCCGTGAGCCTGTCAAGCTCCTTATCGTTTGTCCATGTGAATGGCTTTTTACTATTGAGCTTATTCATTGGCAGCGCGTTCCTTTTGAAAGCAATAATGTAAAACTGCATAGAGCGCAGCACATAGAATTCGGGAGTATCTTTCTCGGTGTTGCTGATCTTACTCTGAATGTTGCCCTCGAACTTTTTCATTGCATTGATCCTGTTCCTGAGAGCGAACTCACTGTAATTCTCACCGAGAGATTTTAGTCTGATGAAACGTTCACCGCCGAGGGGTTTCACAGAAATATATTTACCTTGTTTGATAGTGTATTTCTTTTCTTCGAGTTTTTTCAGAAGCTCATCAATATCTTTGGACTGCATGAGCAAACGATCAATATCTTCACGCAGCCGTTCTCTTGCTGTTGTTTTCTTAGGTACGTATTCTTTTTCAATTCTTCTGATACGTTCTACTAAATACTCTTGTGCTTCAAAGCCGTTCTCTGTCTCACGATAATTAATATCAAGCAGATCGAGTTTCGACTGCACATAAGATTGTTTCTCCGGGTCCGAATAGAAAAATGATTTGTAAGGCGAACGCTTCTGCTCCGTAAGATTTTTGTTTTCTTTTTCAAGAGAACTGATTTTATTCCGCAGCTGAATTACACTTTCTTTTTTCAGATCAGTCTCGGAAATACTCTTCTGCTTTCTCAATGCAGCAATAATCTTTTTTTCATCCTGAGTGCGTTTATATTCTTCTACGGTCATATGAGCATAAGTTGCATTTTTATCCTCACGCTCCATTCCATGAGCATTCAAAATTTTCTCCATGGCAGCACGTTCGCTTTCTTCCCAAATCGTAAGCTGATTTTCCATTATGCTCTTTGCACGTATCCCTTGTTCATCAAGTGCAGCCTTGAGTGATACACCTTTACTTAAACCGTTTTTTCTATTCTTGGTATAAAACGGAATAAAGTTGATGTGAAGGTGCGGGCTTGCTTCATCGTTATGCATTACTGCATTGAATACATATAGGTTTGGATTCTGTTTTATAAAATCCTTCATAAATTCATCCAACATGATCTTACATTCTTCACCGGTGCTGCTATCACATGGAGCAGTTTTGCTGTCACCGTACTGGACGATAGCTTCATAGTATGCTTCTTCTCTTTTTCCGTTTGCTATATGCTCATAGTAATTTTCTATCATTCTATCTTTACGCTTCTGTTTTGCATTATATTCTGCAACTGCCTGTCCGAACAGTTTATTGTATGCATCCTCAACATCTTCTTTTTTGTACGTGATGTTGTCTTTTGTTTTGCTACCGTCAACATTCTTTGCAATATATTCCCGGTTATTATGTTCGAGATTTGATTGCTTTGGAATACTCGCTCTACCTAGAGTGAAACTGATACTTAGTTGCTTCACTTTTCTCACTTCCTTTTCAGATAAGTATTATCAGTTATGGAGTTGTTCACTACCCGTTATTCTGCGTTGCGTCATAACGGATAGTGATTACCCAATATCTGTTTTGACAAGCCTAAAAAGGCTCATCAAAACAGACCATTCCGCTGCGCTTCATTTATTGGGCAAGACTTGCAGCCTTGACCGCTTGGTTTGCTCTGCAAACTTGGGGCAAATCCCCAAACCCCTGAGTGCTGAACGCTCAACAAAATGCTATCATATTTCATTCGATTTTTTTCCTCCTATCTATAAGCTGCTGAAAAAAATCCTCACTCGGATTATCTGTTGCGCTGACGTAAATTGCACACAGTTTTATCAGCATAGCAGCTTCATCTTCGTAGAAGTATGTTGCTGCATTTTCTGTCTCATTGTGTGTGAATGTTCGACTGTATGTCATTATCTTTTCTTTCAGCCTAGATGCATATACACCATATTTATTACTTTCATCTGCTTCAATGAAAGCAGACAAAAGTGACACCATTGAATTGAAAAATTCTTTATTGAGAAAGACTTCAACTGTTCCTGTTTTTTTCTTTGCCATTTATCTTCTCCTCGGTTCATAAGTCATATTATTTGATTCTTGTTTTAAACTAGGCTTGCTGTTTTCCAATAGGTTCGCATTTGCATTTTCGCTTTTAAAAACAAGTAATTCGTTCCAATCTTTGAACCCTTTCTCATCAAGCAAGTGCTTAACACTATCAGAACGTTTAAAGCCGTTATCTGCTTCAAACTTTCTTCCGGCATCATCATTATCAACACATGATATGATCTTTATACCCTCTGCTTCCAATTGCTTTGGAACAGTAGGTTTTAATCCTGCCATTGAAACGAATAGTGCGCCCTCGATCTTTTCTTTGTTGCAGAATGTGTAAAAGCTCATAAGGTCTATTGCACTCTCAAATATGTATGCTCTCTTAGGTTTGCCATCTTTGCTTGGAACGGGATAGAATGTAAATGCACTATCACCTGTTCCCTCTGCAATTCCTTTAAATCTTTTGTATGAGTTGCAGCCCTGAACCTCACCGCCAATTATCTCACCTTTGCTGTTCTTGTGAACAAAAACTGCATTTGCATTATTGAATTTTTGCTTGACTCCTTTTATCATCACATCTACACTATTTTCCGATTGATAAAGCAGTTCAGCGTGAACGAATTCAGAAACTATCTTTGATGGAATTTTTCTTGTCTGACAGAAATAAGCAAACATTCTTCTCATGTTCGGTGCTTTATCTGGCATAACTAATTCTTTGTTTTTCTTTTCTGTTGCTTGATGTATTTCATGCTGTTGTTTTGGATTATTATGATTACTTTCTGTCATACGGTACTGCTCAATATCTCTACCAGTCAGCTCATAAACAGCTTCCTTAAATTCCTTGTGCAATACAAGTGTAAGGCAGTCAATAGAGTTGTTCGTCCTTCCGACATTCGTATAATGGTGATACCATTGGTTTCTGTTCGGATTAATGCAGAGCCCCGGAAAGTCTTTCACGTAATAGTTTTCCCCTTTACGCTCGATATCGTAACCACTTTCTCTGAAATAATTAAGTATATCTGCTTCTCTTGCTATGGCTACAAGCTCCTGAAACTTTTCTTTTTCCATGCTAAAACTCCTTTCATTTATGTACAGATATCTGCAAACACCCCTGCGGAATTTGCAAGGGCGTTTACAAATCTGCAACATTTTTTTTGAGATATTATCTCGTCATTCCATTGTCATTTTCCAACGGCTGATAATCATCACCGTCTGTATTATATAGTTCTTTTCTTGCCTGATTTTCTTCTCTCGTTTCCTCATACGGTTCTTCCTCCGCATCGAAAATATCATCTGTCTGAGCTGTTATATTGCTGAGTTTTCTCTCCAACTTAGCCAGTTCTTCTTCCTTGGCTTCAAGCACCTGTTCCTGATCGAATGGCTGCTCTATTCTTTGGATAGACTGTTCCAGATCGGTTTCCAGCTTGGTTATCTCAGAAACAACTTTTGTCTCGGTCGATGAAAAATTCTCAAAGAAATTCATTAACCTCTGATAGTTGTCCTGACCCTCGCTTGTTCCTGCGGTAACTGTATATGCAGCTTCTCCCTTGATGGAGAATTTTACATCATCGCCACCGTTATTGAATGCAGAAACAGTGAAACCGTTCACGGATATTTCAGTATTGTCTGTATTATCCTTATCAAGCTTTTTCTCTGCCATACTAAGCAGAACTGCATTGATATTTTTCTTTTCTGTCAGCTTGTTACCGCCTGTTGTTTCGATGCAAAGTTCTTTGATCTTTTCTGCTGCTTTGCCATCTGTGCGTATCTTTTCAAGCACCTCTTTTTTGTGCTCGATCTGAGCCGGCAGGCGTTCTGCTTTCATTCTGGTGACTGCTGTTTCATGCATATACTCATTACGCAGCATTGTCAGCTCTGCTATCTCATTGGCAAGTTCTATACGTCTCTTGAAGTCAGGATTGCCTTCGGCTGCTGCTTGTATCTCACCGAATGTGAGTACCTTTTCATCGCAGTCCTCAGACACTCTTGCCGGACACTTATCGTCAAGCAGCTGTGCTATGAATCTAGCCTTATCTGTGACTGTCTGATACAGATAGCTATCGAGTGTACCTTCGGTTACGTAGTTGAAGATCTCTACCTCGTCGAAGCTGTTGCCCTGACGAAGTATTCGTCCTTCACGCTGCTCGAAATCTGAGGGTTTCCACGGCACGTCTATGTGATGCAGAGCATACAGGTGCTGCTGAATATTGGCGCCCGTACCGAGCGTATTTGTGCTTGCTATGACCACTCTGTACTTGCCGGCATTTATATCTGCAAAGATTGCTTCTCGCTCCTTGCTGTCTGACTTCGGTGCAAAGATTATCTCATCTTCCGGTATGCCTTTATCGATAAGCTCTGCCCTTATGTAATCGTAAACTGAGAAGTTGCCTTTATCAGAGTTTACAGCTATATCCGAGAAGATTATCTGTACACCCTTTTGCTCGTCAGTC
>NZ_JAILMR010000135.1 GCF_024692365.1 Ruminococcus sp. | reverse complement strand
GTTCTGGGACGCAGTAAACTGCCTTACAGAATTTGATTTTTCCAAGGGATTCTGCGTAGCAGGCAGTGATACCGAAAGTTTCCTCAAAGAAAAGCTCAGCTATATGGGACTGACCGAAGATGAGATGAATGAGTTTATCGTATACTGGCTGCCCAGAATGGAGCATAACAAGTATAATCTCATTTCTTTCCAGAGGGAAAAATATACAGATTCCGCTAAGCTGAACATCACACCCGCACCCGATAGTATGCTGCGCGTATTCATGACATATGTACCACTTGAAGAGTCTGTGGATATCGAACCGCAGGAACTTTCCACATTTGAAAGAAGCGGCTTCACAGTCGTTGAATGGGGCGGTTCCGAATTATAATAAAATAAAAGTGTTAACTTAATGCATTTTTAAGGGGCTGTTCTCAGCCCCTGTTTTTTCGTTACTTCGTGAGCGGTATATACAGATGTCGATCAGGCTGAAGAAAGCTGAGAGCGAGTATACCTGCAAAAATCAGGAAAAATATAATTAAATACATTGACAGAAATGTTTTTTTATTATACAATAAATATAACAAAACAAAGGAGATAAATATATGAAAAAGACATTTGCACTTTTGGCAACACTTGTTCTGGCAGCAGGGATTTTCACAGCCTGCTCCGATAAGGGCAATAACGGCAGCACAGCTTCACAGTCAGGTATCACAGACAGCTCGCAGGTCGAAAACACAGCGGTGATAGTCACCGCACCAGATGTTATGGCATCTCTCACAGGTGAAGGCGGCAACGACTTTATAGGTATGGACGAGGAAAGTTTTATTGACGCCACTGACGGCAAACTGACTAAGGACACCGCCGTCGAATATGATGATGAAGACGGCAAAATCTATGCAAAATACTACCTTGGCAAGACAAGCACTATGCTCAGCGGCAGAGTAAAGCTTCCCACAGAGTATGATGTAAGCGCCACTGTGAAATTCAAGAATGGCAAGCTCAATGAGTACATCGAACGGATAGACTCACTCACCATGGAAGAGACTGACGCTATCTTTGAGGAATTCATCAAGACTTTCAAAGGCAAGCTGCCCGACGGCTATGAAGAATTCACCCCTGTAGAGCACGGCAAGATAAAAGAGGTAGGCTTTACAAGGACGACAAATGACCTCGTTATCTCAATGAGAAGAGATGAGGACCTTCATGGCAACGTCTACCTGTATTTCTCCATTCAGAACTACGCAGAGAGATATCATATGAGGTGAAGAGCAAATATGCTCGCAAAAAAAGCTGTGCGTTTTTTCGTACAGCTTTTTTGTTGTTATACAGTTTTAAGTTCTGCCTTTAAATGCCGCATAAACGCTTTACAGAGCAAGCGGAATAGTTTTATAAAAAGCTTAACGATGTCTTTCCTCGATCTCATTACGGTAGCTTTACAAGTACCGCTATGCATATATTTCTGTTCAATACAGCGATCCGCTTTGTGAACTACAAAGTTTTCTGTATTGCTTTCCCGTTTTAATGTGTCCGATAAACATCACTATCAGCAAAAACAACAGAGTAAATATCATCGACAGATCTTGTCCTATAGGTTCTGCACCTTCTATGTAATAATGTGAAATGTCATTGGGATCATAATATATCTTCACACCGTCACCCTTTGTGTATTTGTGCTTTGTGGAAAGCGACTCAAATCTCATACCGGGAGCATCTTCGGAGGTCACATACACTTTATAGGTATCTCCGTGTCTGCCGTCGATTATTTTATCTACATCGGTGACAACGCCATGCATCACTGAGGTGCATTCTTCCATTGAAGACTTATTGCGAGCTAAACTGATACCGCAGTAGATCATAAACAAAACAGCACAAACCATTATAACCTTTATGATCGTAAGAGTCGATTTGAATTTTTTCTTTTGTGTATCCATCATCTTATTCCTTTCAGAGAGTTATGTGAACTCTGAATTATTATAACTTCCCGCGTATATCATACTTTTGCAGTAGTTCTGACACTTCACCTTTTTCCGCATGGGTAGATAGGTACGAAAAATCCGAAGAAGCATACATATCCCACACTTCATCGATGGTCATACCTTCAAGTTCAGTGCCTGAAAACAGCTCCTGCCATGCCACATCCCACTGGTCAACAGTATAAAGCTGATCGTAGCATATCTCGCAGAATTTGTGCATAAGGTCATTATCCTTGGTGGAATAGAAATAATCGAGCCAAACTAAAAATCTTACCGAGGTCTCGCGAGTATCCTGCTCATAAACATTCTGCATCGTCCAGACAGCATCGTTGTAATAACCGCCGTCAAGAGGATATTCCATTCGGCATACATCCGCCAAAAGCTCAACGTATTCGCTGTATTCAAGGAAATTATCATCCCAACCCGAACCGTCCTGAGCGATATGACCCAGCTCATGGGCGATGCAGTCATAGTCCCCGGGATTATTATATAGCCATTCGTCGTGCAAGTGTACGAAATCACCACCTGCCTCAGCTATGGAATATCCCTCGTCTTCGATTGCGAGGATAACCTCAAACGGTGCGTTTGTTATATCTGAAAACCGTTCATACATTTTAGGATAGCTCTGCCAGAAAAGACGTGAAAGCTGAACCATATCATTTGGAGTAGTATAGTGAGCCCATTTGCTCAGGTCAATAGTCAGTCTGTAATCCTGATCGTTTACATTTCCTGTCTCGATGATACTGTCATCGGTTATCTCAACGGAAACATTGTCGAGAACGCCCTCGAACATTTCCTTTGTCAGCGTCATATTTTCATCGGGAACGCTGTCATCGGATCGCTCATTGGAGACGTCAGATTCGTTGTCCGCTGTTGTGGTGATTTCTGCATTTGATTCAGTAACGCCGGTTGCAGATGTAACGGAAGTTGTTTCCGACGAACTGCTTTCCTGTTCCTTATTTTCTGCTTTGGTGTTTCCACAGGATGTTAATAATAACGCTGTCATACAAAGAGTAATAAGATGGTTTCTGTTCACGGTAGTTCCTCCAATCAAAATATTCTATTTCATAGTTCTTGTTTTAATATGTATTATCTGTCATGCAAATTCTGCTGACCTGCCATGTCGATTCCTTTCTGTATCTCATTGATGCGTTCTTCGCATATACCGCATTTTTCTGCATAGCTGAGCCATTTACCTATATATTATACACCATAGCCGTGTATAGGTCAATCGCATATCAACGGTAAGAAAATTATTTTATAAAAAAGAAAATGAAAAGATGGGCAAAATAAGTTATATCTGTGTATCTGCGGAATATCAAGAAATAGCCAAACTCTAGGGGGGGATTTTATTTCAAAAGGAAGTAAGCTAATAAATGAAAGAACGCATAGCTGCTGTCAAAAATACACATTAATTTATTTTTCTAATATGGATAAACAACAAACGATTAAGAAAATATGTCAAAATTATTGACAATGGTATTTCCGAGTGTTATAATAATTCTGTATTTTATTGATATATTATTATATCCAACATAATTGAACGGGAGGGCATATTTATGAAGATGAAAAAAGTTTTAGCAGTAGTGATGGCGTTTTGTATGACAGCGGGTGCAGTCAGCTATGGTACCCCTGTTATAACACAGAGCATAACCGCACAGGCTGCCGGATTAAAGGGAAGCTGTTTTTTCTTAAATGATAAGACAGGCGTGCTTACTATCTGGGGTGAAGTTAACGGTGATGCTATAAGTTTTTTTAAAAGACGTAATGTAAGTTCTGTTATAGCTGAAGAGGGAACTGTTTTACCCGAAGACTGCAGCAAGCTGTTTGCAGGTTTTAGCGCTTGTATGTCGTTTGATCTTTCTAAAGCAGATACAAGTAATGTTACAGATATGAGCGGAATGTTTGAAAATTGTTCCAGCCTTACCACGCTTGATTTAAGTAGTTTTGATACAAGAAAAGTAACAGACATGAGCAGTATGTTCTGCAATTGTAACAAACTTTCCTCGGTTGATATTAGCGGCTTTGAAACAAGCAGTGTTTCGGATATGAGCTCTATGTTTGAGTACTGCAAAAAGCTGAAAGCCGTTGATGTGAGCTGCTTTGATACAAGCAATGTCACAAATATGAGTTCAATGTTTGGTAGCTGCTATGCACTGACCAAACTCGACATAAGCGGTTTTGTTACATACAAAGTAACTCAGTTTGATAATATGTTTTGTGATTGTTTAAATCTGACCAAAGTTGATGTAAGCGGTTTTGATACCGGTAATGCTGCAAATATGGGATATATGTTCTGCGGCTGTACCGACTTGAAAGAGCTTGATGTAAGTGGTTTTGATACAAGAAATGTTATGGATATGAATTCAATGTTCTATAACTGTTCTGCTCTGACTGCACTTGATGTAAGCAGATTTGATACCGGTAAAGTTTGTAATATGTTTGAGATGTTAGATGGCTGCCAAAATTTGACCGCGCTTGATCTGAGCGGTTTTGATACAAGCAATGTCACAAATATGAGCAATATGTTCAGCAATTGTGATAAGCTGAAAACTCTTACTCTTGGTGAAAATTTCAAAAGTATAGAAGAGGAAGCAGCTCTCCCAAACGGCGAAGGCTGGACAAACGCAAAAGCCCCCACAACTGTTATCAGCGGCAACGATGAATTTGCAGTTATAGAAAACAGCGGCAAAAACACCTACATGCGCTTACCTATCGAAGAAGAAACAAAACCCACCTATCCCACAAACATCAAAGTTGAATACAGTGAGAAGTACCGTCAGGTAAGATTCACATGGGACAAAGTCGAAGGTGCTGACAGGTACGGTATAGCTGTATATCTTGCTGGCAAGTGGAGAGTTCAGAAACAGGATGTAACCGGAACGATTTACACTTCACCCAAAAACCTCACCCCGGGTAAGACTTATAAAGTAGCTATCGCCGCAAGAGTGAACGGTAAATGGGATACAGCAAACGCTATCAAAAACGCTGTGACTGTTACCATAAGAGGAAATAACACCTATGTCAAGCCTGACAAAGAGACCTTATATGGTGCGGAATTATATGTTATTGCCAATAAGATCACTATGTATCTCGGACCCGATACAAGCTACGGCAAAGTTACTACGATCCCCGCACAAACTATGCTTACGGAACTCGGCGTTATGAATGATAACAACAACTGGGTATTTACAGAATATAAGGGACAGTATGGCTGGGTGCAGATCGTGAACGATGACGGGAAACAGCAGATCAGCGTTTTCTTCCCTTCGGTAGACAAGCCTGTTATCTACCTCTATCCCGAAAAGGAAACAGAAGTTCATGTTGAGGTCGAGCTGACGGAAGCTGATCTTGCCACTACCTATCCTAAGTATAACAACGGCTGGGATGTAGTAGCTAAACCTGACGGATCACTTGTGAACAAGGCTGACGGAACTCATCACAGATACCTGTTCTGGGACGCAGTAAACTGCCTT
>NZ_JAILMR010000118.1 GCF_024692365.1 Ruminococcus sp. | reverse complement strand
ACAGCCGAGACCCGGGGTGGGTCCGCCTGTTTCGATACAGAGTATACCGCCGAAACCTATCTGAGATATCTCCTCGATGGAAGTCGGTTCTTCGTCGCGGTCGCGCATATAGTCCATAACAGGGGTTACAGGTGTTCCGCCAAGGAGATTTATAGTCGAATCTGCCTTGGGGTCGCAGCCGATCTGTATCACCCTTTTGCCGAGAGATGCGAACGCCGCCGCGAGGTTCGCGGTACAGGTAGATTTTCCTATGCCGCCCTTGCCGTATATCGCCAGTTTTATCATTCAAATTACTCCTCATTTATTTTTCTTATTTATTACGAGTACAAGATCATCCAGATAGTCATTACACGTAGGATCTTTCATATCCTTTGCAAAGCATCTGCCCGAGAAAGCGAAGTGGGGCAGTTCGATAAGCCTGCATCCCTCGGGTATGATGTATTTGTACAGGGGGTCTGCAACAACTTCCTTTATTCCGCGGTCTTTGATATACGCCTTGATGTCTTCCTCGGCATACATGGGCATATCCTTTTTATCTGGGGAAAGTTCGGCATCAATATCGGGGGGACATAGAACATCCACCGCCTGCCTTGTCTGTATCTTCCATTCATAGGCTATCGAACCTGAAAGTACAGCCTCGCCGATGACAAGACGTTCTGCACGTCCGTCGATATCCTGTCCGCGTTTTATCGGCATATAGCCGCTTCTGTCGTCATGGACAGCGCGGTGAAGTTCGGAAGCGACAACGCCAGCCTCACCCACAGGCACACCGCAGATATAGGGTATACCGAATTCCTTTTCCATATACTTTGCCGCAGGAAGTCCGCAGTAAGATACCACGAGATTTGCCTTGGCAGATGCCGCATTTTTTATCTCATCAAGAGTTCCGCCCATGCCTATTGAGGATATGACCTTTATCCCGCACTCGCTGAAAAGCTTCTTCATGCTTTCAACTGCACCTGTAAGCCCGAAGTCAAGTGGTGTAGCACCTATGATATTTATTGCGGTGCCGTCGAAGTCTTCCTTTGGCATATCATGTACGAACTCACTGACAATAGCTTCAAGCGCCATACCGGCACCGCTGATATACGAACGTGTACCATTGGTTGCCAGACCGAAAGTCGGTATACCTGTGCGTCCCTGAATATCCCTCGCCACTGCTTCGTAGTCAAAGCCTGTCATCATGGGCATGGGTGAACCGCACAGCGCTATAAATGCGGGCTGACGGTCTTTAGCGGCTGAGACTATATCCTCGATAAGCTTTTCATCGTTACCCAGTATAGCATCGGTCTCCGTCAACGCTGAAATATATATATCCGAGCGCATATCATACCATCTGGGTTCATCGTGGGTTGAATAAGTGGAATTGCAGCCCGATGCATCATGCACAACTATCATGCCGCCAAACTCATACAGCGCCGAACATACGCCCGAAGTATCCGCCGCATAGCATGGTATTATCTTACTAACATTTTTCATAGTAAACCTCTTTTATCACAATTATCAACATTTATCCCAATGTCGATATTATATATTGTTACCACCACATCAGCAGGAACAATATATAAACACCGACCGCCACAGAAAGTCTTCCGCGAATGTCAACAATTATGAATTGTGAATTATGAATTAAATCAAATGCAGCTTTCACAGCCGATACCCTTGTGTGATATAAGAGTCCGCCTGTCCTTTGGTGCGTTTGCCGCTTCTTCTATCAGGCGTGCTATCTCAGCTATGCCTGTAAAGCCGTAATATCCGCCGTTCTGGACTATATTAACGAAATAGTCGGTGTTGAAGTAATGTGCGGCTTTCTGACCCACGGCTATGACCTTTTCATGGTCTTCCTCGGGGAAATGCAGCATATTCACATTAACCGCCGAGTATATCTCAATATCGGGTGCGAGAGTTTTCAGCGCGTCGAATGCAGTGCCGTCCTCACCGAGAACATCATTTATGATATACTTCACGTTGAAGCCGTTCTCAACCAGCAGTTTCGCAAAAGAGAAAGGCTGTGTCACTGCCGTAAAGTCGATAGCTATCGGTGTATCGTCAACCGCCGATTTTGCAGAAACCAGTGCCGCATTTGCTTTTTCTTCAAAGGGTGTGAGGTCGGGACATTCTACTCCGAGGGTCTCACATAGCTTTGCGATATTCGCTCTTATCTCCGCCGCATCAAAACTGTTGGGCAGATAAAGTGCCTTTGTCCCGAGCCGCTCGGAAAGTTCATCGCAGCCCATAGCCGCAGTTGGCAGATAAGCGATATTCACCGCCGCCTTTGCCATATCAAGATATTCGTCGTAGGTCTTGCAGGAAGTTATATCCCTCAGCGTAAAGCCATTATCCTTTATTATCCGCACAAGTTCGCTGTTCTCGTCGGTCGCACGGTCGTTGCCGATGATATTCACCGAGCGTTCATCTACGGGCAGGGGCTTCAGCCCATTGTAAAGCCTTATCCTCATTTTAGCATCGGGAGAGATGGTCTTTCGCATGGTAGGGGTCATATAGCAGTCCGAAAAATCTATATCGGGAAATTTTTCGGACAGTTCCTCTATTATGATATCAAAATCACAACCCGCGAAAAGGTGTATACAGCTGAGATACAAAAGCACAGCGCGTGGTCTGTAAGGCAGACCCTCGATTATCTCGGAAACGCCGTCAACTACATCGCTTTCCAGCGTACCGTCGAACATACCCTGCTCGGATACGGATATCCAGCTCATGCGGTCAAGGGCATTCATTTCAGCCGCCGTGAGGATAACACCGCGGAGACAGCCCTGGGCACAGGCGAATATCTCATGTGCTTCAGGTATCAGCATACCTGTGTGAACTATGTTCCACACACCTCTCGCAGGCGGATTGTATTCCAGTCCTCCCGCAAAGAAATCACCGCGGGGTGCATCGCCCAGCCTTACCACAGGCGGACGGTCAAGCTCTGTTTTTCTGAGCATATCACTCACCTCCGCAAATAGCGTATACCGCATCGGCTATTGCTTTCAGCTGTTTTGAAGTTTCACATTCGGGGGCGGAAGCCACTATCGCTTTGCCCATTTCTTCCGCAAGAGGTATATCCTCACTGCGGTCGAGAGTACCTATGACAGATGTATTGAAATCAGCCGCAAGCTCCTCTGCCGCTTCGTCTTCATCGGGGACTCCCCTGCGGTTTAGTATTATGCCGCCAAGAGAAGCATAGCCCCTGCCCTTGAAATTCTCAACAGCCATGCAGATATTTGCCGCCGCATATCTTGACATCTTCTCGCCCGAACAGACAACGAATATCTTATCAGCATAGCCCTTGCGCATGGGCATGGAGAATCCTCCGCATACCACATCGCCGAGTACATCATATATAACCACATCGGGCTTGTATACCTCATAAGCACCCAGCTTTTCAAGGCTTTCCAGGGCATTGATTATGCCTCTGCCCGCACAGCCCAGTCCCGGGACAGGTCCGCCGGCTTCAACACAAAGCACACCGCTGGGTGTTCTGAATACAACATCATCAAGGGTGAACTTACCGTTGGTCTTGCGGGTCATATCAAGGACAGTAGGTATCCTGTCACCGCCGTGAAGCAGCGAAGTCGAATCCGCCTTAGGGTCACAGCCTATCTGCATGACAGTCAGCCCCTTAGCAGCCAACGCCGCAGATATATTGCAGGAAATAGTCGATTTTCCTATACCGCCCTTACCGTATACAGCAAATTTTATCATATATGGTCACCTCTTGATACAGCTACCTCGTAGCCGATGGACTTCATTCTCATTTCAAGACATCCGCGGCACTGTGCGCTTTCGTCACCTGTGCATATCTTGTTATCGTAAAGCATATATTTCTTTCTCACCGCTGTTGGGGAAAGGTTGGGCATTATAACGTTAGCTCCTGCCTTTACACCTTCCTCCCTGCCGTTGGGACGTATCGTGCCGAGGGCGGTAGTAGCAGGCAGGAGAACATCGGGGAGAAGTATCCTGCACAGACTCAGCAGGAAAAGTGTCAGTTCGTAACTGCCTTTGGGTTCGTCCCTGAAAGGTGTATCCTTGTGGGGCAGGAATGGTCCTATGCCTATCATCTCGGGCTTGAAGCTTTCAAAGAAAAGCATATCCTCGGCGATACACCCCATAGTCTGGTAGGGTGAACCCACCATTATACCCGCACCTGTCTGGTATCCCAGTTCTTTGAGATATTTAAGACATTCCATGCGGTCATCCCATGACATTCCTGCGGGATGAAGTTTTTCATAATGGGCTTTGTCGGCTGTTTCGTGGCGCAGAAGATATCTGTCCGCACCTGCTTCACGCAAAGCCTTGTATTCATCATAGGTAAGTTCACCGAGAGAAAGGGTAACAGCGCAGTCGGGGTGAGCAGCCTTTATCCTGCGGACGATATCGCAGAGGGTATCGTTAGTATAGCTCTTATCCTCACCGCTCTGCAAAACAAAGGTACGGAAACCAAGTTCATAACCCTCGTCACAGCATTCCAGTATCTCATCAGCCGTCAGCCGATAACGCTGAACATTGGTGTTTGAACGTCTTATGCCGCAGTAATAGCAGTCATTCTTACAGACGTTCGAGAACTCAACGATACCTCGAATAAATATCTTGTTCCCGAAACGAGAGGTGCTTATCTCCCTTGCGATATCCGCTGCATAAGCTCTGTCATCATCGGTGAATCCCGATAATACCCGCACCCATTCATCTTTTTCAAGATGTTTCTCCTTGTTCAGTTTATCTATAAGAGCCTTAACTTCGCTCATGATCTCACCCTGTCTTTAAATATTTTTATCCTTTACCGAAGCACTCAGCTTCAGGCGGAATATCTCCTGCCTGATCATCTCAAACTGCTGATCTTTCCTGAACATCGGCAGACGAACCATATTGTGCTGATATATTCCCGTCTCATCAGCGACCTCAGCGCAGGCATAGTAGGAGCCGCCCTTTCCGCGTGAAACATATCTCTCATATACCCTGTTCACGTTTTCGATACGGCACATCGCCTTGTCCGCAGTGAAAAGATATCTTCCGCCGCTGACAGTGCCCTTGCCCACCACAGGACTCGCCCTCATGAGATCGTTATACACGGCTTCAAGTCCGTCATTCCTTATGATATTGTTCGCACGTTCCAGTTCGGGAAAATAGTCTTTCCTGCCTTTCCACCATGCTATCACTGCTGCCGCGGCAAACATCAGCAAAAATATGCCGCCCAGAATATAATCCGATTTTCTGCCGCCAATAGCACAGAAAACAAATATCCCCATACCCAGAACAGAACACATTGCCACCGATCTTCCGGTCCTGTCTTTTACTGCTTTCCTGCTGAATCTCCGCGAAAGCCCAAGAAAATTATCTATGCTATCATACATACGACTTTCAGCATCGTTCAGACCATTATAAAAATCCACCCTGTCTTTCATTCAGTTCACCAAGACCATTTCAGATCCTGTCCTCCAGCTTTTTCAGCCTGTTTCTCTTTTCCTCGATGGGTCTTACAAGTTCCTCGAAGATCTGCTGACGTTTGTTCTTTGTTATGCCGCTCAAAGGCTTTATGTCGATACTAAGTCTTCCTGTTTCGTCAAAGACCTCGACCGCCGCATAATATGAGTTCCCGTCATCAGAAGACTCCACACGGATATAAGTACGCTCTATATCCCTTATACGAAGCACGACCCTGTTTTTCTTAAAGATATACTCATCGCCGACGTATACGGCAGTATTACTTATGCAGTCAACGTGCATCAGATCGTTGTATACATTTTCCAATCCGTCAGCACCGATAATGGTATCAGTACGAAGCACATCGGGAAAGGGTCTCTCTCCGTAGCTGAAGGCAAAATACACTACCAGCCAGCCCGATATCAGCACCGATATAAGAAATAACAGCACCATACTTGTGACTAGCATAAATAACGCCGAAGCCATCGTCCCGATAATTCCCGCCACAACACCTATGATACGCTTTCGTCTGACTGCCTGCGGACTGTATCTTTTCGACAGCGCCAGAAATTCGTCAATTTCACGGTACATCTCCGATTCCCTGCCGCCAAGGTCGTAATAGGATATCTCTTCTTTCCTGTCACTCATTTTGTTTTCTCCTTAGTCGAAGGTCTATTCCTGTTCTCCTATGCCTATCAGTTTTCTTATCTCGTCGAACTGTAACTGTCTCTGAACTTTCAGCGCACTCAGCGTCCTTATCTCCAGCGTTTCATCACCTGTCTCGTCGCTGATATCCACATGGCAGAAATAGGCTATATCTTCGGTGTTCTCCGAATTGTATACATAGCAGTCCTTTATATCTTTCAGCCTGCACATGAAACTTCCCTGCCTGAACAGATACTTCTCACCGATATAAACATCACTTCTGTCAAGCTTAGTGCAGTGCATAAGGTCGTCATAAACAGCATCTATGCCGTCAGCCCCGATGATATTCACCGCCCTTTTCAAAGCGGACATCGGCTTTGAATCGTTCTTTCTTCCGAACTTTGAAGCGAACTTGTTAGCTATCGAGCCGATGCCTTTTTTGCAGAAACGCTCCGTAAGCTGTAAAAATTTATCAACCTCCGTGTATTTGTCGGCATCAGGCGATGATGCGTCAAATACAAATTTTTCACTCATATCCTCACCTCACATAAGGTCGGGTATTATCTCCAGACTTCTTTCAAGTATTCCGTTCATATAAGCGATAGCGATGCCGTAATTGGTAACAGGAACACCTGCCTCCTCAACAGTCATCATTCTGCTGCTCATCTCCCTTGCGTTCAGCATACAGCCGCCGCAGTGTATAACAAGGGCATAGTCAGTCAGGTCATCTGGGAACTCTCTGCCCGATGAAAACTCCAGCCTGAATTCCTTGCCTGTGTACTTTTTAAGAAGCTTCGGCAGTTTCACCGTGCCGATGTCCTCGCACTGACGGTGATGTGTGCAGCCCTCGGATATCAGTATCCTGTCGCCGTCTTTAAGAGCATCTATCGCCTTTGCACCGCGCACAGCAGGCGCAAGGAATCCCTTGTATCTCGCCATGAGTATCGAGAAAGAGGTCAGCTTGATGTCCGCGGGAGTAGCTTCGTTCGCCTTTGCAAACACCTGGCTGTCGGTTATGACCACCGCAGGCTTGGGATTCAGCTGTTCAAGAAAACCTTTCAGCTCTGTTTCACGGCAGGTAAGCGCAGCCGAACCGTGTTCGAGCAGATCACGTATCACCTGCTGCTGCGGAAGTATCAGCCTGCCCTTGGGTGCCGCCTTGTCTATGGGAATGCAAAGCACCGCAAGTTCACCCTCACCGATAAGGTCGCCCATCAGCGGAACGCTCTGCTCCTTATAATCAGTAAGCTGTGCCACTTTCTCACGAAGTTCGTGTATCATGGTCTTGTTCAGCGCACTGACATATATCTCGTTCTTTTCTTCCGCAGGGATGGTCTCCAGCAGGTCGGACTTGTTCTTAGCAATTACATAGGGTATGCGTCTGCCCTCAAAAAGCTTTATCAGCTGTTTCTCGCTCTCATCCAGTTCCCTTGTACAGTCAGTTACCAGAACGGCGCAGTCAGTTTTGCCCAGCACCTCCGAGGTCTTTTTAACTCTCAGTTCACCGAGAGCGCCCTCATCGTCATAGCCGGGAGTGTCAATTATAATAACGGGACCCATGGGCAGAAGTTCCATCGCCTTGTATACAGGGTCGGTAGTCGTACCGGGGGTATCCGATACTATCGCCAGTTCCTGATTTGTAAAAGCGTTTACTACGCTGGATTTGCCCGCATTTCTGCGTCCGAAAAAGCCTATGTGTACCCTCTCGCCGGAAGGTGTGTCGTTGAGTCCCATAATGATCCCGCTCCTTTTTGATTTCTTGTGAAAAGCATAAATAAAACCCGTATCCCCCAAAACAGAGGACACGGGCATACACGCCGATAAAGACCTGCGGATATACTTATACAGGGCGCTCACGCAAAACATGAAGTATATTCTCCATATCCTGCCGCACCATTATTTGCCTTCCGCGGCCGCTTGTGTCTTACTGCTTCTGCCTCAAATCATTTTCGGCATCAGGAGGAAACTTACGCTTATATTTTGTGATGTGTCTTTCCCGTTTGTCCCGGGTCAGACCATTGAATATACCGTCTTGGCAGTTACACCGTTCAGTCTGCCTATCTTGCCCGCAAGAGTGTTAATCTTGTCCTGTGGGGCATCGATAGCGATGCTTATGATATTAACGCCCTTAGCACGGTAGGGTACTCCCATTCTGCCGAAAATGAACTCACCAAATTCGTGCAGTATTGAGTTTATGCTTTCCACAGCGCTGCCGTCTTCAATAATGATAGAAATAACCGCTACTCTTGTCTGCATAGCCATCTTCCTTTCTATCGGTGTCAGCCACCGTGAAAAAAATATCATGTTGTTGATACAAAGGCAAAGATACCTTTATAATATATAAATTATAACACACCAGGCTAAGTTAGTCAAGCATAACAAACACCATTCAGGTATACTTTAAAGCGATTCGACCTCCACACCGTTACCATTCAGTTTTTTCTGCGACTTCATCATAGTTTTCCGACACGACCTATCATCTTTCACCATAAGGAAATCCACCTTATGGTTTGGATAAAGTATAGCACATTTTTAATAAAATGTAAAGTACCTGTAACAGAAAAATTTCCACGCAAAATCAAGGATATGTTAAGAACCACGCTGATACGCCTGTTCGCATTCACCGCAAAAATCATATATAAAAATGATTTGACAAATTTCTCAGAAAGGAGTATAATAGTTAATGTTTTGAAAAAATATAAAAAGAGGTAAGGAAAGTTGAATGAAGTAAGAGAAAAGAACCCTTTGGGTTACGAAAGAATTCCGATGCTGCTGTGCAAATTCGCACTGCCCAGCGTTATAGCCATGCTGGTAAGTTCGCTGTACAACGTCGTTGACCAGATATTCATAGGCAAGGGCGTGGGACAGCTTGGAAATGCCGCAACAGGCGTGGCTTTCCCGCTGACTACGATATGTATGGCGATAACCCTCGCTATCGGCATAGGTACTGCTTCAAGATATTCGCTGTATCTCGGCAAGCACGAGGAAGAAAATGCCGCCAAGACAGTAGGCTGCGGTCTTTGCATGATGTTCGTTTTCGGCATACTGCTGACAGTAGTAACGGAGCTGTTTCTCCACCCTATGCTTATGGCTTTCGGTGCAACCAAATATGTATACCCATACGCCTACGATTACACTAAGATAACCGCTCTGGGTATGCCTTTCATCGTAGTGATGAACGGCATGAGCAATCTCGCGCGTGCCGACGGCAGTCCGCAGTATTCCATGACCACTATGATAATCGGCGCCGTGATAAATACCGTACTCGACCCTATATTCATATTCAAATTTGACTGGGGAGTATCGGGCGCTGCTTGGGCAACAGTCATAGGACAGGTGGTATCGGGCATATTCGCCCTTATGTACCTTAAAAAGCTGAAGCGCATAACTCTCCGCCGCGAACACATCAGGCTGAGTTTGCGCCAGATGCTCACCACACTTACAATGGGCATGAGCAACGGTCTTACACAGATAGCCCTCACTCTCGTGCAGATAGTCATGAACCGCTCACTCACCAAATACGGCGAACTTTCGCCCTATGGCTCGGATATTCCCCTTGCCGCCAGCACCATCGTAATGAAGGTCAATTCCATCGTACTCGCCATAATAATAGGAATTTTGCAGGGTATGCAGCCCATCGTAGGCTTCAATTACAGTGCAAGACAATACGAACGAGTAAAGGGCGTGTACAGGCTTGCAATAAAGTGCGAACTTGTAATTACGATAATAGCCTTTGCGGTATTTCAGATATTTCCGAAACAGGTGCTTTCGCTCTTCGATTCGGCAGATAAACAGGAAACTGCTCTTTACTTCGATTTCGCGGTAAAATTCATGAGGACTTTCCTGCTGATGCTTCCGCTGACAGGTATCCAGATGATATCCTCGAATTTCTTTGCAGCCATCGGCAAGCCCGTAAAAGGCGCAGTTCTCTCACTCACAAGACAGGTGCTGTTCCTTATCCCGCTTGTGCTGATACTCGCCTACTTCTTCGGATTAAACGGCATAATGGCAGCCGCTCCAATATCCGACCTTATAGCTTTCATCGTTGTTATGGTATTCATAAAACGTGAAACAGAACAGATGGATAAAGTCACCCGAATTTTAGCTGAGTATAAAATAAAACTGCCGTTATAAAACCACAGCCCCGAAGCATTCAAGTGCCTCGGGGCTGTGTGTTTATGTTTTACTGATTTCGGTTTCGCGGCAAAAAAGTGCGACAATAACAAACGATGCCGCGAAACAAAGCGCGCGGGCATACCAAATTTTACGAGCGTGTACCAAACGATACCACACGCACAAACTCCGTGCGTAAATTATGCCCGCGCATGAAATCGGACAGCGAAGCCACAGCCGACGCAGTCGCTGTTATCCGATTTCTCGACCCGAGGGCGCTGCCGACGCAGTCGCAGCTGAGGGGCGACTTTCCCGCAGTCCGTCAGTCAAAAATAAAAATGTTCCACGTGGAACATTCGTTCCACAAGCATAACACAAGACACAGTTGCTGTTGTCACTCACTTGTCCAGAGATACGAGCGACGACTCGATACCGCATTATGCCCAAATGAATCAAGTACGAATTTATCCATTATCGCATTAGACCCAATTTGATAATTCACCCCAGTTCCTGCCTGAGCTTCTCCAAAGCCCTCTTCTCTATCCGAGATACATACGACCGCGATATTCCCAGCTTTTTTGCAGCCTCACGCTGAGTAAGCGCAGGCTTACCGAACAAACCGTACCGCATCACGATTATCTCCCTCTCCCGCTCATCAAGGCACTTATCCAGATCTACATACATCTGCTCCGCCCTCACCAGAAGCTCTATCCGCTCCGCCACGTCCTCGCTGTCGGTCAGTATATCCATCAAACAAAGACTGTTGCCGTCCTTGTCAGAACTTGCAGGTTCTTCAATCGAAACATCATTCGCCGTCTTTTTCAGTGAGCGAAAATGCATGAGTATCTCATTTGCTACACTCGCGCTTCGGCTCTGAATGCAGCACATCAGTACCCCCGCTTTCTGCGCCCATAAGATACAGGTGGATATTCTCGCCATCCCACTCAACACGACGCACGAAGCAGCGTATAACATCACGCTTTTTCATAACATCTAATGTGTCAATAGTTTTAGCGAATGACGACAGCATATCCGCAAGGCTTTGATACTGCTCGTCGGTGATGTCGCTGTTTTCCATAAGCCTGCGATGCTCGGATACCTGTCTTTCAAGCTCGGAAGTCTTAGTGTGCAGATCGTTTATTTGCGAGATGATATCCTCAGCAGCCATAGTTTCGCCTGCCAAAGTCAAAGCCTTAACAAGATTTGTGCGCTCGGCTTCATACTGCTTTTTCTTTTCATTCAGCCTGTCGATTTCTGCCTGCGAATCAGCGAATGTCTCATTCAAACTCTTCTGTGAATTTCTTAGCAGCTTCATCAGCCCCGAATCGTCCTCGCCCAGGTGCTTTATCTCATCGCATATCTGACGGTCAAGCTCGTTGC
>NZ_JAILMR010000102.1 GCF_024692365.1 Ruminococcus sp. | reverse complement strand
CATATCTGCAATCAAGGATAACAAGATCGTGGCGAACTACTTTTCTCTTGTTGATCCCGAAACTCACTTCGACTACTTCAACACTCAGCTCACTGGCATAGATGCGGATAAGGTCAAGGGCGCTCCGAACTTTGCAGAGCTATGGAAGAAGATTGAGCCTATCATGAGCAAGGGTATCCTCGTTGCCCATAATGCTGTGTTCGATATGAGTGTTCTCCGTGCGTGTCTGCGTGATTACGGTATCTATTGGAAACCGACTGCAAAATACCTTTGTACGGTCCAGATCGGCAGGCGTGTTCTGCCGGATATGAAGCATAACCTCAATGTGATGTGCGATCACTACGGTATTACTCTCAATCATCACCAGGCAGACAGCGATAGTCATGCCTGTGCGAAGATACTGCTGAGATACATGGAAAGTGGAGTAGATGTCAGCAAGTTTGTAAAGGAATATACGATCACACCTTAGGAGATGAAGTCATGGAACTGCGTTTACTGGAATACTTTCTCACCGTTGTGCGTGAGGAGAACATATCAAGAGCTGCCGAGGTGCTTCATGTGACACAGCCCACACTCAGCAGGCAGATGAAAGAACTGGAGGACGAGCTTCACACTACGCTGTTTATCCGAGGAAAACGGCTCACTCTGACCGATTCTGGCGTAATGCTCCGCAGACGTGCGGAGGAAGTTGTCTCCTTGATGAAAAAGATAGACAGCGACTTTCAGGAACAGGAAGAAATAAGCGGTATCATATCGGTCGGCAGCGGTGGTCTGAAAGCGTCAGAGATACTTCCCGAACTGATCGGACATTTCCGTGAACGCTACCCGCTGGTCAGCTTTGATATTCTAACAGGTACGGCAGACCGTGTAAAGGAAAAGCTCGAACACGGACTTCTTGACTTCGGAATCCTATTAGAGCCTGTGGATATTGAGAAATTCGACTATATCCGATTGCCCGCAAAGGAAACATGGGGCTTGTTGATGCCTGCGGATCACCCGCTTGCAAAAGAAAAAGCTATCACACGCAAACAGCTCAAAGAACTGCCTTTGGTGGTGACGAGCCGTACAGCCCTGAAAAGCGAGATCGAAGAATGGCTCAGGTGTCCCGTGTCGGAACTGGACATTGTTGCAACTATGAATCTAATCAACAATGTTGCACCTCTTGCAAAGCGCGGGATAGCCTGTGTGCTGACGATAGAGGGAGCAGTCGATCTGTATGATCCTGCAAAACTGACATTCCGACCGCTGACACCGGAGCTGTCGTTTTCTTCGGTGTTTGCGTGGAAGAAGCTCAGTCCTTATTCGGGTGCAGCGGGAAAATTCCTTGAATATATTAAGAGTGTTCATGCTGAGCAGTGAAGCGAATTTGACTTTTTTGATGCTATTTGGTATTATTACAGTAAGTGAGAAGCAATGCGGCTTGCACGCATAAATAGGAATTTAGAGGTGGGATATGAAGATACTTTTATTTCTTGCAAAAGGCTTTGAAACAATGGAAGCAAGTGTATTTATTGATGTTATGGGGTGGGCAAGAAATGATTACCATTATGACGTTGATGTAATCACTTGCGGATTTAACAAAACTGTTATAAGCACTTTTGGTGTACCTATAACCGTTGACATATTATTAAAAGACGTTTGTGTTGATGAATACGATGCGTTAGCAATTCCCGGTGGCTTTGAGGAATTTGGCTTTTATGAAGAAGCCTTTTCAAAAGAGTTATCAGATGTAATTAACACGTTCAATCATCAACACAAGATGATAGCAACAGTTTGTGTTGCAGCTCTAGCACTTGGTCATAGTGGTATATTGACCGGTAAAAAAGCAACAACTTATCATCTAAACAATGGATTCCGACAGAAACAGCTTGCAGAATATGGTGTGGAAATTGTGAATGAACCTATTGTTAAAACGGATAATATAATTACATCATATTGCCCACAGACTGCTCCGGAAGTTGCATTTGTTCTTTTGGAAAAACTGATAGGAACAGAAAAAATGTTCAAAGTTAAATCGGCTATGGGATTTAAATGAAGTTCGATTAATTCTGAATTATCTTCATAACAACATACTCTTAGAGATATTTATCGCATCAAAAGTATACATTCTGAGCATACCTAAGTATAAGATATAAGCATTTTACATATTGAGAAAACTATGCTATAATGAGTACAGGACATAAAACCTGTACTCTTTTTGTTTTGTGGGGTGATAGAATGAAAGTTACAAATACGAGTATTACCGACAAGGAGATAGCCGAGGTATTATCGCAGGCGGGGCTGACCGACAAGCAGATAAAGGCTTTTCTTTCCGAATGCTGCGGTAAGGAATGCTGTGCCGAAAAGGTGCGTATCCTACGGAATGCAAGGCGTTCTCTCCTTGATTCTATCCATAAGGAACAGGCATTGCTGGACAGGCTTGATTATGTGATATGGTGTACGGAAAACAAAAATCAATAAACGGAGGTAATTATCATGTTAGGAAATTTCAGCTACCACAACCCGACCAAGCTCTATTTCGGTGAGGACTCTCTCAGAAATCTGAAAACTGAGCTTGCAAACTACGGCAAAAACATTCTGTTCGTTTACGGCGGAGGTTCTATCAAAAAAAGCGGTCTGTATGATGAAATTATTGCTATCCTGAACGACTGCGGTAAGAATGTTGCCGAGGTCGCTGGCGTTATGCCTAATCCGACTTCAGACAAGCTGAATGAGGGCGTTGCGATTGCCCGTGAG
>NZ_JAILMR010000093.1 GCF_024692365.1 Ruminococcus sp. | reverse complement strand
ATTAGTCATCAACTCACCCCCTCTCGTCTAACATCTTCAGCTTCCATGAAGTAGAAGTATCCATCATTGAGTCTGTTCAGCTCGTTGCAGTTTTCCTGAGCTTCCTTATCCGTACAGTACCGAGTCGATACGTGAAGATCTTTGCAAGTAGCCTTTTCACCGACCTGCTTGAAAAAATAGTGAACTGTTTTCATATCATCACTCCTTCAATATCTTTGCACTGAGTATCTTGATGTTGCCACTTCCGTAGTGATCCTTAACGATCTGGATCGCCTGCCGGCGGTCATTAACTCCGTACACTCTTGTTCTCTCATGGAAACAAAGACCTTTGAACATAAATACTACAATGTAATCTTTCATGCTAGCACCTCTTTCTTATTTTCGGGGGATTTCTTATTACATATATAGTATAACATATTGCTAGCAATATTTCAATTGGCATTTTAGCTGATTATTGCTAGCAATATTTGTATATAGTTGATATTGCTAGCAATAAAGTGTTGTGCTATAATAATCATGGAGGTGATCTCAATGCCTGAGAATAATGAAAAGAAAACCTACTACAAAAAAACACAGAGTAAGTCCGTGGTAAAGTATATTTCAAATAACTACGATCAGATCTCGGTCCGTATTCCAAAAGGCAGTCGTGAACGGTATAAGGCATTTGCTGAAAAGCGCGGTACAAGCCTTAATTCACTTATAGTTGAATTATTGGAACATGAAATGAGCAGTGAGGATTGATTTTTTTCTTTTCTCCCGGAGAGTATGTCTAAAGGAAAAACTCATGCTCGAAAACGAGGTCAAGGAACTGCGTGTGCTGACGGCTGAACACAAAAATACCGTCTATGAAATGCAGGACAAAATAGCGGCATTTCCCGATAAGGAGCAGCGGTTGCAGACAACTCTTGACGGGCTGTACGCTGACCGTGAAACACTCCGAAAACTCCCCATCGACCCCAAGCGTAAACTGCCTGTGTTCAAGATAACCATTCAAGGCACAGAGTATACCGACAGAAAGGAGGCGGCTAAGGCTTTTGAAGATGCCGTACTCGGTATCAGAATAGCTGACACTCCCGTAAAAATCGGTAGTTTTCAGGGATTTGATCTGTCTGTTACCGTAAACAGTTCCGCTATGGGCGGCGGCATGACAACAAAAATGCAGGGGCAGGCTACTCACAGCACAAAGCTGATAGAGAGTTTTGCACACAACCTGAACCGCCTTGAATCCGCACTTTACAACATCGACGGCAGGATTGAAGGTGTCAAGGAGAACCTTGCAAAACTCCGTCTTGACCATGCCGAGACACAGAAGATCGTAGCAGAGCCGTTTCCCCAGCAGGCTGAACTTGACAGTAAGGAGGAACGTTTGAAAATGCTGACTGATGAACTGAACAAGGCAACTATCGAGGCGAAGAAAAATGCTCCGAAACGTGAAAAGACTTGCTACTTTGAGAGGGCCAAAGCTGAAGCGTGATGCTATCAAGATTGCTAAAAAGCCAAAGAAGAGCAAGGATAAGGGGAAAGATAAGAGCGGACAGGAACTGTAAATTATCTAAAATATGTGGTGCAATCACGGTTGGCTTATGCTGACCGTGATTGTTTGTAATTGTACTAAATTCCGCACTCAAAAAGCTTGACAGGATTTGTGAAAATTGCTATAATATATTGTAGGTATTTGTAAGTTTTGCACTTACGCTGATGAAGGGTGATAATGGTGTCGAGGTGAGAAAAATATGCTCCGATTTTCTGTTGCTCAGCTGATTCAGGCAGCTGTACAGGAAAGTCAACAAGTATGCTTTGATTAAGGTGTTTGATCGTTCCGCCAGTTGCTTTTGAATTAACATAATCCATTAAAAATGGTGCTTTAAGATACTGAAAAAGGTACCTATTGTTACCGCTCCCTTTATTTGTCATCCAGAAGTGAACGTATCTTGTCACACAGATACTCGTTCTGTCAAGGTGCAGACACTTTATTTTGTCAAGATGACCACTCGATTTGTCAGGGCAGAATGCTCCTGAAAAAACAACAGCGATAAACCAAAAACAAGACGGTATCTTCCCGACCTTGTGTCCGGGAGGATACCGTCTTTTAATTTATTCGGAAATATGATATAATGATTAGTAACAGTTTTTTCAAAAGGATTCAGAGCTCAGTGTATATAGAATATTTTCTTGTCTCCTGATCAATTAATCCGTGTCTATTGTCACATATTAATAAATCTCATCAAGCTTAGTCATCGCAGTCTTTTTCTGTTCCTCTATAACATGATAATAGAACTTCATCGTTATCGAAATGTCAGAATGCCCTAGGATCTCGGAAACGACCTTAATATCAGTTCCTTGTCTGAGAAGCAGCGTTGCGAATGTATGGCGTAAAGCATGAACAATGTCTTTCTTCCCGTTAATTCCGCAGTTTTTAAGGATACGCGACATAGTGCGATGAATAGCACTTGGATCAACTAACAGACCATTCTCCGTGGCAACTATCCTATCATTATCACCCATTATAGCGTGTATCTTTACTAAAGCATCAAGTGCTGTTTTATTGAGAGGAACATAACGA
>NZ_JAILMR010000056.1 GCF_024692365.1 Ruminococcus sp. | reverse complement strand
AGGAGCTTCCTCAACCAGAGCCTTAGCCTCCTTCAGGCCCAGACCTGTGATCTCCTTAACAGCCTTGATAACTGCCATCTTGTTGTCGCCGAAGGAAGCGAGTACAACGTCGAACTCAGTCTTCTCAGCCTCAGCTGCTGCGCCGCCTGCTGCGGGGCCTGCTGCTGCTACAACTGCAGTTACACCGAACTCCTCCTGGATAGCGTCAACGAGCTCTTTCAGCTCAAGAACAGACATAGTCTTGATTTCTTCTACAAAATTCATAATCTTCTCAGAAGCCATGATTAAAATCTCCTTTATAAAATATTTTAGATGTGCGGAACTTTAAGCTGTCCGCCTTAGCTTTAAGCTGCACAGATTATGCAGCGTCGCCGCCTTCCTTGTCGGCAAGAGCCTGAAGGGTAGCAGCCAGCTTCTGCATCGGACCCTGGAGGGAGCCGACCAGCATAGCAAGCAGAGTATCCTTGGAAGGTATCTTGGACAGAGCAGTAACGCCAGCCTCGTCGTATACCTCACTACCGATGTAACCTGCTTTCAGCTTGAACTTCTCGTTCTTAGTGTCCTCGACGAACTTACCGAGGATTCTTGCGGGAGCAGTCTGATCATCATTGGAAATAGCGATAGCAGTTGTACCCTCGAGTACGTTTGTGATATCGTCCAGACCTGCGTTCTTGAATGCAAATCTCAGCATTGTGTTCTTCTCAACGAAGTACTTAACGCCAGCCTCTCTCATTTCCTTTCTGAGCTTTGTATCCTCCTCAACGGTGATACCCTCGTAGCTTACCAGAACGCCTGCTGCGGAGTTCTTGATCAGTTCGGTCAGCTCATTGACCTTTTCCTGCTTAGCAAGTAAAGTCTTCTCACTTGGCATGTTTTAAATTCACCTCTTTGCAGTTTTCTCGCAAAGCGTAATCTAAAAGAAAAAATCCCCTTTATCCAAAGACAAAGAGAATACATAGTCATTATTGACGATGCTTTCTTTTCCTCGGTCGGTCTTACCTTTGTGCCGACTGTCTTTAGAATACGAATGCTTATATATTATAACAGACCCCCGACATTTCGTCAAGGGGGTCTTTGAATTTTTATGTAAACTTTTTGTGAACCGTGCGTGTTTTACGATTTTCGCATTTTACCGGGGGTATTATTATAATGATGACACAGTCCCATCTCCCTCCGCGCCGAGACCCCGCTGCTTGATTTTCATGCTTTTGCAGCTTCAACGGATACCGAGTGCCATTCTTCGTCCAACAGCATATTCCTTAACGTGACCGCCCGTCCGGCGTCAGGACTCACGCCGAAACAGCCGCCCTGAATTTCAACGATATCTTATCCGTTATCAGCGCGATGAACTCGCTGTTTGTGGGCTTGCCCTTGCCCGTGTTTATGGTGTATCCGAAAAAGCTGTTCAGCGTATCGATATCACCCCTGTCCCACGCTATCTCTATGGCATGGCGAATAGCCCTTTCCACGCGGGAAGCAGTAGTCGCAAATTTCTTGGCAACAGAAGGATACAGCATCTTCGTCACGCTTTCCAGCATCTCCTTGTCATTCACCGAACATATTATAGCCTCACGCAGATAGTGATACCCCTTGATATGCGCAGGCACGCCTATCTGATGGATTATATCAGTAACTATTATCTCCAGATTTGCAGGACTCTGCCGCACCCCACTTATCCTGTGCTCTGAGGATATATCCGTGTCGATATCAAGCATAGCCTTGATTCGCTCCCCAAGTACTTTCACGTCAAAGGGCTTCAGCATAAAGTACGATGCCCCCGCATTCATCACCTGATTTTCGATGAAGCTGTTCTCATAAGCGCTGGTCACTATGTAAAGGGGCTTTTTATCAAGCTTTTCCGACCTGCGTATAAGCTCGATGGCGTCTATCCCAGGCATCACGGCGTCAACGATGACAACATCGGGCAATTCGTTTTTCACCGCATCGAATATCACCATGCCGTCTTTCTGGCGGGTTATCACAAAGAACCCCGAATTTCTCAGGTTTGCGGCACAAAACACACCGTACTGCGCGGAATCGTCACCTATAAGTATCTTGATCTTGTTGTTCATAAAATAATACCTCCGTAGCTGAAAAAAGTATGCTTGACGTTCCCGGGCAGTCAATTTTTGTTTGCATAAATATCTTAACACAGTTAAACTTAAAATGCAATAGGTTTTTATTAAAATCGCCACGAAATTTCCGATTATATTAGACAATTTGCACTATAAAATAAGCAAAAATATTGCTATTCCGAATATTTTCGCGTTATGCGACACAGATATTCACAGATCTAAGACATTACGTCAGATCCCACATTTACACGACAAATACCGACCGGACATACAACGAAAGTCATAAAAAGAACGCCGTTCGCACAACGAGAACAGCGTTCTTCCGTAATCATAATTATTTCGATGTCACTCGCTCGCAGTATACCAAATACCGCTGGCTGTTAATGCCGTAGGGATGACAGGTGTACAGCGTCAGAGTGTCTTTTCCCGGGCGTATCAGTATTGAATCTACTGCGTCGGGTTCGACTATCTTCGTGCTTACCACACGGTACTCCATAGTGTACCAGTAGTTCTGGAGCTTGATGACATCACCGTTTTCCAGCTTTTCAACATGGCGTAGGAAATCCGATCCGCCAAGTCCGCGGTGAACGGCTATAACACAGTTCGTGTTAACATTGCCAATGGGGTACGAGGTGTAGGTGAGATGTCCGCAGCCCGCAGTCAGGTTCGCATCATTCGCGCCAAGGAACAGCGGTAGTTTAAGATTCAGCTTCTCGACCTGAAGCAGACCTATACTCTCTGTTTTGACACCAAAATCATGCAGATCAAACTCGGGATACTTGTATGCCGTGGGCGAATCCAGCTGGCTCTGCCCCGATTCAAATAATTCCCTGTTACGCCTGCGCATATACTGGTACAGATCGTTGAGGTATGGCTGATTATCCTCAGATTCGTCCTCATAGCGTACCTTTTCATAGGGTGCAGGATCTCCGTTTTCATCACGAGGTACATCATCACCAAAATCAACATCGCCGTTTTCTTCGGCTTCTTTGATTATCCTCGTCAGATCGTCTTTGTACTCCTGAATGTTCTCCTCTACCTGTTTGCTTATGATGATCTTGCTGATGAAGGGATAAAGGAACAATCCCAGACCTATAAGGAACAGCAGCAGTAGCAGTATCGTAGTAAGACGTTTTTTCTTCTTTTTCTTTTTAGTCAACAGCTTGTCCTCCTTACATAGGCAGTGCCGCCCGCAAAGCAAGCGGCACTTTTTATCAGCTCAGATCATCTGTGAGTATCGGAGGGTCTTAACAGTTTCCGAAAGATCGTTCACACATCAGATCAAGCATTTTCATTTTCTTCTTCGTCCTTGTCTCTCTTCTTGAAGAATATGAAGAAGAACAGTGCTCCGCCCATAACGCCGATACCTGCTATTGTGAATACGATTGTTGCAGTTGTACCTGTGAAAGGCAGCTCAAAACCGGGAGCGGTCTTGTGGTTATGGAATACGATGGTATTATTAGAACTTGTTAACAGTGTACCTTCTGTTGCAGTTTCTGAATTTGTCAAAAATACATTACCGTCCTTATCGATATAGATGAACTTAGGGCTTTCTCTATCAATATAGTAACCATCCTTTGTAGCTCTCTGATCAATAGAGTAATGACCGGGTGCAAGGTTTGAAAGTGTAACGATATTAAAATCACCATCATTATCATTTTCTATATCATAATGATAACTGCATCCGGAAACAAAGTAAGCACCGTCAGACAGCTCTACTCCATTATCATCAACGTTGGAGATTCTGATTGTTGCAGGTGTGAATGAATCACTTGCTGCGTCTGTATCTATAGGTGTAGGTGTAGGTACTCCGGGATTTGGATTTTCAGGATCATAAATAACGGGTTCTGGTATACTGGGAATATCATCAATGATACCATCATTATCAACATCAGTCGGAGTGTAAGCATACTGATATTTCAGCGAAGCTTCATTTGTAATATTACCTGTTGAATAACCGGAGCCAATCTTAGATGTTACGTTTATAGTCAGCTGAGTTTTTTCGATAAGATTTGTAAAATCAATTATTTTTATCGTCTTATCATTTGTGCCGTTAATAACTTCATAATCTGTGCCCTCAGTCAACAGAGTTGAACCTGCATATACACTTACGATAGCTACATCAGTCAATGTAGCTGTATAGGTATCTGTAACCCTGTAGCTAATCAGTTTATCTGCCTTGCTGGGTATATCTGTTGTGATAGTCCAGTTATAGTTTTTACCCTGACCATCAACATCTATAACCTTATTAGAAGTCAGCTTTTTGTCGTTTTTAAATTCCTTAACCTGCTTGGAGATATCACCCGAACCATCAAGATTGAACTCGATAGGTGTCTGGTCAAGCAGATAACCCTCGGGAGCCTCTCGCTCAACTGCGTAATAAGTTCCGAGCGGCAGACCATCTACCTGTATCACGCCATAAGCATCAGTCTGGAAATCACCTGCATCTACCCAGTTGCCTAAATCATCCTTATAGTAGATATCGAATACAGCAGGCGTAGTTTCGCTCCACTCACCTGAACTCAGTGTTTTCTTGAGCTTGAGCGAGTGCTTGTTAGGTGTATGATCTGGGTCACTAGGATCAACCTTTTGCTCAGGATCATAAGTGTTACCAGTAGTATCTTTGTTATCTGTCAGCTTAGGATAAATATATACATTGCGATTGATATTACCGCTTGCACTTGTGGGAAGTTCAATATAGAAAGACTCTGCACCTTTGAAGTTTGTTCCATCAGCTTTCTCTGTTGTGGTATTATTCGGTGTTATCTTATAGTAACCATCAGGTATATTAGCCAACGCTATTTCTTGTGTTGCAGTTTCTGAGTATGCTTCAGTTCCTGACACAGGCGAACCATTTTCATTTACTTTAACAACAGAGAACGTCATAGGAGTAGTACCAGTATATTTGGTACCATTATGAATTGCCTGATCTTCATCAGCATCTGTACCGGTAGGAGCTGCGTTACTTGAATTTAAATTCTGGTATGTAGTTTCACTTACAATATACGGGCAAATAATCAGCGAGTTTTTGTTATTATTCACAGCCTGTCCTGGTTCTGCAAAAACACTGTAAGGCACCAACTGTGCCAGCATAAGAGCTGTGGCTGCGATTGCGGTTGTTCGTTTGTACATTTTTTTCATAGTTAGACCCTCCTATTAATTAGTTTTTTTGGTTTTTTCTTCCTCTGTTTTACTGCGCATATGTACGAACAGCAGGAAAACAGCAAGTAACATTGTTGATGCTCCGACAACAGTGTAGCCTGTCATCGGGGTACTGCCGGCGTAGGGCAGTTCTACGGGAGCTTTCCCAAGGAACATATCCTTGTTCTCTTCACCGGGTGCGAAAGTTATCTGAGCCTTTCCATAACCTGTTGGAGCTTTGATACATTTCACCACGTAGGACTTTTCTGCGCTTATATCGTATGCGACATTGTCCCAGGTAATCGTACCGTTCGTGTTCTCCTGTTCTCCCACAAGCTGATCGTCTGCGGTATACAGTGCGAACGTTCCTCCGCTCAGCAACGGTGCGCCTTCGGTATTTTCTTCATAGCTCTCGCTGTAAACATTCACCGTTATGGCGAATCTTGGGTTTTCATCGGGATAGTCCACGTAGAATACCTTCTCGGTCTTGTTCTCAAGTGCATAGCCCTTTACGATCTCGGGATCCGCCTTGTAATGCTCGATCGTATGCGAAACACGCGTATCAAATGAGTAGCTCATACCGTACTCGACCAGGTTTTCTTCATCATCAAATGGTTTAATACCGCGTTTTGCTTCATCACTGATGTTGTTCGCATATCGATATTCTACAGTGATCGTCACCTTCGATGACGCCCACTTTGCAAACAGCTCTATTATCGAGCCGTCAGTGCCTTGAACAATAGTATCATCTTCGATAGTCTGACCGTCAGCTGTTTCCCAGCCGATAAGTCTCATGTTTTTCTTTACAGCTCTCGGCAGAGAATCATAAACATAGGCATCATCTTTAACGTTGCAGCCGTATTCTCTGCCTATCTCGCAGATCTTTTCATCTGCTAGGACTTCGCCTGTATCTCTGTCCTTGAACTGTACAGTAACTCTACCGGGCTTGCTGCGGTAGTATACAAAATATGTTTCTGCCGAAGCACCCGCAGTGCCTGTGACTTCATCGACTATCACTTCACTGCTGTTTGTAAGCTTTGTTATTCTTATGATCTCGTTGTCAGTACCAAGCTTACTACTTATATCATCTGTCAGATCATAATCAATGCCTTCACCCGAGTTATGCGCGATCATATTGATCTCGTTGATGCCATCGGGGACGCCTTTTACATCGCAGCTTATGAAGTGTACCAGCACATCAGCATCGTTCAGTTCGTACTCAACATTTACCACCAGACCATGATAGGTTTTTCCATCGTACTCGAAATCTGACATACCTGCAATAACATCGTCTGTAACCTTGCCCGAAATAACAGGCTTATCTGTTACGTAGCCATCTAACACAGGCGATATCACCGAATACTCAGCGCCCTTTGTGAGAGCGATATCATAGAAATCCGCCTTACCATCTTTACCCTCGATGTAATTCGATCTTTCGGGTGAAAGATAAGATTCTTCCAAAGCATCTCCTGTGTTTTTGTCGATGTAGTTTATCAGCAGCCTGTAAGTAATAGGCTTGTACGTTCCGACAATTATTATGTCTTCCTGACCCATGTAGTAATGACCGTCAGTCTTCTCGATAGTCCAGTCCCAGTAATTATTTGTGTCATATCCTTCGGGACACTCATCGGGATCAGGATAGAACGGGAATGATATGTCATCTAACAGGTCACCGTTATAGAAAGCGTAGTCGCTGTCTTTCTCCTTGCTCTGAACCATTGTGGTCTGCTTTGTAAGCGGATCATATCTCTGGTACATGAACTTGACATAATGCACTTGCCTGAAAGCTTTGCCTGTGATCTCAACAGGAGCATTCACTGCGTTCACGGGTATGGTTATTATCAGCTCGCCGTCTTTCTTAACCATATCTGCGAGAGATTCATCTGTCATACCTGTTATGTGTACAACTCTTTCGGGATTTTCAGCTTCTTCCGCAGGGGATTCACCCGGTATGTAAGGAAGATCATATCCCTTTGCCGATGTAAGAGTTACCACCAGTGCAGTCTGATCGCTAGCTGTCGGGAAGTATGCAGGAGTTGATAACGTTTCTTCTGTATCTTCCGTTTCTCCAGCCTTGATGACCTTGTATTCAGCCGAGGTATGCTCAACGCTGTTTTCAACGGGATAGCTTACACGTATCGGAACTTTGTAAACCCTTTCCGCCTTATCCACAGGAGCGATGACCGTTGCTTCCGCACTTGCCTTTGATTTTTTCGATGCTATTCCGGCAGTTGCGAAAAGGTCTGTATCACTCGTTATGACCGTATCAAGCGCAGGTTCATATGTGATTTCATCAAATCCCGCATATTCAGCCTTCCAAGCATCATCACCCGTGTATTCGGGATAAACATCGTCGAAATCCAGACCCGATGTCCAAAGCTGTTCTCCGTATCGCACGAACACAGGCTCTGAACTTATCAGATCTTCTCCGAGCGCATCACTATCTAACCTGACATTCGCATAGTCAACCGTTGGGTCATCTACCGTGGGGATAGGCTTTGTATCATCGTTCGTTTCAGGAGTCGTATTTTGATGTGTTATCGTTGCTGATTCAAGCAGCGGAACATCATTACCGCCTAAGAAACCGTCTTTGGGTTTTAACCTGAACGTTACCGAATCAGTGCCGCTTAGTCCGTACTTGTAGTTATGCGTGACCAACGTGTAGCCCGGCAAAGAACTCGAATCCGTGTCATCGGGTATCGTTGCAATCGACTGAACATTAGCAGCTGAAAGTGCAAATGTATGTGTCCCTGTCTGTGTTTCAGTGTTGTTAGTGATAGAGTAGCTTGAATCAGATTGCAGATCGAAATACTTTGTAAACTCACTATTGATAGTAAAATCTGTATAGCAACTTTCATTAACATAATCTGCTTTTATTTTTGCTACAACATCTTCGGCTGTTTCATTGGGAGTAGCAGTGCCATTGTAAATAGAACCGCCGTAAACGCCAAGCCTTGTGATTCTTACAGCGCCTACATTCTTTATCTCGTCAGCCGATTTGGTTGTACCTTGATATGTTGTCACACGCTTAAACCCATCATCAGCATTATAGTATTGTGTATCTGAATTTTTATTTGACCACTGGCTGACATAATGTTGAGATCCCCAAAAACCTGTGCCTTGTTCATAGACATACTCATAATATCCACGATCAAGATCAATTGTTGTGTTGTTCAAATAGGCAAGTGAAATATCATTATTACCAGATTTTATAAATAATCTTTCAGCAAGATTTCCAAGTCCAGATAGATCTTTTACGTCGCCACTGGTTGTACTATCTCCTCCTTTTGCAAAATAACTTTCGAGGTTATTGGCATTAAAATTTGAAATTGTAGTACCGGAAAAGCTCAGACCATTTGCCCCATCATAAGTCCCCGAAGCGTAATATCCGTCTGTTCTTGTGGTTCCATATCCCGAACTATCAGAAGGCTTTCCACGATAAACTGATTGTCCGGAGTTGCTTCGTCCATCGTTTCCCGAATAGCCCATATGGTCATTTTGATCCATTATATTGCCATAATTTAAATATCTGGAACCACCACCACCACCACCTGCAATAAAGGTCTTTGTATCATTTGAAGTTCCTATATTTACATAGGTGGCTTTGCCGCCTTTTCCACCAGTACTATCGCTATCTTTTAAAGTGCCAACAGCTCCTCTAAAGCCTAATGTTATATCCAGTGCCTGCTGGCTGTCCAAAAATACATAGCCATTGATATATCCACCTTTTCCACCATATCCGCCATAATTATTACTGCCTACTCCACTTTGATTTGTTATATCATTATGATTAACACCAGCTCCACCATCTCCGCCCCATACCTCAACATAATAGATACCAGGCTGAAGTGTTCCAGAATACTTGTTATTTGCTCCATTTGGAGCAATTGAAATATACGTATCATTTTTATTAACAGAACCATTCAAAACAAGATCAAGCACCTGTACACTCGAAACAGCCTCATTGATACTAAATGTCTTGGTTGTGTCGCTACCGCTCTCAATTTTCGAGTTAACTGTCAAATCATAAGTACCATCTGTTTCGTTATAAGAAAGCGACTTTTCAACCTTTGCCATAAAGCCATCGATCGGGAACATACTGCTATCCAGACACTGCACATAAGCCGTCTTGTTTATCACAGCCGAACCCGCATCGCCGACCGTAGCCGCTTCCAGCCCGCTCTTAGGCGTTATCACTGCCGATATAACAAATGCCTTGTTCTTAGCTTCAACATCAGCCTGATATATGGGATAGCTGTAACTGTCAGCATTTACGCCCTCTATCGTGTAGCTTATGTCCGAGATAAAATCCATCATCGGGTCGTTTGCCGCGTATGTCTTATCACCTGTGTAAAGCTCGGCTTTCGTTATCTCATCGCCCTCATGGGCTGTGGTACTCAGCGTCTTTATCGATAAGCTGTAAGGCACATTAACGTGCGTTACTTCGGGTTTATCTGCAAAGTCTATCACGCAGGTCTTTTCACTGTCACTGCTGCTGACAACATCAAGTTTGTCATTTGCAAATATCGGAACATTAAGTCCGCCAAAGAATCCTGCCTTTGGTCTTACCCTCAGTGTCAAAGTCAGCTTGTCATTTGCCTGACCCTGTGAAAGTCCGCTTGAAACAGGTGCAACAGAACCCGTCTTCGAGAATGTGCTCGTCTCCGCTCCGACTATATCGAAATACTTCGATACCTCACCGCTGACTTTTATGCTGTTAAGATAATCATAGTCGGTGCTTTCATTCGGCAGATATCTTATAACTACCGCACCGCCTGTTTCGTAGTTGGTGTTTTTATCTTCGTCTACGAAGAAGATATCGTTTACTTCAAATGCTGACGAATTGCCGGGTATGAAGTTAGCGATATTTCCTATATAAGAGGAACCGCCTCCACCACCGCCGACATTTCGTGCATCAAGAGGTTCGTTCTGCATACCGCCGCTGCCGCCTGCAAAACCTGCTCCGCCTCCGCCTCCGCGGAAGTTACTTGCACCGCCGATACCGCGCTTGAGGTCATCGTGATAGGTCTGCTGCCAGTCATTCGGGTAAGATGAAGCTTTAAGAAATCCTATAAAGCTCTTTACTATCTCACCAGGTCTGTCAGTTCCGCCCTTGCCCACATAAGCACCCTTGGTGCCCGAAGTCTGACCGTTCTCGCCCGCGTAGTATGTACCGATATATGCACCATAGGTATTGCTATCTTCCGTAAAATTCGGTGCTATATCGGCTTTTCCCGAAAGGCTGCTCTTGAACGTTCCGCCCTTGCCGCCGTTGGCTTTGCCTTCACCGCCAAACAATCCGGGAAGTGTGTGCAGTGCAGCACCTGCGCCGCCACCGCCTCCGCCGCCTGCTATCATAAGCACCTTTGAAGGATCGTTTCTCTTTATGTCATTTATTGATTCATCAGCTTCCAGCAGATATACAGCCGAATATCCTCCGCCTGCGCCGACCGAGAATACTGCGATGTCACCTGCACCGCCGCCGTCACCGTTTGTACCGCCGCCTGTTATGCTGCGGGTCTCACTAAGACCTTTACTGCCTATCTCATAGGAAAGCTTCTTTCCTATATCTTTTTCTTCGACTGTCAGCAATCCGTAAACGAAACCGCCTTTTCCGCCTGCACCTGCCTTAAAACTCAGTGGGAAGAACGAACTGCCGTTGCCGCCGTCACCGCCCCAGAGTTCTATCAGATAAGTGCCTGCCTTTTCAAACACATATTCGCCGTCCTGAAATTTCAATCTGCTGCCGCTCTGATCGTGGTATGAATATGAAGAAGTTATCTCAGAAGTGAACGTGAATGTACCGTCACCGTTATCCACCAACTGATCTGTATGATGAAGTATCGCCGATACTTCCGCATCTTCCGCCGATGGGAAATCCACCGTCTGATCAGTTATCTTTGCAGATCTCGCTGCCGTCACTACCATGAATGGCATATATGAAAAATTCTGTACAACGATAAGCGCTGTCATGATCAAAGACGATATTCGCTTTTGATTTTTTCTCTTATCCATATCATGCCACCCTCCTTTTTCTGAATTTTGGCATAATTTTACTGTAAAAAATATACAGTAATTTATGATTAATATTGATAAAATTTATCTGTAACTACAAATTACTATAGCACAAGAAATTTTCGATGTCAATATTTTCACGGGAAATTTTTTGAATGCACTGTAAATTTGTAACTTTCTTGCATATTTGATGTCATGATTTGTATATATTTAACCAAGCGACATCAATTATAAATTTATTAAAAATATTATTTTATTATTATTTATAAGTTTCAAAAGCTGTACAATATCAGCTACCTCACACCCAGTATTTCACTCCCCGCCATCTTTTTCTCTCATTAAGCCCCCGAACCAGACAAAAGTAATCTTTTGCACTATCTATAAGGTGAGGGAATTGCGAACCCGCGCGAGGGCGCGAGGGCAGGTCTTTACTTTTCACGAATAATATGGTATAATTATCCGGTCATAAAAATCTGAAAGGTATGGTATAAATGGAAAAAACCGAAAAGAAAGATATTTTCGACCGCATAATGGGCTGGGGCTTCCTCAAGACCTTTGAACCCTTCTATAAAAAGAACAAGGAGATACTGCTGTATCTGTTTTTCGGCGGACTCACCACAATAGTCGGACTTATATTCTTTATACTGCCCTCAAAGACCATGAGCTTTGAAGACATCAAGATCGGCAGCATAAATATAGATACTACAACTCAGGTAGCTAATGTCATATCCTGGATATGCGCCGTAACATTCGCATACATCACCAACAGGATATGGGTGTTTGAAAACAAGGCACACACTTCAAAAGGCATAGTCACCGAATGTCTGTCATTCTACGGCGGAAGACTTCTCACCCTGCTGATAGAGAATCTCCTGCTTAACCTCTGCGTCGAAAACCTGAACATGAACGATATCATCGCTAAGGTCATAGTATCCGTCGTAACGATAATTCTCAACTACATCATCAGCAAACTTTTCGTTTTCAAAAAACAGAAATAATAGTACAGCCCGCGGACAGGGCGGTGGTCATTTATCTCACCCCTGTCCGCGGGCTGATTTTTTTCTCCCTCTCCCGCAATGTGAGAAAATAGTGTCAAAAAGTCGAGTTTATGGTTAAAAGCCTTGATTTTAACGCGGTGATGTGCTATAATATGGTAGCGAAACACTATTTAAAAGGGGAACAGCAAATGGCAAAAAGGTTCATAGCCGCTATGCTTGCACTTACAATGTGCGCAGGTATCGCAGGCTGCGGAATTGTCAGCAAAGGCATTAAAGACAAAACTTCAAACTCCGCAAATGAAACCGGTACAAATAATGTGGAAGATAATGGTAGGATAAAAATGCTCAGCAATCTTAAATCTGAAAATATAGTATATAATGGTTTTTCTGACGGTGATACTAACCAGCCCACCACAGAAGAAACACTCATGTTAGCCGAACTTGCTTTGGAACAGTACAGCGCAGCACAATCGGGCGATGCTGAAAAATTCAAGCAGACATTCAATTTTGAAAAAGTCCTCGATGCGATGGCGGACTCTATGTATATAAGCTGTTTCGTAGATAACAGCCGTAACGAGGTCGAGCACGGTATAGCGTTCTTATGGGAACTCATGTTGAAGATTTCTGCCGGTGAAGAAAAGCTCATGGATATGGAAATAGCCGCAAGATCTTCTGTCGATGAATGTAAAAAGCTGTTAAAGCAAGCTTATGAGAACTTTGATCCCGATACACTGGATTCATCAATCTGGACGCAAAAAGATTCTCTGCACCCTCTGGGCGATATAAATGATAAGACCATTGTGCGTATTTCTCTGAACGATTTCCAACGCGAAGACAATGCTATGGAGATGTATTTCGATATAGACGTGATAAATGGTGAGTACAGAACTTCACTAACAACTATCGATGCATGGCGTATCGACAGTGATATAGGTGTATCGGTCGGCGATGCAGAGTGTAAGGTCAATGAATTTGTAGGCATGACAGCCGAAGAGGTAGATCAGTGCATAACGGACGAAAACAATGCGTCCACAGCCAAAACTATATACGATTTCGTGTCTGACTATTTATCCCCCCAAAAAACGAATGGTGAAGACGTAAAGAAAGCTCTCGAAACAGATTTCCCACAGTCCAGTTCATCAACAGGACTTGATCTCAGCGGAAATGAACCTGAAGCTGATGGTGATAATTGGATATACTCTATTATAACCGTCGACGGCAAAGACAATGGCACAGTCTCTTTCGGACCTTTCAACGAAGAAAAAGGCTTACCCGAATATGTGATATACACATCGGCAGACGGAACAGTAACCAAATATCCCGATAACATTGAGGATCAACATTAATATTCAGGAGAATTATTTATGACCAAAAAAATACTGGCAGCTGCCCTCGCACTGACTATGTGCGCAGGTCTTGCTTCCTGCGAAAAAGCAAGTGAAAAAAAAGACAGCAGTTCCGCTGCGGATAAGACAACCACCGCGTCAGACGACACAGATACTACCAACGAAGAGTATGACTGCTCGACAGAGGATCTCACCGTCGAGCTGAATAAGGATAATATTTTCATCAATGATGTTTATACCTACAGCACAGACACCCCCACCAATGACGAGCTTCTCACTTTCGCCGAGCTGGCTGTTAAACAGTACATCACGGCTCAGAAGAATGACAGCAAAAAATATACGCAGATGTTAGCTTTCGATAAGGTGGTCGAACCCTTCAGTGAAATGATCGCCGTAAGGCATATCGACCCCAATGTTGATGAGGTATCTGTTAAAGATATGGCAATGTACCGTTGGGGTTATATGCTTTATTTCTGGTCTGACTTTGAAGATACAGCAAATGGTATTGATGACAGTACAGATTTGGAAGATTTTAAAAAGAGAATGAATCTCGCCCTTGACGGCTTAAATATCGATAACACTCCCCTCTGGAAAGACAGGAAAAACTTAGCCCCCATGGACGGATTGAACGGCGATACCATCGCATATATCGATCTTCAGCAATTCGTGCGCGAAGAAGATGATATGTATATCAACTTTGATATGACATTACTCAACGGAAATGATATGTTCAAGCTTGGAACTATCGAAGCATGGTATATAGACGGTTCCTCAGGCGTAACGATCTTTTCCGCAGAACACGGCAACAACGAATTCGCGGGAATGACCGTTGACGAAGTAAAACAGAAAATCAAGGGAGATAAAGCTCTGAATGATACGAACGATGCCGCATACTGTGTGTACACTATCATGGCTGAGTACTGTGCAGACCTATATGAAGCCGGCGAAGATATCAAGAAAAAGCTTGAAAGCGATTTTCCCATGTGTAATTCAAGCGAAGGTCTTGACCTTGCAGGCGATGAGCCGAAGGCTGAGGGCGATAAATATGTGTATAACGAAATGCACGAATCCGGCTACACCGACGGCAAAGCATCTATCTCAGGTTATGATAAGGAAAAAGACTTTATCGAAACAGCAGTATATACCTCAACAGACGGAGTTTCCGGACATTATCCTGTAGAAGAATAACTGAAAACCGACCACCAACAAGGAGGAATATTAATGACAAAAAAAATACTGGCAGCAGCACTCGCACTGGTGATGTGCGCAGGTCTTGCTGCCTGTGGCGACAAAAAGGACGATAAGGATACTTCTTCAAAGGCTTCAAAATCAGCAGGCGCTGACAAGCAGACCACTGCCGATGAAACTGCTGACGAACCTGCAGCTGAAAAATCCGATCCCGACGAAACTACCACCGATGCAGGCACTGCTGAAAACGCAGGACCCGAAGTCAATACCGATAATATGTACCAGACAGCTGACGTTACCATGAAGCTGATAAACAATAATATCATCTATATAGATGAGAACAACCTCGAGGACAGACCTACCGATGAAGAGGTACAGAAAGCTATCGATGCCATCTTCAAGCAGTATAAGGCTGCCGAGGATAAGGATACACAGGCATTTCTCGATACCATGAATTTCGGTATCCTCAATGAACCCGCAGCTGAACTGTGCGATCTTGTGTTTAAGTATGACAACGATCATTCCAGTGAAGAATTCCAGCAGGAACTCGTAGACACAAAACAGAGCACAAAGTATGCAGTTGTCGATGATGTTATAGGTCTGCTGGAACAGCTGGGCGATACTGATATCAACGATCAGCTCAACGATGCTATGGAAGCTAAGGACGGCGCTAAGATCAGAGAGCTCATGCCTAAGCTGACCGACAGCGTTAAGCCGGGTGCCGAAGCTATCAAGACAAACCTCGATGAGACCTCTATCTTCAACAGCAAGGAAGATATCCAGAAGATAGGCGAGTTCGGCGATGACGCTACCTACGGCTTCTTCCTTGAATACTGCGGCAGATATGAAGACCAGCTTTATATGCGCCTGACATTCTCTGTACTCGCAGGCGATAAGGAGTATGACTTCGGCGGTATCGAAACATGGAGCGTCGGCGACGAGATCGGTCTGTTCCTCACAGGCGAAGCTTACGAGGTAGATATGGAAGAAGATATGAAGGGCATGAGCACTAAGGCTATTTTTGAAGCCCTGAAATTACAGACGGCAACAGAGTCAACAACGACAGCTGAATAATTAACAGGAGAAGAATATGAAAAGACAGGATTATCTCAGCTGGGACGAATACTTCATGGGCATAGCACATCTTTCAGCCCGCCGAAGCAAAGACCCCAGCACGCAGGTGGGTGCCTGTATAGTATCAGAAGAAAACAAGATACTGTCGGTAGGCTATAACGGTATGCCGACAGGCTGCAGCGATGACGATATGCCGTGGAACAGAGAGGGCGATTTTCTTGAAACAAAGTACCCCTTCGTATGCCACGCTGAACTCAACGCAATACTCAACCGTTCAACAGGGAGCCTTAAAAACGCAAGGATATACGTATCCCTGTTCCCCTGTAACGAATGTGCAAAAGCGATAATCCAGAGCGGGATAAAGGAAGTAGTATACGGTGACGACAAATATGCCGACACCGACGGTGTAAGAGCATCGAAGAAGATGTTCAACATGGCAGGAGTAAAACTGCGCAGATACGAAAACACCAACAGAATTGTCAAGATAGAACTCTGACCCGCATAAATTACCTAAAACCAAAAGGAGTAATACCCATGGAAAGAAAATACGCTATACTCGGCGAAAGCCTGAAACATACAATGTCACCGCCGATACACAAAAGACTGTTTGAACTCAAAAACAGAGAGTTCACCTATGAGATAATCGAACTTCCCCCCGAGGAACTCGCACCTCATGCTGACTACCTCAAAAGCTTGGCAGGATTCAATATCACCATACCCCATAAGATAGGCATAATCTCCCACTGCGATAAGCTGGCGGATTCTGCAAAAAGGTATAACTCGGTGAACTGCGTCGATAACAAAGACGGCATCCACACAGGCTATAATACCGACTGCGACGGTTTCCTCGCTACTATAAACGCCATGGGCGCAGACCTCGGCGGCAAGGTACTGCTGATAGGCTGCGGCGGTGTGGGCAGAATGATGGCTATCGAAGCCGCCCTCGCAGGGGCTGAACTCTATGTAGCCGTTCTCGAAAGCGATATCCCCCTTGCAGAACAGGCTGTAAAGGAGATTACCGCCATGAAGTCCGACGCCAAAGTATCTATCGTCAAGAATACCGAGATAGATACCTCCATCAGCTATGACCTGCTGATGAACGCCTGCCCCGTGGGTATGTACCCCAAGATAAACGGCTGTCCCGTAAGCGATGAAGTTATAAACGCAAGCAAGGCAGTTTTCGATGTCATATACAACCCCCGCGAGACCGTGCTCATCAAAAAGGCAAGAGCACAGGGCAAAAAAGCCGCAGGCGGTATGGCTATGCTCGTCTGGCAGGCAGTTAAAGCCCATGAGATATGGGACGGCGACATCTACACCGACGATGAAGTCCAGAGCATCATAACCGAAATGGAACTTCAGGTCGAAAAGGATTTCCCGACAGCATAATAATGTCCGTCCCGATGTTCCAGCACGTGCATCGGGACGTTTTTTACCCCGCTAAAATTTTTCCAAAAAATGATAACGTTTACAATAGTAAACAATTTGTTATCCCCTTGAAATCAGCATTTATTTGTTGTATAATCATGGTGAAAGATATTTAATATATTGCTATATGTCAATGTTTAACAAATTACAGCCATCGTTTTTAGGGAAAATGAAGGAGCGGATATCATGCTGATAAATGAGGTTAAAAAAGAGCTTGAAGAACATATCATACCATTCTGGAACAAACTGCGTGATGACGAGAACGGCGGTTTCTACGGATATCTGAGCTACGGTCTGGAGCTTAATAAACAGGCGGATAAAGGCGTTATCCTCCATTCAAGGATACTCTGGTTCTACTCCAACGCCTATATGACTCTCGGCGGCGATGAACTTCTTGACTATGCAAAACACGCCTATGAGTTTATCAAAAATAACTGTATCGACTACGAACACGGCGGCGTTTACTGGATGATGGACTATAAGGGCAGACCTGCGGATACCATGAAGCACACCTACAATATCGCCTTTGCCATATATGCCCTTTCAAGCTATTACAGGGCAAGCGGCGATAAGGTTGCCCTCGCACTGGCGTACAGGCTGTTTGAGGATATCGAGAATAATACCCTCGATGAGTACGGCTACCGCGAAGCCTTTGACAGAGAATGGAATCTTGTGGATAACGAAGCCCTCAGCGAAAACGGACTTAAAGCCGACAAGACCATGAACGCAATACTCCACCTGATAGAAGCCTATACCGAACTCTACAAGGCGGACGGCAGTGAGAAAGTTGCCGAGCGTCTGAAATTCCAGCTTGGTCAGATGAGGGATATCGTATATACCCCCGAAACCAATGCACTGAAAGTTTTCTTTGATACCGCATTCAATTTAGTCGGCAATGTCCATTCCTACGGACACGATATCGAAGCCACATGGCTGATGGACAGGGCTTGCGACGTTCTCGGTGACGAAGAACTCAGAAAGCAGTTCGCCGAGATGGGCTTGAAGATATCTCACAACATACAGAATATCGCTCTTGAAGACGGCGCACTGAACAACGAAAGCGACAAAGGCGTTATCAACAAGACCCGCGTGTGGTGGGTTCAGGCAGAAGCCGTTGTAGGCTTCATAAACGCCTACCAGCACAGCGGCGAAGAAAAGTTCCTTGCCTCCGCCAAGAGCGTATGGGAGAATATAAAGAAATATATCATAGACCCCCGCGATGGCGGCGAATGGTACGCCGAAGTCACTTTCGACCATGTCCCCCGCGAAAGCGAGGAAACGGTCGGTCCATGGAAGTGCCCCTACCATAACGGCAGAATGTGCATGGAGGTGATAGCCCGCGGCGTGGATTTCTGATATATTCCCCCGAAAGGAGGACTGCATGAATAAAACCGTCATACTGCTGCACCGCACACTTATGATACTGTGCATTCTGATACTTGGCGGAAGTCTGGTATACTACCTTACAAAGTGGGGAAGCCTCCCCGATGAACCCGGTATACACTTTGACAGCGACGGCAAGTTCGATGTGTACGCCTCTAAGATATACGGCTTCTATCCCCATCTTATTGGCGGCATAGCTTTGGTCATAGGGGCGGTGGCAGGACACCTCATAGCAAAGAAGAACACAGGGCTCAACGTCAGTGAAAAGGGCGAAAATATCATCAAGGCAGAGATACTGCTGACCGTGGATATCATTACGGTATTTGTCGATCTGATGTTCCTCTACTGGTCGCTCTGCGTTTCAAGGCAGCATTTCATGAACACGAATATATCCCTGGCTTTTCTGAGTGCGGCATTTGCAGCGGGTCTTATCGGCATCATCACCGAGATAATCACGGCTGCCAGACACAAGCCGAATTCCGATACCAAAAAGGACACAGGGGCATTCCACCGTTCATGCAGGATAGCCGCATGGCTGTTAACAGGGCTGTCCGTTATACTGCTGATATTCATATGGGAAAGACTTCCCGAAGACGACGTTATAGATCAGTATCACGGGATGGCATATTTTGCCAATTTCGATGCCTACCTGAACAAGTGGCTGCTGACAATACCCTACGCAGTATGCGCAGGTCTGCTGGCTGTGCTGGAAGTCATATCAGCAAAGGCAATGAAGAAAGACCACAAAGCACTGGTACGGTTCACCGACAGGCTGAAACTGATAAACGGGCTGTTCTTCTTCTGGTGGAACCTCCAGCTGATGAGCGAAGCTAAGATAGGCGCGGTATCGGTTTGTATATACATCGGGCTGACGATACTTTCCGCGGCACTGTATGTTTTCCATAAAATGGAAAATGAGCATGAGAGAGAGTAATGAACAACATATCAAAATCCAAGGACATACCATAGAAAGGCAATCTGAAATGTATAAGTACGAAACACACCTCCACACAGCAGAGACTTCTGCCTGCGCATCGGCAACGGGCGCGGAGCAGGCAAGGCGCTACAAGGCGGAGGGCTATGACGGCATATTTATCACCGACCACTTCTTCAACTCCAACACCACTGTCCCGAGAGATATCTCATGGGACGAGAAGGTGATGCTCTACTGCAAGGGCTATGAAAACGCCAAGGCAGAGGGCGACAGGATAGGGCTGAAAGTATTCTTCGGGATAGAGTATACCTATCAGGGGGCTGATATACTGGTGTACGGTCTTAACAAGAGCTGGCTGCTGGCTCACCGTGACTGTGACAGGGATTTCTATCAGTTCTACTACGATGCCAAAGCCGAGGGCGCACTGCTGATACACGCTCACCCTTTCCGCGAGGCTGACTATCTCCGCGAGATAAAGCTTCTGCCCAAGTGGGTGGACGGCGTTGAGGTCTACAACAGCGGCAACTCGAAAGAGGTCTACAACGAGCGTGCCGAGTGGTATGCAAAGCAGTTCGGCTTCCGAATGACAGCAGGCTCGGATAATCATCACCTGTCCGTGAGAAGCGAACGTCTGGCGGGCATACTCAGCGAGATTGAGTTTAACCGTCCCGAGGATTACGCTGGGGCTTTCTTCGCTGACAGGGTCAAGCCGATGTTCCCTCCAGAAAGGCTGTGACAAAACAAGTGTTCCACGTGGAACATTCTGAAAATAAGGCTGAATGTTCCCGACGGCGAAACCATGGCAGATGCCTTATGATAGCTAAGATATGAAAACAGTAAAAGGAGGATATTTTTATGAAACTGAAAAGAATTGCAGCCCTGCTGACTGCGGCAGTTATGAGCGTTGGTGTGATGGCTTCATGCGGCGGCAGCAAGAGTGACGACAAGTCAAAGGCGGATACAAAGTCCGCGGCAGAAACAAGCGGTGCAGAGGGTGACAGCTCGGAAAGCGGTGAGGTGCCTGTTTCGCAGACACATACCAATGACCCCATGACAGTGACTTCCGCTAAAGACTTGGTGGCACAGATGAAAAACGGCTGGAATCTGGGCAACACCATGGACGCGACTACCGAGGGTCTTGAAGCGGAGACAAGCTGGCTGCCCAACAAGACACCTACAAACAAGTTCATGATAGATATGCTGCCCGAGGCAGGATTCAATGTACTGCGTGTTCCCGTAAGCTGGGGCTATCATCTGACAGACGACAACTACACCATCGACCCTGCATGGATGGACAGAGTTCAGGAGATAGTGAACTACGGCATCGACAACGGTATGTTCGTAATACTCAACACTCATCACGAGGAATGGTATATGCCCAAGAAGAGCGAGAAGGACGGCGACATCGAGGAGCTGAAAGCGATATGGGCGCAGATAGCAGACCGCTTCAAGGGCTATGATGAGCACCTTATCTTCGAGGGACTGAATGAACCGAGACTCCGCGGAGAAGGTGCTGAGTGGACAGGTACTTCCGAGGCGAGAGAGATAATCAACGAGTACGAAAAAGCCTTTGTTGAGACTGTAAGGGCATCGGGTGGCAACAACGCTGACAGATGCCTGATGATAACAGGCTATGCGGCATCTTCGATGTACACCAATCTTTCGGCTATCGAACTTCCCGAGGACAGCGACAAGCTGATAATCTCGGTACACGCATATCTGCCTTACTCTTTCGCACTTGATACCAAGGGTACAGACAAGTACGACCCCGCAGATACGGCTATCCCCGACCTTTTCGAGAACCTCAACGAGCTTTTCATAAGCCGCGGAATACCCGTTATCGTGGGTGAATTCGGTTCGATGAACAAGGACAACATCGACGAGCGTGTTAACTGCCTTGAGGACTATCTTGCGGCAGCGGCTAAGTATGATGTACCATGTGTATGGTGGGATAACTATGCACGCATCGGCAACGGCGAGAACTTCGGACTTCTCAACAGAGCTGAGTACGACTGGTACTTCCCCAAGCTGATAGATGTATTCAAAAAGTACGCTGAAAGCGACGCTTCAGCGGCAGCATAAGGACGCAGACAGGCGGCGGTCACAGAGCGGTGACCGCCGCTTTTATTTGGTTAAGTTGTGCAATATGCATAATCAGCGATATATTTGGGTCAGTCGATTGTACGATACAGAGAAACACTATTTAACCTATTGACATACTAGGATTAATATGATATACTTTGTACACAGAAACGGGAAATCCGAATTTAAAATATCATTGTAATGAAAGGAAGATATATAATGGCAAACATCTACAAAAACATTGGTGAACTCGTAGGCAAGACTCCTCTGCTGGAGGCTGACAGATTTTCAAAGGCTGTTAACGCAGAATCCAAGATACTCGCAAAGCTTGAATACTTCAACCCCGCAGGAAGCGTTAAGGACAGAGTAGCACTGAACCTCATCGAGGACGCAGAGAAGAACGGCACACTGAAAGAGGGTTCAACCATCATCGAACCTACATCGGGTAACACAGGTATCGGTCTGGCAGCAGTAGGCGTATCAAAGGGATACAAGGTTATACTGACAATGCCCGAGACCATGAGCGTTGAGAGAAGAAACCTGCTGAAGGCTTACGGCGCAGAGATCGTACTGACAGAGGGTTCAAAGGGCATGACAGGTTCTATCAAGAAGGCTGAGGAACTCCACAAGGAGATCGAGAACTCCGTTATACTCGGTCAGTTCGTAAACCCTGCTAACCCTGCTGTTCATCTGGCTACCACAGGTCCTGAGATCTGGGACGACACTGACGGAAATGTTGATGTATTCATCGCAGGTATCGGCACAGGCGGAACTATCACAGGCGTTGGTCAGTATCTGAAATCCAAGAACCCCAATGTAAAGGTGATCGCAGTTGAACCTGCTTCTTCACCTGTACTTTCTCAGGGCAAGTCGGGCGCACACAAGATACAGGGTATCGGCGCAGGCTTCGTTCCCGATGTACTTGATACAAAGATCTATGACGAAGTATTCGCAGTTGAGAACAACGATGCTTTCGCAGCAGGCAACAAGTTCGCTAAGACCGAGGGTATCCTTGTAGGTATCTCTTCGGGTGCGGCACTTTTCGCAGCTGCTGAACTTTCAAAGCGTCCCGAATACAAGGGCAAGACTATCGTTGCACTGCTTCCCGATACAGGTGAGAGATATCTCTCAACCGCACTGTTTGATTGATAATTCGTACCCCCATAAATAAGCTAAGGACAGATGTACCGCGGTGCATCTGTCCTTCCATTTTTATTGGTCTTTTGCCGCATCTGATACGGCGGCGAATTTTTCTTCGTCATCGGGACGAATGACTAAGTCGGGGGTGATGATGAAACAGGGCTTGCCCTCATGCAGGAATGTTCCGCTGATGAATCGGGGATTGACCTCGTCGTTTACATCGGGTGGGGGCTGGATATCCTCCTGACCTTTTTCAACGAATCCTGTGATATTATCACACAGCAGACCAAGACGTTTCTCGGTATCGCAGATGATAATACATTCGCGGTCAGTTCTCATACGTCTGGGGTAACCGAATCTTCTTCTGAGATTTATGACTGTTATAGTCACGCCGTCGTTGACGATAGTGCCGTCAACATAATCGGGCAGGTCGGGAACGGGACTTGCATACTGCCCCGGGACTATCAGCCGCACATCAGAGAAACCCATGCCAAAGGTCTTGTCATCAACGGTAAAAATCAGATATTTATTATAGCTCTCCTCCAATGTCTGCACCTCCAAATGTGCTGTACTATTATTATATAGGGTCAGCCCGATTGCACGCCGTGGGCTAAAGGGATAATATCTCGCTTGACGCAAGTTTGTTGATAATGTGCGCCGCTATCTCATCAAGGGGCAGGCTGATATTTGCGGCACCGTTCTCTGCGGCGACTTTCGGCATACCGTAAACCACTGCTGTTTTTTCGGACTCAGCGATATTATATGCCCCGAGCTTGCGCATATCCAGCATACCCTTTGCGCCGTCACTGCCCATGCCTGTCAGGATAACGCCTATGGCGTTCTTTTTAGCCGCATACGCCGCGGAATCGAACAGAACGTCCACCGAGGGACAATGTCCGTTGACCTTTACGCCCTCTTCACTTGTGACAAAATAGCCTTTCTTATCACGGAATATTCTGAGATGCTTTCCGCCTGCGGCTATTATAACCATGCCCCGCTTGAGATATGTTCCCGATACTGCTTCGGTGACTTTCAAAGGAAGTGCGGCATCAAGCTGAGTTGCATAAAGCTTGGTATAACCCTCGGGCATATGCAGAACGCACACCACGGGGGGACAATCCGCGGGAAGACCTTTCAGCACCACCGGAAGGGCATTTGTACTGCCTGTTGAACCGCCTATTACTATGACATTATCGGTGTCGCTTATCTTCTGGGGATAGAAACGCGGCTTGATGATGCTCATGGAGCTTATTATACTGGTGCTGACGCGCTGTAAAAGCCTTTCGTCAGCCGCTTCACCGCTGTTATGTTGTATGATATCTATCGCCCCTGCTGAGATAAGTGAGGATTGAGGGCTTTTATTCGCGGTAACAACGATTATGGGTATTGAATATCTCGGACCCAGTTCCTTTATATAAGCGGCGGCATCGAACTGCTCGCCTGCATCGATATCGAGTACTATCACAGAGGGTTTCTGGCGGGCTATCATCATTTTTGCTTTCCTCAGCGGGAAAGCGGCTATGGAAGTACCCAGCGGCAAACGCTCTTTCAAGCCGCCTGCAAGCAGCTCATGTATTTTAATATCATCGGATATCAGGTAAACGATCATAGGCTGCTCACCTCCGTTATTTTACGGTAAACAGCAGGCTGTTCCCTTGTGTAGGGCATATCAATTGGGGCGGATTCGGCGTGACCTATATACAGATATCCGCCTTCTTCCGTGGCGTTGTAGAAACGTTTGCACAGATCGGATTTTGTTTCATCGTCAAAATATATCATAACGTTCCGACAGACTATCAGATCGAAGCTTTTCTTGAAAGCGATCTCGTCCATAAGGTTATGATACTTGAAAACCACGTTTTTGCGTATGCGTTCCTTGACCTGATAAAGACCGTGGGAGGACTTATCAAAGAACTTTTCGCGCCACAATTCGGGAAGATTTTCCAGAGCTGTTTCAGTATAGATGCCCCTTGCCGCCTGCCTTAGTGCGTTGAATGAAATGTCGGTTGCCAATATTTTCAAGTCCCATTTTGAGCTTTCAAAACCGAAATACTCATCAAGGCACATGGCAAGATTATAGGGCTCGTTGCCGTAGGAACAGCCCGCTGACCATATCCTCAGATCGTGGTCTTCAACGGCTTTTTCAGCCTTGGGGAGAAACACCTCGCGGAAATGGTCGAAATGCTCGGATTCACGCATGAAGTAGGTGTGGTTGGTCGTCAGCTTGTTTATAAGGTTGGCAACTTCTCTGCCCGAAGCATCATCGAAAACCGCATCAAGGTACTCACTGAAATTGCGGAATCCGCAGTCGGCGATATAGTTGGCAAGACGGGACTGCACAAGGAACTGCTTGCCTTCGAGGTCGATGCCGTAGCCCTTTTTGACGAAATGTACAAGTTTATTGAAATCAAGTTCATTGATGCCTGTATCAACATTGAATACCACAGCCCGCGCCCCCCTTTCAGCATGGAAACCATGATGTTTTATACAGTTGATTATACCATATTTTCATTCATTTTTCAAGTGGTTTTGTGTTTTTTGTACAGAAGTTTTAGTAACTTGATATTGAAATTGCTGTATGGCGTGGCGGGAAATTTCCCGTTGCTTATGAAAAATATGTGTGATTTGAAAAGATTTTATGTATAACGCACAATGAACAACTAGAGAACACCTCAGCGATTGTGCAGGCTAATAAAGTGAATGTAAAATTATATAATATCGTTGACAAGTTATTAAAACAGTGCTATAATATAGTCAGTTTAAAGAGCATCATGAAAGGGGTGAGCCGATGAACAAAAGCGTATACAGTCTGGTACTTGCAGACGAAGTGGTGGAAGCCATAGACCGCATGGCGTATTCGATGAATACCAGCCGATCGAACCTGATAAACCAGATTCTCGCCGAAAGGGTCAGCCTTATGACTCCCGAGATGCGTATGCGGCAGATATTCAGCGAGATTGAACAGCTGATGGATCCGCGGTTCCTGTTCATCGATCAGCCATCTGACAGCATGATAGCCATAAAAAGTCCTGTACGGTACAAGTACAGACCCACGCTGAGGTACAGCCTTGAACTCAGCCGTGATATGCAGGGCAAGGTAGGGCGGCTGAAAGTATCTTTCAGGACTAAGAGCGAACAGCTGACCGCCGCAGCAGACGGATTTTTTGAGTTATGGCTGAAGCTTGAAAACAAGTATCTGAGGAAGGTATTCCCCGACGGAGTGCCTGCGCAGACGGAGAACGGCAAGTTCACGAGGGATCTATATTCACCAATAGCGGAACATCTTTCCGACAAGGAGATAGCGGGTGCTGTGGCAGGATATATCCGACTGATGGACAGCTGTATACAGACCTATTTTGACGGTCTTACGGAGAACAGCGACCGTTCGGAGGAGATAGGAGCGGCATATGCGGCTTATGTGAGAACGGTCACGGCGGTGATATAGCGGGGAACAGCAATGCAGATAAATGATAAAAACAAGAGCATAACATACAACGGTGAGGACATGATAAACGTCATCAAAGAGATAGACGAGATACTCATATCACTGCATGATATGGGGAGTTATTATGCCGATAAACTGCCCGAGAAAAGGCAGGAATACGAGCATGAGACTACCGAATTCATAGATGAGGGGCGGGTCTGTGAAAGGCTTGCCGCCATAAGAAAAACTTTATCCGAGGGCTTTGACCTTTCGCTCGGCGCGGACGATATGGACGACATCGAGAGGGCGTGTGCCGATACGGTATACTGGCAGAAGCCCGCGGAGTAAGATTCACGTAATTCAAGTTTTTATATAAAGGAGGACAAACAATGAATATGCAGAAATTTACCGAGAAATCGGTGCAGGCTGTACAGGACGCACAGAACATCGCGGCAAGGCAGTCAAATCAGGCGATAGGACAGGAACATCTGCTGAGCGCACTGTGCCTTGATGATAACGGTCTGATACCCCAGCTTCTCACACAGATGAGCACGGATATCAACGCTTTCCGCGGCGCACTGGACAGGGCTGTTGATAAGATACCGAAGGTAACTGTGGGCGGACGCGCACAGGGTCAGGTGTATATATCAAACGAACTTGACCGCGCACTTGCCGAGGCAGAAGCTCAGGCTAAGCAGATGGGCGATGAGTTCGTATCCGTTGAGCATATATTCTTAGGTATAATGGAATGTGCCAACAATGAGATTGCAGAGGTACTGCGTACTTTCGGCATAAACAAGACTGGTTTCCTTGCGGCACTCAAGCAGGTAAGGGGCAGTGCGAAAGTAACCAGCCAGAACCCCGAGGAAACTTATGATGTACTGAAAAAGTACGGTCAGGAGCTGGTAGGTCTTGCAAGACAGAACAAGCTCGACCCCGTTATCGGCAGAGATTCCGAGATAAGAAACGTTATCCGCATACTCTCACGTAAGACCAAGAACAACCCTGTGCTGATAGGTGAACCCGGCGTCGGTAAGACCGCCGTTGCCGAGGGTCTTGCACAGCGTATCGTCAGCGGTGATGTGCCCGACAGCCTGAAAGACAGACAGATATTCTCGCTGGATATGGGCTCGCTGATAGCAGGTGCAAAGTTCCGCGGCGAGTTTGAAGAGAGATTCAAG
>NZ_JAILMR010000132.1 GCF_024692365.1 Ruminococcus sp. | reverse complement strand
CATCATCAGCTTGCCGTAGCTTGAGCCTATCCTTTTTTCACTCATTTATCTTTCCCTCATTATTTATTGAGATACTATATTAGTATAACACATATCCGCCATTATTGCAAGAATTTTATAAACAAATTTTCTGCAAGAGTGCCGCGGATTTTATGCGGAGGGTCAAGCCTGTTCATCGAGGGTGAGGTCGTAGGCGGGAATGAATTCTTCCATGAACACCTCGACTTCGGGGATATTCAGCTTATGAATGGCTTCGATAGTTGCCTTTTCGGCTGATGCGAAATCAGCATTGCCCATCTTGCGCTCCTCGATGCACTTTATCAGCGCCGAGAGCTTATCTGCGCCTTTCACCAGTTTCCAGAGCTCTTTCTCCTCTTCGGTGGGGGAAAGCAGTGGTTCGTAGTACTTTTTAAGGTCATCGGGAAGATAGCTGATAAGGGTGTTTTTCGCCTTTTCCTCTACCTCGTTATAGGCACCTTTTATCTCCTTGCTGTAATACTTTATGGGTGTGGGGAGGTCGCCTGTGATTATCTCGGTGGTATCGTGGAACATAGCCAAGAGTGCGCATCTTTCGGCATTAACGTTACCGCCGAAGCGCTCGTTACGGATAAGCGCCAGCGCATGGGCGATGAAAGCGGTCTCCAGAGAATGTTCGCTGATATTCTCCTTGATGGTATTGCGCATAAGTGCCCAGCGGTTGATATATTTCATACGTGATACAACGGCAAAAAATCTGTCCATATTTATGTACTCCTTATGATGATTTGGGTTGGGGGTTCAATAGCATTATAGCACCGGGAGAGAGGTATGTCAATAAGAGGGCTGTTGTCACTTGGTTCGTTGCTTTAAAACTACGTACTGCGGTGGACAGGGTCGCCCCTTGCGGGTCGAGAAATCGGATTCGCTTCGCTGTCCGATTTCGGCGCGGGCAATATTATACGGACTTAGTTTGTGCGGGGTCTATGGCTTTGCTCACGCTCGGAGTTTTCGGATTGCCCGCGCCTATGTGGTCGGAAAGTCTGTTGCTCTATTTATGGCGTTGTTGCTACGTCACTCTTGTGCCTTGACCGAGAGGCTCTGCCCCTCGTGCTCCCCGCAAGCCTTTCGCGAAAGGCTTGACCCAAAGCTCCCCTCCTTGGCATACTTACCAAGCTACGTGGTTGCCCTGCCAACAATTATGAATTATGAATTATGAATTAAAACAAAAAGCGCCCCGAAAAATCCCGAGGCGCTCTCTTATCATTCTACCGATATGATGTAGTAGTAAACAGGCTGTCCGCCGTTTATCAGGTTAACATCAAGGTTGGAATATTTATTGCTTATCTGCTTGTACAGCGCTTCTGCCGCATCGTCCGTAACGTCTGCTCCGTAGATTATCGTGATGAATGAACTGTCACCCTTAACAAGCTTCTTCGTCAGCTTGAATGCAGATTTCGCTAAGTCTTTGTCAACAAAGGAAAGTCTGCCGTTCTCCATGGCAAGTATCTCACCCTGCTTGATGGAGTGTCCCTCGTAATCAGAATCACGTGCCGCAAAGGTTATCTGTCCTGTGGATACCCTCTCGATTGCCGCTGTCATCTCAATACGATTAGTGTTGAAGTCAGCATCGGGGTCATACGCCAGCATCGCAGACATACCCTGGGGGATAGTCCTTGTCTGGAGCACGCATACCTTTCTGTCGGCAAGCTTTACTGCCTGTTCTGCCGCCATGATGATGTTCTTGTTGTTGGGCAGTACGAATACTGTCTTTGCGGGACAGCTCATGATAGCTTCAAGTATATCCTGTGTGGAGGGGTTCATGGTCTGACCGCCCTTTACAACACAGTCAACACCAAGGTCCTTGAACATGGTCTCGATACCGTTGCCTGCGGCTACTGCCACAAATCCGAACTCGTTAGTCTGCTCGGCGGGAGTAAAGGCGCTCTTGGCTTTCTTCTGCTCCTTCTCATGCTGGAGCTTCATGTTCTCCACCTTCGGGAAGTTTATATAACCGAATTCAAGGCCTTTCTCGATAGCCTTGCCGGGGTTGTTGGTGTGTACGTGCACCTTGATTATCTCATCATCGTCCACCACAACAACGCAGTCGCCGATGGTCTCAAGGTATGCCCTCAGCTTGATGGGGTCATCACAATCGGGCTTTTTGGTTATCAGCATCTCGGTGCAGTAGGTGAAGTTTATCTCAGCATCATACTGACCCACTACCGATGAGAATGTATCCACGGTAACAGCGCCCTCGGCTTCAACAGTCTTCTTCTCGACAGGCTGTTCCTGCTGAACGATGACCTCGCCGCCTTCAAATACATCGCGGATAGCTTCAAATATTATCAGCAGACCCATGCCGCCTGCGTCAACAACGCCTGCCTTAGCCAGTGCGGGCAGAAGTTCGGGGGTCTTGTCCAGAGTCTTCTTTGCCTGCACACAGACATCTGCCATGACAGCTGTGGGGTCATTGGTAGACTTCAGTGTTTCTCTTCCCTTTTCAGCCGCTTCTCTTGCCACGGTGAGTATAGTGCCCTCTGTGGGCTTCATAACAGACTTATACGCGCCCTGAACGCCCAGTTCAAGGGAGTTTACAAGGTCTTCGGCACTCATCTCGGTCTTACCTGCCAGAGCCTTTGAGAAGCCCCTGAATATCAGCGAGAGTATAACGCCCGAGTTTCCTCTTGCACCCCTCAGCAGGCAGGAAGCCGCTGTGCTTGCAACAGTGCTTACAGGTACGTTATCATCAAGGTTTTCAAGCTCTGCCACCGAATTATTTATCGTCATGGACATATTTGAGCCCGTATCGCCGTCAGGCACGGGGAATACATTCAGTTCATCAACTGACTTCTTTTTATTTGTGATACTGTGCGCTCCGCTGATGAAAGCACGGCGCAGCATATTTCCGTTTATCACTATCAGTTCCTCCTATAATCTATATATGAACAGACCGTTATCAACGAAATATCAGTCGGTCATCTCATCAACATATACGTTGACTGACTTGACTGTTATACCTGCTTCATTTGTCAGAACGTAGTTTACTTTATGTATGATACTGTCAACGATAGCGCCCACATTAACGCCGTATGTTACGGTGATATGCAGATCTACCACAAGCTCGTCGCCATCCTGGGAGATTATCACGCCTTTAGTGGTATTCTGCCTTTTGAGCATGGCATTTACGCCCTGCTTGGCACCGTATGCGTTCAGTCCCGCAACGCCGAAGCAATTTTCGGCAGTATTGGATATCAGCTGTCTGAGATAGCCTGTGGATATACCAATAGTACCAAGATGATTTTTTATTTTTATCATAAAAACGCCTCCCTTGGTCAATCAAAATCTATCAAGCTACATTATAACACAGACTTTCGGATTTTGCAAGGGTTGACAAAAATTTTTATCAGTCTGTTAAATGATTTTCACAGGGCTGTCAACTACCCTGCTCTCCCGCCTGATTTTTACCGGTGTGTACTTGACAAATCGGATAAAGTAGTGTATAATATCATAGTTGGTTAAACAACATACGCTGGTGTAGCACAGCTGGTAGTGCAGCTCATTCGTAATGAGCAGGTCGCAGGTTCGAATCCCGTCACCAGCTTATAAAAAGTCCCGATTTTGCGAGATTTTGCGAGGTCGGGATTTTTTTGCATTATTCATTATTCATTACCATATGCGCCCATATTCGGCTTGACATTTTGGGTGATGTGTGTTATAATATAGACATAAAAAGAGGGCACTGCACGGCTTGTGCGGTTCTTCTCCAGAGTCTAGTTATGTTGATAACCGTCCTAAGTCGAAGTGGGGCGGCTATCTCTTTTTATTATTGTTTACAAGTCCTATTATGCCTATCAGCACGTTAATTAAAGTAAGTACTTCAAGAATAGTCATTGAAACTCACCTCCGTTTCCGGAGGAAGATTTGAACCGCCTTGCCGCTGTGTACAGCACCCATGTTCATATTATAGCACAACTTATGTTTTTTGTCAAATATTATCCTATCGCCGTTTCCCCGACTACACAAGATGTGAGATCTGGATTTTTTGCATTATTCATTCTTCATTATTCAATATTCATTACAATGACCCGATTTTCCCAAAAAGTCAGGTCATTTTTTATTAACAACTCTATGTTCATATCGCATAATTTCACTCATCGCCGTCTGGTCAAACAACTGTTTTTATATTTAATTCGGACATATTTCTGCAAGAGTTGTACAAAAACGTACAACTTTTTGGGGGTAATAGGGTGATAGTGAAAGGGGTTGAAAAGTAATGAATAAAGAATAATGAAAAGTGAAAAGTGAATAATGAAACCCCTTGACAAACCCACGCAAATATGATATCATATTGATATCAAAATATACCCCAAACAAAAGAGAACAACAAACGGAGGTCAGCTTATGGAAAAGAAAGCTATTCTGGAGATCAAAGGCTATACCAAGGTGTACGGCGAGGGCAAAAAGGCGGCGGATAATGTCAGCCTTACTGTTGAAAGCGGCGATATCTACGGTTTCATCGGGCATAACGGCGCAGGCAAATCCACTACCATACGTGCTGTGGTGGGTGTGCTTGACTTCACCGAGGGGGATATCTTCATCGATGGTCATTCGGTAAAGACGGATTCTCTCGAATGCAAGAAGATAACCGCTTATATCCCCGATAATCCCGACCTTTACGAGAATCTCACAGGCATACAGTATCTGGATTTTATATCAGATGTATTCGGCATAAGTGCTTCTGACAGACAAAAGCGCATAAAGGATTTCGCCGACAGGTTCGAGATAACCGATTCCCTCGGCGACCTGATAAGCTCCTATTCCCACGGCATGAAGCAGAAACTCGCCATAATATCCGCACTGATACACAACCCAAAACTAATGGTGCTGGACGAACCCTTTGTGGGTCTTGACCCCAAAGCCGCATTCACCCTCAAACAGATAATGCACGAGATATGCGAAAAAGGCACGGCTATCTTCTTCTCCACCCACGTGCTGGACGTTGCCGAAAAACTCTGCAATAAGGTGGCTATCATCAAGCAGGGCAGGCTGATATCACAGGGCACTATGGAAGAACTCACCCGCGGCGGTTCGCTTGAAGACGTTTTTCTGGAGGTAGCTGATGGATAAGAATATCATTTTGCTGAAAGCACTGCTGAAGTCCACCAGCAGTATAAACATCTGCAAACACTGCAAAGATAAGAAAAAGCGGGGAAAGATAGTGGGCAGTATGATAGGCGCAGGCATACTCTACCTTATGCTGATGTGCTACTGCGTGCTGAGCTGTATCGGCTACGGTCATTACGGTCTTACAGCTTACATACCCTTTATGTGTTCGGCTGTGATATCACTGCTGGCTTTCATCTTCACCCTGTTCAAAACAAACGGCTATCTCTTCGGTTTCAAGGAATACGATATGCTGATGTCACTGCCCTTTGAACCCAAGACCATAGCGGCGTGCAAGTTCATGTATATGTATGTTAAAAGCCTTCCCTGGTATCTCAGCGTTTCCCTCTCGATGCTGGTAGGCTACGGCATATACGCCAAGCCGAATGTCTTCGTGTATCCCCTCTGGGTGATACTCTCCCTCGTAATGCCGATAATACCCATGCTTGGCGCGGCATTCGTGGGATTCATCATCGCAAGACTAGGTTCGGGCTTCAAAAACAAGACAATCGCCCAGACAGTTCTTTCGATAATATTCGTATGTCTGTGTTTCGGTCTGAGATTCTTCCTGCAGGATATGTTTCAGAACAACAAGACCAAAGATGTGCTGAACAGCCTGTCCCGGACAACCGATAAGGCAAGCAGGATATATCTCCCCATGAAATGGTTCAGCGATGCCGTAACAAAAACCGATATACTCTCCGCACTGCTTTTTGCCGCAGTAACGGCTGTGCTCTTCGCGGTGACTTTCATACCCGTGGGCAGGTCATACCGCAAAATAAACTCTGCACTGCGCTCACACGCGGCATCAGGTGGCTTTGTGATGAAAGAACAGAAGCAGAGACCTCTCATACAAGCCATAGCATTCAAGGAATTCAGGCGCATGACAGGCTCTGTGGTGTACATGACAAACGCCCTTATCGGCGAAATAATATGCATCATCGCAGGCATAGCCATACTCTTCATTGACCCGAACAAAGCCATCAGCTCCATGCTGAAAGGCGCTCCCATCACCGCAGAGATGCTTATCCCTGCCATACCTTTCATAGCCTACTTCTTTGTGGGAATGGTAGCTACGACCACATTCACCCCCTCGCTGGAGGGCAAGAACTACTGGATAATGCAGAGCCTTCCCATAAGCAAAAAGACCCTCTATCAGGGCAAGATACTTTTCAACCTTTATCTGACAGTCCCCGTAGCATTATTCGCAGCACTGACATTCTGCATATCAGCGAAAGCGGGCATACTGCACACCGCACTCATACTGATACTGACAGTGTGCCTGTGTACCTTTTCAAGCACATGGGGCTGTGTATGCGGCATAAAGCATATGCGTCTTGACTGGGAGAACGAAGTAGAAGTGATAAAGCAGGGAGCAGCAGTAGCGATATATATGTTCCCGAATATGTTCATCACTATGGGACTGGTTGTACTGGCGGTATATCTGGGAACAGTGATATCCGCGGTACTGGTGACGGCGGTGTTTATACCGGTGACAGCGTTGCTGGCGACACTCGCTTATCTAAGAGTGCTGTCATTAGCTAAGAAAAACTGAGGATAGAATGCCAAGGAAACAAAGCGCGCGGTTTATGCGACTGCGTCGGCATATGCCTCGCGCTAGCAGGCTTGCGGGATGTTTGCACAGTCTACTTTGTTGACTGTTGGCAGAGCCCTCAATCACCAAGGCACAAAACCAAAATGCACGGCAAACTATAAGAGCGAAACAAACTTCCCGACCATAGGCGCGGGCACGCTGCCGACGCAGTCGCAGCTCTCAATATCCGAGCGTGAACAAAGCCATATCCCCCGCACAAACTAACTGCGTATATATTGCCCGCGCCCGAAATCGGACAGCGAAGCGTTTTTGACGACTCGACCCGCAAGGGGCGCCCCTGTCCACCGCAGTCCCAAAGATAAGAATATACCTATCAACGCAGTCCGCCCCAGATAAAGCAGAACCAAAGACTATTGACATTCACAAGAATGAATGTTATAATATCCTCGGCAGGAGAACTTCCATGCCGTAAATATTTATTATAAGGAGTTGTCTTTTTGACAAATAAAACATTGGAGATAGCAGCGTAAACGGGAAGGTTTGCGAATACTATCTACACAAGCCTCCCGTGGTTCGGTCAACACTTTCAGGAGGATAAAAAATGAAAAATACAGACTATATAATTCGGCTTGAAACCGAAAAGGACTACCGTGAGGTTGAGGAAATGGCTCGTGATGCATTCTGGAATCTTAGTGTTCCCGGGTGCAGTGAACATTATTTCATACATCTTTTAAGACAGCACAAGGCGTTTCTGCCACAGCTTGATTACGTTATCGAAAGCGAGGGCAGGATACTGGGCTGTGTGATGTATTCCGAATCGGATATCACTGATGAACAGGGCAACAGTAAGACCGTGCTGACAATGGGACCTCTCTGCGTAAGAAAGGGCTATCAGCGGCAGGGTCTTGGCAAAGCATTGCTTGAACACACTTTCAGGCTGGCGGAAGATATGGGCTACGATACCGTGATAAACTTCGGTAATCCCGATAACTACGTTGCAAGGGGCTACAAAAGCTGTCTTAAATACAACGTTTGTTTTGAGGGAGATATCTACCCTGCGGCACTGCTGGTGAAAACTCTCAAAGAGGGCGTGTTTGATGGGAGAAAATGGTATTACCACCAGAACGATGCAGATGTTCCCTGTAATGATGAACAGGCAGTAGCCGAATACGATGCGCTTTTTCCGCCGAAGGAGAAGGCTTGGCAGCCAAGTCAGGAGGAGTTTTTTATACACAGCCATTCACTGATGCGGCACGATTGATGAACTTATAACGAAAGAATGCCTCCGAGCTTTTTCGGGGGCATTTTTCTTTTCTGCACAGCCATCAAACCACCATTGACAATGTATATCAAATGTGATATAGTTATTAATATATAATTAACGAGAGGCGACGTCAATGAATGTGTTCTATAAGCTCCCCCAAAGGATAGATTCGGGAAACGCCAATAAACTCGATGATTCTATTGCAGAAAAACTCGCCGAATACAGCGATAAAAGCACTGCCCGAACTCACCCAAAACATCTCAGGCGCATTTCTTCACGGTCTGGAAAATCTTCGCTGAACAGCATATACAAACAACAAGCCCCCGAAACATCAAAGCTTCGGGGGTATTATCAGTTATTCAATATCAGTCCGTCTTATCTTAATTCTCCATGCTTCTCATAATCAGCCACCCTGACTATCTCATTACTGTCCCCGACAAATACAACCTTCGGACGATGTGCCTTTATCTCCTCTGGGGTCATGTTCGCATATGCCATTATGATGATGTGGTCACCCTTCTGCCCCGAACGTGCCGCCGCACCATTCAGGCAGATAACTCCGCTGCCGCGTTCACCCGCAATAACATATGTCTCAATACGGCTGCCGCTGTTCACATTCGCTATGTGTACACGCTCGTATTCGTAAAGCCCCGCAGCTTCCATCAGTTCCTCATCAATGGTTATGCTTCCAACATATCCCAACTCCGCCTGAGTGATAACAGCACGGTGTATCTTGCTTTTGAGCATTGAAATCTCCATGACACCCTCCTTATACGTCTTCCGTGAAGAAGTTGTCGATAAGGCGTGTCTTGCCGATGTACACAGCCATAGCACACAGCGCAGGACGGTCGATAGCCTTTATCTGCTGCATTGTGGCACAGTCAACTATCTTGACGTAATCTATCTTCGCAAGGGGCTCTGCTTCAATAAGCTTCTCCATCTCACCGATGATTACAGCACAGTCATTCTCGCCCTTCTTTACCATGTCCATGCCGAGGAATATCGCCTTTGAAAGTACCAGCGCAGCCTTTCTTTCAGCTTCGTTAAGATAAGTGTTGCGGGAACTCTTTGCAAGACCGTCAGCTTCACGTACTATCGGACAGCCGACTATCTCGATATCCATATCAAGGTCATCGACCATGTGGCGGATAACTGCCAGCTGCTGAGCGTCCTTCTTGCCGAAGTATGCGCGGTCAGGCTTAACAATGTTGAAAAGCTTCGATACCACAGTGCAAACGCCCCTGAAATGTACAGGACGGCTAAGTCCGCAGAGTTCCTGCGTAAGCACAGTCATATCAACAAAGGAAGAAAAGCCCTCATGATACATCTCCGAAGGCTCGGGATTGAATATGATATCGCCGCCGTGTTCTTCCACAAGCTTTGCATCACGTTCGATATCGCGGGGATAGCTTTCAAGATCCTCAGTAGGTCCGAACTGCATAGGGTTCACAAAATCCGATACCACAGTCCTGTCATTGTCCCTGTGCGAAGCATCTATCAGGCTCGCATGACCCTCATGCAGATAGCCCATTGTCGGCACAAGTCCCACTGTCAGACCCTGTGCTCTCCATTCCTTTACCTGTGCGCGTACTTCATCAATAGTCTTTACTACTTTCATTTCACTTTTCCTCCCTCATAAGCTGTCCGATAACATCGTCTTCAATAGCGTAGGTGTGTTCCTCCGCAGGGAATGTTCCCTCTTTAGTCTCGCTGATATAATCAGCTATCCCCTGCCGCATTACCGTGCCAATGTCTGCAAAACGCTTTACAAACTTCGCCGTGTGACCTGTGTTCAGCCCCAGCATATCCTGATATACCAGTACCTGACCGTCACAGCCGTTGCCCGCACCTATACCGATAGTAGGTATGCTGAGTTTCTTCGTGATGATATCCGCAAGCTTTGCGGGAATACCCTCCAGCACTACAGCACAGGCACCAGCCTCCTGTATCATCATAGCGTCCTCGATAAGCTTCCTAGCCTTGTCAAGACTTTTGCCCTGAACCTTAAATCCCCCGAAGACGTTCACCGACTGCGGAGTAAGCCCCAGATGTGCCACCACAGGAATAGACGCATTCACGATAGCCCTTATCTGCTCGCATACCTCGGCACCGCCTTCAAGCTTAACAGCATTTGCGCCGCCCTCTTTAACAAGCCTGCCCGCATTGATAACAGCCTCCTGCACACTCACCTGATAGGACATAAAAGGCATATCAGCAACTATAAAAGCGTTTTTAGCACCTCTCGCAACTGCGGCGGTATGATGTATCATATCCTCCATAGTCACAGGCAGAGTGTTCTCATAGCCCAGCATCACCATTCCCAGCGAATCCCCGATAAGCAAGGCATTAACGCCGCACTCGTCCATGATCTTCGCTGTCGTGTAATCGTAAGCAGTAAGCATCGTGATCTTGTCACCTGATTGCTTCTGCTGAAGAAGGGTAGAAACAGTGTTCTTCATATTCAGTTTTCTCCTTGATAAAATGTTACCTTTCCGACTGCTCGGATAAGATACAAAAGAAAGTATAACACATAATTGTGAAAATATCAAGCACGCAAGATACACAAAAATGACCATTGGTGCAGTTTTGACATCTCCAAACATCAACACAAAAAAGCCCACAGATACGAATTTACGTACCTGCGAGCTTGTCGACAGCGGGATATCGTTGTGACTGCACAGCGATAAACCGTCCCGCATTTATTCTCTTATGTCAAAGACAATTGATCTTTCTTCTTTTTTTCCGCTTTGTCTTTCAGGTATGATCTGATCAATACATAAGCTATAATAAGCCATATCAATGTCCAGATGATGCCCCAGATAAACAAGATCCAATCTCCTGTTTCTTCATACCCTTTTACATATGAATTCTCAGGGTCATCGGGGTCATAGCGCACATCGATTTCCTTATTTAACTGTGCATAAGATGATACACCGCTAAAAGCTCTTGTGTACTTACTGTCATTTGCTTCATAAGTATAGCTTATGATATATCTACCCTTCATCCTGTATTTGCCGTTCGCATCAGTATGCGTCACATAGTAATCGGTTATCACACCCGTTGTTTGTGCCGTGCATTGGTGATGTGATACGATTTCATTATAGCCGAAATAAATAAGTGCTATCCCCAATATTATACATGGCACAGCGATGAACAGACAGACAATCTGCCACCCCGAATAATCAATATCATCAGTTGCTTTATGGTTTTGGGTCGGTTTCTTTGTCGATTCTTTTTTGAATTTTTGTTCAGTCTCTTTATTGCTCTCTTTTTCATATTTGGGGTCTGCTGTTTCTTTCGTTTCTTCTTTTTCATACCACATATCCTCTTTTATTATTTCTCGCTGAAAATACATCTCAGCAAATGCCAATACGTGTCAGAAAGAATTATAGCACATCATATTTGTTATGTCAATAAAAAGAACACTCCCCATAGCACGAACCATGAGGAGTTTATTCAGTGCGGGTGACAGGACTTGAACCTGCACACCATTCGGCATTAGAACCTAATGGGTGGATGACGTTGTTGGAAAAATATTTTCAAAGCATCTATACATTCAAACATAACTCATTCACCCTTTACATTGGGGCGTTCAACCGTCTTGCCCACAGATTTGAAGAATAAGCAGTTGAATTTTATATAGGCAGATACTCAGCAAATGAAAACAAAATGTAAAATATCAATAATCAAAAAGTAAAGTGTTAGCCTTTGTGATATTTGAGATTTTCCTGATTCCGCAAAACTCAAATCAATTTTGCAACTCTAAGGAAGGTACAAATCCAACCGTTACAGTGACCAAGAGACAAGCGTAACTTCCGTGCGTGATCGGTCAGATGTCCAGCAATCAGGATCAGATTGCCGATCACCGTCCGTATCCTTCTGCGCTTGATCGTGCTGTGATGTACAGGCATATCATTCCCCTTCATTGCCGCCGATCCGATGATGCGAAGAATGTTGTAAGCGATCATTGTTAGTTTCAGAATCAGTGCATTCGTATCGAACTTGCTGCTGGGCAGACGTTCGATGCATATGTCAGTCTTGATCTCACTGTGATACTGTTCACAGACAGCATGATTATGATATAATTCAATGACCTCTTCATCGCAAACTCCGAGCGATGTCCAGTACATATCTATTTCTGTTTCCGGGAAAAGCATTTCCTGACCATCAGCAGCTGTTGTTCTCTCGGTGATCTCATAAACCATACGAATGGCGAATTTTCCGCCCTTTTCAGTCTCAAAATCCCGCCATGTACTGCCGATATAGACAGTTTTTCCGTCTCTGGGATGCTTCACATTTTTGCAGACTGATTTCAACTCTTCTGCAATTGCATAACGATCTTCACGACGAAAAATATGCTTGATCAGGAATTTCAACTGCGGAT
>NZ_JAILMR010000113.1 GCF_024692365.1 Ruminococcus sp. | reverse complement strand
CCCGAATAATACTTTTATCTTGACAATCATATAATCATGTGCTAATATGCTGATAAGACCGACTGCTTTCACAATCGGTCTCATCATATACTCTTTTATTACACTATTTGTAGTTTACACAGAATTTGGGATTGACTCTTTCTGTATTTGAAGGGATTGGCAGCATATTATATTGGATAAACCTTTTTATTTTTGCATTTTGTTTCTTCGAGAATAATCTTATTAAAAAAATCCTTTCTGTTACTATTACTCAGGTCATACTTCTTTTGATAACTTCAGTTGAGCTTAATATGATCTCATCTCTATTTAATATAACAGTTAGTGAACTTGTTAAAAATCAGAATTTTACCAGATTTATTACTCTGATAATAATTCAAATATCTCTTTTAATATGTTTCAATGTAACAATCCGAATATTTAAATACGCTGATGACTATTCCTTTTCTGATTGGTTTTCAATAATTCTTATGCTGATTTTCTCTTTTATCCTGACAGCTATGATACATATTCTATCTTTGACAGCAAATAATGACGAACGCATATATATTAATATGATATATATGGTGATCATTATAATGAATTATCTGATTTTTTATATAATTCATTCTATTTTCCTTAAAAATCAAAAACTTAAAGAAATTGAAATAGTAAAACTAAGGGAACAATATCTTGAGCAATATATCGAAAATGCTGAAACTCAATATGATTCCATGAGAAAGATACGACATGATATAAAAGATAAATATACAACGATCTATAGCTTGATAAAGGATAAGAAATTTGATGAGGCTGAAGATTTTATAATAAATAATTTTGATATGATCGAACATTCTGCACCATTCATAAAAACAGATAATAATATTGTAAACGCCATTGTAAATGCCAAACTTACCGTTGCTTCAACGTTAGGTATAAATATATCTTGCATAACAGTATCATCTTTTGATGGCATCAATGAACTGGATCTTTGTGATCTTTTGAGCAATACATTGGAAAATGCTATCACGGCTTGTAAAGATATGCCTACAAATAGTAATAAATTTATCTGTTTAGAAATAGGAAAGGAAAACAATATATATTCATTTATGATTAAGAATTCTCTTGACAAATCTGTTATCAGTCAAAATCCAACATTAAAAACCACTAAGAAAGATCAAGTCAACCATGGCCTTGGCATTTCTATTATCAGGGACATAGTAAACAAATACAATGGAAGATATGATTATTATGAAATAAACAATACTTTCTGCTGTTCAATAATTTTAAAAACTTAGCTAAAAATAACTCAGCCGCCGCTGCTGAGTTATTTTTTATGCCCAAAAACTGCATGATATGCCAAAATGCTTGACACTATAAGCATAATAATGTAAACTTCAATAAAGCAAGGTGATAGGAATGAATTATTGGGTTTCAAATATTTTATATTTCATTACAAATCAACGTGTAATCAGTGATAAATATGATGTTCATAATTTTTACAGATAAGGAATCGAAGTATGTATTTCATCTTTTCTTAACATAATTCTTGTTTTGTTATTAGGAATAGCAGCACTTTGTGCCGTTATAATGTCGATGAGTATTACTTGCTGCATCAAAGCAAGTGCATCTAATTCTGATTATTGGAATCTTTATGCATCATATGGTGCGCCATCAAATAGTCGTAAGACTGTCGACTATGGGACTGTTACTGGTCTTTTTCCTAGTAATGGAGATACAGGTATTAGCTTTGTTCTTACAAACTACACCACAAGTGGTACTCCTTGCTATGCTTTGAGACGAATTACAACTTACGGTGTATCAGCTGGAGACAATGCGTATTTGGATGGTTCTTACACTTCTGACACTGCACATTTTGCATCCAATTGGTATAGCAAATGCGGTGGAACTGTGAATTTTAGGATCGATGGTTATAATTTTGCAACATCTGGATACGATTCAATGTCAGGTTATGCATATTAAATTATATGGATGACTATTAGAAGATAAAAAAATTAGGCCACACGGTTGGATGTATTTTTTAATAAGTTCACCGTGTGACCTTAATTATTTTGACAGTATAAAAGGAAATTCATTATGAAAAACACAATAAAAATCATATCAATATTAATACTTTTTCTAACAGTAACATCGTGTGCCAAAGTACCTGATAACATAAGTGAAAGAGATAACAAATTAAATAATACAGAGAATTATTCCGAAAGTAATTACATTCAAAGGCTTTCATTAGACGAAATTCGTAATAATCTTGATGAAGATGCCTCTGGAAAATATGGTACAATAACTGTTAAAAATGTGTTTATGAGTAATTCAGAAAACATGCCTACATATAAAATTTCTGTTGATACAAGAGATTATTCTATCAAAGACATTTCACAATACCTTTATGGCAAAAGGTATAATATTGATGATGATTCACTGTATGAGTTTATTCCTTGGAATGATGAAGGCAATACACCTGTTATAAATAAAGACCCATATACAAAGGATCTTTTTGATTATATTATACCACCATCTCTTTTTTATGATTGTTATTCTTTTTACCCCGATAGCGATATGACTTGTTCGGCACATGTTTATACAGATGGAACTTGCTGGGGATCACAGTGCGGAATAAATAAGGACAAAGATAACTATGATGCTCCTTGGCTAGGTGAAACAGTTGCTCATTATTATCCTGATATTGATGATATAGTTTCGATAAAGTATAAAATGAGTGACGGAACAGATTGGTTACTGGCAGATGCAATAAATTTCACTGAAGACTTTTGGAATAGTGAATTATCCAAAAGTGATCTACAGAATTACATTTATAAAGTCAAACGAGTAGATGCCATAAAACTGCCCATTGGCGATAATTACGGATATCTTTTTTATATGTCATATATAGATGAAGATGGTAACCATTACGATACCGACAGTTATAACGATTTCTTAATTGAAGAACACGATGTATATGATAATAAGCGATTTCTAATTTCTCAGAATAACTGGCAACTCAGTTTGAGAAAAGATGAAATAACAAGATTTACAAAAGACTTTTCATTTAAAAAGAATGAAATTATAGACGAAAACAAAGAGTTTATTACTTTAAGATCAGCTTTAAGCATACTAGAAAGAGAATTGGCTGATAACATAAATTTGGAATTTGAAACAGGTCAACTATGTTATGCAATAACCTGTGATAAATATCCTCATAATGAATATGACGGAACGGTTCAATATTCACCAAGATTTTGCTATAAATATTGCGATATTTATATTCGACCTTATTGGGTATTTAAGGTTGGAAATGGTTTTTCCGATAACTGGAATACAGCTGAAAATTACTATGTTGATGCAATAAGTGGTGAAATAAAAATAATAAAAAGAGAAAACCAATAGATTTTATTCTAAATATATAAATGAACCAAAATAGTTTATGTTTAATAAATAGTCTAAAGAATAATAGTATTCAGAAGTATTAGCTTTATTTATGCTTGGTATGATTTTTGGTTTATTGATACGAGGTAAGATATGAAAACTCTGAAATGTGACCTTGAAAAATCTGTTGTAAACATAGGATTCATCTGTGCAGTTCTAATGACTTGTATTCTCTGCTTTACAGCGCGAGCTTACAGCGACCCAGCCAACGATCAAAGTTTTTCTGTTTTCGAGACGCTATTTCGTCTCAACAAACAGCTTATACTCAATGATTTTAGCTTCTCTTCAGCAAATATTTTTCAAAAAGCACTGTCTGGCTATATCACAATGTTTTTACCTATAGTAGTGGCTTTTCCATTCATGATCTCATTCTGTACCGAACGCAATTCCGGACTTATGCGCTTTACAATCGCCCGTTCAGGCAAGAAGCAATATTATCTCTCAAAATTTTTATCTGCTATTATTGGTGGGGGTCTTTCAGTGCTATTGGGAGTGGCTTTGTTTGGTATTATCATAGCATTACTGTTTCCTAGCCTTTCAAGCTATGATATTCCGTCGGAACAAATGAAATGGCTATTGCCTGAAGGCTATGGAAATATGATTGCAAAAGTGCTTGTCACTTCATTCCTGTATGGTGCTCTAAGCACCTTACCTGCACTGTTTTTAAGTTCCTTCTGCCGAAATCCATACATAATCACCTGCTTTCCATTTATGCTGAATTACGTGCGTGATACCGCTATAAACAAGCTCCTTCAATCAGCAAACACAGAACAGGGCCTTAACAAAGCTTTATTGTATCAGTCGTTGTCTTCATCCGCGATAACAAATATGATATATTCAAGAAAGCTTGATGAGCTTCTAAAAAATGCACTGATTTTTAACGCTATATTGGCAATATCTCTGCTTACTGGTTTTATCATTATTCTTGAATTTCGTCGAGATAAGGGAGTGTAGCTTTGAACGGACTGAATATAAAAAAAGCCTTTTCTTGTGCAAAGACCGAGTTTTTTAAATGGGTACTAGACGCACGTATGATAATTCTCGGGGTACTACTGATATTCATTTATAGCTTTGCAATAGAACCACTGAAAGCCAACGCCATGCTTATGGGAGAACCCCTGAACATTTTGGAACCATTCATAGCCGTTGCCAATTCAGGCGCGATATTACTGATTGTGCCGTTGGTTTTTCTTACACTAATTGCAGATTTTCCAAAAATAGATACCAACACAATTTTCTATATTTCAAGAGTTGGACGTATCAACTGGCTTACTGGACAGATTATAAAGCTAATTATGATGACATTATCATACCTTGCGGTAATTTTTTTCGGAGCAGTCATACCAATGCTTCGTGATGGCTTCTGGTATAACGGCTGGAGCAATGTAGCTACAAAGTTCGCACAACGTTTTCCAGAAAAATCTGGAAATTTTGGTGTTCTGCTTTTGCCTGAAAACCTGATCAATCAACTATCTGTGTTCAATGCAGCGTTTAAAAGCTATCTACTTATTTTTGCATATCTTCTAATACTCGGACTTACCCTGCTTAACTTTTCTCTTCTCAAAAAAAAGACCGCTGGCTTTGTCACATGCGGTGCAGTTATTTCGCTTGGTACTGCATTTTGTTCGATAAAAACAAGGTTGATGTGGACGATGCCAATGGCAAACAGCATAATATGGCTTCACTATACAAGATATTTCCGAGAGCCTATCATGCCAATGTGGTTTTCAGTGTGCTATCTCTTTGTAATAATATTGTTGCTTTTGATTTTCAGCTATGTAGCAATTCGGAAGTTTAATTATGATAATGTGACCGAGGTAAGTATGTGATGGATATTATTGAAGTACAAAGTGTTAGCTTGACTATCAGCAAAACGCAGATACTTAAAGATATAAATGTAAACTTCGAGCAAGGAAAGATACACGGACTTATCGGTCGAAACGGCTCAGGGAAAACTATGCTTATGAAATGTATCTGTGGCTTCATCAAGCCAACCTCGGGCGAGATAATTGTTGATGGTAAACGTGTCGGCAAAGATGTTGACTTTCCGCAGAATATGGGTTTCATAATCGAGACACCAGGTTTTATTCCATATTATTCAGGCTATAAGAACCTAAAGCTACTAGCCGGTCTAAACAATAAAATCGGCAAGGAACAGGTTCGTGAAAGTATGCAGCAGGTCGGACTTGATCCAGATTTGCGAAGGCACGTTCGTAAATATTCTCTAGGTATGAGACAGCGTCTTGGACTTGCACAGGCTATAATGGAAAATCCCAACGTGCTTATACTTGATGAGCCATTCAATGGTCTTGACAAGGATGGTGTTAAGGATATGAGAAAGTATCTTCTCGATTACAAAGAACAGGGAAAAACCATACTTATCTGCTCACACTCAATGGAAGATATTTCAATACTATGTGAAACTGTGCATGAAATGGAAAAGGGTGTTATAACACAACTATCCTAAAAAGAGAATATTGATCCTAAATAATATATATTACATTGAGAGTAGTAAGCTTTATCTGGGTAGCGCAAAAGAAGTAATCCATCCATACCAAAACAATTGATACAGACGATACAGCGGATCAATAGCCACATCTTAGGGTGTGGCTGTTTTTTGCTTGGAATAGTTTGTCTGATATTGAAAATATTGTATATTGATTGACATTTACAAATCGTAATAGTATAATTTCAATAATGATCCGCAACCATGAAAAGTAAACAAATCAGGCAGTGCATTTTAATGCACAATGCTGTTTTTATTCTTTGTGTGTGAGATTTTACAGTTGATCTTTGACTTATATATAGAGCGAGGTGATATGGCGATGGCGGATAATGAAATGATCTTTTATGATCTTAAAACGGCAGTTGAGAAATACAAGCGGACCGTTTACGGCATTGCCGTAACACAGCTCGACAGCAAGCATGAAGCGGATGACGTGTTTCAGGAAGTATTCCTTACATATCATCGAAAAAAGCCATCATTTGAGAGTGAGGAAAAGCGAAAAGCATGGCTGATAACAGTGACTGTGAATAAATGCAGGCAGTTCAACCACAGCAGCTACAACTACCGTGTTGACAAGACATCCGAGCCCCAAATCCCTGTATTTGCTGATTTTGATCGACAGGACAGCGATGTGTTCGGGGCAATAAGGAGCCTTAATCCGAATTACAGAGAGGTGGTATATCTTCACTATTGTCTTGGGTATTCCGTGACCGAAACCGCTAAACTTTTGTCGCTAAGACCCAATACCGTAAGCATGAGACTCAATCGTGCCAAAAAACAGCTGAAAAAGAGATTGGAGGGATATGGATATGAAACATGAGCTTTTTGAGCAGCTTGAAAGCAAGCTTGTACCTGATGACAAACTTGTCTCAGAGCTTTTCAGTAAAGCGGCTCAATATGATGTGAACAATATTGGAGAAATGACTGTAGTCAAGTCTGATAAAGTCAGAAAGGGTGAAGCAACCGTGAAAAGCAGAAAAGGTTTTCTCATATCCGCAGCTGCAGCGCTTGCGCTTACATTTGGTGTCGTTTTATTCCTGGGACTGCACAATATTATGAACAACAATATCTCCGAGCCGAAATCATCAGCAGGAGATGAAAATACGGGCAATGAGCCCAACTTTTTACAAGCATCTCCCACAGATATGCTGTGTCCCGAAGCATCTAACACCTCTTACAGCAACGGTTTTGTTTACTACGGCGTTAACGATGGTATCGTTGAATACGATACCGAATCCATGAAATATGCGACTATAACTCCTAAGGTAACTAAAAATACCGTGCTGTCGGATTTCACTTCATATAACGGTTTTATATATGCTGTCAAGCTTGAATATGATGATTCACAGACGGCTGAGGTCAGTTCTGACAAATATTCCATGGTCAGGATAGATTACAACAGCGGAGAGGCCACGGAGATATACAATCCCGACAACTCTGCCGATATTATAGGCTGTATGTCCATATCCAAAGACGGCAAAATGTATTTTTCCGAAGGTCACTTTGAGAGCGGCGATAATGACGCTGAAGGCTATAACAAGGGCTTCGGGATATATGAACTGGATATAGAAAGCGGCTCAAAGAAAAAGCTGGAAAGCGGCAATACCTACTACATCGACAGCGATAGGATATACTTTACAAAGCTGAACGAAAAGACAGATTCATGCCGCCTGTTCTATGCCGATATGAGCGACCTCGAAAATGTTACCGACACGGGTATAGATGTTGTTAGTGAAAGTTCCGAGAACACGCCGTATATGTATTATCCCGCTGATGATAAGATATACTGGTCGGGCAGCACCAACAAGCTGATGTGTTATGATATCGGTTCGGGAAAAAGCGATACCGTCTGCGAATTTGATGAAGATTCTTATGTCCGCTATTTTCAGCACTGGAACGGCAAAATGTTGGTGCTTGTAAGAGAGAAAATGCCAGAATCAAGGTTTTATCAGTACGGGCTGTACTATCTCGACAAGGATAACAAAGCGGTGAAGATAACCGATGATACCATGTTGAACGAAGGCAGGCAATACACTTTTGAGTGGATAGATTATATGACGATATGGAACGACTGTGACGAGTATTTTTTGCTTTCGACTTATGACCCTGCTGCCGACCGCAAGGCTTATCTTGTGGACAAGGACTTCAATATGACGATGATAGTGCAGGACGGCGAATGGGATTACGAGGCTTACGAAAAAGAACAGATGAGTATCGGAGGCTGATTATATGAGCGTTTTGCGTGTTGAAGATCTTGCCAAGAAATACGGGAAAAAGACGGCTCTGAACGGCATCACCTGCGAGTTCACAACAGGTATCAATGCATTTCTTGGACCCAACGGCGCAGGCAAGACCACGATAATGAACTGTATATCGGGAGTGATACCAAAATCGGGCGGCACTGTTACCTACGACGGCAGGGACGTTTTTAAAATGGGTGAGGAATATCGCCGCAGAATGAGTTATCAGTTCCAGTATCAGCCATTTTACCCGAGCTATACGGCGCACGACTTCCTTGAATTTTTTGCACTACTGAAAGGTATGCCGAAAGAGGGTATCGACAGTGAAATAAAGCGTGTGCTGGAACAGGTGAACCTCTCCGATAGTATAAATGATAAGATACGCTCCTTTTCGGGCGGTATGAAACAGCGCCTTGCCATAGCTCAGACCATTATGGGCAGTCCCGAGATACTGATATTCGACGAGCCCTCCGCAGGACTTGATCCCTTTGAGAGAGAACAGTTCAAGCGGATAATGATGGGACTCAAAGATAAGAGCATTATTATCATATCGACGCATATCGTTTCTGATATAGATACTATCTGCGACAGGCTGGTGGTGCTGAACAAAGGCTCGGTTGTGGCTGATGACAAGCCAAAAGTGCTGTGCGAGAGGATAAGAGGTCTTATCTGGAACATACCGAAGGACGAGCTTGAAATGATCCCCATAAAGCGTGTATACTTCGAGGATACCAATGCCAAGACCATATCAAACGAAAAGCCCACGCCCAATTCATACCCCGCAGAGCCTACCATGAACGATCTATATTTCTGCGGTCAGCTGCAAAAGGATATATTTGCCCCGAAGGACGGTGTGTCCGAATGAATATTTTCCGGTTTATGTTAAAGAAAGCAATAAAGTCGACTGTACTGCTGACAGTCGGTCTTGTTTGCATTGCGGCTGTTTTTATCATTACTTCATTCAGCGGCGCATATCCCGACAAGGAGCTGTATACTCGGCTTTTTGAGGAACTTCCGCAGGGGCAGGAGGGCTATGAGTTTGCACGTCACAGCAGTGAAAAGCTGTCGGACGAAAACACACAGGTACTGAAAGAAGCGGAAAAGTATATCAACGAGCATAAGCAAGGCAGTATACCGCCCGTTCTGCCGAAGGACATGACAGAACGAGTCTTTGAAGCCAGGTTCGGCAGCGATAAAAGCACGGGCGGTGCGCGTATACAAAGTGCGTACAGCCTTATAGCCGATACGCTCTTTTCCCAGACCAACAGCTATGATCTCATATCAAAGCGTACAGAGGGTTACAGCCGAAATATCCGCAGAGGAGTACATGATGAATATTCTCTTAAGATTTCGGAAAAGCTGACCGCCGATTACGGGGAAGTTATGGAGCTGGAATCGAAAAAAAATGCCAGATACGATACAAGGTGGGCAGACCATTTCGTGAAGTTTGTCCGCTCGGAAATGATATCGTACATCGGGATATTCATACTGTTATTTTCGTCATTCTCGGCGGAGCTTCAAAGCGGAAGATTCAAGGCTTTCAAGCTGACAACGGCAGGTGCTCTGAGATATTCCTCCTGCCGCTTGATGTGCGGAGTTTTGCAGTCAGCGTTTTTCTTCACGGTTTATTACGCCGTGCTGTCACTTATGACGATAGTAATGTCGGGACGCAGCATACTTTCCATGCCAGCGCAGTATCTCAGCGGTTTTGAATATAGCCGACTACCCATGAGTTTCGGTGAATTTGTGCTTTATGTGTATCTTATAAAGCTGACGTTCCTGCTAATGCTTTCGGCAGCGGTGATGCTTATGTCGCTTATAAGCGGCAGAGTGATCGTGTCTGCGCTGACTGGTCTGATACCTCTTTCTTTTCCTTTTGTGGTGAAATATCTGCCAGTACACGATAACGCAAAGCAGATCATATCTTGTGATATAATCTCAATGAACAATGACACGAACCTGGTTAATATAGGCGGTTCGCCTGTCGGAATAGTCGTGTTGTTCTTCGTTACAGTCATATTCTCAGCACTTTGCTTTGCGGGGATAACTCTTTTCCTTTCGGGAAGGAGGGACTGCAATGCTTGATGTACAGCTAAAACACCTGTTCAGATATCACGCCGTTCTGCTGGTGATACTGATAATGCTGATTGCCGCGTCAAGGGCAGTCGGCATAAAAATGATGGACAGTGCGGACTACAAGACCTATATGTCGGCTGAAACAGAAGAAAAATTCAATGAGATGCTGGAAAGCACCGACGGCAAGAGCCTTGAAGAATGTGCGGAATATCTTGAAAAAAAGCGCGAGCAGAGCTTTATGAATCAGAATAACAAAGCCGAGCTTGATGCAGTGATACGGTATCAGTCGGAACTGCAAAACTGCTTTGATGTTCGCGGTTGGAGGAATTACTGCCGCTATGGCAAGGGTATAGTCAGCCTGAATATGCCGGAAGATCTTATGAGCAAATCCCCAAAATATCGCGGCTTTGAAGTGCCGCAGGTGGTGAACGGCGACCCGTTCTCAAAATACGTTTATCTCTCCACATTCAGCGTGATGCCGCTGCTCGTAATGCTTCTGGTTGGCGTGATATCGGCGGACGGACATGAAAAAGGCGTGTTCAGACAGGTGGATATCTCGGCGGAGCTTAAAGGCTACTACAAAAGCCGTGAGCTGCTGATGATATGCCTTGTGATTATTCTGTGGGCGGCAGATCAGATCTCGCTGATGATGATATCGGGAGTGTTGGAACGACCTGAATACAACAAAGCGGCAGTACAAAGCATACTTGGTTTTGGTAACTCGGCATTCAGGGCAAAGATATCGCAGGTCATTGTCTGGATAGCCGCAAAGGAGCTTCTGTGCGGACTGCTCTGCTATAACATTTTCACTCTGCTTGCAAGACATTTATGCTCTATGAAAAAATACATGATCGCCTGTATTGCGATGATCTCGGTCATGTCGGCAGCAGCTGTATATATCCCGGAGCTTGCTCCCTATATGTTTGCAGGCATCACCTACACGAACACCGTGCTTTACCGCTTGGGCTATATAAGCCGTTTGGATGCATCCGAAGCCCCCGTTGTCATTATTGGCATGACATCAATCTTAGGCGGTATCTGGCAGTGGCGGTATCAGGCTCTGAAAGAGATAATGCGGAGCTGAGAAATATACATTTGAAACACCTGTTCAGATGTAATATTGTCATAAATTTGTGAATCTGACTTAATCGAAATAATTGGAATTATGAGGAGAGTATAATTATGAAAAAGAGAAAAGTTATTGCAATAACTATTATATTTGTTTTATTTATAATACTAGTGCCTATTCCAACTGGAACATCTAAAGATGGT
>NZ_JAILMR010000052.1 GCF_024692365.1 Ruminococcus sp. | reverse complement strand
CCTTTCGGGTACGACTACGACCGCGAGAAAAACACACTTATTCCCAACGAAAAGGCTGAACAGGTCAGACAGATATATCAGCTGTACTTGCAAGGATACTCAACAACTCAACTGGCAGGAATGTTCGATGTTTCGGGCGACCAACACATCTCGGCGATACTTGACAGGGAAACTTATCTCGGCAGGATACGCTTCCGAGGTGAAGTCGTTGAAGGTTGTCACGAAGCGATTATAGATGAAGATACTTGGAATCGTGTTCGCCAAGAAAGGCAAAGGCGTTCACGAGGTGCGGTGTGGGATACCTCATATCTGCTGACAGGACTTCTGGTGTGCGGAAAATGCGGAGCAAAGATGCGTTATCAGAAATGGGGCAGTGGGTTGAAGATCTACTGCTATTCACAGCAGAAAAGCAAACCATCTCTGATAAAAGACCCTGACTGCGATAATATGAGATACGATGCAAAAGAAGTCGAACAGGCGGTGTTTGCTGACGTATTCGAGAAAACGCGGAGCATCACAGCAAATGGAAATAACCGCCAAGAAATATCGGCAGAGGAAGTACTGAAACGAAAATACGATACGGCGGCAGGAAAGCTCAAAAGGCTTTACGAACTCTATGCCCGTGGCGGCGAAGAAGTTCTTCTTGAAACCATAAACGAATACAAGTCGCAACTTGCAGAGATATCTGTCGCGATAGAAAACGAAAAGCAGATAAAGGCGGTCGAAACTGAACTTGCTTACAAGCGTGGCGTTCTGGAAAATCTACGCGGACTGTGGGACGAAATGACAGTTGTAGAAAAGCGCCGCGCGCTTCGCACTTGCATCGAAAGGATAGTTCTGACCGATGAGGATATTGATATAGTATACTCGGTCTGATTTTCGACTTTACTATGCTATCGGGACTGCGTAGGTAGAAAATCTGACATTCAGTCCGATATCAAAATTATCGATGGCTTTTATCAGCCCTACCACTCCGACTTGAAACAGGTCATCGGCACTTTCTTTGCCTGAAGAATATTTTTGCAGTACGCTGAGAACCAGTCGAAGATTTCCGTTGATAAGTTCCTCACGTGCCTTTTTGTCGCCTGCGCGTGTTTTTCTGAGTAGTTCCTGCTTTTCTTCCTCGGTCAGCACTTTAAGACTTCCCGTGTTCACACCGCTTATCTCGACTTTATTGAATTGCATATTTTACCTCCGCAAATTGATTTTGCCAAAACTGGCAGTCCTTTACAGAAAGTTTACCCGATGTGTCTTCGGATATTCATTTGAAAGATGTATCATGATATCTGTCGGTACTATTATAAAGGGTACCTGCATATCATTTACTAATGTGAATTTCTGTTTTTCGGCAGAAAATCGGGAGGTAGAGTTATGATATGCAGTTTTTCGGGGCTAAGGAACAAGGAAGTCGTGAATATAAGAAGTGGTGAAAAAATAGGCTATGCCGATGATCTCGAGCTTGATACAGCAGAAGGCAGAGTCATATCGATCATAATCTACGGTAGATCACGGGCTCTCGGGCTTATGGGCAGAGATGACGATGTTGTCATCAGATGCAGTGATATAAGGCTGATAGGGGAGGATACTATTCTGGTAGATATAGGTGATGTGACAAAACCTTCAAAAGAACCAAGATATAAGGTTGATAATTTGTTAAAAACATCGAGATAAAAACACTTGCAATCGCGAAAAAAGTGTGCTATAATATTATGGTAATTCGCACGGACGAACTATGGCTTTTGGTCCCTATGCGCAATGGCGTTATCTGACGCTATGTGCCGCTTGCGGCATTCAGCGGGGTTTGAGTCAGCAATATCGTCCGGAGGTTATGTATCATCCGTATAACGGAAATTTTAAACCAAACAGGAGGTTACTACCATGGCAGTAGTATCAATGAAGCAGCTTCTTGAAGCAGGTGTACACTTTGGTCACCAGACAAGAAGATGGAACCCCAAAATGGCGCCTTACATCTTTACAGAGCGTAACGGCATCTACATCATCGATCTCCAGAAGACAGTTAAGAAGCTGGAAGAGGCTTATATGTTCATCAGAGAGATCTCTGCAAACGGTCAGGAGGTACTTTTCGTAGGTACCAAGAAGCAGGCTGGCGACTCCATCAAGGAGGAAGCACTGAGAGCTAATGCTCACTATGTAAACGCTAGATGGCTCGGCGGTATGATGACTAACTTCAAGACCATTGAGCAGAGAATCAAGAGACTTGAGCAGCTGCACGCAATGGAAGAGGACGGCACTTTTGAGCTGCTCCCCAAGAAGGAAGTTACCAAGCTGAAGCTCGAGATTGAGAAGCTCGAGAAGTTCATGGGCGGTATCAAGAACATGAAGAAGCTGCCCGGCGCACTCTTCGTTGTTGACCCCAGAAAGGAAAAGATCGCAGTAGCTGAGGCTAAGAAGCTGGGTATCCCCGTAGTAGCTATTGTAGATACTAACTGTGATCCTGACGATGTTGATTATGTTATCCCCGGTAACGATGACGCTATCAGAGCAGTTAAGCTGATCGCTGGCTGCATGGCTAACGCTATCATCGAAGGCAGACAGGGCGAGGATGCTACTGCTGCTGAGGAAGCTGAGAAGGCTGAGGACGCTGAGTAATTTCTCGGCTGACTAATACAGAATTTATCAAGGCAGGCAATAAGATGATTTGTCTGCCTTGTTGTGAGTAAAATAACAGAATCGGAGGAATTTAAAATGGCTAACGTAACAGTTCAGGCTATAAAGGAACTTATGAGCATCACAGGCGTCGGCATGATGGACTGCAAGAGAGCACTTGTAGCAGCTGATGGCGATCAGGATAAGGCTATCGAGGCACTGAGAGAAAAGGGTCTCGCTACACAGGCTAAGAAGAGCGGCAGAGCAGCTGCTGAGGGCGTTGTTGCTACTGTTGTTAACAACGGCGTAGGCGTTATGGTTGAGATTAACACTGAGACTGACTTCGCTGCTAATACCGATGATTTCAAGGCTTTCGCTGCAAGCGTAGCTAACACCATTGTTGAGAAGAACCCTGCTGACGTTGACGCTCTGAAGGCTACAACAATCAGCGGCGGCGACAAGACTGTTGACGAAGTTTTGACCGAGCTGGCTGGCATGAAGATCAGAGAGAACATCGTTATCCGTCGTTTCGTAAGACTCGAGGGTACTGTTGCTTCCTACGTTCACAACGGCGGCAGCATCGGCGTTCTGGTTAAGATGGACACCGATATCAAGGATGATGCTGTTCTGACAATCGGTAAGGATGTAGCTATGCAGTCCGCAGCTCTGAATCCTGCTTACCTTAAGAGAGACGAAGTTCCCGCTGAGGTTCTCGACAAGGAGAAGGAGATCATGATGGCTCAGATGGCTGAGGATCCTAAGATGGCTAACAAGCCTGAGCAGGTAAGAGCTAAGATCGTTGAAGGCAAGGTAGGCAAGTACTACAAGGAGAACTGCCTGCTGGAACAGGCTTTCGTAAAGGACGACAAGGTTTCCGTACAGGAGTACGTTGCAGCTGAAGCTAAGAAGCTGGGCGGTAGCATCACTGTTGCTGAAGTTGTTCGTTTCGAGAGAGGCGAAGGCGTTGAGAAGAAGGAAGAAAACTTCGCAGACGAAATCGCAAGCATGATCAAGTAATTGAAATCTTTTCAATAAATATGACCGCAGCATATTACGGTATGCTGCGGTCTTTTTGTATTATCGATGGTCAGAAGATATCTCAGAAGCTGCGTTTTACTTGATAGAACTCTAGTTTTTCTGCTTCATTGTCAATATCATAAAGATAACGCGCTGTCATATGGGTTTTGATATTATGCTCTGAATATTTGTCTCTTTTGGAATCTTCTGTGAAAAATATCGGCATTCTGAAATCAGCGATCATGAAATTTAATGATACGGTATTTGTCCCGGCATTTTTTGCATCTTCGATTATTTTATTCTCGGATATAAATGATCGAACTTCTTTTTCCAGTTCTTCCTGAGATTCCGGAACTTTTTGGATTAAGAAATATGTTTCATAGAGGTATCCTTCATCTTTGTCTCCCCATATATGATGTGATTTCGGGATCTCGAAAATATTGTCTTTAAAATGATTATAGAATGTCAGGTCGCAAATAATAAAACTGATGAGGAATATAAATAATATCACGCTGACAATTCTTTTCAATATCTTTTTCTTTTTAGGCATGAAAGATCTCCGTTTCTTTTGAAAGTATTTTCTGTTTAAAGTACGATATCATGTGGTTCAAAGGCAGGGATAGCACCGTCGCGAAGCAGTACGCTTTGTCCTTTGTAGATATCGTTGAAGATATTCGCGGGCGGTATGCAGTAAACATCCTTGCCCTGGGAAATTGCATGGCTGGCGGTGTTTATCGAACCGCTGTGTACTCCCGCCTGAACTACCAGAACAGCCTTTGAAAGTCCTGCTATCAGACGATTTCGTATCGTGAAATACTCCTTTGCGGGATTTTCCAACGGCGGGTATTCGGATATGACAGCACCGTGCTGGGCTATGGAATTTTTTAACTCGCCGCTGTATCTGGGATAATCATAGTCGATACCACATCCGAGAACAGCCACAGTTTTGCCATCAGCTTCGATAGCACCTGTGTGTGATGCGGAATCTATGCCGCGTGCAAATCCACTGATTATCGTATGACCTTCACGTGATTTGGTGCGTGCGAAATACTTAGCAACATCGATGGAATACGGCGTGGCTTCACGTGAACCTACTATCGTCAGTGAAGCGCGTTCTTTGAGGACTTCTTTATCCCCAAGGCAATAGAGTGCCATTGGCGGACATTCCACTTCAAGGAGATTTTCGGGAAAATCCTCGTCATATCTGGTCAGAATAACGATGCCGCGTTCATCGCAGTAGTTCTGTATCTGTTCCAAAAGAGAAAAGTCAAATGCCTTTGCCGCCGCAGAAAAACTGTGCGGGATATCCTTATCGGTATCGTTTTGCAGGGCATTCAGCAGTTTTGCAGGGTCGTAGTATCTCTGCATCAGAGAATCTATCCCCGCCTTTCCCGGCGTGTAGATCAGCGAAAGTGCGAACAGTGCTTGTTTATCGGTCATAGACATATAATCACCCCTTGTGTTTTGTTTTATCTTATTGTATCATATCTTTTTGTGGATTTCAACAGTTTTTTGAATTTTCTGACAAAGTCACAAGTTGACGTTGAAATCGTAAAAATATTATGCTATAATATATTTACATAATCGGGACTAGAGGTGATCTGCTTGATAGGTAAAATCAATTTACAAGGGACTTGGGAACTTTTCCTTGACTATAACTGCACAGGTGAAAATGTTTCTTACAATGAAAATATTAAACTTCCTGATACGACTTCAAACGCTCGCAAGGGAAAGTTAAACGAAGCACGTGAAACAGGTCATTTGACTGATTCATACAAATTTGAGGGCTGGGCTTGGTATAAGCGCACAATTAATACAAACGCTCTGAAATGTTCGGCACTGGAACTTTTTCTTGAACGCACGCGCATCACCGAGGTTTTTGTTGACGGAGTTTCACTTGGTGTTCAGGATAGCTTCTGTGCGCCGCATATTTATGACCTTACCGAATTCATTGGTACAGGTGAGCGCGAGCTTGTCATAAAAGTTGCGAATGTGAGCTACAAGACGAAGGGCGGTCACATGACTTCCCCTGATACCCAAACAAACTGGAACGGTATTCTTGGTAGGATCGAGCTTATCGGCTACGGCGCCGCACATTGCAAAAATGTTGTCATCACTCCTGATATCCATGCAGGAACGGTTAAGGTCACCGCTGATATCATTGGTGCAGAAAACGGCAAAGCTGTTATTTTTGCTACAAACTATCCCGATGATACACCTATTTCCAAACCTGTAGAGTGTTCATTTTCCAACGGAAAACTTATCGCAGAGTATCCGATGTGTAAGAATTTTAAACTCTGGAGCGAACACACTCCTTATCTGTACGAGCTTTGTATCGATATCGATGGCGATATATCCAAGCATATTTTTGGTATGCGCGAATTATCAACTGCAAACGGTAAATTCTCTGTAAACGGCAAGCTGACTTTCCTGCGCGGCAAGCACGACGGTATGATCTTCCCGAAGACAGCCTACGCCTCATGCGATGTTGACGAGTGGCTCCGTGTTATGAAGATTTCACGCAGTTTCGGCATAAATCACTATCGATTCCACACCTGTTGTCCTCCCGAGGCTGCATTTATAGCGGCGGATATTCTTGGTATTTATATGGAACCTCAGCTCCCGTTCTGGGGAACTGTCCATGCTTCCAATGATGAAGATTTCAACGCCGAAGAGCAGGAATTTCTTATCGCTGAGGGCTTTGCTATGCTCAGAGAATTCGGCAATCACCCCTCATTCTGCATGATGTCAATGGGCAATGAACTTTGGGGTAGTAAGGAACGAATCAACGAAGTAATGGGTCTATACAAAAATACGGACAGAAGACATCTTTACACACAGGGCTCGAATAATTTCCAGTGGTCGCCCTGCGTGCTTGAAAACGACGATTTCTTTGTGGGCGTAAGGCTTGCAAAGGACAGGCTGATACGCGGTTCTTATGCGATGTGCGATGCACCTCTTGGTCATATCCAGACTGACAAACCGGCAGCAAATCATTCTTATGACAGCGCTGTCAAATCGGAGAAAACTTTACACTCCTCGGCAATATCCGAGGATGGCACAGTACAGATACAGTACGGCACGACGATGAAGACCGTTAAAGCGAATGAATCTGACGCTGATCTTGTCCCAGAGATACCTATCGTCACCCATGAGATAGGTCAGTTTGAAACTTACCCGAATTTTGATGAAATCGGAAAGTACACTGGTTCGCTGAAAGCTCGAAATTTTGAAGTATTCCGCGAACGCCTTGAAGCCAATGGTCTGGGTCATCTCGCCAAGGACTTTTTCTATTGCTCTGGTCAGCTTGCTAAGGCTTGCTATAAGGAAGAACTAGAATCTGTTTTCCGTTCAAAGCTGCTTGCAGGATTCCAGATACTGGATATTCAGGATTTCTCGGGGCAGGGAACTGCGCTTGTTGGTATGCTTGACGCTTTCATGGATAATAAGGGTATCATCACTCCCGAGGAATGGCGTGAATTCTGCAACGATGCGGTGATTCTGGCGATTTTTGACAGCTATACTCTGCTTGCGGGTACAAATTTCTCATTCGATATCAGGCTTGTGAACTACCGACCCGAAAGCCTTGTCGGTAAAAATGTGATATACAGGTTTGAGTGCGGAGATATCTGCGAAACAGGCAGTGCTGTTATCGCTTCAGATGAAAATTATGCGGACGTTTGCCATGCATCGGTTAAACTTCCTAAGGTCGATAATATTACTCCCGCAGTGCTGACTATTGAGGTCGAGGGAACGGATATTAGAAATCACTATGAGTTAGAGATCATTCCCGATGTTAGGGAAGTATGCTTCGATGGTGTTCATATCTTCTCTGGGGTTAACTCCGAAGCTGAAAAAATCCTAGCCGAGGGAAAAACTATCCTGATATTCCCTGAACTTGAAAAGCTTCAAAACTCCATTGATGGCTTTTACTGTCAGGATTTCTGGTGCTACCCAATGTTCCGCGAGATATCTAATATGATGAAAAAGCCCGAGCCTGTGGGAACTATGGGACTTGTTAACGACGTTTCTCACCCTGCGCTCAAAGGCTTCTCCTGTAAAAAATATTCAACTCCCATTTGGTGGGATATCGTGATGTCATCTAAGTGTGAGATACTTGATGGCAAATCTGCTGACAAGCGGGTTATAGTCCGCATGATCGACAATTTTGAAAGGAACCACGACCTTGCTATCCTGTACGAATATGACATGGGCGGCGGCAGGGTAGTTGTCTGTACAAGTGACCTTGAAAAGCTCATGGCATCACCTGAGGGCAGGGTGTTTTTACGGTCAGTTGCCGATTATGTACGCGATGTTCCGTGAGTCTTGTGCTTTTGTACAAATTGCTATGTTTCAATTTGTATTTAGTGATGAAAGTGTGAGTTAAGTTCATTAAAATGTTGAAATTCGACAAAAAGATGTGCTATAATTGAATAAACAATTATGAAGGCGGTGCAGCTTTATGTCGGATCTTAACAGAATTAAAGTTTACAAATATAAAAATATTGCAGCGGCATTGGCTGTAATGCTTTTGTCGCTTGTTGCGCTTTCGACCTCCTGCGGGAAGGACGCTTCAGACAAAAAGGCAAGTAGTAAGAAAAGTGATACTGCTGAATCTTCCGTAGTTGTGGAGGAAGATAAAGACAGCGGCAAAGGCAGCAGGCTCACCAAGAATTATAAGTATAAAGAAATGAAAAGCGTTGGCGAAGGTCTGCTTGTTCAGGTGGACAGCGCTCATCCTTTCACAGGAACTCTGGGAGAGACCGAAGCGCTCTATCCCTACCTTTTCACTAAAGACGGCGTTATGCTGATGGCGGCGGGCTACCCCAGTGATGAAGCGCGTACTGATATGCTCAGGCAGCTGAATAATCTTGCGGTTGATTTCAAGGGCTATTGCGGTCTGGATACGCTGATGGTTACTTCCTTGATTCCAGACGATGAAAACACAGCCAAGACTGACGAAGCTTATATCGGTTCATGTGCTGATCTGATGATCAACGTAGACGGGGAGTATAAGGAGTTCACGGGTACGGAAGATTACGCTTGGATACCAAACAACTGCTACAAGTACGGCTTTGTTATGCGCGGCACCAACAGACTTAGGTATGTAGGCAAAGAAGCTGCTGCCTGCATCAGGGATATGGGTCTTGCAGACGGTCCTGCCGATTTTGATACTCTGCTTGCTGATATAAAGGAATATTCTTTTGAAAATCCCCTTTACTTCACAGCAGACAACGGCGTGCAGTACGCTGGATATTTCGTTCCTCTCAGTGATGAAGCGACAACAAGCATTCCGATACCAACAAGATCGGACGAGAGCGAACTGAATCATTTTATATCGGGTAATAATGTTGACGGCTATATTGTTTTTGCAGATCTATCTGGCGAGACTGATTTAACAACGACAGATGGATAGAAGCAGATGAAAATCTGCCGCTAGCCTACAGATAAGGAGAATTTTTATGCAGAAGGAAACAGTCGAACTTAGTTTTGATTTTGAAAAGGCAGGTATCAAGGATATCGGCGACAGGGCGACACTTGATTGCTACTATCACACCTTCACCGAGGAGATAGGCAGAAAGAAGCACCGTGCTATGATAATCTGTCCCGGCGGCGGATATGATTTTTGTTCCGAAAGGGAAGCCGAACCTATCGCTTTCCGATTCATCGGATATGGCATCTGCTGCTTTGTGCTTAGATACACCTGTCAGAGGGCTTTCCCTCAGAACGCCCTTGAATGTGCGGCGGCTATAAAGTATGTCAGAGAGAACGCTGAAAAGTTCGATATAGACCCCGACAAGATAATAGTTGCAGGTTTTTCCGCAGGCGGACATCTTGCGGCGACCGTGGCAAATCTCTGGAACGATGAGATACTCACAAAACCGCTGAACTGTTCTGCTGAAGACATTAAAGTCAATGCTTCAATGCTGTGCTATCCTGTTATAACCAGCGATCCCGAATTTACCCATGAGGGTTCGATTCTCAATCTGTTGAGGGGCAGAGAGGACGACAAGGAACTCAGGGATTATCTAGCCATGGAAAAGCACGTCGGCGGACAGACTCCCCACACATTTCTCTGGCACTGTTCCGATGATGGCTGTGTAAGGGTGCAGAATTCTCTTCTTTACATGACCGAACTGGCAAAATACTGGATTCCGTTTGAAGCTCACATATACGAACACGGCGGTCACGGTCTCAGCCTTTGCGATGAATCCACCGCTACATGGGAAGGTCATATCCAGCCCATATGCGAAGCCTGGACAGATGCCGCTGTAAAGTGGGCACTGAGGATTTAGAATTATTGAACCTTGTTTCATATAAAGCACGATGCCCGAAAGCAGTATTCAGCTGTTTTCGGGCATGACTTTTTTCTTGTTAACATCATTGGAATTTCCTGCATAATATGTACCATGATCGACAGGAGGTGCATTTATGTCGGAAAAATATTTTCTTGGTTGTATGACACAGCAGGGGTTCTCAACTGAATTCGGCAAGTTGATGGAGGAGAAAGACCGCTTTACTTATATCCTCAAAGGCGGTGCAGGCACAGGCAAATCTTCGCTGATGAAGCGTATAGCCGATGAGTTTGAAAAAAGCGGTCACGTGGTGAGGTTCTATTGTTCTTCTGACCCCGCTTCCCTTGATGCTGTCTACATTGAAGAAAGGGGAGTGCTTATGGTTGACGGTACTTCGCCCCATGTTTTTGACCCTGTATATCCCGCGGTAAGCCAGAAGATAGTTGACCTTGGACAGTTCTGGAATTCAGAAAAGCTGATGGCGGACAAAGATGATATAATCGCGGTGACGGATAAGAACAAGTCACTGCTGGCAAGGGCTAAGAGATTTTCTGTTGCGCTGTCAAATGTCTGCGGCGACAGCTTCAACTGTTCCCGCGGGTGCATTGACGAAGAAAAGTTAGATGCTTTTCTTATGCGCTTTTACAAGAAGATCCTTCCGCGCAAGGGAAACGGTACAGGCAAGCAGGAGATACGTCAGCTTTCAGCCCTTACCGAGTATGGCTTTATGACCCAGACAGAAACCATCAACTGCTATATAGAGAAATATCTTCTCCATGACGATGATTTTGCCTGTGCGCACATCATATGTGAAAAAACAGCCGCTGAAGCTATGCGCCGTGGTTTTGATGTGATACTCTGCCCATGCCACGGACTTGACAATACTGCCTATGAACATTTACTGATTCCCGAACTTGGTCTGGCGCTGATATCCTCAACACCGCTGAACAAACTTGTCCCCGAGGGCTGTGTAAAGATAAATCTCTCGCGGTTCTATGACAGATCAGCGATAGCCCGCTACCGCGGCAGGCTGAAAATGAACAGGCTGACAATGGAAAGTCTTGCAGAGGAAGTTTATGAAACTATAAAGTCTGCAAAATCGGTACACGATGATATAGAAAAATATTATATCGCCGCGATGGATTTTGAAAAGCTTGATGACCTCGCCGAGAAACTCATTTCAGAAATAAAACACAGGTAGTTTTTGTATATCCCTCTTTATGTTAAAGGGGGATATCTTTTTGTTATAAGTAATAATAAATTTAATTAATTTACTCTTGTAAAAAACATTAAAACATGATATAATATATAGAAAATCATTTTAAAATGGGGGTAGTGTTGATGTTCAAGTGGAGGATAGGCAAGCCCGATGCCGAAAAGGTCGATTATTTTCTTAAAAAGACCGACCTGAACAGGCTGGTGCTTGAGATTCTTTCCGCCCGCGGGATAGATGATGAGGATAGTATAGTTAACTTTTTTACCGAGCAGGAGTTAGAAGACCCCTTTGCGATCAAGGATGTGGATAAGGCTGTACAGACTATCGAGCAGGCTGTTGATGCCTATGAGCTGATATGTGTTTACGGCGACTACGACTGCGATGGCATAACTTCGACTTCTATACTTTTTAATTATCTGGAAAGCATGGGCGCGAATGTCATGTACTACATACCCGAAAGAGAAGCGGGCTACGGCATGAATATCGCGGCGATAGAGGAACTTGCCGATAAGGACGTTAAGCTAATCGTTACGGTTGATAACGGAATTTCTTCCGTTGAAGAAGCTAAGCGATGCCGTGAGCTTGGTATCAAGCTTGTTGTTACCGACCATCACCAGGTGGGAGAAGTTCTCCCCGATGCGGAAGCCATAGTTGACCCCCATCGTCCCGATTGTCCCAGCAGTTTCAAAGATCTCTGCGGAGCGGGCGTAGCTCTGAAACTCTGTGCGGCGCTTGACGGAGGAAGCTATGATGCAGTTCTGGAACAGTATTCCGACCTGTGTTCTATCGGTACGGTAGCTGATATCGTTCCACTTAAAGGCGAGAACAGAACTCTTGTTAGGTCGGGTTTCAGATATCTGCCGAATACTGAAAATGCAGGACTTGGTATACTTCTCGATAAGCTTAAGATCGACAGAAAAAAGATAGTTTCAGACCATATCGGTTTCAGGATAGGACCTGTTATAAACGCTTCGGGCAGATTCGGTTCACCGCTTACAGCTGTTAAAGCTATACTCAGCGAAGACCCAGAAGATGCTGAAAGCTACGTTGATACAATGATTACCCTGAACACACAGCGCAAAAAATGCGAGCAGGATATCATGAAAGACATAGAGGATTATATTAGGGATAATCCCAATGTACTCGATCACAGAGTTATCGTACTTGCAGGCAAAGGCTGGCATCACGGTGTTATCGGTATCGTGGCTTCAAAGATACTGGACAGGTACAGCAAGCCCGCCATAATAATCTCCATCGAAGACGGCGGTATGGCGAGAGGTTCTGCAAGGTCGGTAAAGGGGCTGAATATCCATAGCTGTTTGACTTACTGCGCTGAACTGCTGACAAAATTCGGCGGGCACGAATGTGCTGGCGGATTCTCACTGAAAGAAGAGGATATTGAAAAGTTCAGGGCTAAGGTCTATGAATTTGCAGCAGGCATCGAAAAGCCTGCGGTCAGGACGCTTTATGCGGATAAAGTACTGATGCCTGCGGATATAGATGTTGAGATGGTCAAGGGACTAAGCGTTCTCGAACCTATCGGCGAGGGCAACCCCAAGCCGCTGTTTGCGATACTAGGTGCGAGAGTTACCGATATCATCAGTCTGAAAGATAATGCCCACACCAAAGTTGCATTCAGCTACGGCAGAACAAATGCCTATGCACTGATGTTCGGACAAGACCCCACAAAGCTGTGCTTCGGCAAGGGCGACCTTATCGATATGATGGTGGAACTGGATATCAATGTTTTCAACGACAGGGAATCTGTTTCGGTTAAGGTAGTAGATCACAGACTCAGCGGAGTGAAGCAGGAGAGATACTTCGCCGCCAAGGATACATATGAGAAGATAATCAACGGTGAGGAAGTCCCCGTAAGCTTTATAAAAAAGGTCATACCCGAGCGTGCTGAACTTGTTGGGGTGTACAAGTACCTAAACAGCGTCAGGGAGATAAGCCTTGATGCGCTGTTCATGCGGCTTTCAAGCGACAGCATGAACTACTGCAAGCTCAGGATAATCACCGATATTTTCAGGGATAAAGAGCTGATATCCTATGATGGGGCAACTATGATGATAAATATACTTCCCGCTCATAAGAAAGTTGAGCTGGAAGAATCGGATACACTGGTGAAGTTAAGGAAAATGACTGAAGAAAATGAATGAGAGGGTGGATAAGCTTATGGCTGAGAATAATCGAACCAATGGTGAGGAAGTGCCGAGAAAAAGCACATACGAAACAGCAGAGGGAAGTTTGCCTATACCTGCCTACATACTGAAAGCAAGCAAACAGGTATATACCATTGATATGATGATACAGAAAGTTATAGACAGCGAGAAGCAGTACGACCTTTCAAAGATCGTATCTGCATATGAGCTTGCCGAAAAGTATCATCATAACCAGAAAAGAGAATCGGGCGAACCTTATATATCTCACCCGATAGCAGTGGGTTATATACTGCTTGAACTGGGCATGGATACAGATACTGTCTGCGCGGCGCTGCTGCATGATGTTGTTGAGGATACGGACTGCACTCTTGAACAGCTGCACAAGATGTTCGGCATAGACGTTACCATGCTGGTAAACGGCGTTACAAAGCTGGGCGAAGTTGAGATATTCACCAAGGACGAGCAGAAAGCCGAGAATATCAGAAAGATACTCCTTGCCATGAGCGAGGATATCCGAGTTATCATAATCAAGCTGGCTGACAGGCTCCACAATATGCGCACTCTGAATTTCTGCCGTGATGACAAGAGAAGGACTATCGCCCGCGAGACTATGAATATCTATGCGCCTATTGCTCATAGACTCGGTATACGTTCAATAAAGGACGAGCTGGAAGACCTTGCATTTTTCTACCTCGACCCATTTGCCCATGAGGAGATTGAACAGCTTATGGCTATGCGACGCGACAGCCGTGAAGCCCTTGTAGAAAGCATCAAGGATAAGATAGCGGAACGCCTTGCCAAGGAATTCAAGCCTGCGCCAACAGTTTCGGGTCGTGTCAAGAGCAACTACGGTATCTACAAAAAGGTCTACCGCGATGGCAAGGATATCGACGAGATATATGACAGATACGCTGTCAGGGTCATTGTTAATACAGTCAACGAGTGCTATAACGTGCTGGGTATAATCCATGATATGTTCAAGCCAATACCCAACCGTTTTAAGGACTATATCTCCACCCCAAAAGCTAATATGTACCAGTCCCTGCACACCACCGTTATCGGCAGAGAGGGCATACCCTTTGAAGTACAGATAAGAACATGGGATATGCACCGTCTGGCTGAATATGGAATCGCTGCCCACTGGAAGTATAAAGAGGGCGTAAAGAGCAATGCCAAGGATGATAAGCGCCTTGCGTGGATAAGGCAGATAATCGAGAACCAGAAAGAATCCAATGACGTTGAGGAGATTGTAAGGGCGATAAAGAGCGACCTTTCTCCCGAGGACGTTTTTGCGTTCACACCCAAGGGCGATATGATAACTCTGCCCGTAGGTTCAACTGTTATCGACTTTGCCTACGCTATACATACCGAGGTCGGACACCGCATGAGCGGCGCAAAGGTCAACGAGAAGATGGTTTCCTACGACCATAAGATAAGCACTGGTGAGATAATCGAGATACTGACCTCGAATGTTCCCGGTCACGGACCCAGCAGGTCTTGGCTGAATATCGCCAAGACAAACGAAGCTAAATCCAAGATACGCTCATGGTTCAAGAAAGAGCGTCGCGAAGAAAATATCTTTGAGGGCAGAGCAGCCCTTGAAAGAGAATTCAGAAAGCACATGATACGTGTGCCCGAAGACGAACTGGAAGAATTCCTGCGCCTTGATATGAAGCGCCACAACTGCGATACACTGGAAGATTTCCTTGCTGCCATCGGCTACGGCGGAGTTCAGCTTTCAAAGCTTATGCAGAGGCTGAAAGATTCATATAACAAGAAGTACGGTGAAAAGGCAGAAGAACCCGAGGAACTGCTTGTCAAGCCTGTGAAGTCCTCTTCCGGCGTAGTTGTTGACGGTATCGAGGACTGTATGATAAAGTTCGCTCAGTGCTGTAATCCTCTGCCCGGTGATGAGATAATCGGCTTCATCACAAGAGGACACGGCGTTTCGGTACATAAGAAGGACTGCGTGAACTATGTTACTCAGCTCAACAAGGGTGAGAATACCGAGCGCTGGGTGAATGTCAGCTGGGCACAGACCAGCGGCAAAAACAATACCACATATTTCAAGACAACGCTGGATATCATTGCTGTTGACAGAATAGGTCTGCTGGCTGATGTATCCTCAGCACTTGCGATGATAAACGTGTTCATATACGAATCCACTTCCCGTGAGCTGAAAAACGGCAACGCGCTTATGTCGATAACCGTCAGCATAGCGGGCATGGATCAGCTGAAAACTGTTATGAGCAAGCTTCAGAAGATAAAGAATGTCATCTCTGTTGAGAGAAGCGGAAAGTAGGTCGGAATGAAAGTAATAAAATTAAAGCCGCTGAGTATATGTGAGACCAACAGCTATCTGGTCATAAGTCAGCAGAACAACGCGGTGCTGATAGATGCGCCATTTGACGCACCTTATATATTAGAAGAAGTAAAAGCCAATAACTGCACACTGAAAAAGATATTCCTGACTCACGGTCATTTTGACCATATCGGCGCAGTTGCAGATCTGGTAGAAGCTACGGGCTGTGAGGTGTATATCCACCCGCTGGATGAAAAAATGCTCCGTACAGGTGATGAGATGCTGGCGACACATTTCAGGTCACGCGGATATAAAAGCTATAACGGAGAAGTTAAGCTTTTCACAGAAAATGATATTCTTCGTCTTGACGAACTTGAATTCGATATACTTGAAACTCCGGGACACACTCCCGGTTCGGTATGCTATATCTGCGGTGAAGTTATGTTCTCGGGGGACACCTTGTTCAGCAGGTCGATAGGTCGTACCGACCTTGAGGGCGGAAACTTCCAGCAGATGAAAAAATCTCTGCATCGCATAGCTGAACTTGGAGGCGACCTCACCATCTATCCTGGGCACATGGGTACTACCACCCTGGAGACCGAGAGAAAGTATAACCCTTATCTCAGGGAGAATTCGGGCGGTGGCTTCTGATGACGTTAATTCTCAGCGGTAACGACTACAAATACGAACTGGAGGGCGTGCTGAAACTTTTCATACCTGCCACTAGGTTCGAGCATATGTATGCGGATAATACAGATGTTTCCGATGACTACGTGTTTGCAAGGGTCAAGGAAACGGAAAAGACCGTTCTGATGTACGTGATATGCAGTTATAAAGGCGTTAAAAAGCGCAAAGGAAAACTGCTTTACAAGAAAACCTCTTTCAATATCGACAAGGAACTTTGCTTGTCGCGTATACTTTATAAAGTACTGTCGGATATGACAGGTATTGTTCCGAAGTGGGGCGTGCTGACAGGTATACGCCCTGTAAAAAGAGTAAATACATGGCTGAATGAGGGCTGTAACAAAGATGAGATCTACTCCCGCCTGCAAAACGAATACCTTTGCAGCAAAGAAAAATGCGATATCGCTTTCGCCACCGCCAACACCCAGAAGCAGATACTTGATACCCTCGATAAGAAATCTTTCAGTCTTTACGTGTCAATACCATTCTGTCCCACAAGGTGTTCCTACTGTTCTTTCATCTCCCAGACCTTGGACAGCGGCAGAAAGCTCATTCCCGAATATATCGACAAAATGTGCCGCGAGATAAGGCATACTGCGCTGATAACAAAGCGTCTTGGGCTGAAATTGGATACAGTCTATTTTGGCGGCGGAACACCTACTTCCATAGAAGCCTCTCAACTGGCGGCACTGATGAAGTGTATCGAACACAGTTTTGATATGTCATCAGTCAGGGAGTATACTGTTGAAGCAGGCAGACCTGACACCATAACCGAAGAAAAACTGAGAACTATCAAGGATAACGGCGGAACACGCATCTCTATCAATCCCCAAAGCCTTAATCCCGATGTCCTTGAAGCTATCGGGCGTTCTCACAGCGTTGAACAGTTTTACGACAGCTACGATCTGGCAAGCAAAATCGGTTTTTCCTGCATTAACACCGATATTATCGCAGGTCTGCCGAATGATACATTTGAGAGCTTCTCAGATACTATCGACAAGTTACTTGACTTGTCACCTGAAAATTTCACGGTTCATACCCTCTCGATAAAGAGAGCGGCACTGCTTAATCAGGGCGACAAGGAAGTTCTTAAAAACCCGACTGATGAAATGGTGGACCATGCGACGAAACGCCTGTGGAATTGCGGCTATCTGCCATATTACCTCTATAGACAGAAGAATATGGTGGGTAATCTCGAAAATATCGGCTGGTCAAAACCGGGGCATGAAAGTCTTTACAACATCTATATCATGGAGGAAGTACAGACTATCCTCGCTATCGGCGCGGGGGCTTCAACCAAGCTTGTGGACTATCCCGACAGGCTGGAACGTGTTTTTAACTATAAATTCCCGCTTGAATACAACAAGCATTTTGATCTTATGATTTCCAGAAAGGATGTAATTGAGGAATTTTATGGAAATTCTCAGAAAAATGATCTAATAGAACTTGAAATAACAGATATTTCCAACGATGGCAACGGTGTCGGGCATTACAACGGTATAACGGTCTTTGTTCCTGCGGTGGCAGTCGGTGATATTATCACCTGCCGAATAGTTATGGTGAAAAAATCATTCTGCTATGGTAGGGTAGAAAACTTGATAAATCCTTCCAAAGACAGGATAGAATCCGATTGTCCTGTCAGCAAATACTGCGGCGGTTGTTCGTTCAGACATATCAGCTATGAAGCTGAATGTCAAGCAAAGGATAAGTTTATCCGTGACTCCTTCAAGAGAATAGGCAAGCTTTCGCCTGAATATCTGTCTTTCTGTGGCTGTAAAGATATCGACTTTTACAGAAATAAAGCCCAGTATCCCGTTGCCGATGATAACGGCAGAGCAGTCTGCGGATTTTACGCAAGGCGTTCCCATCGTGTAGTAGAGTATACCCGTTGCAGACTTCAGCCTGAGATCTTTTCAGAAATTGTCGAGTTCATAATGACTTTCGTTAACGACAATCATATCCCCGCATATAACGAAGTCGCGCTGAAAGGTCTTTTAAGGCACATCTATCTAAGGCGCGGTTCATACTCGGGTCAGATAATGGTCTGTCTTGTTGTCACTAATTTTAAAAAGGCGGCAGTTTTTGGCAAACTGGCAGTTCTGCTGGCTGAAAAGTTCGCTGATATAAAGACCGTGGTACTCAATGAAAATTCAAAGAATACCAATGTTATCCTTGGTACAAAAATGAAAGCGCTGGTAGGCGATGGTACGATAACCGATACCATGTGCGGAAATACTATCTCCATATCGCCACTTTCGTTCTATCAGGTCAACACTCAGCAGGCTGAACTGCTTTACAATAAAGCCGCCGAATTTTCTGGACTTACCGAAGATTCGACTCTGCTTGACCTTTACTGCGGAACAGGCACTATTGGACTTTCTATGGCTAGACAAGTTAAAAAGCTTGTCGGAGTTGAAGTCATTCAGGCAGCCATCGACAACGCAAACGTCAACGCAAAAGCCAACGGCATCTCAAATGCTGAGTTCATATGCGGCGATGCAGGTACTGTGGCGAAAGTCCTATATGAACGCGGCGAACGTCCCTATGTTATCATTGCCGACCCTGCACGAAAGGGTTGTGACAGACCTTCACTTGAATATATGGCGAAGATGTCACCCGACAGAATAGTGATGATCTCATGCAATCACACAACCGCCGCCCGCGACTGCGCTATTCTTGGCGAACTTGGTTACAGCTGTGATAAGGTCATGGGATTTGACCTTTTCCCCCGCACTACAAGCGTTGAGACACTTATTCTTCTGACACGTAAAAACGAGATTTGACTAATTATATCAAAATCATGATAGATTAAGGCAGTCAATGATAATTATACCTTGAAACAGAAAAACGCTCTCTGATGATTCAGAGGGCGTTTATTGTTCAAATGGATACTGTCTCAGTTTTATCTTTCTTCATGAAAAGGATAAAGCTGATAATCGCTGTCACCATCGAAGCGCTTGTCAATACAAAAAATGACTCTATGTTGTTTATGCCGTCGGTTTTCTGAATCGCAGCTTCACTTCCGAAATTCATCAGCAGTATACCAACGCTGAGGTTGTTGTTTATCATGTGGATAAAAGATGCAGGATATATCGAGCGAGTCTTTTCGGTAACAAGGGTGAGGAAGCAGTTCATCATCACGCAGAACAGGCACATCATCAGTATCCCAACAAATGGGTAGCCTGAATAATCCGTGCCGAAATTGTGTCCTGCTATCGTGAGGGGAGCGTGCCAGAGTCCCCAGATTATTCCGCCAACAACTATCGCCGCAGGCTTAGGCATAAGTTCCAGAAGTTTAGGCATCATATATCCGCGCCAACCCCATTCCTCGCCGAATGCGGGAAAGAAAATGATAATGGAAGATGCAAGCTGCAAAAGATATGCGCCGATGTCTTTCATGCCAAAATGCTGAAAGGCTTCACCGAATGAAAGGTCTTTCAGGAATACCGTCCAAAGCAGGAAAAGTCCTGCCCAGCCCTCGATCAGCTTTACAACTATCGAAGCCGCCCAATAGCCCTCTTTGCCCTTGAAATGTACGCCGAGATAGGTGTTCTTAAACCCCTCTTTTGTCACAAGCCTAGTGATGAGATGTGCACAAGAGGGTATCATCATGCCGAAAACACCCAGCATATAAACGACAACAGCAACGTTTTCTTTTTGGCTTGTATAGATGGGCTCGCCGTAGATGTTCCACAGTATAGGCATAAGTATGATAAAGGGCAGGAAGGATATGACAAGGAATATGACCAGCCGTTTGATAGTCAGCGTTTTTTCATTGTTCATAATTCTCTGCTCCCTTTCTGAATACGTTGACAGATATCTTACAGGAGAGCCAAAATAACGCTATGCTGAAAAACGGGAACAGCGATAAGGGGAATAGGATATTTCCTCTTTGCAGCCACTTCATAAATGCCTTGAGGGGTTCATCGCTGTTTATCAGCCATGAGATATCGCCGAACATAAAGTATATCATAACCAGAAAAAAGATAAAAGCAAAGGTCAGCCCTTTTACTGCCATGCCTTTCTGCGAGCCGAAACGTATCACAAAAGGTATCTCTATGGATGAAATAAATATCCTGAAACAGAAGATCATAATAAGCAGTATCAGTGCGCTGAATGTACCGTCCAGTATTCCGTATATTATGGTATCGGTAATAAATGTGATGAAAAGCACAGCCAGATACTGTATTAGAATATACCAGTATTTGGATTCGATGTGACCTTTTCCGCACTGGGGGAGAGACATTGCAAAAGCGCTTGCCGTTCTGCTTTCGTCGGATTCAAAAAGCAGGTTTGAGGTCAGTGACGGCATCATAAAAACAAAATAATACAAAACAGCCAGCATCATCGCGCCGTCATTCTCCGTCATAAATTCAGGACCGCCTAAAATTGGGGCAACACAGGCTATCGCACAGCAAACAAGTGCAACTATCAATATAAGCAGGCAAGAAGAAAAATTTATGCGCAAATTTTTGTAAAGCAGTCCCGACATTATTTCTCCCTCCTTTTGTAAAGTAGATACATTGAAACGAACAGCACTGCAAATGATACTGCTATAGTTATCAGCAATACAGGAAAATAAACTTGAGCCTTTTCGTTCAGTTCTGCCAGTATTCTTTTTATATCCAAATCTTTGACGATATCACTTTCGTTCTTTCCGTTTATGTAGCTGAAAATACATATAGGTGCCATAATAGCGAATGTTGCACACAGCATACCCTTATCCCTGTCTTTGAGAAGCATTACAAATATCTGAGACAGTACCCCCATCACCGTTCCGAATGCAAGAAATAACAAAGATAATGAAATGTCAGTATAGGAGAATTTTTCGCCTAGTCCCATATCGATAGTGAAAATATAGACTATAACAAGTATGAAACTGATGGCTGTTGAGATGAACATGGATATCGTCTTGACTGCCGTGAATTTTAATGGTGTGACAGGAGTACAGTGTTCAAATCTGTTCCATTTGTTCATTACATCTTTGCACGCAACATCTGAAACTGCTCCTAAACCTATGGCGCACGCCATGAATGCAGAGCAATACTTCATGAATACTAATATCATGAACCTTATTGCTTCTGCGAGGTCTTTATTTTTGATAATGCTGCCGCTAAGTTCTTCATCGAACAGCAGACCGAAATTTCCGTATTTCATGCTAAGAAGTGAAAGCCAGCCCAGAATTGCAGTACCTGCAAAAAATAATAGTCCTGTGATGTAGCTGTGCTTACCCAGATAGAATTCACGGTAAAGAAGTCCCGAGAATGAACCTTTTTTCATCAAGACCACTCCTTTTTATCGCGGTTCACGTAGAACAGCATTATTTCTTCGAGGGTCGGCTTTTCTATTATCGCACCGGAGTACTTCTTCGCGGCACCCCTGCGGTCGGCTGTCATAAGTTCTGCGCCGAAATCGCTTAGCCTTGCGCTGATGTAGTCTGTGGGGTCAATTTCTTTGGATTCTTCTTTGGTGCATTTGATTATTCCGTGTGTATCGAGGATATCGTCCTTGTAGCCTGTTACGAGTATCTTTCCCTTGTCGATGAAAGCTACGCTGTCGGCTATTTTTTCAAGGTCGCTGGTTATATGTGAGGACATCAATATCGATTTGTTGCCGTCCATAAGGTACTCGCGGAAGATATCGAGTATCTCATTTCTGACTATGGGGTCAAGTCCCGTAGTCGCTTCGTCCATGATGAGCAGTTCGGCATTGTGGGAAAGTGCGGTGGCTATCTGCATTTTCATCTTCATGCCTTTTGAGAATTTAGAGAGCTTTTTCTTGACAGGCAGCCCAAATCTCTCACACAACCTGAAAAACTCTTCCTTATCCCATGAACCGTACAGCCCCGAAAACATCTTTGAAAGTGCTTCGCCCGTAAAGGAATCATGGAAGGGAAGTTCATCGAATACCACAGCGATACGTTCTTTTATGGCGTATTCGTCCTTGATGTGGTCAAGTCCGAGAAGGTGTATCTCGCCGCTGTTTATTCCGATTATGTTCAGTAGAGAACGAATGGTAGTGGTCTTGCCTGCGCCGTTTTGCCCTATGAAGCCCATGATAGAGCCTTTTGCCACAGTGAAGCTTACATTGTCCAGCGTAAAGCCGTCGTATTTTTTGGTAACGTTTTTTAGTTCGATCGCATTTTCATAATCAGTCATTGTCATCCTCCTCCGAATACATAATATCCACCATCTCCTTCAGGTCATCAGCACTCAGACCGCACAGCCTTGCCTTTTTGCACACCTGTGCAAGCATATCCTCGGTCTGTCTGATAGTTTCTTCACGCAGAAAATCGGTGTTCTGTTTTTTGACGAAGCAGCCCTTACCCGTGTAATTCTCGATATATCCCGAACGTTCAAGCTCCTCATAAGCGCGTTTTGTAGTTATAACGCTGATGCGAAGCTGTGCCGCGAGAGTACGCATAGACGGCAGAGCTTCCCCTGCGGTCAGGGTGCCGTCCATGATCTGTGATTTTATCTGCTCGACTATCTGCTGATATATCGGCTCATCAGATTCGTTGCGTAAAATAATGTCCATATTATCCTCCGGAGAAATTGTATATATACACTATACACAGTTTAGCATAAACATAGCTGTTTGTCAAGAGGTGACGGAAATATTTATTGATCGATCGCGTATGCAGCTAAAAAAATGATCCAGAGTCCGCTTTAAATTAAGCAGGGTTGATTTTTACCCGAAAATATGATATAATCTATAGGATATAAACAATCAGTATCAGGAGGAAAATAAATGCTTCACGGTTATTTTGACCTGCCCACCTTCTATTTTTTTGAAGAAAAAAACATCTGGACGGGCAGTCTTTATACAAATTTCAACTACCGCATAACACCGATTAAATCAGATGAAAAGAAAGAGCTGAAAGTCGATGTGTGGTACGGTACCAAGTGCTTTGATATAGCGGAGGAACTTGTGGCGCAGTATTCGGAGGAATATTCTGCTGAGGGGCTTGAAGCCTGCATCGCCGATCTCACCAAAGAATTTGAGCATTTTAAGGAGATACGAAAGGAACTGGGATATTGATAAGATTTTGTTCAAGTTCCGTACTTCGTGCTTTGATATGCTGTATCGCGGTGACGTTAATGACTTCTGCCTGCGGCAACAGCGGGATAAAGTACCGCTACGGCGTGTTTTTAGGTGCTTCACCCGATGATGTTAAGTACATGGAGGAATACGAAAAAGTAGTTATCGACGCGCAGTATTTCACCACAGAGGAGATAGCCGCCCTGAAAGATTCGGGGCATACGGTATACAGCTACATCAACCTCGGATCGGTGGAAGATTTCCGTCCATATTATAAAGATTACGAAGGCATCACACTGGGTGTTTACGAAAACTGGGAAGAAGAAAAGTGGGTCGATGTTTCAAAACCCGAATGGCAGAGTTTTGTGGTGGATGAACTTGCTGAAGATATTGTAGGCAAGGGCGTTGACGGATTGTTCGTTGACAACACAGATGTTTACTACCACTATCCCACAGATGAGATCTTTGATGGCGTTACGAATATACTGAAAGGTTTCAAAGATCTGAACACTTATGTCATCATCAACGGCGGAGATGCTTATGTTACGGAGTATGCCAAGCGAAATTCCGAACTTGACAGCATAATGGACGCTGAAAATCAGGAAACGATATTCAGCAAGATAAACTGGGACGATGAAACTTTCACATCAAATGAAAGCTCGGAAACAACATACTTCAAGGAATATGTTGAAATGGTAAGCAGTTACGGCAAAGATGTTTACCTTCTTGAATACACCACGGATAGCAAGCTTATCAGCCGTATAGATGATTACTGTTCCGAAAAAGGTTACACCTATTATGCCTCAGATAAGCTGGAACTTCTTGCACCAGCCCAGAAGAAAGGCTCGCAGAAAAAATAACAGTTCCGACAGTCCGGTACGGATACCAATATTAAAGTTATGCCCCGAAGCAATTAAAAGTTCTTCGGGGCGTTGTGTTTGTATTAGTTTTCACATCTAATAATTTATTTGCGCAAATAATTTAAATAAATGAAATTTTATTTGACAAAGTATGAATGAATATGTTATAATGTTCATATATAGTTTTTACTAAGTCGGAATAAAAATGATCGGAAAACGGAGGTGCTAAACCGGATGTTAAGATGTCTCACCGCACCTGACAAAAATAGTAAACATAACCTTGCGCCGCTTATACTGTGTATAGCCTGCGTAATGATAAATCTGTTGTTCAATTACCTTATTTCAAAAGTGAAACTTCCGACACCGCTGTATCTTGATACTATCGGAACGGTGCTTGCTGCCGTTCTTGGCGGAACTCTGCCCGGTGTTCTGGTAGGATTTATAACAAATTTCGTACTCAGCTTCTCGACACCATCATCGCTGTATTATGGTGTTATCAATGTTATAATAGCTGTTGCCGCTTCTTTCTTGGCTGAACGCAAAAAGCTTAAAAAGCCCAGCGGACTGATAGCCCTAGCATTGTCGCTGACCATTATCTCGGGAATACTTGGTGCTGTTATTCCCTGGTATATGGAGGGTCTTTCACTTGACAGCGCATCGCTTTCGGGCGAGATAAACAAGATCGGAATTTTTGGACCTTTTGTATCTTACCTGATATCCAACACCACTACGAACCTTTTGGATAAGACTCTAACTGTCATTATCGCACTACTGCTTTATCGGCTTATTCCCGAAAAATTCAGCAGTATGTTCAGGTTCACAGGCTGGCAGCAAACACCCACTAGGAGCGAGGAAGTTATAAACAAGGACAGGACGGAGAACCGCGCAGTTTCGATGCGTATAAAAATGCTGATCGTTCTGATGATAGCCCTTTCGACCGTTGCTGCTGCTGGTACCTACATAAGCGTAAGGGTCTACTACAAATCCATGATAAATCAGCACACTGCCATAGCACAGGGCACAGCCAAGCTTGCCGCTAAGGAACTTGACGGTGACAAGATAGCAGGCTACCTTGAATCGGGCGGAGATTCCGAAGATTACCGCGAGTCTGAACAACTGCTTGAGGATATCCTTTACAGTTCACCTGAGATAGCATACCTTTATGTCTACCGTATGGAACCTGATGGTTTCCATGTAGTATTCGATATCGAGACTGATGATATCCCCGCAGATGAGATAGGCAGTATCCTGCCCTACGATAATGGTTTTGAACCATATCTGGACAAGCTTCTTTCAGGGGAATCGGTTGAACCTATAATCACTAATGACGAGTACGGTCATCTACTGACAGCCGCTGAACCTGTGTATAATTCTGCGGGTGAATGCCAGTGCTATGCAATCGCCGATGTTGACGTAAAAATGCTTATAAAAGATAAGCACAGCTTCCTCACCGAGATGATTTCCGTGTTCACCAGCATACTGATAATCATATGCGCTTTTGTCATCTGGATGACGGATTACAATATCATCTTCCCTCTGAGGTCTATCACCATGCAGATAGATAAGATATCCAGATCGGGTGACGATCAGGAAAGTCTTGACAATGACGTAAAGAAGATCAGGAAGCTTAAAATCCACACAGGTGACGAGATAGAACAGCTTTATCAGTCACTGTGTACTATGACCCTCAATCAGTCCGAACAGATGCGAAGCATACGCAGGCTTTCGGATTCTACTGTAAAGATGCAGGACGGTCTTATTATTACCATGGCAGATATGGTGGAAAACCGCGACTCTGATACAGGCGCACATATACAGAAGACCTCTGCTTATGTTAAAATAATAGTTGAAAGTCTGAAACAAAAGGGCTACTATGCCGAGAAGATAACGCCTAAGTTCATGTCTGATGTGGTTCGTTCTGCACCTCTTCATGACGTTGGCAAGATAAATATCCCCGATGGTGTACTAAATAAGCCCGGCAAGCTGACACCCGAGGAATACGAGATAATGAAGACTCATACCACCGCAGGCAAAAAGATCATGGAACACGCCATTGAAACCGTCGAAGGAGACAGCTACCTTAAAGAAGCCAGAAATATGGCGGCATACCACCACGAACGCTGGGACGGCAAAGGATATCCCGAGGGACTGCACGGCGAAGTTATACCACTTTCCGCAAGAATAATGTCGGTGGCTGATGTTTTTGATGCCCTGACTTCGCCACGTGTTTATAAGCCCGCATTTCCACTGGATAAGGCGCTTTCGATAATCAAGGAAGGCAACGGCACCCAGTTTGACCCCAAATGTGTTGAAGCGTTTATGGATTCTCTTGATGAAGTCAAGAAGGTACTAAGAAAGTATAATCAAGCGTAAGGGAGGTTCATCATGCATACAGTGATAATCATCATTATTGCCGCAGTTGCAGCAGGGCTTCTGGTGTGGCTGGTCATGATGGGTTTCGTTATACGCAGGCAGAATGAGGAACTTGCAAGGGCAAAAGAGGATGTAAAAACCGCTAATGCCGCAAAGACAAGGTTCCTTGCAAACATCTCCCACGAACTGCTGACTCCTGTAAATGCCATAGTCGGTATGAACGAGATGGCTATGAGGGAGAATGCTGAGAACGTCCCTACACAGTATTTCATGTCAATGATGAACTACTGTTTTGATATAAGAGATGCCTCCGAATCACTTGTATCGTTGATAAACGATCTTCTTGCTATGTCGGATATCGAATCGGGCAAGGCGCATCTTGAAGAGCAGGAGTACGATACCAAGGATATGCTCCGTTCTCTGATAAACAAAATTCAGAGCAGATGCAACGAAAAGGAGATTTCTTTCAAGGCGGATATAGATGAGCTTCTCCCCACGGTGATGTACGGCGATACCGACAAGATAACCCAGATACTTACAAATCTTCTCACCAATGCGGTGAAGTATACCGAGGTCGGCGGCGTTGTTTTTTCGGTATCTATGCTTGAAAGAGCGAACAATGTCTGTAAGATACGCTACTCCGTAAAGGATACGGGAAAAGGACTTACAGCAGAGGAAACAGAATGGATTTTCGCAGTGTATGAGCGCCTTGATGAAAGCTCCGTCACCCGAAAGACCAGCACAGGTCTTGGGCTTGATATTTCCCGAAAATTTGCCGAACTGATGGGCGGCGAACTTGTCTGCAAAAGCGAGTATGGCAATGGCGCGGAGTTTATTCTTACACTTACACAGGTAATGAAAGACCAGACCCCTGTGGGTGATATTCATGGTATGGCAGGCAGAGGACCATACGTCCCGCAGTTCATAGCACCAGATGCGGATATTCTCGTTATCGACAACGACCCAATGAGTGTGAAGATAATCAAGGGTCTGCTGAAAGATACCGATGTATTCGTATCCTCGGCTTTCAGCATCGAGGACTGTATCGAAAGGATAAGGGATACCCGATTCAGCTTGGTTTTCATTGACCAGATGCTTATCCCCGAAAATGCCGCCGAGATAATAAAAAAGATGCGACGCACAGATCCCGACCTGCCAATATATCTGCTGACATCAAATTCTGCTTCAGGAGAGATGTTCTATACTTCAATAGGCTTTACAGGATATATTCCCAAGCCTGTTGACGGCGTGAGCCTTGAAAGGACGATACTAAAGCATATCCCGACTAAGTTTCGTCAGGACGCACACGATCGGCAGGATAATACCGACCCAAATGAAATGCCCTGGGATCTCGGCTGGCTGAATAATACTGATGGCATTTCCGCCGCAGACGGTATCAGGAATTCTGGCGGTGTCCAGACATACATCACAGCCCTGAGAATGTTCGCGGCAACCATCGATTCCAACATACGGACTATCCGCGAACTTTATGAAAATAACGATATAATGCACCTGAATATCAAGATACATTCGATGAACCGTTCAGCCAAGATAATCGGTGCATCTGAACTTTCAAAGTTTGCCGAAGAGATAGAACAAGCGGCACATAACAAGGATAAAGAATTCATTGATTCCCATATCGGTGAGTTCCTTGCCATGTACGGAACCTACAAAGAAAAACTCAGCAGACTGAGCGAATAGACTATCCTAAGGAGTTGTATCAAATGATCGGGCTTATAAGAGAGCATCAATTGAATATAATGCTTTTTCTGTGCGGTTCCTGCGGGATACTCATCGGACTTCTCCTGCTGACAAGATCTATCACCAAGCGACGTAAGCGGGATATAATCCTTATGGAAGTTTTAGCGCTGTTCCTGCTTTGGTTTGACAGGCTTGCCTACATCTACGCAGGATGCGATGGTAACACTTCGTACTACATGGTACGAATCAGCAACTTTATGGTATTCTTCCTGACACCTGCGGTAGTCTTTGGTTTTAACAGGTATCTTGATGGTATACTCATCGAAGAAGGCAAGGTCGAAACAACTCCGAAGCGAATAAAAGCTGTCGGTTTTATTTCCGTCATCGGAATGATACTTGCCGTCGTATCTGCGCTGACAAACCTCTACTACTATTTTGACGAGAACAACCTATATCACAGGGGTAGCGGTTTCCTAATTGCGTATATCACGCCTGTTGTCGCTCCCGTTATACTTTACACGGTCATCGTACAGCACAAAGCCCTGTTCAGCACACAGATGTTCATCACCCTGACCCTTTACCTCTTTGTGCCCATAATATGCGGAATTTTGCAGATATTTACATACGGCATCTCGATTGTAAATATGTCTATGGTGGCGGTATCGGTTTCACTTTATATCTCGACTTACATCGATATCAATGATACTGTTGAACGTGTACATGAACTTGAGATAGAGTATATGCAGGACGAACAAAAGCGTATGCAGAAACTTTTTGACCAGACGGCAACAGCCTTTGTTTCGGCAGTCGAGAAGAAGGACGAGTACCTTAAAGGCAGTGCTGTTCGTGTGGCTGAATATGCTCGGACTATCGCAAAGATGAGCGGAAAGAACGATGAATATTGCGAAAAAGTTTACTATGCGGGACTTCTTCATGATGTCGGATTGATAGGCATACCAGACAGCGTCATCAACAACCCTTCACCTAACGAAGAAGACTATGAACTGATAAGACAAAAGCCTCTCATCGGCAGAGAGATTCTTTCAAGCATAACCGAATATCCGTATCTCAGTATAGCCGCCTATTACAGCCACGAAAGGTACAACGGCACAGGCTACCCCGACGGTCTGAAAGGCAGTGATATCCCCGAGATAGCGAGGATAGTAGCTGTTGCCGATGCCTATGTAACCATGACAGCAAAGAAAAGGTACCGCGGTGCACGCCCTGATTTTGTTGCCCGTGAAGCCTTTGTAAAAGGTTCGGGTGAACAGTTCGACCCCGCCTTTGCGGAGATAATGGTCAAGATAATCGATAAGAACATTAAAAGCGATGATAACGACCGCAGACCTGTCATGGAAACTTCCTTGTCATGCGGCGAATACCGCGACAATATCTCTCTTGGCATATCCGTTGAAAATGATACAAAGATAATCAGCTTTGATTGTGTGCCGAACAAGAGCGGTGAGAACATATTCAGCGCACCTTCAATAATCCTGTTTGATTCTTTTGATGACCGCGTACATAGTGACGAGAAGACAATCAGGGAGTATCACTACTTTGAGTATGGTGAATTCTGGTTCGATGAACATATGATATCTACAGGCACCCGCAGGATAGAAGTCACAAAGCTTGATAAAAAGATCAAAACAGGCGGAAGCGGGTATAATGTGACGGCAGCTAAGTATGAAGACCACATACGCCTTGTTATGGGCAGTCCCGAACTTACCAAGGAGATAATAATCGCCCTGCCCGACGGTTCAAGGTCGGCGTACATAGGCATTACAGGCGAACATTGTGATATCAATGATATCAAAGTCGAAACAACGGGCTTTACTGTCTCCGAGGGTGATATCCCGCGGATAGCCAAAACTATCAGCTATACCGACCATCTTGAATCCGACTTGAAAAATATCCAGATAGACCGAACAAGGTCTGTATCCACCGAGGGTATCGAGATAGACCGCAAATTCAGGCTGGCTTTCCATTCCATGAGTCTGCCCGGTGCGAATCTCATCTGGCATTGTCCCTACGTGGTGCTGTTCTATTCCGATGACGGTACAGTAGGCGGTGCTAATTATCATGAATATGCCCTTATTAAACTCAACGGCGAAAACGAGGAAATAAACAGCCTTGGTCAGAACAGCTTTGTCGTTAAAAAGCACGATGATTTTCCAGGCTGGGAAAACTGGAAAGAGAATAATCGAAAGGGTATGGAGTGTGAAGTGTTCTTTGAGCGCAGGGATAACAAGGTCATCGTCAGGACGAACAACCTCGGCATAGAGATAGAGTGTGTTACAACAGTAGATCACTCAGCAAAAGTCTATGCCGCACTGACAGGCGATCAGGTTGCACTTACCGATATAAGATTCTTGTAAATATAGCAGAAAGGTCTGTTCCGAAAAACGGTGCAGACCTTTTTCTGTGAAATTTTCATAATAGGGGAGTATAGGCGTATTAATGATTATTTTATATTTTTTTCAAAAAAGTATTGATAATATGTCAAGAATATGTTATAATTATATCGATGAGTAATATGGTGTGCCTAACCCTACAGAAGTTCATCTAAGTACGCATCATGGCTCAAAAATCAGACAGTCTTTCTGTGAGGGAGAATGGTATGATTAAAAAAATAAAAAATAATATGGATTATTTGTACCAATATGTGTATGATTCATCTATTGATATAAAGAAGCGTTCATTTCTGCTGTTTTCAGCCATTGTGCTTTTCGCACTTTTGGCGGCAGTGCCCTGCGGGTTAGCTATGCATGAGCCGCTTTCTGCTACGATCTCCACCATTGTCGGAACAATATTTTTCTTCATCTATGTAAGCGTTGCAATACGAAAACATCAGATAGACCGAGCCAGAAAAGTGATTTCTTTCATACTCGTGTTCATCTTCCTGCCCGCTATGTTTTTCACAAACGGCGGAGAAGCAGGCGGCGCGCCAATATGGCTTCTGCTTGGCACGATATACATAGCCCTTATCCTCGAAGGCAGATTCAGGATAGTCATGCTGATACTCAATGCAGTTGTCATGTTGGTAACATGGACGATAGGTTATCTTTTCCCTGAATTTGTGACAAACTATTCCAGAGCGGGAAACTATTTTGATACCATCGCCGCATTTTTCATCGTGGGAAGCATCATCTATATACTGATAGTTTTTCAGAGTACTCTTTTCAGCAAGGAAGAAGAAAACAAGACCATGCATCGTATGTTCGAGCAGACAGCAACTGCTCTGGTAAACGCGATAGATGCAAAGGATACTTACACCCACGGTCATTCTTCCAGAGTTGCCGAGTACTCAAAGAAGATAGCTCAGGAATACGGCAAAAGTTGGAAAGAGTGTGAAGAGATATACTTTACCGCACTTCTGCATGACGTTGGCAAAATAGGTATCCCCAGTGATATTATCAATAAGGTCGGCAGACTTACCGACGAAGAATATGAGATAATCAAACAGCACCCCGCACTGGGTGCACAGATACTTGAAAGCATTCACGAATGTCCCTACCTCGTGACAGGTGCGATGTACCATCATGAAAGATATGACGGCAAAGGATATCCGATGCGCCTTAAAGGAACAGATATCCCCGAGACCGCAAGGATAATCGCCGTAGCCGATGCCTATGACGCTATGACTTCAAAGCGTAGCTACCGTGATGCCATACCTCAGCATATCGTCCGCGAAGAACTTGTAAAGGGTATGAGAACTCAGTTCGATCCTGAATTCGCCAAGATAATGATACGCCTTATCGACCTTGACAGCGAATACGAAATGCAGGAGAGAAGGTCGGGTTCAAACATGACGGCTACCCTGGGCATACACAGCGAAAAGGTCTACGACAGCTGTACAGATGGCGTCGTCATCACCAAAAAGAAAGCTGTGGTCAGTTTCTGCAGTCTGCCCGATAAAGGTGTTCCCGTAGATGAATGTATCCCGACCATAATAATTTTTGATTCGCTGGACGGCAGAGTTCATCTGGGTGAAGAAAAAAACAAGGATATTCTCTATTATGAATATGCAAGGATAAAGCTTGACGGAACTGTTACTTCCGATGGTGTAAGAAAGCACCATTTCAGAATGATCGGCAGTACCGAAAATAAAGCCGATGACAAGAGCGAACGGCACTACAAGATCGCAGTTGTCCGCAACAGGGATCATGTGATGCTGATAGCAACCACTCCCTCCAAGGTCTTTGAAGTTGTTCTTGCCCTCCCCGATACGGCGCGTTACGCCCATATATCCATAAGCGGTGAGCATTGCGAGATACACAATATCAACATCGAAACAGATGAAAAAGAGTTTCCAGCTGATGCTATCCCACGTATTGCCGAGGAGATCTGCTATACCAAAGATCAGCCCGTTGGTGATATCCCGAATCTTGAAGTCGATGGACCCAGAGAATCAAGTTCGCAGGGTATACCGATACTTGATGGCATGACACTGACCTTCCACTCCATGAGTTATAACACAGCACGTCTGGTATGGCATTGCCCCTACCTCTGTATCTTTTCATCAGCTGACGGTCTTACCAACGGCAGCGGCTACCGCGAGTACCTGCTTTTGAAGCTCAACGGAGAAAACTGGGATTCAGCAGAAGATGCCGATAATCATATCGATGTTAAACAGACCGATGACTTTGTTGGCTGGACAAAATGGCTTGAAAAGAACAAGCAGGGTATCGACTGCACCGTGACCATCAAACGTTCGGGCAACAAGGTTACCATGCACACCGAGAATCTTGGAATATCTCTGCACAGCGTAACAACTATCCGCGACGGCACATCTGATCTTTATCTTGCCCTCACGGGAGACCAGTGCGCTATCTCAAATATCCGAATTAAAAGAAATGCACTTCAATAAACATAAAATACGGGACGACCAAAGCGGCCGTCCCGTATTTTTTAAACTATTGATATTCCTCTGACACAGCTATTACTTAACAGTAACCTGTACAGCGTTCTTGATAGCGTTAGCGGTATCCCACTTGCCGTTAATTCTTGCAGCGATAGCCACCTTGTAGCTCATGCCTGGAGTCAGGTTCTTTGGAGTTACATAGCTGTTTGTTGTAATGTTTGAAGTCTGGACTCTCCACTTGCCTGCAAGGTATACAGCGATACCGTACTTGTCAGCACCCTTGACCTTATCCCAGACAAACTGAACCTGGTGATACTTCGAGCTGTAATTAACCTTGATGTTTGTAGGATAGGTAACTTCCTGAGGATCGCTGTTGCCGCCGTTTGTATAAAGATCAACAGGCAGTTCATCAAGAGTAATGCAGTAATCGCTCTGGTAGATCTTTTTCAGCTCGTCCATATCCTGATACTTGGGTCCAAGGAAAGGCACACCGCCGTCTTCGCCGCCGTCATACCAGGGGCAGAAGTACAGCCAGCCTGCGTCCTCAACTACAAGATTATCAACAGCGGGGATAGTGTCGTTTTCAGCCATAGCCACCATCTTCTTGCCGTTTGTCAGCGCATACAGCGAATCGAATTTTGCAGGTATAGCCAGAAGATTGGGGCCGCTTGTCTTTCCGTCGCCGCGGTTGTATTCAACGTTGTATTTGTCGTAAGCTACGATATCAACATACTCATCACCGGGATACCATGTTGCTGAATTTGTATAGTCATAGCTGTTGTATTCCCAGATGAGGTTATGCAGACCGTATTCCTCGGTAAGTGTCTTATACAGCAGTTTCCAGATCTCCTTGTAGGTCTCAGCGCCCCTGTCGCCCCACCAGAACCATGCAGTTCCGTCGGAGTAGTTGCCCTCATTGCCCTGTGCTTCGTGCAGAGGTCTCCAGATAACGGGTACACCTGCGTCCTGAAGCTTCAGCAGCTGTTCGGCAAGGTCCTTAATAGCTAGCTGGAAATAATCGTATTCCTTGGTACCCTTTACGACAACGTTTCTTGTATCAAAGCTCATCGAGCCCTCGCCGCTCTGATAATTCTTGTAGCTGCACTGCTGCCAGCCCAAAGGCTCACCGAGAACGTAGTTGTCAAAATCCTTGGGGATATTTATGTGCCACGAAGCTGTGATGATACCGTTTTTCTTGGTAGCCCACTCGATGCAGCGCTCGGTAGTGCCGTCATCCCAGCCGTACAGCGGATTGTAGTTCATGAAATCTACGCCCCTGATAGCAGGTACTTTACCTGTCAGGTCTTTAAGATATTCATTTTCCCATTCGTAGTTATTGCTGTGACCGCCGCCGTATATCTCCTGCTGACCTGCGATTATATGGCTTCCGTAAACGCTCTTGAGGTACTTCATCAGCGCCTTGGCTTCGGGAGTAGCTTTCTTGTCGGTGAGTTCATCGGTTGCGATAGAATAATCGTGCTTGGGTGTAGCGCTTACAGTTACCTTGTCGATAGCCATGTAGCCGTATTCGCATACGAACTCAATGGTGTTCACACCTTTGTGAAGTCGGAAACTGCCGAAGCTCAGATCAGTCCATTCCTCGGAGTAAGGCATATTTTTCGAGCATTTGATGCCGTTGACAACAACTGTCTGCATTCTGCCGTCCTGACTGAGTACCTGTGCGCATCTTGCGGTTATCGTGTACATACCGTCCTCGGGAACATTCACAGTGAAAGAACCGGCGCTGTTTGTCAGGTAGAAAAATCCTTCACCTGAAGTGTTCTTTGGTGACGGACCGTAGTTCGCAGTCCACACCGATGCACCTTTCATGTTCTCGGCTTCGATAACGAACGGGAAAGTGTCAGCAGAAGAACCTGCTGCTGCCGCACCCAGCGGCATTACTGATGACATTGAGGCAGAAGCGACTGCGCATACTGCCAAAGCTGAAACAGCCTTTTTAAGATTGTTTTTCATGACATATATCCTCCATTAAAATAATAATAACAATAAAAAATTGTTATGATTGCCTCTTTTTTTGTATTATACAACGAAATTTGTATTTTGTCAATTTATGTAATCGATTAACAGTTTAAACATTTTAAGTATCTTAGGTAAAAATTGATTGAATATAATAACAATTCATAGAATTATCAATAATTTTACAAAATGTTTCATATGGAGCGTTTATTTTGATAACGTGGAATGTCGTGAAAAAAGCTGCGGAGCGTTTGTTCGCTCCACAGCTTAGGGTCTGTTCTTATGGTTTGACCGAAATAAATATATTCCAGAAGCAGTTTTCATAATGAGCACATTTTTCAAATATTACGCAAAGCTCTTCTTCAACGTCAGGTGTGATATCGGCGGCTGTACGGTCAACGATATCTATCCAGCGCTGATTTGCTTCCTGATATTCGTCAGATGTGTATGCGCTGAACCATTCCGAATAAGGTGAGCTTTTAAGCTTGTCACCGTACCTGTCAGAAACTTTCTTTGCGATGTAGGCATAGCTCCATGAACACTGTAAAAGGGCTGTAATACCGCATACCAGGCTTTCACGGGCTTTGCCCATCATATAGTTCAGGTATTCCGCGCTGTCAGGGGCTTTTGTACCGCTGCTTATCTCCTCATCGGTAATGCCCAGTTTTTTCATGTTGGGGATATGGACAGTGTCCTTTTCATACCGTGTGCTGTCGGCGGCATTTTTCAGGAACTCTGCAACTTCCGCATCCTCAGCCTGACCGTGCATCCATTCCAGTATATCGATATAGTCTATCAGATAAAAATAGTCCTGAAGCATATAGGCGCGGTACTTTTCCTCGTCAAGAGTTCCCTCAGCCATTGCGGCAACGAATTCATTTTCCGATTCCTTGTCCCACAGTGACACAGCTCTTTCATATAATTTTTCGGATAGCTTCGACATATTGACCTCTTATTTTTCAGCGATTATAGCAACATATCCGCCGCTCTTGTAGCCCTCGGAAACTTCCTCGGGTTCTTCATTGGTGTACATGGGGTTCTTCACAAGGGTCTGATAGAAGGAGAATTTTGTTATACCCAGTTCTTTCAGAACGTTTATCTTCTCCTCTGTTGAATGCCATACGCCCGAAGAAGCCAGTTCGATGGGGTAGGGAAGTCCGGGCATGGTTCCGTTGAGGTACTCGTGGTCATAAGTTCCAAGGCTCTTGCCAAGCAGATACATAAAGCCGAATGCGCTCTCCTTTGGTACATCGAGAAGGATCAGCTTGCCGCCCTCTTTAATGGCTGCAAGGCTCTTTTTGTATACGGGTGTGAGGTCTTCCATATAGCTGGAGCTGCCGTTGAAATAAATGATATCATACTTGTTTTCGGGCAGGTCGATATCCTCGATAAGTCCGTAGCAAATAACGTTGACGCCGCGCTTTTCAGCTATCTGTCCCATATCCTTTGAAGGCTCGATACCCTCGATGTTCGAGCTGTCGATGAAGCTCTCAAAAAGACCACTGCCGCATCCTACCGATAACATTTTCTTGCCTGAATAGTCACCCAGCACCTTTTTGAAGAGTCTCAGTTCGCTCTCAAAAAGGTTGGAGTTCTCCTTGAACCACAGATCGTACTGATCTGCATAACCGTCAAATTTCTGCTTGATGTTTTCCATTGTGTATTCCTCCATGTGATCTTAATTCAATATAAATGCGTGATCCATAGGACCGCTGCCTTTTCCTAGGTCAAGCTGTGCCGCAAGTGCTCCCGAAATGTAGTTCTTAGCGTTCTCAACTGCCTTTTCAAGGCTCTCGCCCTTGGCAAGATTTGCAGCTATGGCACTTGAAAGTGTACAGCCCGTGCCGTGGGTGTTTGGATTATCTATCCTCTTGCCCCTGAACCACTTTGCACCATCTGCATTGTAAAGCAGATCGTTTGCATCGTTGATGGCGTGTCCGCCCTTGCAGAGTACAGCACAGCCGAACTTCTCATGGATAAGCTTTGCGGCTGCCACCATCTCATCTTCGCAGGTGATCTTCATATCGGCAAGAACTTCTGCTTCTGGGATATTGGGTGTGATGACGCAGGCTTTGGGAAGAAGGCTCTTTTTCAGCTCTTCGATAGCGCTGTCATCGATCAGCTTAGCGCCGCTTGTAGCTACCATAACGGGATCGACTACGATATTTTTTGCCTTGTAGTGTTCAAGTCTTTCCGCGATCACACGGATAAGGCTGACCGTTGATACCATGCCGACTTTTACTGCATCGGGGAAGATGTCCTCGAATATAGCATCTATCTGCTGCTGTAAAAATTCGGGAGTGGATTCGAGTATCCCTGTTACGCCTGTAGTATTCTGGGCAGTAAGTGCGGTGATTGCGCTCATGGCGTATACACCGTTCATGGTCATTGTTTTCAGATCAGCCTGAATACCGGCGCCTCCGCTGCAGTCACTTCCTGCAATGGTCAATGCTGTTTTCTTTTTCATTATCAGAACTCCTTTCAGATATCAGGTCATACCACATAATGTCTGTGCGGTATGACCTCTAGCATTGTTTTATAACGCGGCATAGAGTGGTGCCCCCGATATGCCGCCGTATACTTTCGTATTACGTCGTATAAGCTTGTATACCTGATAATACGGTCGTATATTTTGGTATCGTTTGGTATGAGTTGGTATACCAGAGAATACGGTCGAATACTTTCATATCATATCGTATAGGTTCGTATACCAACCAATTTGGTCGTAAATTTTTGTATCACTTGGTATAAGTTAGCATACCAAACAATACGGTCGTATATTTTTGTATCACTTCGTATAAATTTATATACCAAATAGTACGTCCCTTTAGCCGCGTACCATTTCTTCCGATAATTTTCTCAGCTCACGGCATTCGCTTTCGATATCCTCAGCTGAGAATATAGCGCTTACCAGAGCAACTCCGTCAACGCCTGTGCCTTTGAGTTTTTCGATATTCCCCTTGCCGATACCACCGATAGCGACCACAGGGATATCCACCGCATTACAAATATCACGCAGGGTATCTTTTGGAAGTACACTTGCATCTGCTTTTGTGGAGGTGGAGAACATTGCCCCTACACCGAGACAGTCAGCACCTGCGGCAACAGCTTCAAGGGCTTCGCTAACGGTATGTACCGATACGCCTATCATCATATCATCGCCCACGCGCTCGCGGACTTTTGCGGCAGCCATATCTTCCTGTCCCACATGGATACCGTCTGCCTTGCACTTTACTGCTACGTCAACGTTGTCATTTATAAAGAAAGGTACTCCGTACTTTTTGCAAAGTGCGCCTATCTCAATAGCCTCGGCAAGGAAATCCTCATCGGAAAGTTCCTTTTCACGGAGCTGAACACAGGTAACACCGCCTTTAAGGGCACATTCTACCTGCTGATAAAGGGTCATATCCCCAAGCCATGCCCTGTCTGTAACAGCGTAGAGCAGCATAGTTTTCTTATCGCACTTCATATTTAGCTCCTTTCTCCAAATCCTCGGGTGTCATATTGTATATTGTGTCAATGATGTAATTTCTGTAAGTTGAGTTACCGTCCTTGTCGGTAAGTCTTTCGTGAGCAACTTCGCCCGCATAACCCATAGCGCAAACGGCAGCAACAACTGCTTCAAGGGGCTGCGAGGGGTTCGCTGTGATGAAAGCTGTGGTCATGGCGGAAAGCTGACAGCCTGTACCTGTTATCGAAGACATCATCGAGTGACCGTTGCGTATGATGTAAGCTTTCTCGGCATCGGCAACGATATCGATAGCGCCTGTTATGGCGATGACAGCGCCTGTCTTTTTGGAGAGTTCCTTGGTGAAAGCGATAACACTGTCAAGGTTATCTTCGGTGACTTTATCGGCTGCATCAGCATCAACGCCCTTAGTGGTACCGCCTACCGAAGCGAGAGTTTTTATCTCGGAAATGTTGCCGCGTATGCAGGTGAATTTTACTTCCTCCAGCAGTTTGCAGGCGGTTTCCGTCCTGAGTTTAGATGCACCCGCGCCCACAGGGTCAAGGAGAACAGGGTGTCCCAGTTCATTTGCCTTTTTGCCTGCTAGGAACATCGAGGGTATGGTGTTGTGGTTCAGCGTACCGATATTGATATTCAGTCCGCCGCAGATAGCGGTTATCTCGGCAGCTTCGCCCTCGTCATCAGCCATTATTGGTGATGCACCGCAGGCGAGTATGATATTTGCGCAGTCGTTGACTGTGACGTAGTTTGTGATGTTGTGTATCAGCGGACAATTTTTTCTGACATTTTCCAGCATAGTCCCAAGCATAGTGATACCTCCCAATTTTCTACAGCGGATAAATGAAGCACAAAAAACAGGAGGTACCTGTTCTGATACCTCCTGTAAAAAATCGCTTTATGACTTCCTACGGCGGCATTATCCGCATCAGGTCTAAGGGTCGGAGCTTTCAGCCCCCTCTCAGCCCAACGGTATGAGCTCCCCTTTACATATAATATTACTATTATACCTCTATCCGCAGGAAAAGTCAACACATTTGTATTAACAATGATATTTGATTGTTTGATGGATGGCAATGATTGTGTTGGCAGAGGTTCGTATCGTCTGGTATACGCTCGGATAGTTTGGTATCATTTGGTATACTTTGGTATCGCTTGGTATCGTCTGGTATACATTGGTACCTTTCGGATAAGATTTGAAAGTCTTTTCTTATTGTTCGTATAGTTACATCTGTATTAACAATGATATTTGATTGCTTGATGTTGGCAAAGTTAAGTTTGTTGGAAATTAAAATTAGTAGAAAATGGGAAAGGACATTAAGAGATGTTATTCAAAATAATTAATCAAACAAAATGAGAGTGGAAAATAGAATAAAAATATAAAGTGATGCAGTTGCTGTATTTTTTTGCATCGGTTATGATTTATTCAGTTAATTGTGTAAGAAACTGCACATGAATTAACCGAAATGAATTGATTCTTGTTAAGTCTATACAAAATTTTTAACAAAAGCATTTTGACTTTTGTTACTGGTTAGGATAGACAAACTAAAAATAGTGTGATATAATCAAATAGAAAAAATTAATGGTTTATGCAGATAAGTTAGTTAAAACTAACTTATAATTTAGAAAGGAATGTTTTTATGAAGAAAAAATTTGAAGTCAAAGACCTTATAACTGTTGGCATTTTCACAGCCTTGTATTTTGCCGTGATATTCGCAGTAGCCTGCCTTGGATTTATTCCGATATTTATGGTATTTGTTCCACTGATAGGACCGATCATCGCAGGTATTCCGCTGATGCTGTATTATTCCAAGATCAAGCATTTTGGAATGATCACAATCACAAGTGTGATAATCGGAATACTGATGTTCATTGTAGGTCATCCTTATCCTATTTTCATCTTCTGCATTGGTTCCGGTCTTCTGACTGAACTTGTACTCAGATCTGGAAAATATAAGAGCATTAATGCGTGCGTACTTGGATCCGCAACGTTCAGCTGCTGGCTTCTTGGAATGGTTATCGCTTTCTTCTTTGGATTCCGTGAAGAATATTTTGCAAGCATTGTTGATGGCTACGGTCAGGAATACGTTACTTCTATGATGAAATATACACCTACATGGGTGTTCTATACTATGGTAGCAATGTGCCTTGTTGGTGGGGCGATCGGCGGCTTACTTGGCTCTAAGGTACTGAAAAAGCACTTCCGCAAAGCTGGTATGGCATAATGGAATATGTTTTACAGGTTGCTGAGCAGAAGGAATTTTCCATTAAGCTTGATCCTCGCTGCAAACTTCTGCTGCTTGTGACGATTGCTATCGTTATGGTAAGTGGAAAAACTGTCGGTGTAGAGGGTGTGCTGCGGGCTATCTGTGCAGCTGTACCATTTCTTCTGTTACTGACTATCAAACGTTTTCAGGCTGCGGCTGTTTATGTGCTTCTGCTAGGATCAGCTATCTTCTGTGAAAACCAAATCGTTCCGCATACCAGTGGTATTGGAAATCTTGTTCTTATGATGATTTGCGGTATAATCACACGTTTTGGAACAGGTTATATGATGGGGTGGTATACTGTAAATTCTACGTCGGTAAGTGAGTTTATAACGGCGATGGAACGTATGCACTTTCCATATTTTATTACAATACCTATGTCTGTCATGTTCCGATATTTTCCGACTTTGTCAGAGGAATACAAAGCTATTTCCGATGCTAAAAAAATGCGGGAGATTGGACATCCGCTGAAACACCCTCTTGCTTATATCGAATATATCCTTGTCCCGATGATGATGTCATCTGTGCGCATAGCTGATGAACTTTCGGCAGCATCGCTGACAAAGGGACTCAGTACAGGTTCAAAGCGGACACATATCTGTCAGATAGGCATCCGTCCGCTTGACGTTCTGATGATGATCGGTGCAGCGGCTATGTTGGTATTATTTTTTGTGTATTAGGAGAATAAATGATAAAATTCGATCATGTATCGTTTTCTTATGATGTCACAGATGCAGATGGGAATGCTGTCAGTAAAGACGGCATTTTCGATTTGGATCTTACGATCGAAAACGGTGAATTTATTGTGCTGACCGGCGGTTCAGGCTGTGGAAAAACTACCCTGACACGTATGATAAACGGTCTGATACCTCATTATTACAAAGGCACTATGACGGGAACTGTCACAATAGAGGGAAAATCTGTTTCTGATATGCCGATTTATGATACTTCGAAAATGGTTGGAAGCGTGTTCCAGAATCCCCGTTCTCAGTTTTTTAACGTCAATACAACGGACGAAATCGCTTTTGCTTCCGAAAATCAGAGCCGTGACCCTATGGAAATTATGCGTTCCATTGAAGAAACGGCTTCTTCTATGAAGATAAAAAAACTGCTGGATCGGAATATTTTTGAACTCTCAGGCGGTGAAAAGCAGATAATCGCCTGTGCGGGCATCGATGTGTTATCACCTGATATTGTGGTATTAGATGAACCTTCATCGAATTTGGACTTTTATGCTATTGAAAAACTCAGGAGTGTTCTGCATCGGTGGAAAAGAGAAGGCAAAACTATCGTGATAGCTGAGCACCGACTTTTCTTTCTGCGTGAACTTGCTGACAGACTGTTGATAATGGCAGATGGTAAGATAATTCAGGATCTTGATCGTCAGCAGATAGAAAAGTTGAATTGTTCTGATACTGAAAAAATGGGTATTCGTCCTCTGTGCCTTGATGATCTGAAGGCAGATTTTCAGAAGCGTCAAACTTCTGAAAGTACTCTTGTGCTTGAAAAATTCTGTTTTTCCTACGGAAACAGCAAGCACGGCATCAATATACCTGAACTGACTCTTCCGACGAAAAGTATTATTGCTGTAATAGGTCACAATGGTGCGGGTAAAAGCACATTGGCAAGAAATATCTGCGGTCTTGAAAAGAAATGTAAGGGCTTTATGCACTTTGAGGGTAGACAAATGAAAACGAAAGACAGACTTCGTAGCTGTTACATGATTATGCAGGATGTTAATCATCAGTTGTTTGCCGAAAGTGTAAAAGAAGAAACCATCCTCAGTATGACAGAAAAGTCTCTTTCGGATACGGAAAAAGAACAAAAAGCTCTTTCTGTTCTCAGTCAACTCGACCTTTCTGAATTTGCGGAACTTCATCCTATGGCATTGTCAGGGGGACAAAAACAGCGGACAGCGATCGCTTCCGGGATAGCATCTGAAAAGCCTGTTATGCTTTTCGATGAACCAACAAGCGGTCTTGACCTTGTGCATATGCAGCAAGTTGCCAAAGAACTGATCGAGCTTCGTGAATCAGGGAAAACCATAATTGTTGTGACACATGACCTGGAATTGATCCTATTGTGCTGTGACCATATTTTACATATGGAGCAGGGGATCGTTCAGGAAAACTATGACCTCGATAATGATAGCGTTTCAAAACTCATGGCATTTTTTCAATCGTGAATCTGTCAAAGAGAACTGTATCTGCTTAAATAATTTGCGGGTACAGTTCCATTTTTGGCAGAAATCGGGTTAAAAGATCCATGTATTATTTTGAATTCCAGTTAGATGAAACTAACTAAAGATATATAGGCAAGGGGTGTGATATTATCAAAAAAATAGGAATTTTAGGTGCATACGGCAATGTCGGCAGATATGCGCTGAAACATCTGGCAGATAGCGGAAAATATGAACTGTCTGCTTTAGGGCGTGACATTGCAAAAGTTAAGAATGACAGCTTTTTTCAGAATATTTCCGACGTTGAATGGACATTCGGTGATGCTTCCTGTTCAGAAACTGTGGAAGAATTTATCAATGGTAAAGATGTAATCCTGAATACGCTGTTTTGTTCTGATACACTGAAATTTGAAATTTATAAGAAATGTATGATGGAAGGGATACCATGTGTAGATACTGGTATTCCGGAAAATATTGAAAATTTTTCAGGTGGATCGTACCTTTATGGTGCGGGAGCATTGCCGGGGCTTTCTTCGATAATGGGTGTTTATGCGGCGAGAGGTTTTTCTAAGCTGAAATCGTATACGCATATCACATCGATGAATGGCGTGTTTTCTAAAGGTTCTGCTTATGATTATCTAAGTGGAGTCAGCAAAGATCTTACGGATAAAAAAATTCCTTTAGAACATCGTTTTGGTGTTGATCTGCCCTTTATCGGAAAGAGTGATCTGTACCAGTATAGTGATGAGGAGACCAAGATTGTCACACAGCTTATTGGATACAGTAACGGTAGACATTATATCACATTTGGTGATCCTACAATACAAAAATCAATTGAACATTCTGTTCTGATATTTGCGTCAGATCCGTTAAGCACAGCGGAAAAGCTTGTTCTGCAAAGCAAAATTCACGCTAACCGTTCAAGAGAACATATGGCTTTTCTGATAGAAGTCAGCGGTATAAATGAAAACGGTACGGATGAGGTTCGTTCTCTGGTGATTAAGTTTACTTCCTCTCCTGCGCTGACCGGTCTTTCGGCAGCTGTTTGCACAGAGATAGTTTTAGCTGAAAAAAATCCGACAGAAATATTAAAGCTTTCCGAACTACCGGAACATAAAGATCTGTATGAAAATAATATTGATATGATCGTTAGTTCTCTTCGCAGTTCACCTGAAAAAATAATGTTCGATGAATTCAATGTAAAGCTTGAAGAAATGAACGAAGAAATGAATGGTGAGATATAATGGCTGATAAAAGAATAAAAGCGATAGTATGTGGTACTACCTTCGGACAATTTTACTGTGAAGCTTTGCGAATGATGCAGGAAGATATCGAATTTGTCGGAATTCTTTCTAACGGGAGTGAACGTTCAAAAAAATGTGCCGAAGCTTACGGCGTGAAATGCTATACTTCTGTTGAAGAAATGGAAGATGATATACAGCTTGCCTGCGTTGTTGTCAGATCGGGTGTGCTTGGCGGAAATGGTACAGAACTTGCTGCTGCTCTTTTGGAACGTGGTATCCATGTCATTCAGGAACAGCCGGTTCATTTCAAAGATGCGGAGCGCTGTATTCGAACGGCTAAGAAGCATAATGTACTCTATCGTGTTGGTGATCTTTATGAATTCCTGCCGAATGTCCGTTGTTTTATTGAAAGTGCAAAATCTATTTGCAGAGTTTCAAAACCTGTTTATTTGGATGTTGGCGGTGCATCGCAGGTGACATATCCTCTGATAAGGATACTCTCCGAAGCTCTTCCGTCTATGAGACCTTTTGAGATAAAACAGGTCAGCAAGGAATCTCATCCTTATGATGCCGCATCTGCTATTATCGGAGATATCACTGCGCTGATGCAGATACAGAACGAGGTTGCCCCCGATGATCCTGATAACTTTATGCATTATCTTCATCGGATAACTCTTGTGACCGAGCACGGACGTCTTTGCCTTGAGGATACTACGGGCGGTGTCGTTTGGTATGGTCAGATGTTTGTACCTGTGCATGAAAATATTCTATTGCCGGATAGTGCTTCCGAGAAGGGACAGATGGCTTCTTCACAGTGTATACGGCTATTTGATGTACAGGAACAAAGTTTTCTGAATGTATTCCAGACGCAGTGGATACCTGCGATTGCAAAAGATATTCGTGAAATGCTGAGAATGTGTCAATGCGGTACTTCTGCTGATATCGGCAGTTATTATACCAAAACAGTACATTCTGCCAAGATATGGCAAACACTTACTTCTGCATTGGGATTCCCTGAACTGATAAAAACAGGAAATTCCGAAAAAACAAATATCACCGATACGATAAGATCTTTACAAAAAACATACTTAGGAGCGAATGATCAATATGGCAGATAATTACAGCAAGGCTCTGACCTTGATAGAAAAACTTGAAAAAAAAGGCGTTTCTCTCTGGAAAGAAAATGACAAGATCAAATTCAAAGCCAATACCGGTGCGCTTGTGTCCGAGGATCTGGCTGAACTCAAGCAGTTAAAAAGTGAACTTCTCGAACTCCTTGACCCCGAAAAAAGAAAAGTCACTCTGAAAGAAAATATCAACGAACGGTTTGAGCCTTTTGTTCTGACTGATGTTCAGCAGTCCTATCTGATGGGCAGAAGCAACCTGTTTGATTATGGAGGTGTGGCTTGTCATATCTACTTACAGCTGAACTATGACAGCCTTGATGTAAACAGAACAGAAGAGATCTGGAACTATCTGATCGCACGTCATGAAATGCTTAGAACTGTTATTCATGAAGAAGGCTATCAGCAGATAATGGAAAGTGCTCCGCATTTTTATGTGACAGATCATCAGGATACCCCTGCTGAAAAAATTATGGAACAGATGGGACATGAGCAGTTTAAAGTAGGTAGCTGGCCATATTTTGCAGTAGGTGTTTCAAATTATGAAAACGGCGCTGTTATGCATTTTTCAATTGAATTTATAATTGCAGACTGGACTAGCATCTGGATGCTTCTTCATCAGTTTGAAGAATTGTATTTTGGAAGGATAAGCGAAATTTCTGAACCTGACGTAAGCTTCCGTGATTATGTGATCGCAGAAAAAGAACTCAAGGAAAGTGCTGCCTGCGAACGTGACAGACATTACTGGCTCAGCAGAATGGACGATTTTCCTATGTGTCCGCAGATCGAAACTGAACCTTATTCTGCTGAAAAGGAAGTTCGCTTTGACAGAAAATTTTTGCAGCTTTCACCCGAACGCTGGGAAAATATCAAGAATTTTGCTTATCAGTACAATGTTACCCCGACTGTTCTGGTGCTGATGGCTTATGCACATACATTGAGCTGTTACAGTGAAAACAAGCGCTTCAGTATCAATCTTACTATGCTCAACCGACAGCCTCTGCATAAAAATATCGGAAAGGTTATCGGTGATTTTACATCGCTGACTTTGCTGGATATTGATCTTGACAATGATGATCCTTTTATCGAAAATGTCAAGCGTACCAATATGCGTCTGTTTGAAGATATGGATCACAACCTGTATTCAGGTGTAGCGTTTATGAGAGAGATCGCAAATAAAAAGGGAAGCGCAGCGGCTTCGATGCCATATGTTTTCACCAGTGCGGTCGGTTTGCTTTCATCGATGGAAAACGAATCCGTAAGCGGGATGTTATCAGGTATCGGCATCAGCCAGACACCACAAGTATTTATTGATTGTCAGGTCATGGACGGCAGTTTCGGAATGCAGGTCAACTGGGATGTCCGCCGAGGTGTGTTCAAAGACGCTATGATAGATGATATGTTCACTCTGTTCAGCGAAATGCTTCAGTCTATGGCGAACCAAATTGATCCTGAAACAGTTTCAAAACGGAGATTCCCTGATTATCAGAAAGAGATCTTTACAAAAGCAAATGATACTGCCTTGACTCTTCCTGTTCATCTGCTTCATACACCGATACTGCATACAGCAGAAAAGTATCCTGATAAAACTGCCGTGGTTGCAGGTGATGAATTCTATACTTATTCTGAACTGATGCAAATTGCAGGAAAGATATATAATGCACTTATGGAAAATGGCATACAGGCAGGGGATACCGTAGGCATCACTGTTAAGAAATCTGTTTATCAGCCCGCTGCGGCACTTGCAATACTGTCCGCCGGAGGAATTTATGTTCCTATTTCTACCGAACAGGGTGCAAACCGTATCAGCAGTATAATAAAACAGGCGGATATACGGCTTGTGATAACTCTGGAAAATGACGAAACCGCATATCCCGAAAATGTTGCAAAAATATATGCTGATGCAGATGGTAAAAGTGTACCTCTCACGAAAGAATGCCCGGCTAAGCCTGAAAGTCTTGCTTATATTATTTTCACTTCCGGTTCAACAGGTGAACCAAAAGGTGTTGCTATTTCACATAAAGCGTGTGTCAATACTATCGAAGATATTATCCGCAGATATAATATCACTTCGAATGACAGCGTGCTTGGTGTATCGCAGTTGAGTTTTGACCTTTCGGTATTTGATATTTTTGGTTTGCTTTCCGTCGGTGGCACTGTTGTATATCCCGAAGACAGCAGAAAAAAAGAACCTGAATATCTTGCAGGTCTGATCCAGAGAGAACATATTACTGTATGGAACAGTGTACCCTCACTGTTAAACATGATAACTGTTTATCTTGACCATGAAACACAAAAACCTGATATTTCATCCTTACGGCTTGTATTGCTTTCAGGTGACTGGATCCCGCTGAATCTGCCTGACAAGATCCTTTCTTATTCTGAAAAGGCACAGGTCGTAAGTTTGGGCGGTGCGACAGAAGCTTCCATCTGGTCTATATATCATGACTATAACGGAATTTCAGAAGGTTTTGCAAGTATTCCTTACGGTCTGCCGCTGGCAAATCAGCAGTTCCGCATACTTGACAGCAGACTGCATGACCGTCCTGTAGGCGTAAAAGGAGATATATTTATTCTTGGTGATGGTCTGGCGGATTGTTATTATCATGATAAAGCAAGAACCGATCTTCAATTTATAAAAGACCCCGTTACCGGAAAAATGATGTACAAAACCGGTGATATAGGAAAATATCATATTAATGGAGAAATCGAATTTCTGGGAAGAGCTGATTCTCAGATCAAATTCAACGGTCACAGGATCGAACTCGGCGAAATCGAAAGTGCTGTCAGTCGTTCGGGATTAACTGCTAATTGTTCCGTAGTATATCACGGGTCAGAAAAAGAACGCGCTATAATATGCTTCTATGAACCTGCCTTTGCAGATGATAATCAGAAGAGATCTTCTCACGCGGAATGCGCTGCACTCGCAGAGAATATTGAAGTTGAAGCCCGTTCTGTTATGAAAAATGTGGATACTGCCAAAGTAGGAAAGGTCATGAAACAGGAAAATAAACTGCTTTATACCGCGATGTCAAATGCTCTGCGTGATGCTGTTGGCGGGAAAAAAAGTTTCACAATTGCGGATATAAATGCTTCTGAAAAAATACTGGAAAAACATAAATGGCTGGTCAATTATTGGATTGCATTACTTGAAAAAGAAACATATCTCAAAGAAGAGAACGGCAACTATATATTCTGTGATACAGGAATTTCAAAAACTGAAATTAGAAACGAATGGGATAAACTTGGAAAAAACTGGCTTGCAGAAATGGGCTCATCAGAATTCTTTGAGTATATCCGTAATTCTGCCATGTCGCTGAATGGTCTGCTTTCAGGCGAAACTGACCCTGTTAAATTGCTCTATCCTGACGGCAAAACCGATGTCGTATCTGATATGTATATCCATAATAAAATATCTGTTTATCTGAACAACTGCATCTGTGAATTCGTCAGAAATGCATCTGAACTTGGCAGACCGCTCCGTATACTTGAAATCGGCGCAGGTACCTGTGCAACGGCACTGCGTGTAACAAAAGCCCTTGCCGACAGAGAGTTTACATATTATGTTACCGATATTAACAGCCATTTTCTGCCACTGGCACAAGCTAAATTTGAAGGTGTACCGAATGTGAGATTCTCAGTTCTGAATATCGATAATGATATTTCCGAACAAGGTTTTGAGGAGAACTCTTTTGATATTGTAATTGCTGTAGGTGTGCTTGAAAATGCCAAGGATATTCGCTACAGCTTACAGCAGGTGAAACGGCTTGTACGTCCCTGTGGCTACTTCCTGTTTACCGAACCTGTAAGGGAAGAAGCTTGGATACTTGCGTCTCAGGGATTCCTGATGACACCGCCCCAGGATGAATTAAGAAAAAACAAGGCATTTATAAATTCTTCGGAATGGGTTAGCCTGCTGAATGAAACAGATACTGATTCTTCTGTAAAAGTTCTTCCTGCTCCGGGTGATGAGCTCGGTGTATTCGGTCTGGAACTTTATATCAAACAGTTCAAGACTACACGTCAGAATATCAACAGCAGTGATATTATATCCAAAATACGGGAAAATCTTGCTTCATATATGATACCGTCTATTTTCATGATGCTCGATAAAATTCCGGTCACAGTAAACGGGAAAACAGATAATAAGACTTTAAGGCGCATTGCTGAACAAAGGATTTTGTCATCGACAGGAAAAGGTACAGAACACAATGATACAGTTTCTGTGGATATGAATGCATTGCAAAAAGAACTCGCTGAAATTCTAGGTGGATTTGGTTTAAAAAATCTAGGTCTGCACGACAGCTTCTATGACTATGGTGCAGATTCCCTGATACTTGCACAGGCTACAGGCGGTATCCGTGACAGGATACTGAAAGATGTTCCATTTGATACATTGCTAAGGTTTATGCTGAATCATCCGAATATTCAGGAGTTATCTGAATTCGTAGCCGAAAAACGGGGCGATGTACCAGAAAATAATGAAAGCAGTACCGAAGCTTTAGCACATATCGGTGCATCCACACTTTATAAAGCGGGGAATGGTCCGCTTCGTGTTGTATTTCATGCAGCATTCGGTACAATGAATTCACTCAAATACGTTGTGGAAGGACTTGTAAAACAGCAGAAAGGCGATGTTCTTACTATTGCGCTCGGCGATGCTGATAAATATTATCAGATGGACAGAGAAAGCGCTATTCAGCAGCTTGCTGACGACTATACACAGATAATACTGGAAACCGGTGCACAGCAGATACAGCTGATCGGTTACTGCTTCGGCGGCTGGCTTGCAACTCAGTGTGCAAACCGCCTTGTCGAACAAGGTAAGGAGATCGCAGATATTATCCTTATTGACTCACAGACCGTGCCATGGAACATAGAAGATAGGCTTATGATAGAATTAATGTTCCTGCCGAATTTCAGTATTGCACTGAATGACTTGGACTGTTTTGCTGATTCACAGCAACCCGACCTTGAAGCATTGTTTATGGAACTTATCTCTTCTTTCGGAAAAATTCCCGCCCCCCTTTATACTGTTCTGGAGAAAATGGACGGCTGCGACGGTTTCGCTAAAGGCTTGAAACAACTCGCTGATATGGATTTTCATGAACGTTTCCGTATGTATACAGAGATCGGTTCGCGAAATACCGGAGAACAGCTTTCAGCCGCTATGCTGGAAGGAGTCTTTAAATCCTATTGTCAGACTATCCGTTGCTGCAACGGAGATATGGAGTCCTATTTCGGCGATATCCGTTTCCTGAATGCAAGAGATAACTCAAATATATTTTACAGCAAAGATAAGAATATCAGTTATTGGAGCGAACTTTGCATTGGTGATCTACATATCACCGATATTGCAGGAGACCATTACAGCTGTGTGGAAGATCCTGAAAACGCAAAAGAAGTTTGCAGACTGATCGCGGATCATGAAGCCTGATCTGTTTTTATCCCAGAAAGGAATCCTTATGCAGAATGATAAAGAACTGATAAAAAAAGCACTCCTGGAAATACGGCATCTGAAAGAACAGCTAAAAGATTCTAACAGAAGTGGACCTGTTGCTGTTATCGGAATGGCTTGCCGTTTTCCGGGCGGTGTACGGAATACTGATGATTACTGGAAGCTTCTGGAATCAGGAAAGTGCGGTATCTGCGAAATACCTGAAAAGCGTTGGAATGAATATGGAAAAGAAGAACTTCTGAAAGATCCCCGTCTAAAATACGGCGGGTTCCTGAAAGAGGATATCAGGGAATTTGATAACCGTCTGTTCCGTATTCTGCCTGATGAAGCAGCGTATCTTGACCCCCAGCAGAGAATACTGCTGGAGGTGTGCTGGGAAGCATTTGAAAATGCAGGTTATTCTGTTGATATGCTAAAAAATAAACGTGTCGGAGTGTTTGTTGGCGCGGTGCAGAATGATTTCGGCTATGAAAATATGCTCAGGATTGAGGAAAATATGAATATCACAGGTATGTCACATTCTTTCCTCTCTGGCAGGATATCATATTTCTTCGGGCTCAGAGGACCTTCACTTTCCATTGATACAGCTTGCTCATCTTCTGCAGTGGCAATAGATACGGCTGTGAAGTATCTTAAAGACAACGCCTGCGATATGGCGCTTGTCTGTGGTGTGAATATTATGTTTTCTCCGGAAATCACCAAAAAGATCGCTGGGCTGGGCATTTTGTCTGAAAGCGGTATTATACGTGCTTTTGATAAAAATGCGGACGGTACTGTCCGCGGAGAAGGTGTAGGTGCAGTTTTACTGAAAAATCTTTCTGATGCCGAACATGACCGGGATACAATTCATAGTCTTATCATAGGCTCAGATGTAAATCAAGACGGCGAAAGTACAAGCCTGACTGCACCAAACGGTACAGCTCAGGAAGAACTACTTTCTCACGCATGGAAAAAAAGCGGAATTGAGTCTGCGGATATAGGCTACATCGAAACACACGGGACAGGAACATCTGTCGGAGATCCTATTGAAATTAATGCAATTGCACATCAGCTTTCGGCAACGAGAACCAGACCGCTATATATTGGCTCGGTAAAGACCAATTTAGGACATCTGGAGGGAAGTGCAGGTATCGCCGGAGTGATAAAAGTTTCCCTTATGCTTGAGCATAAAAAAATACCTGCAAGCCTGCATTTTGATACGCCATCTGCATATGTGGATTGGTCTGGCATACCCTTAAAAGTCGCTGATTGCCTGACAGATTGGGAAACAGATGACGGAAAACCAAGAATTGCGTGTGTAAGTTCTTTCGGACTTTCGGGAACAAACAGTCATATCGTTATGCAGGAATACAGTTGCGAACAGCAGAAAGGCAGAGCAATGGAGATATATCCATTCGTTATTGCTTCCACTGATTGCAAGGGTATTGAAAGACAGGCATCTGCTCTGAAAGATTTTCTTGAACAGAATCCTGACTGCAATCTGACCGACTTATCATACAGTTACAATATCACCAGATATTGTGCGCCTGAACGTTCACTTGTATTCGGAAAGGATCATCATGAACTGATAAATGCTCTTTCTTCAAAGATACCCTCTGAACATATCAGCAGACAGAAAAAAACAGTATTTGTTTTTACAGGACAAGGGTCGCAGTATCAAGGTATGTGTGAGGGATATTATCAGGAGAATGATACATTCCGCCGAAACTTTGACAGGTGTGCAGAACTTTTTGCACCCTATCTGCAAGCTGATCTCCGGGATATCATATTCTCTGATAAATTTGATCTTCAGCAGACTTGCTATACTCAGCCTGCTATATTTGCCGTACAATACGCCTTGGTTCAGATGATTCGTGAATCAGGCATAACACCTGATGAAGTCATTGGTCATAGCATTGGCGAATATGCCGCTGCCTGCACAGCGGGAGTATTTTCTCTTGAAGATGCTGTTAAATTGGTATCTGCCAGGGGCAGGATAATTCAGGATAATTCTCCTGAGGGCAGAATGCTTGCAGTATCTGCCGAACGACAGAAGACAGAAAAAATCATCACATCTATTGAAGATATCTATATTTCTGCTTCTAATTCCCCGATGCAGACTGTTGTTGCCGGTTCAATTGAAGCAATCGAAAAAGCTGAAAAACTATGTAAAGAAAATCAGATACATACCGTAATGCTGCGTACAACAAGACCTTTCCATACACCGTTTATGCAGCAGGCGTCTGAAAAATTCAGCCGGATCTGTGAAACTGTTACATTTAGAAAACCTTATGTAAGAATGCTTTCTTCCGTTACAGCCAACTATGAAAATGATGCTGTTGCCCAAGCTTCTTACTGGGCAAAACAGATACTGTCAGAAGTACGATTCAATGAAAGTATACAGGCTGTTGGATCTTTGGAAGAAGCAGTATTTTTGGAAATAGGTAGTCTTCCGATACTCAGTGGACTGATTTCAGCTGTTGCAGACGGAGCTGCTGATTGTTTCTGCATAGGGAAGAAAAATGCGGATATGGCTCATGTTATCCTCACGATCAGTAGTTTGTTTGCAAGTGGTGCTTCGGTAGATTTAAATAAAATATATACAGGTTATGTTCCAAGAAAAGATAGAATTCCTAACTATTGTTTTGCACCGAATGTGATCCCATATATCCATACTTTCAGAAATGAGGACTGTACAGAAACAACTATTGTCAGAACGGTTAACGAGACTGTTCCGGAAAATAAACAGGCAGAAATTTCCCCAAAAAATGTTCGTGAGCTTTTAGCGGAACTTATCGGAATTGACGCGAATGAACTGGACGAAAATGCTGAACTTGTAAGCATTGGACTGGATTCGATCAGTGCAGTAAATGTGCTTAGAAAAATAAACATGACGTTCGGTATACATATGACTTTAAGTGAAATGTTCCGTGCACGCACCACTAAAGGTCTGATAAAGGCGGTGTTTGAAAAAGACCCGAATGTACTGGAAAAAGAAACAATTATTTCTGAAAAACTGACGATTAATGAAGCTGAAAGGTATGAAAGTTTTCCGCTGAATGAAGTGCAGTATGCATACTGGGCGGGACGTGATAATCCCAGAGCACTGTTGTCAGGTTCTGCTTGCTGCGCCTATTTTGAAGCGGATGTTGATGATCTTGACGAAGTTCGTTTTATTGAAGCGGTCAGAATAATGGAAGAACGCCATGATATGCTGAGATGCCGAATTACAGATGATGCTGTGCAATATATAGCAAAAGAAATTGATCCGAATGTAACAGTATATGATATGACTGATAAGGATGTTTCCTGCCTTGATGAGATCAGAAAGGAAATGTCACATAAGATACTTCCGCTGAATGCTCCGCTCTATGAGATCAGACTTTCAAGGCTTGGCGGAGGAAAATACCGCATTCATTTCCTGATAGATTTTATGATAGCCGATGCTATGAGTCTGTTTATTTTCAAGAACGAACTGAATCGTATATATCGCGGAGAAGTGCTTGAACCTTTAAATGTAACCTACCGTGATTATGAACTTTATTGCCAAAATTCCAAAACTATCATTGAAAAGGCTGCCGAAGATGAAGCATTCTGGTTGGCTAAGGCTGAACATTTTCCTGATGCTCCTCAGTTACCTTTTGACAGAAGCAAATTTGCCGATAATTCTCATCGTGAATTTGTACGTCGGCGTATGAACATGACCCGTCAGGAATGGAAGTCATTTTCAGATAATGCAGCAAAATATGGACTTACTCCATCATCAGCATTGTTTGCACTGTATTCAGAAGTGCTTTCAGCATATGGCGGAGGAAGCAGCTTTGCTGTGATGCTGACCGTTTTCAGACGGCATGATGTGGGACCTGATACGGAAAAAATGATAGGAGATTTCACAAAACTTGCTCTGGTTGAAGTAAACAGAAGACAAGTTTCTATTGCAGAAAATGCTGAAATATTACAGCAAACAATGCTCGAAAATATCTCTCACTGCGAATATTCTGCACTGAAATTCACAGATGTGCTTCGCAAAAAAAGCGGAGAAGATAAACTGTACCCGGTAATTTTTACAAGTGCAGTCGGACTTGAGGAAGATGATCAGAATGATACAGATATTATGAGCAAAATGCGCAGTATCGTTTCATCTACTCCCCAGGTGTGTCTTGACCATCAGGTGTTTTTTGAGAATGGAACACTTGTGCTTTCATGGGATTCCCTTGACGAAGCGTTCAGAAAAGGTGTTCCTGATGCTATGTTTGAAGTATACTGTACGCTAGTAAGAAGTGCTGCATCAGATGGTTCTTTCTTTGAAACTGTTCTTTGCGATCTGCGTCCTGAATATCAGAAAGCAGAACATGACAGTGCAAATGCAACAGAATATTCCTATCCGAAAAAATTACTGCATTCAGGTTTTATAGAAAATGCAAAGCGTCATCCTGAAAAAACAGCTCTGATCTGTGATGGAAGAACCTATACATATCGTGAATTGGATCGATATGCAGATCGCGTCGCAGAAACTCTACTGAATGCCGGCGCGTCAGTACATGACAGGATACTCGTTGACCTTCCGAAATCTTTTGAGCAGATAGGTGTGGTATTTGGTATATTGAAAGCAGGTTGTATATATGTACCGCTTACATACGGTCAGCCTGCATCAAGAACAGAACGTGTTGCCGAAAAAGCAAAGCCGTTCTGTATCATCAGCGATAAAGTGTCTGAATGCACATCTGTCAGACAGATATTGTTAAGTGATATCCCGAAGACATGGAACAGAGAAATTCTTGTGCCAACGGATCCGGAAGATGGTGCATATATCATTTATACATCAGGTTCGACAGGTCAGCCAAAAGGGGTTTATATAACACACTGTTCTGCAATGAATACAATACAGGATGTCAACAGACGATATAAAATCGGTGAAGATGACCGTGCTTTTGCTGTATCTTCCCTGAGTTTTGATTTGTCTGTATATGATATTTTCGGGATGCTTTCTGTGGGCGGTGCAATCGTCATGCCTACGGAAGAACAGAGAATTGATCCTAAAATACAGTATCAGCTTGTAACAGAATACAATGTTACAATATGGAATTCCGTGCCTACGATCATGGATATTTTTGCAGATCATCTTCTGAAACGTGACCTTACCTGCAGTATCAGAAAAGTCATTCTTTCGGGCGACTGGATACCTATGGAACTGCCTGAAAAGCTGAAAAAAGTCCTGCCTTTTTCTACGCTGACAAGCATGGGCGGAGCAACAGAAGCTTCTATCTGGTCAAATTACTTTGATGTTACAGATTCACTGGAAGGCTGGACTTCTGTTCCTTACGGTTATCCGCTTGCTAATCAGAAGTTCTATATTCTTGATGAATTCGGCAGAAGATGCCCTGACAATACAACAGGAAAACTGTATATTGCGGGTGACGGTCTTGCAAAGGGTTATTACAATGAACCTGAACTTACTGATTCTGCTTTCCGTTTTCATAACTCTGTCGGAAAACGACTCTACGATACAGGTGATCACGGTTGTTATCACAGCGGAGGCTGCATTGAATTTCTTGGACGTACAGATGGTCAGGTCAAGATCAACGGTTACCGTGTTGAAACAGCAGAAATTGAATCCGCTGTCAGAAAATGTGGAATCACAGAACGTGTTGCTGCTGTTCCTGTCGGCAGAAAAACCAAACGTCTGGCTGTGTTTATTGAAACAGAAAAGTCGCCTGACAGTGCAATGATCATAAAACAACTCAGTAAATATCTGCCGCATTATTTTATACCCGAAGCAGTTGTAAATATCACAAAATTTCCCCTGACTGCAAACGGTAAATTCGATCGAAAAAAACTGGCGGAAATCTACGAAAATACAAGGGTTGTATCTGTTAACTCGAAGGAAAATACTGGAAGCAGATCCGCAGTGCTGAACACGATAGCTGAAATTCTGGGTATTTCTCAGATAGATCCTGATGATAGCTTTGGAAGACTGGGTGTTTCTTCAGTTGATATGATCCGTCTTGCCGATGAGCTTGAACATACTTACGGCATAAGGCCATCTGTCAGCAAAATGCTATCCTATCATGCTATATCTGAACTGGCAGAATTTTTCGATTCTGCAGAACAGAAAATAGAAAAACAGGAGACTCGTTCGGGTATTCGCAGAGAAGTTATCAGAACTAATGTCGAATCACAAACGGTGGAAATTTCACCGTTGGAAAAATATCAGAAAAGAGGAATTACGCTTTACGCTGAAAATGGTGCTTTGCGTTTCCGCGCCGAAAAAGGTGCAATGACAGAAGAGATACGTTTGGAACTGAAACAGGAAAAAGCTTGCATTTTGGAATATCTTGAAGAACAGGAAAACAAAAAGAGAGCTATGACTGAATACATCAGCAAAAATGCCTACCCGTTAACACCAATTCAGAAAGCATATCTTCTGGGACGTTCGGAAGATTATGAACTTGGCGGAACAAGCGCCCATTACTATACAGAACTTGTATGGGAAGATGCCGATGTACAAAAACTGGAGAATGCTGTCAATTCATTGATAGATTCGCATGATATGCTCAGGACGGTCGTGCTTGAAGACGGCAGACAAATGATGCTCGAAAGTGTACCATATTATAAGATACAATACAGAAACATCAGTGAAAAAGAACTTCGTACAATTCGCGGTGACTGGAAAGAAAAAATATATGAAGTTGGTAAATGGCCTATGTTTGATGTTTTTGTCAGCAAATTGCCTGACGGTCGCAGTATTGTACATTTCAGTTTTGACTGTATGCTTCTGGACGGCTGGAGTGCAAATATGATGATACATCAGATCTATGAACTGTATCAGGGTAAAACGATAGATGTCCCCGAATATACCTTCTGCGAATATGTCACCAATAAGGACGAATGGCAGAAAAATAAAGATTATGTACGCAATGCGGAAGAGTACTGGGAACATCATGCAGAGGAACTGCCGACTGCACCGTCATTGCCTTATAAATTAAATTTTTCAGAAGTTACAAAGCCGCATTTCAGCAGATTGCGATATGAACTAAGTGAAAAACAGACTCTTTGTTTGAATGAACATCTTCGTAAATATTCTGCAACTGCATCGGCAGTCATATGCACTGCATATATGCGTGTACTGAGTATATGTGGCGGTTCGGAAGATTTTTCACTGAACCTAACGGTATATAATAGGCTTCCTCTGAACCGTGAGGTAAAAAAACTTCTTGGTGATTTCACAAACGTGACTGCGGTTGCGTATCATCGAGATAGTCAGGGCAGTTTTCTCAGAGAAATGAATGCAGTCAGGGAAGAACTCATTCAGGCTGTGGAACACCGTACCTATAACGGACTGGATATTCTTAAGAAACTATCGGGCGGTGATCCATTCAAAGCTGTACTTCCTGTCGTGTTCACAAGCGAACTGTTCGGCAGTCTTGATGAAGAAGATACTTCTGAACTGTTCCGGAAAACAAAGGAACTATATGCTGTTAGTCAGACACCGCAGGTTTCTCTTGACCATCAGGCTCTTGTCAGAAATGGCAGACTTGTACTCATATGGGATTATGTGACGGAGCTGTTCACAGATGAAATAATCAACGAAATGTTCAGCCGATATACGCAACTGGTAGAAAATCTGGCTGATGCAGAATCTTGGGAAGAAATGTGAGGTTTTAACAATGGAACAGTATGAGTTATGGTTTCCGTTTTCATCCGCGGAAGAAGCAGACCCTAATGCGATTTTGGTTTTCTGCTTTCATCATGCAGGAGGTTCGGCATCTGTATATAAAAAATGGACGGCACTCAATGATAATAATATCGTCTTTGTACCTGTGGAACTTCCCGGAAAAGGCTGCCGCATCGAAGAAGATCCCATCTGCGATATGAAGCTGCTTACGGATATGCTTGCAAATGCAGTTGAACATTTTGCTGACGGCAGAAGATTTGTTTTCTATGGTCATAGCATGGGAGCAGCTATCGCTTTCAAAACTGCGCACACAATGCAGGTATCCTGTGCTGTCAAACCTGAATTGCTGATCGTTTCGGGCAGACATTCCCCTTGTATAAGCATTATTGACCGCTATACAACGGATATGGATGACAGTATGCTTATAAAAGAACTGGAAGTCATGGGCGGTACCCCGAAAGAAATACTTGAAAATAAAGAGATTATGCAGTTCTTGATTCCGAAGATCAAGAATGACTATAAGTTGAATGAATCTTTTATATTTCAGGGGGAAATGCTGGATATCCCGATCGAAGCATACGCAGGTTCGGAGGATTTTGATGCAAGTTTTGATATGCTTGATGACTGGGAAAATGTGACGACCTGCGGAGTAGTAAAAAAAGAATTTCATGGAGAACACTTTTTTCCGTTTGATCTGGATCCCTGGTATCAGAAAGAACTGAAAGCACGTATTTGCTGCTATATTCAGAGACCTGTTTTCAAATGAACAGAGTACATATCATCTGTATTCATGGTACGGATAGCCTGTCGGAAACACAAATTTCCGCGATCAGCAAAACAGTATCATCGGAAAGACGGCGCAGGGCAGAAAGCTATCTTCATCGTACAGACAGAAATAACTGCCTTGTTGCCGAATTTCTTCTTCTGACGGCACTGTATGAAAAATATGGCATCAGATATCTGCCGCGTGTTTGTAACGGCATTTACGGAAAACCGTATTTTACTGATCCTGCTTTCGGCTGTTTTAATATATCGCATTCAGGAGACAATGTCTGCTGTGCTTTGGCAGATTCCTGTATCGGAGTTGATATCCAGAACGGAATAAGCAGTCCTGAAAGTTTGTTTTCTATCGCAATGTCACAGAATGAAATAGAACAGATTCGTGCAAGTTCTGATCCTAAGATTATCAGCGCGGTCTACTGGAGCAGAAAGGAAGCGTATATAAAATATCTGGCAAACGGTATTGATGAAAAAATAAAACAATATGATTTTTCTGCTTTTAAAGCATCCTGCTTTTCTTACAGGGGTCTGCATTTTTTTACAGAGATGACAGAAAACTATGCTCTGTCCTGTTGCAGTGTCCGAAATGATTTTACACTCCGACAGATAACTGCCGAACAACTGACGGAACGTTATCAGATGCTTCTTTGCGGAAACTGAATGGAGGTATGAATTTTGCAGTTTTTTACTGAAAAAAGATGCAAGCGTTGCTATATACAGGAAGACCCAGAAGGCGGGATAGTTCTTGATGAAAAAGGCATATGTTCTCTTTGTCGTCAGGCACAGACCGAACGTGAGCCTGACTGGATGCTTCTGCGAAGTGTATTTGAAGATGCCATAGAACAGGAACGTGGAAAAGGGGAAAAATATGATGGTGTTGTCATGATGAGCGGAGGCAAGGACAGTGCATATCTCGCCTGCACCCTGAAGAAAAAGTACGGGCTTCGTCTTATTGGGTTTATAAATGATATCCATTATGAATATTCCCAGACTTTTGAAGGTGCAAAAAATATCTGCGATAAGCTTGATATGCCTTTATATATCAATAAGTTCGATGAGGATATTATGCGCAGGTATTTTCGCTTTTTGTTCACATCCAAGGAACTTCGTGATAGCGGTTTCGGACATATCTGTAATTACTGCGGAAGAATGATGATAAGATCTGCCGCAGATTTCGCAAAAGAAAATGGGATACCTATGGTTTTCTCAGGACATAATCCCGATCAGATATCAGGCATGGGTGAACGCTATGAAACTGACCCCACACGAATCGCAAAGCAAAATGCTCTGCGTGAAATGATAGCGGAAAGTGTTGTTCAGGCACAGGAACTTTCATTGAAAAAAGATCCCGAACTTATTGTAAAATTTCCTGAAAAACTGTTTCCTGACGGTGTCAGAGGTCTGTTTATGTACCAGTATTTTCCATATAAACCTGTTGAAATGATGGAATATATAAAACAGGAAATTGACTGGAAACCAATGAAAACTATGTCGGAAACCTATATAGCATCGGGTTGTAAGTTAGCCCATCTTTGGATATATCTGGCTTACCGAAACAAGACCGTCAACTATGTTGATAAAGAGCTATCCTCTCAGGTTCGGAGAGGTACGCTCAGCAAAAAACTTGTTAAAGAATTTTATAACAATGCCTATGACAGCAGTGAGATCATCAATGAAATCGTTGCTGACTTAGGTATTGATTCCGTTGAACAATTACTGGAGGATTAATAATGACAACTGAAAATAATGCAAAACTGATACACAAAGCATTTTTCGATATGGCGGAGAAATATCCTGAACGCACTGCTGTGGTACAGCGTACAGAAAACGGCAGTTTGCAGAATTTTACTTATCATGAAATTGCCGACAAAGCAAAACGTTACTGCACTCTACTCAGCAAATCGGCAGAGCAGGGAATTATCGGGGCAGTACTCGATAAAAGTGCTGAATTTATCAGTGCTGTTATGGGAATCTTGGCGTCAGGTCGGGCATATCTGCCGATCAGCGCATCTGTTCCCACAGAACGCAGAAAGTATATTCTGGAAAAAGCCGATGTAAAAACTGTCATTACAAGCGAAGAAGACAGAGATTATTTTGAAACACTTGGATTACAGGTATTTACTCCTGAAGATGCAGAAACTGCTACCATCTCTGATACGAAAGATACTGACCCGCAGAACGATGCATATATCATTTTTACATCAGGTACGACAGGTCAGCCTAAAGGTGTCGAAATCCAGCATTATGCTGCTTATAATACAATATGTGATATCAATAAGAGGTTTGAAGTCAACAGTCAGGATACAGCATTCGCTGTGTCTGAAATAGATTTTGATCTGTCTGTCTATGATATATTCGGCTTACTGTCTGTCGGCGGAAAGATAGTTATCTGCGATAAAACGATGAAAAAAGAAGCTGAACAGTGGAAGAATCTAATGAAACAGGAGAAGATCACTGTCTGGAATTCTGTCCCCATGCTGTTCGATATGCTTCTTTCTGCAGATGATAAAAATGAAGTTGTATCCAATTTAAGACTGATCTTGCTTTCAGGTGACTGGGTCTATCCATCGCTTATCGAAAGGATACGTCAGAAGAATAAAACTGCCCGCATTATCGCACTAGGTGGAGCAACAGAAGCCTCGATCTGGTCGAACTGCTACGAAGTCGGCGCAGGTCTTGACATAAGTTTACAGTCCGTACCTTACGGATTACCGCTCACCAATCAGGAATACAGGATCGTTGGTGAAAATGGTGTTATCACATCTGCCGGAGAAGCAGGAGAACTCCAAATAGGTGGGTTAGGTCTTGCAAAAGGATATTTAAATGCTCCGGAACTCACAGCTGAACGATTTATTACAGAAAACGGCTCTCGCTGGTACAGAACAGGTGATAAAGGCAGATATCTTCCTGACGGTAATATTGAATTTCTGGGAAGACTGGACAATCAGGTGAAATTCGGCGGTTACCGCATTGAACTTGATGAGATTACAAAAAATCTTATTTCACATGAAAGAATCAGCAATGCGGGAACTGTAATGCTTCAAAAACAGACAAAGCAAGTTCTTGCATCTGTTATTGTGGAGAAGGTAGAACCATGCGGAGAAGCTCCTGTCCGGACAGGTGAAATGACAGATTTTTCTGCTATATGCAGTCAGCAGGTAAAAACTGTTTGTGCAGCGCTTATGGAAATTCTGGGTATTCATCAGTCTGATGCGTTTACTGTTGATGCGGATGAACTGTTCCGTCGGTTGAATTATGAGGAGCAGAACCGCCCGGTTTATGACTATTGGTTGTTTGTGCTGGAACAGCAGGGATTTATAAGCAGAAATGGAAATGTTATCGAATCTGCAGGAAAAACTGTTTCTGACGTACCTGCGGAGATGAACAAGAGCATTGAACTTCTGCGTGGAGTTATGAGAGGCGAAAATACCACTGCCGATATGCTTCAGGATGAATGGCTATCTCCTGAAATGATGTCCGTCAATGAAAAAGGTATACGTGATGGTGTAGCAGAGATCGCTGAACGAATCAACGAAAAATATGATGAAGAAGAGATGAATCTGCGTATTGCCGTGATCGGTGTAAGGACAGGTATCGTTGCCAAGATGCTTATAGAACAGACATCAGATTCTGATATAGATTTCACTTTTATAGATCAGTCTGCTTTCTTTACATCACAAGCCAGAGAAAGACTGGGAAGTGAACATAATTATCGTGTCATCAAGGACAGCATTCCTGATGACCTGCGAAATGCTTTTGATATTGTAATTAATATCAACGATATGCATACGCATCCTGATTATGAACAGGAAGTTTTCCACATACGTGAACTTCTGAAAAACAAGGGCTGTGCATATGTCGTTGATCTGAATGCGCTTCCTCCGCTTTCATATCTTTCCGCAGCTAAGATGGAAAATGGTTTCGTTAATTTTACTGAAGAAAACCGTCCTGAAAGATTTAATCCTGTTATGCCCGCAGATCTAGCATCAGAGTATTATATTCGTCAGGGTTTCTGCCATGTTAAATGGCATTGCTATGCAGATTCTCTATTTACAATGCTTGAAGCTGAAAAGTTTACTTCTGATGAACCTCTTACTGCTAATGCTATAAGATACTATCTGGGTCAGAGAGTACCTGAATATATGATACCCGAAAAGATAGTATTTGCACATCGCATACCTCTTACGCCAAATGGTAAACCAGATCGTCAAAGTCTGCTGAATGCCGTCAATACAGATGATATTTCAGATCTCACTCCGCCTTCAACAGAAACTGAGAAAAAACTAGCCGTTATGTGGAAAGATATTCTACATACAAATGAAGTGGGTACTGAGCAAAGCTTTTTCCGTTCAGGCGGTGACAGCCTGCTTGCAACACATCTTCTTACAAGAGTAAGGCAGGAATTTAACGTGGAATTCTCCCTTAAGGAAATGTACATCGAACCGACTCTTAGTGCGATTGCCGAACTGATAGACAGAAAAATAAGCAGTTTCGATGATGAAGATATTGAATTCGGCGAGATCTGACAGGAAGGAGAAATTATGATTCTTTATGGTCGTGAAATAAGATCCCTCACGCAGATGCTCGCGTTGCGTGCTGAAAATACACCAGATAATACTGCTTATATTTTTATTTCCGATGATGGTGAGGAACAGACATACACGTTTAGTGAATTGTATCAGAAAAGCACACGATTTGCAGGAATGCTTCGGAATAATGGCATTCGACGCGGTGACAGATGCCTGCTGATGTATCGGCAGGATCTGGAACTTTTGTGCGGTCTTTTCGGCTGCCGAATGGTCGGTGCAGTTGCTGTTCCGCTTGAAATGTTTAGAGATGACAGTGATCGGGAACGCTATATTGGCGTTTCTGAAAGCTGTCGACCTTCCTGCATACTTACCAATAACAGTGAAGCCGTCAGATTGAAAAAAATTTCAGGAGCATACTTCGACAATATTCCTGTATATCATATGGCACAGGCAAGTGATGCTGAACCGTTTTCAGCAGAACCTAAAGACGAACTTGCCGTGCTGCAGTATACATCAGGTTCTACAGGATGCCCGAAAGGCGTTATGATCACCGAGCATTCTCTTCTGGACAATCTTGGACAGATAGAAGAAAAACTCGCTTTGAACATTAATTCTTCATGGGTGGGCTGGCTTCCATATCATCATGATATGGGACTTGTCATGGGTCTGCTAACAGCTGTATACAGTGGGTGTCGAAATGTGTTTACCTCTCCTGAACTGTTCAAAAGCAACCCCGAAACATGGATACGTGCTATGAGCGATTATCAGGCTACACATACGATAGCACCGAATTTTGCATATGAATTGATAACAAAACTATTGAAGGAAATAGATGCAAAAGGAAATCCAGGTGGAATTTCTTTTGCAAGCATGGAAAAACTTATCAGCGGTTCGGAAGTAGTACGTTTTCATACGCAGGTGGAACTGATGCAGATATGCCGAAAGTTCGGCTTGCGTGAAGGTGTAGTTCGTGCGGGATATGGTCTCGCAGAAGCGACCCTCGTTCTTACTATGAATGAAAGCAATGTTCCGACAGGATGGATCAAAGCGGATAAAAAAGCGCTGTCCGAAAATATCGTGAAAATACTTGATAAAGGCAAATTTTATGGAGATCTACGGCTTATGTCCGAAGATGATAATGGAACATATCTGGTGGGTAACGGAAGCGGTATATGCGGAACAAATCATGTCATGATTCTATCTCCAGACGGAAAAGAACTACCTCCTTTAACTGTCGGCGAGATCTGCGTTACAGGTGATTCAGTGGCTGACGGTTACTGGGAATGCCCTCAGGCAACTGCAGAAAACTTTATAACCGACGCTAAAGGCAGAGTAGTTCTGCACACAGGAGATGCAGGTTTTATGGATGAGAATGATGAAATCTATATCACAGGCAGATATAAGGAAAGCATTGTCATACATGGTGTGAATTATTATCCTGCTGATATAGAAGCTGTTTCAGCGAAAAGTCATCCTGCTTTGAATTATGCAGGTTGTGCCTTTTCGGCTGATACCGAACAGGAAGACAGCATTGTCATACTGCAGGAGATAAGTGACATGGATCACTCTCAAAACAATCTTGAAGAAGTAACTGCACAGATATTCCAGAACCTCTATAAAACTTGTCGGATACAGCCAGAAGCAGTTGTGCTGACTGCTGAAAATACGATACCTCGCACAGGCAGTGGAAAAATCCGCCGAAAAACCGCAAAAGAATTATTTCTGTCAGGAAAATTAAACGGCGTTCTATTTGAGAAAAAACGTTTCTTTACAGATTTTGCACGTGCGCATATCACCTGTCTGGAAGATGTTCGTGATCTTATCTCGGGTATAATAGCAAAGATGCTGGGTACAGCTGAGAAAAAGTCTGTTTCGGACCTGCCTTTTATGCAGATGGGCATCAGTTCAGAAATGAACTTGCGAATAGTCGCTCAGCTGAATACCATACCTGAAATTCAGCTCGCCGTAACGGATATTTTCAATTATCCTACGGTCGATCGGCTTGCAGAATATATATACAGTACGTATTATCAGAAATCGTTAGCAGAAGACCTTGATTCACTCAGTGAGGAGGCTATTGCTGATTTGCTCACCCAAGAATTGCAATAAGGAAGTGTGATGTATGAATTTTAGATTAAGTCATATCCATTTGAAAGTTAACGGTACCAGACGCGCTGTCAAACTTCTGCGTGATGCAGGCTTTACAATAGAATTCGGTCATAAAGGGCTGATCTCGCCTAACGCATTTATTTATTTCAATGATCATGCCTTTATTGAAATTTATATGATGAAAGGTCCTGCTAAACTTTCACCTGTGTTTATGGATAAAAAATACGGCAGACAAATGGGTGATCGTTTTCGCTTATGGGGTGATGCCCCCGAAGGCTTTACTGATTTCGCATTTGAACCCTGCGACAGAAATGAAGCTAAGATAAAGAATATGGAATCTGTCAGAAAGAAGCTTCTGAAAGAAGGGTTTGATCTGTCTAGGAATATGATCTCCTCTAGACGAAATGTAAGGAATGAGACAGTCGGCTTCGGATTTTGTCCGCTGTATCCGCCTGAACTGCCTTTTCTTGTTACAGCATATTCTGTTGAACAGATCCCGAAACATATCGAACACCGCAACGGTATAGACAGCATCTATCAAATGCAAGTCACTTGTTCTGACAAAGATTATTCAGCTATGGAACGACTTGTAGGTAATGACAGCAAGGTGAAACTTATTCACGGCAGACATACGGAGATAAGCAAGGTTATTTTCTTGAGTAAAAAGGCAGATTTTAAACCGCCTCGTCTTCAAGGTCTGTTTGGCATGAATGTCGGTTTCATAACAGAAAATCAACTTAAAGAAAGGAAGGCATAATACATGAAAAAACTAAAATTAGAAACGCTCTGTGTACAGGGCGGATATAGACCGGAAAACGGTCAGTCCCGCTTGTTTCCGATCGTTCAGAGTTCTACGTTCAAATATGATACAAGCGAAGAAATGGCAAAGCTTTTCGATATGGAAAAATCGGGCTATTTTTATTCTCGAATACAGAACCCTACCTGTGACAATGTAGCTGCTAAGATCTGCGAACTGGAAGGCGGAAGCGCAGCTATCCTTACAAGTTCGGGACAGACTGCAACTTTCTTTTCCTTGTTCAATATATGTGGCTGCGGTGACCATGTTATAGTATCAAGTATGATATACGGGGGAACATATAATCTGTTCAACATGACAATGCGCAGGATGGGCATTGATTTTACATTTTTGGATCCCGATTGTTCCGAAGAAGAACTGGATAAGGCATTCCGACCGAATACAAAGGCTGTGTTTGGCGAATCGATCTCAAATCCTGCGCTTGTGGTGCTGGATATAGAAAAATTTGCAAAAGCTGCACATAAGCATGGTGTTCCTTTGATAGTTGACAATTCTTTCCCGACTCCGCTGAACTGCCGTCCTTTTGAATGGGGAGCTGATATTGTTGTACATTCCACATCAAAATATATGGACGGTCATGATGCTACCATAGGTGGTTGTGTTATTGATTCGGGACATTTCGACTGGGACAGATATTCCGAAAAATATCCTTCGCTGACTACTCCCGATCCGTCTTATCACGGTGTGATCTACACCAAACAGTTCGGCAGGGAAGGTGCATATATCACCAAAATGACGGTGCAGATAATGCGTGATCTCGGTGCAGTACAAAGTCCGTTCAATGCTTATATACTTAATCTGGGTCTTGAATCGTTGGCAGTTCGTTTGGAGCGTCATTGCAGCAATGCTATGAAAGTGGCTTGCTTTTTGAAGGAACATGATAAAATTGAGTGGGTAAATTATCCCGGCCTTCCTGACAATCCATATAGTGCGTTAGTAAAAAAATATATGCCCGATGCTACCTGCGGTGTCATCTCCTTTGGCGTAAAGGGAGGAAGGACAGGTGCAGAAGAATTTATGAAGCATCTGAACATTTCGATGATTTGTACTCATGCTGCGGATGCACATTCGATCATTTTGCAGCCTGCTTCTTCCACTCACCGACAGCTCAATGATGAAGAATTGCTTGCAGCAGGTGTATCCTCTGATATGATACGTATATGTGTCGGAATAGAAAATGTAGAAGATATTATTGATGATATAGAACAGGCTCTTGCTTTTATATGATATACAAAGAGATCCCCTCCGAAAAATCGGAGGGGATAATTATATATAGGAGTATTGATCAATTTTTCCATCCGGTCGAAACCGCACGTTTTGTAACCATGCTGTGATAAATACCTTTTTTCTGCATTAGCGTTGAATGATTGCCTGATTCTGCGATCTGACCGTCCTTTATGACCATTATCTTATCAGCACTTATGATCGTATTAAGACGATGCGCTATTACAAGCAGGGTCTTTCCCTTGCAAAGCTCAGAAATAGCTGATTGAATATAACTTTCGTTGTCAGCATCTACACTTGCAGTGGCTTCGTCAAGAATGACGATAGGTGAATCTTTCAGAATGCATCTTGCGATTGAAAGTCTTTGAGCCTGACCGCCCGAAAGTGATGCTCCGCCTTCACCTATTACAGTATCAAAACCGTCGGGAAGTTCCATAATGAAGTCATAGCATCTTGCTTTTTTCGCAGCCTCTATTATCTCTTCTTTTGTTGCATCGGGTCTGCCAAGTGCAATGTTATTGTAGATCGTATCCTGGAACAGATATACTCTCTGGAATACCATGCTGATATTGTCCATAAGTGTTGCAAGCGGTATCTTTCTTATATCCTTGCCCTTTAGTAGAATACTGCCGGATTTTACATCCCAGAATCTTGTAAGCAGGCTGGCTATGGTGGATTTTCCTCCGCCTGAAGGTCCTACCAGAGCTATCATCTCTCCTTTTGGTGCCTTGAAAGATATATTTTTCAGAACGTCTTTTTTCGTATCATAAGCAAACGTAACATTCTGATATTCAATTTCAGGAACAGAAGCATTATCAGATATATTTTCTGTTCCGTTGTCAGTAAGTTCCTTTTCAGCAAACAGAGCCTCTATTCTGTCCATGCAGGAATTCATGACCGTTAGTCGGGCTTCCTGATCATAGAAAGTTCTTATGGGAACAAAAAGATCAAACAGACAGAGCATCATTCCTATGAAGAATTTCAGTTCCATCATGCCCTTTGAGTAGAGAAATGCAGATAGCCCAAGTATTACAGCCGTACCAAGACCATAAATCAGAAATACACCACGCTTGAAGGGCATATGAGAATCTTCAAAATCCAGATTGACACGGCAGTTTGTTTCAAAGCTGTCAGTCAATTCCTTGGATTTGTCACCAAGAAGATTGTATGTTTTGATGATACCGATTCCTTCGGTGAAATTCAGAACGGCTTCAGTCTGGGTTTCGGCAGCTTCCTGTTTTTCATCAGAATGAACCAGATCGTTTTTCATCATTCCTTTGCCAAGCAGTATCATCAGACCTGAAATCACAGCAGAAGCAATGCCGAGTCTCCAGTCAAAGAAAAACATAAAGAGTATCATGATAAGCTGAGAGAACAGATAACTCATCATATCTGCAAGAACCATCATGCAGTTTTCTTCAATAAAAACCATATCTGTGGACAGAACGGAACTTATCTTGCCGATATTGCCTTCTGTAAAATATCCCATCGGAAGACGTCGTAAATGTTCCCCAAGTTTCATTCGCATATCTGCAAATATCATATAACCTGCTGCGCTTTGCATACGGTCAGCCAGATACTGTGCTATTGCTTCCGCAATGACACAAGCCACGATGATGACAGCTGTACGTACACATATAGCTTGTGTGATAGTGCCTTCAAGGTATGCTGAAATTATAAAATACATCAGAATAATAGGTGCTTTCATCAGCATTCCTTTCAGAAAAGACATAATAAATGCGCCGTAAATACCGCCTTTATACTTTCCTGAGACTCCTATGATCCTTTTGATAAGTCCTATCATGCCGACACCCCATTTCCCTGTGTATTTTCTGAATTACCGATAGTCCAGTTTGCACTTGCTTCACTGCTGTTCCATAGAGTCTTGTATTCAGGGCAGGTTTTCAGCAGTTCTTCGTGCGTATCCGCGGCAACAAGATTTCCGTCTCTGAGAACGCATATCTTATCTGCATTTACGATCGTCTGTAAACGATGGGCAATTACAAGAACAGTTTTGTCTTTGATTATTTCAGCAATGGCTGAGTTCATTTTTTCTTCGTTTTCAGGGTCGATGAAAGCTGTGGCTTCGTCAAGAACGATCACAGGTGCATTTTTCAGAATGGCTCTGGCAAGTGAAATACGCTGCCTTTCACCGCCTGAAAGCATTTTACCTCCATCGCCTGCCATTGTGTCGATCCCTTTAGGCAGACGAGCAAGAAATTCACCGCATTGCGCTTTGTTAGCTGCGACTAACACTTGCTCACGAGTAGCCGATGGATTGCCGATCAATATATTTTCGTACAAAGTCGTATTAAAAAGGAACTGCTCCTGCGAAACATATGATATCTGGTCATTAAGAGCTTCAATGCTCATGTCTGTAATATCCTGTCCGCCAAGTGTTATCCTTCCGCCGTTAAGGTCATAATAGTGAACCAAAAGTTTGGCGAGAGTGGATTTTCCGCTTCCCGATTCGCCGACCAGAGCTGTCATTGTGCCTTCGTGGAGTTCCAGATCGACACCGTGTAGAACTTCTTTTTCTTTATAGCCAAAACGAACATTTTCAAATCTTACCTCATGAGAACTTCCTGTGAATGTATTATTGTTTGTCTTGAGAGGTTCATTGTCCATAGCGTGTTCTATCTCATCGATCTTATAATTTAACTGAGGGAATTTTCCTGCAAATGCAAGAGCTTTCAGCAGGGGTGTACCCATGGAAAGCGACAGGCAGAATACAAGCACCAGATCGGCTATTGTAGAAATCCCCTTTATTACGAAAAGTGTTCCAACAGGAAGCATTACCAGAGAAATACAGGGCAGAACCGAAGTATATAAAGCCATCCATGGCCAGCAGACTTTATACCATGCAAGTGTCAAGTCACGATAGCTTTTTATATCATTTTCATAGCGTTTGTATGATTCGCCGTCACGTCCGAATACTTTTACTACTTCCATACCATTGACATATTCAATGATCGTAGCGTTCATCTTGGAAGCAGCTGCATAATAAGCGTTCATACGTTCCATGCCAGCTTTGAACATCATGCCCATTGCTGCAAGACCTATAGGTAAGGAACAAAGAGACAGCAGCGCCAGTTTCCAGTCTGCAAGGAACATGAATATAAGAGCGATAACGGGAACACAAAGATTGGAGATCCCCTCGGGAACAGCGTGTGCCAGAAGGATCTCGATCTGTTCAATATCATCCGTGAACATCTTTTTGATCTTTCCATTGCCCATATCCTGTATTGTACCAAGTGGCTGCTGTTCCAGCTTTCTTTGCAGAGAGATACGGATATTTTTAAGGGTGTTATAGGCTGAGATATGTGAAAATTTCAGACCCAGCACATAGAAGATAGCGTAGACTAACTCGCATATAGCAATGATCGCTATGCTTATGCCAAAGACACTTCCGGAGATAGATTCTCCGGAAAGCAGAGGAGTTATGATTCTGTACACGACAAAATAAGGTATCATTGAGGCGATCAGACCAACCAGCATTGCAGCAAGTGCCATGTAGGTGTATTTGATATACCCGCCCATATAAGGCTTGATTTTTTTAAACATTTTGTTCACGTCTTTCTGTCAGTAGAATCGTGTCTGTCCAGTTAAAGAACTGACACATCAGTTTACAATGTTTTTCTATTTCTTCCCAGCTCATGCCATGAATGATCGGTTCATAGACTGATGTCCAGAAAGATGTGCAGAGCACATGGAGTTCTGCTGCGGAAATATCCGGTTTTGCCAGACCACGCCTTTTGGCTTCGTTGTAGTATTTTTCATAAGCTTCACTCATGCAAGATACAAAAGTATGCTGATAATTTTCGTAGCAAGTTCCTGCTGCTTTGCTTATCAGAATAACAAAACCGTCATGATGCTCCCAGAGCATACGAAACAGCTGAAGTGTATAACTTTCGTTCATATCCCATGAATGACAGATTTCTTCGTTTGTCAGGGCAGAAAGTTCAGGCAGCGTTCGCTGTCTGATAAATGCATTTATTGCATCTACAGTATCCTTCACAACGGCACAGAAAAGTTCTTCTTTTCCTTTGTAACGTTTATAGAGCGCACCTGTGGTGATACCTGCATTTTCACATATCGTTTTAAGTTCTGCTTTGAGGAAACCGTTTTTCAGAAATTCTGCTTTAGCACTTGAAAAAAGTCTGGGATCTATGCTTTTGTCGGGTACTGCCATACAGTTTCTCCTTAGAATTGAAAATTGGATTATCGATAATCTGAATATCATTATAGCATATAAAGATTTCGTTGTCAAGCGTGGCTTGAATTCTGAGTGATAAATGCAGCAAATTCAGCAGATTATATAGAAAATCCTGCGTCGCATGACATCTCTTTTGTCATGCGACGCAGGATCGTTTATCAGACAGAACTATTATTTCAGCGAACTACCTCCCAGACTTTGCCCATGTTTGCCGATGCATTTTTTGGCATACACCCTCTGCATTCCGCACCGCTGCACCCGCCGCATTTTCCGCCGCAGGATTTCTTTTCCGTTGTGGATACTTTGCGTATCATTCCGATGTTTTCAAGATATTCCAGCTGTCTGCTGATATCTTCGGGCGACGTATGCAGTTCAGCGGCAAGCTGTTCGATAGTACGTGAATTGCCGTCATTCAATAATCCAAGAAGTTCATTCATATCACACCTCAGAATATCACCAGACCGATACGGTATGCCGCAAACGCCAGCACCAGGGCAGTCAGCGTATAATATGCCGCTATCTTTGCCGTCCATTTTACCGAATGAATCTCCTGATATGTAGCTGCCAGTGCCACCAGACAAGGCATATTGAATGTTATCGCAAATATGAAAGCAAGGGCTTCGGGGCGGGTTACATTCGCAAGAAGTATCTCGTTGATGTTTGCTGCTTTTTCAGCCGCGCCTGTTGTTGCCGCAAAGATAGAGCCGCCTGTGAACAGTGCACTGATAACGCCTATCGCGCCCTCTTTACCGATAGAAGAAGCTATAAACGCAAGGAATAAAGGCCATGTCAGACCGAATATCTTTGTTACGGGTTCGATAGCTACACCGAATTTGTAAAGCGCAGAATCTTCAATTGAGCCCGATGAAAAGCTGAGCAGCCAGAATATTCCGCATACTATAAGTACGACCTTTGTTACGCGGAAGAATGTATCCTTGGTTCTGCCCAGAACATATCTGAATAATGCGCCCCACTTAGGCTTGTGATAAGGCGGAAGCTCCATTATCATGCCGTATCTGTCTTCTTCCTTGACAAGACCGCGGCTGAATATTTTTGCTGTTATCCACATATGAAGTATCATCACGATAAGGATAGCTGTTATTATCAGCGGAGCGCCTGCGCCGAAGAATACTGTCGAAAGCATAGGAACAATCGACCATGCCGCGCCGCAGGGAACTGCCCACGCAAGTGCTATGGTCAAAACTTTCTGTCCCCAGTTGTCGATTACTCTTGCACCCGCAGCACCGCCCATTGTGCAGCCAAAGCTGACAAGGAAAGGCATGACGGATTTGCCCTGCAATCCCAGTTTGCCCATGGTATTGTCAAATACATAAGAGATTCGAGCCATTACGCCGACCTCTTCAAGCAGACCGAACACCAGCGTAACACCAAATACAAATCCGAGCATATTGATGATAAAGTAAAGAGAAGCTATGACAACATCACAAACTATACCCGTAAGGAAAGCAGGACTTCCCGCGGAAGTCATAGCCTCACGGATAGGTGCATTCAGCGCATTTATACCCATACCTATACCCATTATCGGCAGTGCGGGAATGAATGACGCCAGCAGACCAAGCACAACAGTCAGTACAACGGAGGGTTTGCCCCATATTCTATGGGTGTAAATGCGGTCGAGTTTGCCGAGTTTAGCTTTGGTTTTAGTTTTGCTGACTGCGCCGTTGAGTATCTCATCTATCCATGCGAATTTGCATTCGCCGAGGGCGATAGCACCGTCGTTACCGTTTGAGAGATTTTCTATCAGCTTTACCTTGTTATCGGGAAGAGTGTTTTTTAGTTTCGCGGATACTACCTTGTCATTTTCAAGCACTTTGGCAGTCAGCCACATGGGAGTATATCCTGATGGTGTATTGCTGTCAAGCTGAGATTTTATCTCGCAGTAACCGTTCAGTTTCTCGTAACCCTTTTCAAGAGAAGAAGTGTTTATCTGAGGTTTTTCCTTTATGGCTCTTTCTAGGGTCGAATAAAATTTATCGTATGCCTTTGTATCAGTTGCCGAGAACATCATTACAGGTATACCAAGCTTTTTCTCGATAGCTTTTGCATCGATTTTCTTACCCTGTTCTTTGGCGACATCTTCCATGTTAAGTACGAGGAAACATGGTGCATTAAGTCCCGCATAGTCAGCCAGCATGAAAAGACTTCTTTCAAGCTGTGAACTGTCTGCCAGAATGCATACTACATCGGCTTTGCCTGAAGCTATGAAATCTCGGGTTATTACTTCTTCATCGGAATTTGCCGACATACTGTATGAACCCGGAAGGTCTGCCACTGAATATGTTGTACCGCCGTAGGTAAAAGTTCCTTCTTTCTTCTCGACTGTTTTGCCGGGCCAGTTTCCTACGTGTTGACGAAGTCCTGTAAGTGCGTTGAACAAAGTTGATTTTCCAGAGTTTGGCTGACCCAGAAGTGCTATTGTTGCCGTACTCATGACCTCACCTCCGTGACCTCAATGCCATCGCATTCCTTGCGGTTAAGGGCGATCATGGTATCCCTCGAATATATGAGTATTGGACGGTTCTTGTCATTCTTGATGATGTTTACCCGACACCCCGGTGTAAGACCTATCGAGGTTATCCTGCCGATAAATCTCGGGTCGCCGTTCAATCCGCTGACTACAGCTTCGGAGTTTTCCTTTAGTTCTCCAATTTTCATTCTTCTACCTCCCTGAATCCTGTAAGCGTATATGTAGTATTTTCAAGCATAGCTGCGGCATCACGCCGTTCTAGTCTGTGTTTTGAATATATCGCCGCTGTTTTGGTACGGAGTTCGATACTTGCGAAGATACCATCATTGCTGTTGAATGCATTCTCGGCATTGCGGACACAGTTTGCGCACACCATACCCTCGATAAGTGCTTCATATCTGTACGGATAATGTGAAAGATCAGTATCGGACACACATACCTTTTTTGCGGTGGCTTCATGTTCACCGCAGCAGTTTCCACCTTGTCTGAGCTTTTTAATTGTCATAGCCACAAGCAGACAAATTGCCGCAGCGATAAGAAAAATATACACATATACGCTCCTTTGAAAAAATATAGTTAGAAATAACTAACTGAGTTCAGTTTATCAAATATGAATATGTTTGTCAATGCGTATAGTATAAGGTTTTAAAAAAGTTTATTAGTTTACCTCGTTTTACTTTGAAGTATCTTACTTCGTCCAAACACCTTAAATACGGGCTTTTATGTGTGAGATTAGATTTTTGAACGATACTTGATTTTTGTCGAAGAATGTGTTATAATATCCGCTGGTTAGTGAGCTATAACTACGTTTGCTATACATAACCAAATTTAGAATAGTAGGGAGAAAAATATAAAGAAATCAAAATTTGATCAGAAGAAAGCCTTATGTGCTGTGCTTTCGACAGCGGTGATGATGAATTCCGTTGGCACTGTTGCCTTTGCAGAAAGTTCAAAAGGCTACAAGGACGGAGTTTATGAAGGACAGGCAAGGGGATATAAAAGCGATATCACAGTATCGGTAACTGTATCTGACGGTGTGATATCGGCTATCGATGTTATAGATCAGAATGAAACTCCTAGATTCTGGGAACGTGCAAAAGCGATAATCCCACAAATAATAGAAGCAAATTCCACAGAGGGTGTTGATGCGGTAAGCCGTGCTACTTACAGCAGCAACGGCATAAAGAATGCTGTCAACGATGCTCTCGCAAAAAGCACTCTTGGCTGTTTCAAAAGCGGTGACGGAAGTGAAGCAGATCCGTTTGTGATAAGTAATGCCAAACAGCTTATAGGTTTTGCAGAAAGTGTGGATAACGGCGAAAACTATCTTGGAAAGTATATCGTTCTTGATTCTGATATCGATCTTTCAGGCATCGAAAACTGGAATCCCATCGGTGCAGAGGGTTCGGCTAGCAAAAATCTTGATAAGATATTTGCTGGAAATTTCGATGGCTGCGGTCATACGATCACCGGTCTGAAATTACATAATGATGCAGATTCTGCATATACCGAAGAACAGAACGTAGGTCTGTTCTCGACTATCTCAACATCTGCTAAAGTAGCGAATATCAGGCTTGAAAACGTAGATATTGATGTTACAGGCAAAAAGGTAGTAAGAGCGGGCGGTGTAACAGGCGATATCACAAGCAAGGCTGTTTCGGGACAGGACGGTTCTGCGTCGGTGGACAGCTGTACCGTAAGCGGTTCGGTTTCCGCAAAGACAGATGCTGCTATGGTCATGACAGGCGGTATAGTCGGCAGGGCATCGGGAAATGCCAATATAACAAACTGCATATCAGATGCGGAGATCAGTTCTTCATCAAACAGCAAGATCGCTTACGGTGCAGGTATAGCCGCAATGACAGGCAACGATACTTATGTTATCAACTGTGCTGGCAAGGGTGATGTTAACGTAATGACTGCCAGCGGATTTTCTCTGTATGCGGGCGGTGTTGTTGGCATGATGACTTCGATACAGTACAACTGCTTTGCCAGCGGCATCGGGCAAGTATAATTTCTATTCTTCTGATGCAAAGATATCCCATATCAACAGCACGGGTGAAGCTACCGTAATTGCTTCGGTTTCTCACGGAACTGGTTCGATGAATGCAGAGGGTACTTTTGCACCCGAAATGCTTACAGTCGATCAAATGTCTGGCAGTGGATTTGCCGATATTCTCAATAATGATCTTGGTGAAATCGCAAAGCTGCTTGAAGAAAACAATGTTGCTGTGCAGTTAAAACTCTGGGAGCTTAACGGTTCTGAAACCCCTGTGCTTTCGGACGAAGTATATGTTCCCGTTTCTGTTGACACATCGATATTTGAATCGGGTGACGGTACAAAGGAATCGCCTTATGAGATAAGCACGGCGGAGCAGCTGAGAAAATTCGCGGGCTCATTGTCCGATAGTGTTGATTATAGCGGAAAATACATCGAGCTTTCTTCCGATATCGACATTTCCGATATTGAATGGACTCCCATAGGTGACAGTGATTTCGCCTTTAACGGCAGCTTTGACGGCAAGGGTCATAAAGTCAGCGGCATGACCATCGGAAATGCAGACAAAGCAAAAGAGCTTGAAACCGATAAGAATTACATAGGATTTTTCAGCGTTCTGGGTACCAATGCTGTTGTTAAAGATCTTGAACTGACAGACGTTCTGGTGAACGTATCCTACGGCGCAAGCGTATATGCAGGCGGTATCGCAGGCGTGATGGATTCTGATGCAAAGGGATACAATGGTGCGGTCGTTGACGGTTGTACTGTCACAGGTGCTATAACCGTTACTGCTGAAACAGGCAATAATTTCGTCGGCGGAATTTCGGCTTATGTATACAAGGGTGCTATAATCAACTGCAAGACAGATGTTGATGCTTCCTGCACAGTAAAAACAGGCGGCGCATACGGTGAAACAGGCGGTATTGCGGCACTTGTAAACAGAGGACTTGTTGCCAACTGCTATACTCTAGGCGATGTATACGGAAGCGGAAACCGTGAAGATGAGGGCATGGCGGTTATAAGCTCACTTGTTGCTGTCAATGCGGGATATCTTGCAAACTGCTATGGCGCCGGAAGTCATGTTACAGATGATTATTCCATATACACAGGCGCTCTGTCGGGCTGGATAACAGGTATAGGTCACACCTATGACTGCTACTACAACTGCGAAGCACAGATGAAGATGGGAAACACGATAGTTGACCCTGTTGCAGATGTGGGAACAAGAGTTTCATCGGGTGTCAGCGATGACGGAATGGTATACACAGGCGGTGTTGTTTCGGGCAATGAAGCTTACAACGCCAAGAACTACAAGGCTGTGGCTGATAAGCTGAATGCTAATTTCACAGCTTTCCCTGTTGAGATAACTCAGTTCGGTATATCTAAAGATCAGCTGAGAAAATGGAAGTATGATGGCGGCGAAGTTACACTTTCCGATGTAACTGCCTCTGCGGAATATGTTCAGCCCGAAGCTGAAATAGTCGTAAAGCCCGAGCTTAAACTGAATGATGGTGTATGGTACGGACGCGACAGCGGTAAGAATGTCGTTGTTGCAATTACCGTTAAGAACGGCGAAATCACAAAGATCAAATCTTCCGATGGCTCGTCTTCGGGAGAAGCATATGAAAATGCATTGAAGACTGCTAAGGAAAAATCCACCTACAACGACAGGACATCTTATTCGTCTGCAAATGTGTCTGTATTCGCAGGCGGAAAGGGCACGGAAAAGGAGCCCTATCTTGTAAAAACTGAAAAACAGCTCAGGTATATTGCCGAAGCGATGAACGAAGATGATGACTGGAAAAACGTGTGGTTTGCTCTTGACAGTGATATCAATCTTTCGGGCAAGGACTGGCTGCCCATTGGTCATGCTATTCAGGCTGAGATAAACGGTCAGAAGGAGAATTTTGCGGTATATCCTTTCAGAGGAAACTTCGACGGCAGAGATCACACAATAACAGGTCTGACCATAGGCAGTAAGGATAAGCCTGCGGATATTTACCTTTCGGGACTGTTCGGACTTGCAGCAGGTGAGCATGATACAAATCTCACTCCCACAGACGATGAAAGGCTTGTCATCATAAAGAATGTCAAGCTGAAAGACGTATCTATCAACGTTGAGTCACGCTATGAAGCAAATGTAGGCGGTATCGCGGCTTGGGCACAGAACGGTTTCGTTATCGATAACTGCTCGGTTCATGGTACAATAAATGCAAAGACCAGAGAATCCTTTGCACGAGTTGGCGGACTTGTGGGCAGCGCACTCCGCGGCACTATTACCGATTGTTATACAGATCCCACTATAAACGCTTCAACTGAAACATCATCGGTTTATGCGGGCGGACTTGCAGGCATGACAAACCGTTCCATACAGGTCAACTGCTATACCCTCGGAGATATCTGTGCCGATGCTGAAAGCAACAATAAAGCTACCGTCGGCGGTCTTACAGGTATGTCAGGCGGCACGAATATAAACTGCTACACATATGGAAACGTTGAATCGTTTGTTACCACTGTCGATGTTGGCGGCATCAACGGAAGAATAGCTGGTATCGCTGTAGACTATGATTGCTGTTATAACGGTGATGCTTCTCAGAAGATAGCAGGAAAGAACATAGCAGCGAAGAAAGCTTCAGGTACTGTCGTTGGCGAGGAGATAAATACATACTCCGTATCAGCTGAAAAAATGGCTTCAGATAAGTTTGTGAAGTACCTCAATAATAACAAGGCAAATATGTCTGCGATACTTAAAGACGTAAGTACATATCTTGAGGACATGACAGAAAACAACAAGGAAGGTCTTTCACATTTCCTGTTCTACACAGGTGACGGTTCCGATCTGAATACATGGACGAAGGGCAGGACATCTCCTGTATTCACTGGAGCAACTAACATCAAGGTGACTTACACCAAGGGTGACGGCTGTGTTAAGCTGGACTGGACGAAGATAGAGAACGCTGAAAAGTACGCGGTTTGCGGATATGTCAGCGGAAAGTGGAGGATACTTGCAGAGGGGTACGGCAACTCTTACGTGCTTAAAAACCTCAAAGCGGGAACAAATTATAAAGTAGCGGTCATTGCCAAGAAAAACGGCGTTTGGGTGAAAGATATGTCGAATGCGATCGTTGTAACTCCTAATGCGGTCGCTGTAAAAATTTATCCAGAAGTGACTTCAATTCAGTACGATGAAACTAGTCATCAGTTCAGGCTGAATTGGTCGGTGGTCGAGAAGGCGGAAATGTACGGCATAGCTGTCAAAGTTGCAGGAAAGTGGAAAGTTCAGGCATACACCGATGCCAAGACACTTTCATATACATCAGCCAAGCTTAAAGCAGGCAGCAAATTTGAGGCTGTGATATGTGCTAAAGTTAACGGCGAATGGGATATAAGCAATATCAATGCAAGATCGTTTGTTATCAACGTGAAATAATATCAGCGCGTTTGTTGTAAAAAAATCGGGATGCGAGCAGGATCGTATCCCGATTTTAAAGTCAAGAAGTTGGCGTGCTCTAACTTTTATAAAACTATTTTTGAGGAGTTGGTTCAATCATGAACGAAACAAGAAAGAAACTAACAGGAATAGCAAGCTGGATTCTATCCCTTATGATGGTTCAGGGTGCTATACAGCCCGCTGTAATACCTGCTTTTGCAGAGAAGAACAGCAATAGCAGTAAAGCGGAACAGTCCGAAACGCTTATCAGGCTGAAAAACATTTCTGCCGATGCAGACACTTCCGCATACACCGTTGCAAGCTTCGGCAACGATTATTCGGAACTTACTCGTATCGCAGCTGCGGGTGTTAAAGTCAACGGAACAAAGCTGAACTATAACAAAAATTACAGTTCCCTCTATTATGTCAACAAAGGCGATTGTATTGTAACAGGCGGTACTATACAGTTCCACAGCAGTCTGCTTGATGAGGGCGAGAACACTATCGAATTTTCTTCCCCCGACGGCGGTGAGGATACCGTTATAAAGGTGAATATGAGAAAGGTCGAAGTTCCACCGAAATACTGGTATGAAAGCACATCTTATGAGTATATCGTGGAGATGGTCAGCAGTGAAGTTCAGCAGGATGCATATGTTGTCACTTGGAAAAATGGCGGCAGCATAATTGAAACCGACTTGAACGTTAAGGCAGGGGAAGAACCTTACTATGACGGAGATGTTCCCGTTAAGATTTCCGATGACGGTACAGTTTATACATTTGTAGGTTGGGCAGATTCAGAAGATGGAGATGTGCTTTCCGAACTTCCCACGGTCAATGGAGATGTCACTTACTATGCGGTGTTCGTAAAGTCGGAGGAACCTGAAACCGAACAGCAGCTTTATGTTCGTATCAACGGACATTTTGAACATAAGCTGGTGGGTCAGCAAGATGATGTTGATGCAGTAAGTTCTGCGACCACAGGCGGAAGTTCTTATTACGGTTCGGAAAGTACTGCACAGGTCGAATATGCGCTGGTGGATAAGGGCACTTCTCGCAAAAACGTTCCCGAATCCGCTTGGCAGAAGCCCGATTATTTCGTGAACGGCGATATAATTAAAGTTGATGGTGCAAAGTCAAAGATAATCATCTCTCCCGAATGTGACGGTGTTCACGGCGAGATAAATCCATTCAGCGGTGATCTGTTCCTTAGAGGTGTTCCCGAAAAGGCAGGAAAGTATAAGGTATCGGTTTATCTTTCGACAGATAAGGGCGATGCTGTCAGCAACGAAGTCGATTATGTTGTGTACTCGGGTGATGAAAAACTCATCGACAGACTGACCTACGATAACTGCGTAAAGACAGCAGACGGAAAATATATGTTTGACTGCGAACCCTGGTATATCAAGGATTTCGGCGGTAAAAACGAAACTGTTACCGTTCCCGAAAACATCAAGGCGTGGTTCGGTTCTCATGCTGTACTCCCCGAAGCAAACTACGGCGAGATAGGCAGAACTATCTCACTGACAAACGGCGAAGAACCCGAGCAGACCCTTATCATTCCCAATGGCTGTGACTTGACTATGGTCAATATGAGAGTACACAGCGGCGTAAAGATAATCGTTCAGGGCGGTGCAAAGCTTACGCTTCGTCAGTCTACTGTTGAGGGCATAATCGAAGTTCAGTCGGGCGGAACATTCTCTATGGACTATAATGATTATGGTTCTGGCGAATGGCTGTATGGTTCTTCCATAAACGGTCAGCTTCGCATGAAAGATGGTTCAATACTTGAAAATACCCGTATCATCAGCCATTCAAATTACACAGCCAACGATGACGAAAACAGACGTAATTCTGAACCCCTCGTTACAACAGAGGGCAAAGTGACCGTAAAGGGCGGAGTGTTTATCCTCGGTGAAGAAGCACCAAATGGTGAAACAGGTCAGACCGCATTAAAGGTAAACGGAACACTCACCGTTTCTGAGGGTTCTGTTCTTGCCTGCTACGGCGGAGGAGCTTCCATGCTGACAGCAGACGGCGGAACAGCTATCGAACTTGATAACGGAACTATAACAGGCGCAGGAAGTTTAATTGCTATCGGCGGATACGGCATGAACATCACCGCAGATACCACAAAGGGCAGCGGCGGTGCGGCTGTAAGCGGAAATGGAGTAATATCAACTTCAAAGGCTTATCTTGAGGGCGGTGCAAGCTTCCATGATGAAACAGCACCTATCAAGGGTAATGTCAGATTCGGCAACAATACCTGCCGCAAGCTGGTAACAGGTAAAGGAAACACCACTGATAAGAGCGAATTCTACTGGTTCGGGACAGGTGATGCAAACGGCATAATCCCGCAGACCGATAATATCCTCGCGCAGATACCTCAGAATACTGTGGTTTCACCTGCTAAAAATGTATATCCAAAGGTGACAGCTGTCGAATATAACGAGGAGTTTCATCAGTTCAGAATGAAGTGGACATCTGTTCCCGATGCAGAACAGTACGGCATCGCTGTTAAGCTTGCAGGCAGATGGAAAGTACAGGCATACACCAATGCCAAGACAACTGTATTCACTTCGCCAAAGCTGAAAGCAGGCAGTAAGTACGATATAGTTGTTTGCGCGAAAGTAAACGGCAAATGGGATATCAGCAATATTGCAAGCAGAGCAGTCAAAGTGACTGTGAAATGATGATACCATAGCCATATACAATATAATTGCAAAGACCTCTCGTGGTATAGTTCACTCCGCGGGAGGTCATGCTTTAAAATACTATATGTTTCACACATAAAAAGCCTTGAAAAGTCCTGCATAATTGGACGGCTTTTTTCAGCTGACATCTTGAAATCCGAGTTAGTCTATGCTATAATATGATTATGAGTTTGTTACAACTAACCATATAAGGAGGAAAAATACAATGGAACTTAAATTAGGCGACGTACAGACAACCGCACTTATCCCGCTTGCTGTAAAGGCGAACGAAACTCTGCGTAAAAACGCGAGGGTAAAAGACCGCAAGGCAGTGGAGATAATCAGAACGCTTAACATCGATACAGCGCAGTATGACAAGTTTATGTCCCACGAGGGTGTTATTGCCAGGACGATAATGCTTGACCGTCAGTTAAAGGGCATCATAAAAAAATCGCCCGATACTGTTATCGTCAATGTCGGTGCAGGTTTTGATGACAGATTTTCAAGAGTGGATAACGGCAGTATACGTTGGTTCGACCTTGATCTTCCCGATGCTATCGCAGCAAGACGCAAGGCTTTCCGCGAACGTGACCGCGTGACTATGATACCGGGAAGTGCCCTTGAAGATGATTGGTGCAGTCTTGTACGTTCAGCGCTTATCGGCAGAAAATCGAAACCTGTATTTATTGCCGAGGGCTTGTTTATGTACCTCACCCTTGAACAGATACGCACTTTTCTTGAAGTGCTGAAAAATAATTTTCCCGACGGCGGTATACTTATCGCAGAACAGAACTGCAAAGCATTGCAGAAGAACGAGAAGCACCATGATACAGTCAAAAATACCAATGCACATTTCAGGTCGGGTACAGAATCGGGACAGGAGATCGCTGATCTGACGGAAGGTTTTCGGCTTATCGAGGAACACAGCTTCAATGAAGAAATGACAAAATACAGCATTCGCGCAAAGCTTTTTGCACTTCTTCTGCCCAATATGAATGACCGCTGGGCAACATTCAAGTGGTAAAATTTTTATGCTGAAATACACTTCAAAATACTGGTCGGTTCTTTCGCCCCTCGTTAAAAAGTCGATAAAAAGGTATTACGGCAGAGATTTTGCTAATGCTATCATGATCAAAGCTAAGAGAGAATACAGGTCGATGCTTAACAAGGCAGATGATATCGGCGCAGATAATCCGATGGCTTCAAACGTTTATATGTGCTTTATATTTCTGGCAGTTTATCGGGCGGCAAAGGGGAAAATATCAGTTAATGACCTGAGAATTATATCCCATGAAGTGATGGAATGGAAACCGCTGAAATGTATGGGACTTTTTATAAATGCAAACCGTCCGAGCGGTGTGGATGCACTTCGTAAAAAGATACAGAAAAGTGCTGACTGGCTTGAAAAACACCCGAAGTATAAAGCCGTATCATGGGATTTCAACTTTGACGAGAACAAGCATCGCGATGGTTACTATTATCATTTTACACAGTGTCCGCTAAATAATTTTGCAAAGCGCGAGGGTCTGCTTGAAGTACTGCCTGTTATGTGTGAGATAGATCATCTGACTGCGGGTCTTATGCACGCAAAACTTTACCGCAAATACACCCTTGCAGGCGGCGGAAAAATGTGTGATTACTGGTTTGTGGGAGATAAATTGAAAAATCCCAAATAAGAGAAAGGAACATCAATGAAAAAGGTACATTCATTATCCGAAGAGAAAATAGATGAGATATCCGAACTGATAGGCGCTTCCTTCTGGGATTATCCTTATGAAGCGGGTGAGGGCGGTCTGAAACAGTTCATTCCGTCAAAAGCGGCGATGACCGAATATATGAAGTCGTTTGTGATCGCAGGTATCGAAAGCGGAACATTTTACAGCACCGATAACGGCGAGGGCTATATACTCATAACCGATACCAAAGGCAATCACCCGAAATTCATAAGTATCATCAAAATGGCAAGGCGAATGAAAAATGCACTCGGTGGCTGGGGAAAGCTGTTTTCATTTCTGAAACAGGCTAACAGCGGATGTGGTAAAAAGCCGCTTGAAATTCAGATGAAGAAGCAGAAAAAGCCATATGTCAAGGTAGAAATGCTTATCGTGACGGAGAAATATCAGGGTCAGGGATATATGCGCAAGCTGATGGAGTTCGCCTATAAAATAGCAGATAAAAACGGCTGTCCCTGCATACTTGATACCGATGCAAAGGGCAAATGCGACCGCTATCGGCATCTGGGCATGAAGCTTGTTCAGACACGTACAGCGGCGGGGTGTAAGATCTATGACCTGATGTATCGTAAGGAATGAACAGGAAAGGATGATGTTATGTATTTGTTATTTTCAATATTAGGAATTATCGGGGGACTGCTTTGCTGTGTGGGAGATATCCTCTTTGACCTGAAAGGCAAAGGCAATGAAAAACTGGGAACTTCAAAGAACATCGACAGCAACTGGATAAAAATGGCTGACTGGAGATTCGGACTTTCTATTGCATTTGCAATGGTTGGTGATGCGCTGGTCGGGCTTGGCTTTTATTCCATCGGTATGCAGATAGCTGAATCACGTCCGATACTCGGCTATCTGACCCTCGGTTTTGGATACTTTGGTTCTATGGCAGGCATTTTCATTCATGCTTTCGTATGCCTTCAGGCGCTTATCTATAAGGGCGCAATGATACATGGTGATCTTCAGATCGCCGATGATATTCTTGAAAAGCTTTATAAGCAGATAACCCCGACTTTTTTCACGGGTTATGTTTCGCTGTTGGTACCAACGGTCCTGGTGATAATAGCTATCTTTGGAGGTGCGCTTGATGTCCCTAAGATATGTGTTCTATTGAACCCCATTGTATTCCTGATATTCGGTCTGACCTGCCGAAAGATCGATCCTGTTAAATTTCAGGATCTGCCCGGGATAATCATGCCAAGTTTCGGACTTTCAATGTTCGGTCTTATCGGAGCACTGAACCTGATATAAATCAGAAGACACTACAACAGAGATACAAACTAAACTCTAATGTAACGCTTGGTACCCTCTCGTATACGACCAATACAACAGCGATACCAAAGGATACCACTTGATACCAAAAATACCACTGGTATATTTGGTATCAAACTTGTACGAAGTTACTCCCGATACTTCAAAGCTGAAATGACATTCCCGATTTCCGCAACGTTTAATATATTTCCGCAAATAACGGATACCAAAAGTACCTTTCGTACAATTGATGGATAGTTCGTATGAAGTTGTATTGATTGAAAATTTTCGTATAATACAGCGGCTTAATAGTATACCAATACTCCAAAGAATAGTAACATCGAAACGTAAAATCGGACTTTCATACAAGTAGTTGATTTTTACAAGGAAATGTGCTATAATACAGAGTAATAAAATGAAAGATAAAATATACCGAAAGGAGTATGTTATGAGCGCTACTATTAAGGACGTTGCAAGAGAAGCGGGAGTTTCGGTGGCTACGGTTTCAAGGGTACTCAACGGAAGCTGTAATGTTTCGGAAGATTCGACTTCGAGGGTAAACGATGCTATCAAGAAGCTGCATTATTCCCCAAATTTTCTCGGCAGAAATCTCAGAAAATGCGAGACCAACGTTATTCTCTGTATAATGCCTACCTCGGAACATTCGCTGTATTCAAAGATTGTCACAGGTATGCAGAGATACGCTTCAAAGCTTGGATACGATATAATCACAGCGGTATCTGACAACACTTACACTGCTGAGGCAAGGCAGATGAATATGCTTTTCAACAGGACAGTTGACGGAGTTGTTCTGCTGGGTACGATGTACGATGCGGAATCCCTGAATCAGCTTGCACAGAATTATGATATCGCACTTTGCTGTGAGGGTGTTCCCGGGGCGAATGTGCTGACGGTGGCTGTTGATGATGAAAGCGGCGCTTTCGATGCTGTTACTGCCCTTATCAAAAAGGGTCACAGGGACATCGCTTTTCTGGGAACGAAATCGGAAGCTATATCTTCAACTGCCCGTGAGAATGGATACAAGATGGCACTGGAAAAGGCGGGTATACCTTTCCGCGAGGAACTTGTTTACCGCGACAGCTATGAATACAGCTGCGGAAAAGACGCTATGGACTATTTCGCAAAGCTTGATAAAATGCCCTCTGCGGTGTTTGCGGTCTCCGACCTGCTTGCTATCGCGGTGATTCACCGTGCGGACGAGCTGGGGTTAAAAATCGGCAAGGATATCTCCGTTATGGGATTTGATAATATCACCATGTGCGAAATGATGCTGCCCACGGTTTCAACGGTCGAGCAGCCATGCTTCAAGATGGGCGAGCTTGTCATCGAGAAGCTTATCGGGAATATCCATTCCACCGAAAAGGACAACAAGTATTACACTGTTGACCACAAGGTAATAATGAGGCAGTCCACAGGTGACTGATGGTGTGCTGAAAATTTTTGAATGATAAAAGGCTGAGAGCGTTGTGAACGTCCTCAGCCTTTTTATGTTAGTTTTGAGATCTCAGTTTATCACGCATTACGTGAGTTTCAAGGTCTGCCAGTCTTGTTGGAATGGGGATATGGCTCTCTTTGTCCGTCAGCGACATTGCCATATTGCAGGCAGTATCGAGGGAGATGTTGTTCCCGACGGAAACGAAAACAGGTTTAACCCCTGTATGAGTCCTCAACGCTCTGCCGTAGACCTCTCCTCCTATCACGATATCGGTGAAGCTTCCGCTTTCGGGTGATGGCTCGGTATAGTCGGTCTTTTTATCAGCACGGAAGTATGTTTTCGCTATGCCGAATGTAGGTCTTTCCAGATAGAATGATGCGTGAGAAGCTATACCCATATGTCTGGGGTGTAGATATCCGTTGCCGTCAAATACATAAATATCGGGGATATTTTCAAGGAGCTTTACCGTTTCAAGAATCAGCGGGAGTTCTCTGAATGCCAGAAATCCCGGCATATACGGAACGTCTATCTTTCCGCCGAAATGCTTTTTTTCGATCACCTCATGAGTGTTATAATCGATGACCACGATACAGCAGACTGCCTGTTCGTTGTCATTTTCATCTTTCCAGTAAGCAAGGTCAATGCCTGCAACTGTCTTTATGCTGTCGGCATCAAAATTATCGGTGCATGATATCCTGCTGCTGAGGTCTTCCTGTACCGCGCGGAATTTTTCCTGCATCGCTTCAATTTCTTGGGTATGAATCATTTCATCTGACATATCATCTGCCTACTTTCTGTAAAATTCTATTTCTCCTGCTGTATCTTTTTGAGGTCTATCATTATCCCGACTTTGGCAAGAAGCTTTACTGCTGTATCCGTGTCAACAGGGAAGATATTGCTCTTGCCTGTCTGACGTTCTGACTCAAAATGCAGAAGCTGTATGAAATTCTCGGAGAAGTCTTCCTCAGAATACAGCATACCCATGATGTAGCTGTTCTTTATCGCATAGTAGTTCACGGGCTTCAGGCTCATCAGCGCTTTGCTGTCCGTTTTCATATCTTCGCACAGCCTGTCGAAATCATCGTCCACGAAATTTATCTTGCGGCACTTCATCTTCTCTACACGCTTTTTCAGCGGCGGTTCGTTATCAGCGGTTCTTTTTCTGAAAAGTGAGAACATCCTCTGCTCCTTACTTCTTCAGAAGTCTTTCCAGAAGCACCTTGCGGCACTCATCTTCAAGCTTATCGTTTATCGGGGCAGGGGTGTAAGTACTGCCTGTTTTTCTTGTCATACAGTAGGAGATTATGTGGTCGGCAAGCTTGGGGTTTTTCGAGAGAAGAGGTCCGTGAAGATAAGTGGCGGTGACGTTCTTCTCGGTGTAGCCCTCAATGCTGCTGGCAAATTCGTTGCCGTTGCCTGCAAGGACTTTTCCGAAAGGCGAAGTGACATTGGTAGTCTGTCCGCCGTGATTTTCAAAGCCGATGACCTTATATTTTTCATCTCCGAGAGTGGTCTCGACTACGATATTTCCGATGCATCTTTCGCGCTTGTTGGTGGAAGCCACGGTGTAATAATCGAAAAGACCCAGACCGGGTATCTTCTTGCCGTTGGAATCCTTGTAGTACTGACCCATCAGCTGATAGCCGCCGCATATCATCAGGAAGTACACGCCGCTTTCGTAAGCTTTGCGTATCTCCTCTTTCAGACCCAGCAGGTCGTCTGCGAGAAGCTGCTGCTCAAAGTCAGCACCGCCGCCGAGGTATACAATATCAACACCCGAAAAACCGGTATTCTTATCGCCGAGGTCATGTTTGAAGACTTCGGTCTCGATGCCGCGCATTCTGCAGCGGTAGGAAAGTATCTCAACATTTCCGCTGTCGCCGTAAAGGTCGAGCATTGCGGGATACATATGAAGAATTTTCAGCTTATCCATCAGCCCTGACCTCCTTTGACTTTAGCTTTGTAACGCTTGATAGCGGCACGTGTCGGCTGTATAGCGGTATAATTTGCTATGGCGTACTTGAAGCCCTTGTTCTTGAAAAATTCATCCATCGCATCGTCAAGGTCGGGCTTTACAACTATCTTGTCGGGGTCGTAGCCCGAGCACTTAATTCTTATAGCGATATCATATGCTCTCGTACCGCTGGTGACAACTCTGGAAACATCGTTGAATATGGAGAAATTGATATCCCAAATCCACGAAACGTCATGACCGTCAGCAAGGTTATCGTTGAGGACAAAGAGCAGTTCTTTTTCGCCCTTGTGCTCGTTCATAACTCTCAGTGTCATATTTGCGCCAACGGGATTCTTCGCTAGATTTACAAGGAGTTCGCTGCCGTCAACGCTGAACTTTTCAAGTCTGCCGTTGTTGACTTCAAACTTCTCAAAGGTCTCGTGAAGCACCTTTTTATCGAAGTTGTAAAGATTAGCCGCGGTATAAACAGCCGCCAGATTGTAAACATAGTAGATGCTGTTATGGCTTATCTTGTATTCCTCACCCTCGAATTCTACCGATGGTACATCGAGCTTCACATTCTTAGCGGTGATATAGGGCTTTACATCGCCGAAGCCGCATTTGGGGCATTTGAATTTTCCCACATGGGAGTACTGATAGTAGTCATATACCAGCTCGGTGCCGCATTTGGGACAGAATTTGCCTTCACCAACTTCGTAGGGTTTATCTGTTGCGCCTGCGTAGCGGTCAACGCTGAAATAGTAGATATTCTTGTTCTTTGGATTTGCAAGACCAAGGCGCGAAACGTTGGGGTCATCGGCATTAAGTACTACATTTCCCTCGTAGGTCTCCAGAAATTTCTTGACTTTCAGTATCAGTGTCTCGACCTCGCCGTTTCTGTCAAGCTGGTCGCGGAAGAAATTCAGCAGTACCAGAGTTTCAAGCTTCATCTTGGAGAATATAACGGGAACATGGCTCTCATCTATCTCCAGCACCAGATAATCCGCCTTGACCCTGCCTTTCATGTCGCAGTTGTTCAGCAGCAGGGAAGTTATGCCTGTGTCGAGGTTATTGCCCTGCTTGTTGGTGATTATTTTTTTGCCTGTGCTTTCAAAAATGTGGTTCAGGTAGTTGGTAACGGAAGTTTTTCCGTTAGTGCCTGTTACTGCTATAATGGGGCAGTCCACCTTGAAAGCTTTAAGGCAGTCTTTATTCAGCTCCCACAGCACAAGACCTGGAGCGTTGCCCGCGTCCTTGCCCAGCAGGTGCAGTGTTTTTACCATAAGTTTGCCGAACCAGATGGTCAGCGTATTTTTTAAACTCATAACATCTCTCCGTAATATATAAGTGAGATTCATTCTTTTCTGATGAACTTCACTGTTTTATTTTTCATTGAAATTTTATCCACCGCAAAGCCGTACTCGTTCAGTTCCTTTTTGTATTTAAGGAATGAGTGGTCTATCGGCATATCGGCGATGTTTTGTATCTCGTCAAAGGTCAGTATCAGCGGACTTTCATTTCTCTCCGATACATATTCCCATACTTTGTCAAACTTGCTCATATCCCTCTCCCGAAGACCTTGAAATATTCTTCAAAAACAGGACGTATTGGCGGGGATATCATATCAAGGGATATTTCCTCGGGGTGAAAAAAACGCAGTTCTTCGATCTCCTCTTCCTGCCTTTTCAGTTCGCCGTGATATTTTCTGCAAATGTAGATTATCTCCACATTAGATACCTCGTCGCCGTTTGGGTAGATGTAGTGGGCTTCTTTTCCCGAGTTGATATAGAAGAATTCAATCTCGTCGGCGATGATGCCTGTTTCCTCGAAAAGCTCACGTTTTGCGCAGTCCTCGATCTTTTCATCTATTTCAACAGAACCGCCAGCGTATCCCCACAGATGATTGTCTGTGCGTTTGCCGAGGAGAAGTCTGCCCTCGTCATCAACGCAGATGATACTGCCCGCGCATTGAATCAACGTTCTGTGACCCACAAGTTTGCGCATTTCGGAAATATAACCGCTCATAGTTTACCTCCGCAGAATAGTACGGCGGCGGGATTCGACACCCGCATTACTATCGGTTTCGTACAGCTGAAAACTACGCCGTCTTTGAATTTTGTCGGAACTTGGCTGTACACTTGACGACAAAACACCATTATTAATAATATAACAATTCAGCCCAAATGTCAATAGCGAAAATCGCCCAAAAATCCCGAGTTGTGAGCCTGTTTGTCTATCTCGGACTGTCATAATCCTTGTCCGCGTGAATAGATTTATAGTAGCGCCGCCACTGCTGTGAAGTTCAGCAGGGCGGGAAAATGCAAAAATGTCTTTATGATGAAAGGAAGATGGATATGTACGGGATTTTGGAACAGAAGCTTGAATGTACCTCGGTATCGGACGAAACCGCGCCGGGTTTGTCCTCGGCGGAGGCTGAACAGCGACTTGAAACCGACGGCAGGAATGTTCTGGGCGGAAAGCGGCACAAGGGTGCGATGAAGATATTTCTGGGGCAGTTCCACGATGTTATGGTGATGATACTTCTGGGGGCTACTGCGGTATCTGTTCTGCTTGGGCAGTATACCGATGCCGTGCCCATAATCGCGGTGGTGGTGATAAACGCCCTTTTGGGGTTCATTCAGGAGTTCCGCTGTGAGAAAACTCTTGAAAAGCTTGAAGCCATGACCGCGCCAACGGCAAGGGTCTACCGTGACGGTGTACTAAAAACTCTGCCTGCTGAAATGCTTGCTGTCGGTGATGTGTTCGTTGTAGAAGCGGGTGACAAAGTTCCTGCGGACGGCTATATCATAAGCGGAAAAATGTTATGCTGTGATGAATCAGTACTTACGGGTGAAGCCGAACCTGTAAGCAAGCAGGTGCGCAGTGACGAAGTGGATTTTTCCTCTCTGAACAAGTCATATATTGCGTATATGGGAACTGTGGTCACAAAAGGAAATGCAGTTGTCAGAACGACAGCAACAGGCAAACGCACGCAGATGGGCAGGGTGTCTGTTATGCTTGAAAGCATTGAGGAAGAACTCACGCCGCTACAGAAAAAGCTTGCGGAACTTGGACGAACCCTCGCGGTTATCTGTATAGTCATCTGCTTTATAGTTTTTGTGGCAGGACTTCTGCGTGGCGAACCGTTTTTCGATATGGCAATGACAGGCATAACCGTGGCGATAGCCGCTATCCCCGAGGGTCTTCCCGCCGCAGTGACCATAGCACTTTCCCTTGCGGTGCGAAAAATGCTTCGACGGAATGCGCTGGTACATCGTTTGCATTCGGTGGAGACACTTGGCTGTGCCACGGTGATATGTACGGATAAGACAGGTACTATAACGCAGAACAAAATGAAAGTCACGGCAGTTTCGGACGGAAGTGGTAATGTATATGATACGACGAAGTTAAATGATGAACTTCCCGATACCATTAAAGAACTTATGACCTGCGGTGCGCTGTGTTCAAATGCGGTGATAAAAGAAAATACCACATCGCTTATTAAAGCAAAGAAAAATACCACCCGATACCAAGCGGAAGGCGACCCCACCGAATGTGCAATAGTTTTAGCGGCGGCAGACTTTGGTATAACTTCGTATAATTTGGAATACGTTCGTACAGATGAGATACCATTTGACAGTGAAAGTCGTTCCATGACAGTGATATGCCGCGGCACAAAGGGTAATGCGGTATCATTCAAAAAGGGAAGTCCCGATGTTATAATAAACGAATGTACCGCAGTGCTGACAGCGGCAGGGGTGAAGCCTTTCGGCAGTAAAGAAAAGCTTTCTGCCACTCGTATCGGAGACAGGTTTGCGGCTGAGGGTCTGCGGGTTCTGGCTTTTTGTCGTATAGCTGACGGAAATACAGTATTTCTAGGGCTTATGGGTATGCAGGACCCTCCCCGACCCGAAGCGGCAAACGCTGTTCGTCAGTGCGGCAGGGCAGGAATAAGAACGGTCATGATAACAGGCGACCACAAGCTTACTGCGACGGCGGTAGCGCGGCAGGTGGGGATATTAAAGCAGGGAAGTCTGGTACTGACAGGCAGCGAACTTGACGGAATGAGCGATGAACGTCTTGCTGAGGTCATAGAGAACTGTTCAGTATTTGCAAGGGTCACACCTGCCCACAAGCTGAGGATTGTCAGGGCGTTCAAGGCGAAAGGTCATATCTGCGCCATGACAGGTGACGGCGTGAACGATGCTCCCGCGGTCAAGGAAGCTGATATCGGCGTATCTATGGGGATACAGGGAACAGAAGTCACAAAGCAGGCGGCAGATATGATACTGCTCGATGACAATTTTGCCACCCTCGTTAACGCCGTTGAGGACGGCAGAACTATCTATTCAAACATACGCAAATTTGTACGCTACATGATAGCCAGCAATATCGGGGAAGTTGTGACCATGTTCGGCGGCCTGCTGATGGGTCTGCCAATGGTTATGCTGCCTGCGCAGATACTGCTTGTTAATCTTGTAACAGACAGCCTGCCAGCGGTGGCACTTGGTCTTGAACCGCCCGAGAAGAACATCATGGAGAAAATGCCCCGCCGTGAGAATGACAGCTTTTTCAGCGGTGGACTGCTGTGGCGTATGCTGATAAGGGGTGTGCTTATCGGCATCTGCACCCTCGGGACTTTCTCTGTCCTGCTTAAAGCGGGAACGTCGCTTTCCGCCGCAAGAACAGGTGCTTTGCTGACGCTTGTACTTAGTCAGCTGATACACGTTTTTGAATGTAAATCCGAGGAAAAATCCCTGTTCTCGGTGCCACTGTTCAACAATACTTTTCTGCTGTTCGCGGTGACGGTTTCCGCTGCTGTGCTGTTTGCGGGGATATATGTTCCTTTTCTTGCGAAGATTTTCAGCACGGCAGTACCCGATATCAGGTGTCTTGTAGTGTCGGTGGGTTCGGCATTTTTAGTGCCTGTGCTTTCGGGATTGTTTTCATCATTCAGAAAAATCAGCAGACGGAAGACTTTTGATATCCCCGCAAATGGCTGATTTTATGTATAATAAAAAGGCTGTTGCAGTTGCAGCAGCCTTTTGTTATGCATTTATTTATGCTCTTTCAACCTTCATAAGGTTGGTGGTACCGCTTATTCCGAGAGGCACGCCTGCGGTGATAACCACCAGGTCGCCCTCTTTGAGGTAGCCCTTTTCAAGTGCGACTTTGATAGCGCGGGAAATCAGTTCGTCAGTGTTGTCCATTTCCTCTACAAGACCAGGTAGAAGTCCCCATGACATATTCATCTGGTGGCAGGTGACAGGGTCGGTGGTAAGACCGATTATGGGACAATCGGGTCTGTACTTGGAAAGGATACGTGCGGTAGCGCCGCTCTTGGTAACAGTAAGTACAGCCGCCGCTTTAAGGTCGTGGGCTGTGGTAACTGTTGCATGGCAGATAGCATCGGTTATGCTGGGATGGTCGATATCGTCACGCTTCTGGAAACGGCGCACATAGTCGATATCGCCCTCTGTGGTCTCGGCGATAAGGCTCATGGTCTTTACGACCTCAACAGGATACTTGCCCGCAGCGGTCTCGCCCGAGAGCATTATTGCGGAAGTGCCGTCGTATATTGCGTTTGCAACGTCGGTGATCTCGGCACGGGTGGGTCTGGGATTGTTTATCATGGATTCCAGCATCTGGGTAGCGGTGATTACCTGCTTGCCCGCATTATAAGCCTTGTGTATCAGATCTTTCTGTATAGCAGGGATCTTCTCGAAAGGTATCTCAACGCCCATGTCGCCTCTTGCGACCATTATGCCGTCAGCGGCTTCAAGTATCTCATCGATATTTTCAACGCCCTCTGCGTTCTCAATTTTCGCGATTATCCTTGGGTTGAACCAGCCAAGGCTCTGGGTGAATTTTCTCAGGTAGGTGACATCAGCGCCTGTTCTTACGAAAGATGCTGCGATGAAATCAAAGCCCATCTTCGCGCCGAAAGCGAGGTCAGCCATATCAGCATCGGAAATGTAAGGCATTGAAAGCTTAACGCCGGGAACATTGATGCCCTTGTGGTCTGAAACCACACCGCCGTGGATTATCTCGCACTGGATATCGGTGGAGTCTATCTTAACAGCTTTCAGCTCGATAACACCGTCGTTTATCAGTATCCTTGTGCCTGTGGAAATATCCTGTGGAAGTTTTGGAAAGGTGATAGAACAGATAGTTTCGTCACCCTCGACATCTCTGGTGGTCAGGGTGAACATATCTCCGTCCTTGATGGTGACGGGCTTGTGGTCTTTGAAATCTTTCAGCCTTATCTCGGGACCCTTTGTATCCATCAGTGTTGCGATGTTCAGACCCATCTCGTCACGCAGACGGGTTATCATCTCAAACCTCTGCTGATGAACGGAATGTTCCGAGTGTGAGAAGTTGAAACGGGCAACGTCCATGCCGTTTTTCATCATATCTCTGAGGATATTCTCATCATCTGTTGCGGGACCTATGGTGCATACTATCTTGGTTTTGCGCATATTATCAGACTCCTGTTTTCGATAAGCAAACGTCCAGTAAATAGGGCGTTTTAGGACTTTTGGGTGATTTCCGCAAAGCTGTTTTCCAGAGGAAAAAGTTTGCCTGCGGTAAGTTTATCAATATCAAGTTTAATTATACTACATCGAAAATTGCTTGTCAAGTTCATTTTTGGCAAACCTTAAGCACTGATTGACAAAAAATTGTCAAAAACTACAAATTAGAAAATTATGCTTGACAAGAATACAAAAAAATGTCATACTATATTTATGGTATGTGTCATAAGTGCAACGTATAGTGCACTTATGACTGCATAAAAGACGATAATATAATAATGTATCCGAAAAGAAATATAGAACGGGGGTAAATCGGATGGCAAATAAGATAAAATTTCATATGAGCTTAATGATGGGTATCACCCTGAGTCTTTGCCTTTCATTCATCGGCACTTTTACTTCGGGGAATTTTACCATTGGCGGATTTATGGTCAGCTTTCTTGAAAGCCTTGTAATAAGCCTTGTTATCGGGTATTTTGTGCCTATGAAGCGTCTTGAAGACAAAGCCTGCGAAAAAGCAGGGATAACAGGGAAGCCCCTTGCCTGCCGCGCGTTTGGAAGCCTTATTTCAGACCTTATCTACACCCCGATAATCACCATATTTATGGTAACGATTAATTACGTGAAGATCCCAGCCGCTCACAGACCGCCCTATGTTCTCATGCTGGGCAAATCCATGCTTATAAGTCTTGTGGTGGCGTATCTGATAGTTTTTCTGGCGGCAGAGAATTATATGAAGTTCATCATGAAGCGCAGCGGCGTCGGTAGACCGCCCGAGGACAGAAAATAATATATCATTTATCACAGCCTGTTCCGTTCTCACGGTCAGGCTCTTTTACTATGATTGTGTTATCATTCACCGATCTGAAAACTCTTACACGGTCGCCCACTTTGTAGTTCATGGTGTTGGGGTATGCCTCGACTGGGTTTCCGGTCAGCTTATAAAAGAATTTTCTTTTATCATTGTCGATTTTCTTTTTGAAAAGTGCTTCATCTTCTTCCCAAGTATCTTTGACTGTATCAACATAGCTCTTATACTCTTTGTTCATCTCAATGATACAGGATATTATATATGGTACTGATATTAAAGTTAAGATCGTGATACCCTTTAACATCACCTTTCCAATCTTATACATGACCGCTCCCTCTGATGATAAGTTGAGAATAACAAGGCTTATAAAAAATATGATCCCAATAAAAATAATCAGATAAGGCACACCACTCCATATCTCACTATTCAGCTGATGTTTCTGTTCCTCGGTCAGCGGGTAAAACTCCACATTTTCAAAAGGCTTTGTATTTTCATCGTAATCAGCTTCTGCATTATCCTCATCGTCATAATATTCTGCATAAGGGGACAGCTTTTCTATGAATGATTCAAAATCATCTGTCAGTCGGTATATCTTATCCATTTCGAGATCGATCTGTACGACTTTGGGTTCTCCTTCGTTCCCGCAGGCGCGATAATCCAGAAATATCGCTACCTGACCTTCAAACATGGTACTTACAGGTACGCCGATATCAGGGAATCCTAATTCTTTTGTGTAGAAATCGCACTGCTCGATGGTCTCGTTGTCGATGCCGAATATCCCATCGATCACATCGTGTTTGTCGAACATACATTTTTTGGGGATACCTCCGTTCTGTATGCGAAGCAGACGTACATAAGATTCGGGGAGTTTATATCCCAGTTTGTTTTCTATCTCGTGAATCAGTTCATCTGATAAGGGCTGCTGCGATGCGTAATAATCATCTTTCTTATCCCAGAAGTCATTGAGATTAATATTATCAAACATTGTGTTATTCTCCTTTGGCGAAAAATCTCTTTGTAATATTATTTTGATTTTAGCATTATTACAGTTGATTGTCAAGCCGAAAGTTCATCGTTGAATGCGTTGGTATACGGTCGTATCGTTTGGTATGCGTTCGTATGGTTTGGTATAAGTTTGTATACGTTGGTATCTGTTTGTAAGTTTCGTATAATTAAAATGCGTCCGTATATTTTGGTATGTAGAAAGTATCCGCGCAGTATTGACAAATCGGTATGAGATGGTTATAATGTATTTGTGAGTGAATAATGTTTTCGTGGTTGAAATAGACATACGGAGACCTCCTTTAAAAGATTAGGTTAATTGGCGAGAGAGAAACTGTCGGAGCAATCCGGCAGTTTTTCTTTGCAGATATTTTTGCTGTGAAAATAATCCTGTCGAAGTCTTGACAAAACAATGTAAAAGAGTTATTGTGATTATGGTTGCATATGATCTTTGGTTGGTCAATGAAACCTCATTCTTTCATAAAAAGGCTGCCATACTGACCAAGGCAGTCTTTTTATTTTATACGACTGTATACGGTGGTATGGTTTGGTATCGGTTCGTATGGTTTGGTATGCGTTCGTATATGGTGGTATCTGTTTGTAAGATTAGCATAAATAATCTGTGTTCATTTATTATGGTATGTAGAATGTATCCGCAATATCTTGACAATTCGGAGAAAAAGAGTTAATATGTAAATGTTCATTGGTCGTCCGTTATAATCGTTATGATTATCAATGGGCAATTCATCCTTTTTTTTGTAGCATCTAAGGCAAAAGGCTGTCGAACTGACCTCGGCAGTTTTTTTGCTTTGTACGAGCTTATTCGGTGGTATAGTTTGGTATAAGTTCGTAAGCTTTGGCATACGTTTGTATGATTCGCATAAGTAATGTGTGTTCGTTTTTAATGGTATGCCAAAATTCTTCGCAGGGGATTGACAAAACCTGCGGAAAGAGCTATTATATGTTTGTGTTGTAATGGATTCCTGATGATTATCATTGGGCAAATCTCTTTTCTGGAGCAAAAGACTGCCGAACTGACCTCGGCAGTCTTTTTTTGCGCTTAAATTTCTGTGGCAGGGGGTGAATTGTTTAATGTGTACAATATGCCATCGTGGGGGATTTTAAGTTTGTTGAAAAAATTATCACAAGGGTCTTGACAAAACGGACGAAAAGGTATAAACTATATTTAGCACTCAAAGAGAATGAGTGCTAACACCCGAAAGCTTGGAGTGCTAAACAGCAAGGCTTCGGAAAGGCGGGACGGTGAGCAGATGGACGACAGAAAACTAAAGATATTATCCGCAGTTGTGGACGAATATATAGTATCGGGTGAGCCCGTTGGCTCAAAGGCGATAATGGCTCATGTCAAAGCATCTTCCGCCACGATACGAAATGAGATGGCTGAACTTGAAAAGCAGGGCTATCTCGAACAGCCCCACACTTCGGCGGGGCGAGTACCAACTTATAAAGGGTACAGACTTTATGTGGATAAGCTGATGGAGCAGGATCCTCTCAGCGAGGAAGAGAAGAACAAACTGGATTCAATGCTTCCCGATGACTTTGTCACCGAGAAAGATCTGGTGGAAAGCGCTTCTCTTGCACTGGCGGAACTTACAAAGTGCGCTACGGTGGTAGCGAACTCAACACCTAAGTTCTCGCTGATATCCAAGGTCGAAGTAATACCTACGGGCAAGAGGATGTACGTCATACTGATGATAACCTCAAACGGCGAGATCAAAAACAAGGTCTGCCGACTGGAATTCGATCTTACTCACGAACAGCTTGAATTCTTTGATAATTTCGTGAAGCAGAACCTGAACGGTGTTCCGATAAGCGAGATATCAGATGCGAATATGGAAAAGCTGACGGAGGCTATGGGTGCTTACATGATGACCCTTTCTCCGCTGGTATCCGAAGTACTGAAAATGACAAAGGAACTCGATCGGAGCGTGAGCTTGAAGGGGCAGAAAAATCTGCTGACCTGCAAGGATCTCGACCAGACCGAGATAATATCTTTCCTTGATAACGAAAAGGAACTCATGGCATTTATCGACAGCACATTCTCAGGGCTGAACGTAATGTTCTCACCCGAGAACGACGGATTTGTTATACACAACTCCTCGATGATAACCGCGCCGTTCTCAAAGGACGGACAGATGGCGGGTTCGCTTGGTCTGATAGGACCCATGAGGATAGATTATGCAAAATTCATACCATATCTTGAATACTTCACATCGAGGATAACAGATCTGATATCCGAGAGAGATGATAATGAAGATGAATAAGAAAGGCAGGCGCGGAAATGGCTTTTGATGAAGAAATAAAGGAAGAACTGGAAGAGGAAGCAGCGGAGGTTGAGGAAACAGCCGAGAACGCTGCGGAAGATTCGGAGAAAGAAGAAAATAACGATGCTGCTGAGGAGAACACTCAGAGCGAGGAAGACAAGCTCAGAGCAGAGCTGGCTGATACCAAGGATAAGTATCTCAGACTTATGGCTGAGTACGATAACTTCCGCAAGCGTTCAGCTAAGGAAAGACTTGATATCTCGGCTTCGGTAAAGGCTGATACAGTAGCTGACATACTCCCCGTTATGGATAATTTCGAGAGAGCACTTTGCACTGAAACTCAGGACGAAGCTTACAAGGCAGGCATCGAGATGATATTCAAGCAGTTCAGCGATGCGATGACAAAGCTGGGCATTGAAGCTATCGACCCTGTGGGCGAGGTATTCGACCCGAATATAGCAAATGCAGTAAACCAGATAGAAGACCCCGAGCTTGGCGAGAACGTTGTGGCTCAGGTATTCCAGAAGGGTTACAGGATAGGCGACAAAGTCATCAGATATGCGATGGTAGTTGTGGCTAATCCATAGTTAAATTAGTATTGAATGATAAGATCACTTAAACTTCATATGAACTGAAAGGATGATATTTTATGGCAAAGATAATCGGTATTGACCTTGGTACTACAAACTCCTGCGTAGCAGTTATGGAAGGCGGCGAAGCAGTAGTAATCCCTAACAGCGAAGGCGCAAGAACTACTCCTTCCGTTGTCGGTCTTTCAAAGACAGGCGACAGACTTGTAGGTCAGGTAGCTAAGAGACAGGCAGTTACAAACTATGAGAACACTGTTATCTCCATCAAGAGACACATGGGTTCTGATTATAAGGCAAGCATGGGCGGCAAGGAGTATACTCCTCAGGAGATCTCCGCTATGATACTCCAGAAGCTGAAGGCTGACGCTGAGGCTTATCTGGGTGAAAAGGTAACAGAGGCTGTTATCACAGTTCCTGCTTACTTCACCGATGCTCAAAGACAGGCAACAAAGGACGCAGGTCAGATCGCAGGTCTGACTGTTAAGAGAATCATCAACGAGCCTACTGCTGCTGCACTTTCTTACGGTATCGATAAGGAAGAAGACCAGAAGGTAATGGTATACGACCTGGGCGGCGGTACATTCGATGTATCCATCATCGAGATGGGCGACGGCGTTACAGAAGTTCTTGCAACAGCAGGTAACAACAAGCTGGGCGGCGATGACTTCGACCAGAGGATCATCGACTGGATGGTAGCTGAGTTCAAGACTGCTGAGGGCGTTGACCTCACAGCTGACAAGCTGGCTATGCAGAGA
>NZ_JAILMR010000049.1 GCF_024692365.1 Ruminococcus sp. | reverse complement strand
ACACGAGGGCGCGGAATTTGCACGAAGGCAGGTGCTTGACAAGTTGGACTGTCTTACCGAAGAGGAAAAGCAGCTTGTGTACGACGGGATATATAATCACAGCGACAAGCATATCAAGAGTACTCCATTTGATGAGATCATCAAGGACGCCGATGTGCTGCAACACTCCCTGCGCAATCCTTGCGAGGACTATTATTATTTTGACAGCAGGATGCAACAGCTGCTTGATGAAATAATAGATTGATACCGAGACCTCTTAATCGGAAGAGGTTGACAAACACTCCTGTTTCGGATATACTATAATCATAAAGAGGTGAAATAATGCTTGAAAATAAAATAAATGCACAAAGCTCGGCGGAGCTGGCAAGAGAAGAAGAACGCATTTCAAAACAGAAAGCAATTACACTATTTGAACAGTCGATACGTGAAGATCTTTGCAAGTAGCCTTTTCACCGATCTGCTTGAAAAAATAGTGAACTGTTTTCATATCATCACTCCTTCAATATCTTTGCACTGAGTATCTTGATGTTGCCACTTCCGTAATGATCCTTAACAATCTGGATCGCCTGCTTGCGGTCATTAACTCCATACACTCTTGTCCTCTCATGGAAACAAAGTCCTTTGAACATAAATACTACAATGTAATCTTTCATGATAGCACCTCTTTCTTATTTTCGGGGGATTCCTTATTACATATATAGTATAACATATTGCTAGCAATATTTCAATTGACATTTTAGCTGATTATTGCTAGCAATATTTGTATACTATTGATATTGCTAGCAATAAAGTATTGTGCTATAATAATCATGGAGGTGATCTCAATGTCTGAGAATAATGAAAAGAAAACCTACTACAAAAAAACACAGAGTAAGTCCGTGGTAAAGTATATCTCAAATAACTACGATCAGATCTCGGTCCGTATTCCTAAAGGCAGTCGTGAACGGTACAAGGCATTTGCTGAACAGCGCGGTACAAGCCTCAATTCACTTATAGTTGAATTATTGGAACGTGAAATGAACAATGAGGATTGATTTTTTCTTTTCTCTAGGATACTATAAAGTGTGTCTATAGACAGACTTCGATTGACATGATAACAAACAAATGATATAATTTTCTAAAGGCGGTGAGGTAATGAACAGATATAATATAATGCACAAGGACAAGCTAGTTGCACAGGCTGAAGACAGCAGAGTTACTGCGGTCTTTAATAAGGCTCTTTGCCCAAACAGTATTTTTGTAGATGCCGACCTTGAGGTGTGGCTGAAAAGCAGGAGTATCGATACTCATCGTTCTAATTCCCGCAGGCTTTACAAATTTCTTCGCATGAAAACTGATGCGGATATTGATGAGATAATCAATATCGGTCACGGTATAACAATTACAGATAACTGGTGGATACAGCGTGAGGACGAGATGCTTGACTATTCGTCGCTAAAACAGTATAATGAAGAGCTTGCTGATATTTCCTTATACGGTTTTTCCAACAAGTGTAAAGATAAATCAAAAGGATACACTCAGCTTGGTACGATCGGAAGCTATGAAAAAGCATGGCGTTTTTCAGACGATGCATGGTATATGTACAAGTTGGGCAGTAAAACAGAACTTATCTCGGAATACTATGCGCACTGCTTTCTGAAAAAGTTGAATGTGAATTGTGCCGAGTACAAGGTTGAAAGACGTGTACTTGAAACGGGTCTTGAACAGGAATGTATCATAACCAAAGATTTTACGCAGAATGCGCTTTTCGATTTTGAACCATTCTTCAATTATTTCAACGATAACGAAGATCCTGATTTCATACTGACAAGACTTGCTCAGATGGAAAAGAATAATACCATGTCGGGGCTTGTAGAGGATTATGTTAAGATGTGCTATTATGATGCGCTTCTTATGAACGTTGACAGACACAATCTTAACGCAGGATTTCTCAGGGACAGCGAAAACGGAGGTATACTGTGTCTTGCTCCATGCTTTGATTATAATCTTTCGCTTTCCGCTGCCGTATCACTGCATTTTAGTGAAGCTAAAGCGGATCTCATGAAGTATTTCACCGAGAACGATAGGCTCATGGA
>NZ_JAILMR010000039.1 GCF_024692365.1 Ruminococcus sp. | reverse complement strand
TAATCCTTCTCCCTCAGCAACAACTTCGTGAAATGTTCCTTTAGCGTGACTTCTTATACCAAGACGAATATACTCTCCGTCAGGTTTTGGAACAGGTTTCTGGTTTTCTTCTATCAAATCTGATAACTCACGCTGTTCCCAGGAAATAGTATTAATTAGCTTAAAAAAACAGGGAGCTAAGAAAAACTTAGCTCCCAAATAGGCGTTATTTAGTAATTTTTTTTCATTCTTGCGGTTAGGATTTATTAAATATTGCTGTATCATCAATTCTATAATCATCATCCCTAAGTGGTATTACATCTTCGTTAAGTACTGTCAGCAATGCCTTTTTGACCGACTGATGATACTTAAATTTACTAATGCCTTCGTGCTTAGCAGAATAACTATCAAAATCAGCAGTTTTTTTCAGATTGTTTAGCCCCGGCAACTCTGTATCACCTATCTGATAACGATCAGCCGCATAAGAAACAGCATCAAGCGATACGCACCATTCCTCAGCAAAGTCACTGAGAACGCTGTCAATGGCTTCTTTTCGCATTTCAGCCAGTACATAAGACACACGTCTATCCTTGAATTCGTCAGGATTATCCTGAACCTTCTTCCACAGCTGCTGCATGAGCGCTCCAAGTTTAGGATTGTTTGACAGCAATTCCTCAATATACTTCGTGATCTCAATAACAAGGTTCTGATAGTGCTGTTCTTGACGTTCCTTATCAGTAGCAGATACAACGGACTGTATCAGGCTGACAATATAATCATAGTCGATTTTTTCTTTACTGTATGCTTTCAGTTCATATTCAAGGTCAATGTCAACAAGAACCTCTGATCCACCGTCATCTCTGTCTGGTCTGTACTTTTCTCTTATATTCAGATACCATGCAGCATACTGGTCGTATTCTTCCTGTGTAATTCCGTAGGAATCAGGATCATTCTCTGCATATTTCGTAAATGCTTTTAGGCTGGAATATATCTTGTCAAACTCCTGAAAAGCTTTTGCAAAGCGAAGCTGTCCTTCCTTGCTGAGTTCAGCGATAACGTCAGGTGTTTCAGCAGTGATACGCAGATATGCGAGCGCCTTTGTAAACTCAGCATATACCGTATCCCAATCGGGAGCCAAGACAGATATTTTACCGCCTGCGGAATAGAGAACAAGTGCTTCATCAACGGCTTCTTTGAACTTATGCGGTGACTGAAAAGTAACTATCTGACCACAGGTCTTGCTTTTATCGTATAGTCGGTTTGTTCTTGAAAATGCCTGAATAATATCGTGAGGGTGCATCGGCTGCCTGTCCATAAATACAGTAGAAAGACAAGGTGCATCAAAGCCAGTGAGCAGTCTGTTTACTACTATAACCAGGTCAAGTTGTTCGTCACGGCTCTTAAATTTTGGCATCTTTCTTGCTAGACGGTCATTAAGGTTGATATTATAGACTTTTATATCACCGATGGCATAGGAAGTCCCAAACATCGCGTTATAGTCATTTAGTGACTCTTTCATTTTCGGTACGTTCAGGTCGGCACTCTCGTTATCCTCATCGCTTGACACGGAATAAGTGATTGCAAACTTCGGGAAGTCAGGCAGTACACGCCTTGTTTCCTCGCTGATCGTAACAGAGGTTTCTCCGTTTACAACACGTTTCAGGAGATCATAATACGCTTGCGCTTTCTTGATAGAGTTTACTGTCAGTATAGCTTCATAGGTCTTTCCTCTGCCATTCTTAAAGCCGAGTTTCTCATGTGATTTGTTTATGATCGTATCAAGAACGTGCAGCATATGTGTTTCTGTTTCGTAAACGGACAAATCCTCGTTGCTGTCATCGTCTTTCAGTTTCTTTACGCCGAGATGCTCGGTCTGGAAGCCCAATACCGATTCATCACGGATAGCTTCTTTTACCGTATATTTATGCAGGCAAGCTCCGTACAGTCCATCGGTCGTTCTCGGAAGATCGCCCTCAGCAGGATAAGCGTTTACATCAAAACGAGGTGTACCCGTAAAGCCGTACCATAGAGAGTTTACAAAGAACTTCGACAGCAAACGCTGTGTTCTCGGTGTTACGGCTCTATGGCATTCATCAACGATAAAGGCTACTCTAAGCGATTTTATACGGTTATATGCAGGTGTTCCTTCATTCAGGCGCTTATTTACAGCAATCTGCAATTTCTGAATGGTCGTGACAATAACCTGTTGGCTTGTATTTTTCAGCTTGTCGATCAGATCGCCCACATTGTCAGTTTCATCAACATCGACTACATCATTATTTGCGTAGGACTGGAATGCCTGTGTAGTCTGTGTATCGAGGTCTTTACGGTCAATAAGGAAGATCGTCTTTTCAATGCTCGGTATATCAATCAGCAGATTTCTCGCTGCCTTGTAGCTCGTCATAGTCTTGCCTGAGCCTGTTGTATGCCATATATAGCCCGATTTGCCCTGTCTTGATGCCGTTCTGACAGCTTCAATGGCGTGTATCTGATACGGACGGAGTAAAAGTATTTTTCTTGCATCCTGATCGAGTACTGCATACTTCATAACCATTTGATGAGCTTCGGGGATCTTCAGCACGTTCTCGGCAAATTTCAGATAGTCGGTAACAGGATTATTTGCTGTGTCCTCCCAGCCGGAAAGGAACTTCTCGTTGAGTTTTTCTTCCTCGGCAGCAGCGAAATACTTTGTATCAACTGCATTGGAAACTACAAACATCTGAACTGCGGAGAAAATACCCGTAAATTTTCCCTCTCGGATATACTTGCGTATCTGACGGAAACCGTCAAGATAGGAGTGCTGACGGTTTTTTAGTTCGATATGTATGAGAGGAATACCGTTTATCAGCAGAGAAACATCAAAACGGCGGTTTTGGCTGTGAATATCCTCATCATCGTCTTTTAAGGCTCTGTACTGATTTATCACTTCATAAACGCTTGAACCGCCTGCAATATCATCGCGTTTCAGGGCAGTAAGCTGAATTCTTTCTGTGTCCCTCTGGACATAAACATGAGCGATACCATTTTCTCCCGCGATCCATTTTGCTGCATCGTAGAATGTCGCAAAGGAAAGCTGATTCTTGACCTGTTCAAATTCCTGATCGGTCAGAGGTTTGCCGTCAAGAACATCTTTATTGCCACGTTCCAGGATAGAGCGCAGATTTTCCCATAATTCTTCCTCAGTATGCAAGTCCGGGCGATAAGTCCATTGGCTTTTGCCCTCTGTAAGCTGTTCGATAAGCTTATCTTCTATTGTTTTTTCTAGTTCTGCCATAGGTAGTCACCGCCTTTATACAAACATCTTTTGTAGCAGAGATTTCTTCATTTTCTGCAGCGTTTCTAACTTACGCTGATGAAGGGTGATAAGGGTGTCGAGATTCTCAAAAAAGCTCGCAATTTTCTTTTGTTCCTCTATAATCGGAAATGAAACAGGTATTTCCAATAACTTTTCGTAATATAAATTTGTTACACTTCCGCCCTCAACTCGCTTTGCAAATTCGTATTTCAGAGTGGCATTAAACATGATTGCTGTGAACAACGGATTCTGTTCAGTATTGTAAACAGAGATCATTTCTCCAATCGCTACATTGGCTAAAGATAGCCATGTACAGTGGTTATAGTCCATAGGATCTTCTCCAACTCGTGGCACTAATACCTCTGTTCCCTTACTGAATTTCAGGTTTTCTTT
>NZ_JAILMR010000096.1 GCF_024692365.1 Ruminococcus sp. | reverse complement strand
TGCAGGTATCTCCTGCGGCCTTATCACCAAGGAAGACGGCAGCTGGATGACAATGGTAGATATCCAGGGTCTTGAAGACTTCTACGGCGATATGGACTTCAAGGTAGGCGGTACCAAGAACGGTATCACCGCTATCCAGGTGGATATCAAGGTCGATGGTTTGACTATGGACATCATCGCAAGCGCATTCGAGAAGACCAGAAAAGCTAGAATGTATATCCTTGATGAGATCATGCTCAAAGCTATCCCCGAGGTCAGACCCGAGGTCAGCAAGTGGGCTCCCAAGATGCTCTCTACCAAGGTTCCTGTTGATAAGATCAGAGAAGTTATCGGTTCAGGCGGAAAGGTTATCCAGAAGATCTCCGCTGAGTGCGATGTCAAGATCGATATCTCTGAGGACGGCAGCGTATTTGTCAGCGGTCTCGATAAGGAGAAGGCACAGGCTGCTATCAACATCATCAACACTATCGCAAACGATCCCGAGATCGGCGCTATCTACAAGGGCAAGGTCGTTCGTATCATGAACTTCGGCGCATTTGTTGAGATCGCTCCCGGTAAGGACGGTCTGGTACATATCTCCAAGCTGGATAAATCCAGAGTTGAGAAGGTAGAAGACGTTGTATCCATCGGCGACGAGATCGTTGTTAAGGTAATGGAGATCGACGATCAGGGCAGGATCAACCTGTCAAGAAAGGACGCTCTTGCAGACCTTGCAAAGAAAGCTGCCAACAAGGAATAATATTTATCAATAATGGCTTTATGCAGGACGTATCTACGGGTACGCCCTGCATAGCTGTAATTATATGAAAATGAGTCGGGTTACGGAATATTCACATAACAGAATATACATATATGCGTAACACAAAGAATAAAAATCAAAGGAGTAACAGAATATGAATTGTCCTATTTGCGGTGCACCTTTGGGTGCAACAGATAACGAGTGCAAGAACTGCGGAACCAGAAGAGCTGAAATGGGCGCAGCGTACAACAATCAGCAGAACGGCTATGGCTACGGCGGAAACACCATGAACGGCGGTCAGGGCTATGGTAATTACGGTATGAACAATGGCGGTTCAGGATACGGTAATTATGGCATGAACTCGTCTTTCGGCAACGACAGTTTCACAAGAACAAGGACTAAATCATTCTCAGCCACAAAGCTGATAAGTTTTCTCATTACGCTAATCGTGATAATGGTTGTCATCATGGCACGTCAGATAAAGTATAATACTCCGCAGACTGAAACCGTTGGCGATATCACAGTAACTTTTCCCCAGCAGGTTGAAAAAAGGAGCAGCACGGTTTTCAGTGATGTAGATGCTTTGGATGTTACTGCCTATGCGAACAGGGATATGGGTTTCGTTTATAGTAAGTATGATAAAAAGGATTTTGAACTGAAAGATGGAGATGAAGAAGCATACCTCAACTTTATTTTTCCGTTCATGGATGCAGCTATGAGCGCTGATGATAGAATCAAAGGCTATAAGAAAAAAGATCAGGTCGGCAATCACATGAGATTCAATTTTACGGAAGATGATAATGATTGGTTCTGTGATATGATGATCGATTTTGAGGGCGATTCCTACTATATGTATTATGCATACTGCGATGCTGACAAAGAAAACAAGTATATCAGCAAGTTCAGAAAAATGTATGACTCGATAGAGTATAAAAAGTAAGGGGGCGTGGGTATGGTTTGCAAGACCTGCGGCGCGGTCATAAATGACGGCGATACGATATGCAAAAACTGCGGTGATACTATCAGGGTTGTCGATGATAAAAAAGTCAGCCTTGGTAAACAAATGACACCACAGGAAAAATTCAGACAGCAGGCTGAACAGTTCGGCGGAATAACCGTCAAGGAGAGAAGAGCTTCTGCCTTTGCGGGCAGAGACCCTAAAATGATGAGCTTTGGTCTTATCGCCCTGATGCTTTTGGCAGTCACAATTGTGTTCTTTGTTTATGACAGAAAACGCACAGATATTAAACTAGACGGCTTTGAGGTAACTCTGCCCGCATCCATGAGAGAGGTCGATGATTTTTCCTTTGAAGTAATGAGAAGTGAAAAGTGCAGATCGTTTGCGAATACCGAAATGGAATTCACCTATGTGAAATACGATGCTAAGACCATCATACCCGAACTTGGCGTGACACCTTCAAACGATGATGTTGATGCGCTTTTAGATTACAATGAGGGCAAGGATAAACTGGTCACTCTGAAAAAGGATTTCACCGACGAACTCGATGAAACTTTCAGCGACCAGCTAAAGGATTACAAGCTTATTGAAAGCAAGAGCGGTCTGTTGAAGTTCACCTATAACGATACTGCCATGACCAACAATTATGTTGAGATGCATATCGAGGTCGTTGACGAAACTGTTTATCAGTTCAGCGTGCTGTGTTCCAATAACCGCTTAGACAAGATAGGAAAGAAAATCGACGAGGTTTACAAATCTCTGAAAATCGACAAGTGATCGTGTTAATGCCCTCGAGGCTCGCAGTCTGCGGACCTTGGGGGCGTAACATTTCAGGCTTGCGCATCATACCATGTATGGGGGTGAGCCTATGGCAGTTACAGCAGTGCTGATATTCCTGCTGACAGCGTTCTCGTTGACGATTCAGCTTATATCACGAAGTAAAAGAAAAAGCCGTTCCGCGGTAGTGGTATGGTGCGGTGAAGATATCTCCTGCGAGGATGAGATACTTGGCATTATCAGGGACGAAGAAGCAGGGGAGCATGGCAGAAAGATAATTCTTGTAAGCGCTGACGGCATATTCAGCCGACGTACAGAAGATATAGCCGATAAGTACGGCTTAACGCTGACATCGGCAGAGGGATTGGCAGACATCATCTGCCCTAAGGAAAAAGATCAGGTCAAACACATGGGAGGTCAAAAATGAGTGAAGCGGAAAAGATAGAGGGCGAGGTAGACCGCGTTCAGTTCAAGAGCGATGACGGCAGCTTCTGTGTGATTGACGTAAACACGGGCGACGACCTGATAAAGGCTGTGGGCGAACTCGGCAATATCGAAGAGGGCGAAAGCGTAATACTTACAGGCGAGTATGTTAAGCACCGCACTTTCGGCAGACAGTTCCGCGTGCAGATGTTCGAGAGAAGTCTGCCCACGGGTGAAGCATCGATACTCAGGTATCTTGTGAGCGGTGCGCTGGATTCGGTGAAGCCTGTTATGGCTAAAAGACTGGTGGCAGCTTTCGGCAGCAAGACCCTTGAGATAATCGAGAACGAGCCCGAAAAGCTCACCGAGGTCAAAGGCATCGACCCTAAAAAGGCAGACGCGATACACGAGGATTTTAAAAAGACCTTTGCGGCAAGGGCTCTGCTTGTGTATATGAGTAAGAACGGCGTGGCTACAAAATTCGGTGTGCGCGCATGGAGAAAGCTGGGAAATTCGGCTGAAGACCTGATAAGGTCGAACCCCTATATTCTCTGTACTGACGGCATCGAGCTTGCTTTTGCAAAAGCTGACGAGATAGCCGAAAGCGAGGATATCCCCCGCGACAGCGAGCAGAGGATAAGGGCGGGCATGGCTTTCGTGCTGAGAAATGCGGCACGCGAGGGCGGTCACACCTGTATCCCTATGGAAGCACTCAAACGTGAAACTATGCGCCTGCTGAATGTCAGCGGAGAACTCTTCGATAAGGTGAAAGAAGTCGCCCTTGAAGAACAGGATATATTCAAACTTGATATCGGCGGCGTTGAACACGCCATGCTGCACTGCTATTATAAGGCGGAGGAATATATCTCACGCCGTCTTGAAGTCATGCGAAGCATAACCCATGATAACAAGATAGACTACTCCGAGATAATCGACATGGAAGAACAGGAGAGCGGCATAAAGTACGAGGATAAACAGCGCAAAGCAATCAATCTTGCTATTTCGGAGGGCTTTCTCGTGCTGACAGGCGGTCCCGGCACAGGCAAGACCACTACCCTCAACGCCATAATTTCCCTGTTTGAACAGCAGGGTCTTGATGTCATGATAGCCGCGCCAACAGGCCGTGCGGCAAAGCGCATAAGCGATATGACAGGCTGTGAAGCCAAAACTATCCACCGTATGCTTGAAGTGATACCCTCGGACGGCGACAGAATGTTGTTCGTACATGATGAGGACGACCTTCTCGATTGCGAAGTTATGGTGGTGGACGAGATGTCCATGGTGGACAGCGTGCTTTTTGAAGCACTGCTTCGCGCCCTCAGCGTCACCTGCAAGCTGATACTCGTGGGCGACAGCGACCAGCTTCCGCCCGTAGGTCCGGGAAATGTTTTGCAGGATATCATCGACAGCGGTGTGATGTCGGTGGTCAGGCTGACCGAGGTATTCCGTCAGGCGCAGGAATCCGATATCGTCATGAATGCCCACAGGATAGTTTCGGGCGAAATGATAGACCTCAAAAAGCGCGACAGGGATTTCGTCTATCTCCGCCGACCCGAAGCCGAGGATATCTATACAACTCTGGTAGAGCTTTGCAGCGACAGGCTCCCCAAAAAGTACGGATTCTCCCCGATAAAGGATATACAGGTGCTTTCCCCCACAAGGCAGGGGCGCATCGGCACACCCGAGCTCAACAAGATATTGCAGGAGGAACTCAATCCCCCCGATAAGAAAAAGGACGAGCTCAAAACGCCATATGCCATCTACCGCGTGGGTGACAAGGTCATGCAGACGAAGAACAACTACGAGATTAGCTGGACGCGCACCGACGGCGGAAAAGAGGAAAACGGCAAGGGCGTATATAACGGCGATATCGGCATAGTCGTTGCAGTAAGGACTTCGCTTAAAACCGTCACCATAGATTTTGACGGCAGAATAGCCGATTACAGCGGTGAAATGCTGGACGACCTTGAACTTGCCTACGCCGTCACAGTACATAAAAGTCAGGGCTCGGAGTATGATGCGGTCATACTCACCCTCTACGACGGCATGGACAGCCTCTACTACCGAAATCTGCTGTACACCGCGGTAACAAGGGCGAAAAAGCTTCTTGTGATACTTGGCACAGCGCAGAGGATAGGTTTCATGATAATGAACAACGGCAAAAACCGAAGATGCACCGCTCTCAGGACGATGCTAATGCAAAGTGCCTACGGCGATGACCTTGGACAGCTTTCACTTGAAGATAAAGCAGAAGAATAAACATAACAGTAAACGGAGGGATAATTATGCCATTTAGTCTGGTGCGTGCGGATATAACCAAGTTTTCGGCTGACGCGATAGTTAACGCTGCCAACAGCTCACTGCTGGGCGGCGGGGGAGTTGACGGTGCGATTCACCGCGCCGCTGGTCCCGAACTTCTTGAAGAATGCAGTCTTCTGGGCGGTTGTGAAACAGGTCAGGCAAAGGCAACAAAGGGCTATCGCCTTGACTGCAAGCATATTATCCACACCGTTGGTCCCATCTGGCACGGCGGAAAACAGGGCGAGTCCGAACAACTCCGCAGCTGTTACAGAAATTCCCTGGCGCTGGCTGAAAGCCTTGGCTGTGCAAGCATAGCTTTCCCGCTGATATCGGCGGGAGTGTACGGATATCCCAAGCGTGAAGCCATCGCCATAGCCGAGGACGAAGCGCGTAAATTTCTGGCTGACCACGATATGGAGATCACCCTTGTGATCTTCGATACGGACAGCTTTGAGATAAGCGCCGAGCGTTTTGAGGATATAAGGCAGTACATCGACGATGCCTACGCAAAACTCCGCGATGACAGCGACCGAAGACCGATGATGGCAGCCACGGTGATGGGTTCAGACCCTGCTGCGATATCGAATGATGAACCCGCCAGACCAAAAAAGAAAAAAGGCATCTTCGGGCGGAATAAAAAGACCGAATCCGCGGGTTCAGCCCCCTGTGAAATGGCAGAAGGGGCAGAAGAAGCATCGGCAGATGACTTCTTCTCCATGCGTGACGAATCCTTTTCACAGGCACTTCTCAGGCTGATAGACGAGCGTGGAATGACCGATGTTGAAGCCTACAAACGGGCAAATATCGACCGCAAGCTGTTCTCGAAAATACGTAGTGATATCCACTACAAACCCAAAAAGCAGACAGCGGTAGCTTTTGCCGTGGCGCTGAAACTCGATATCCGCGAGACGGAAGAACTGCTCTCAAAAGCAGGATATGCCCTTTCCAACTCCCTTGACTTCGACCTAATCGTAAAATACCACATCACCCACGGCATATACGACATCTTCGAGATAAACGAAGCCCTGTTCAAATTCGACCAGACACTTCTGGGACAGAACTGACAGTGTACGTACAAGTTCATAAATGGAAAAATCAGCAGTACAAATTTGTGCTGCTGATTTTTGTATGTCCGTAAAGCCAATTATTTTTTGCTGAAATAAACCGTGTATACCTCGTCTGTTACCTCGTAAAGGGGCTTGAATTCGATGTTTACAGGCTGATGCCGTGTGATGTAGGTATTCTGCTTCCAGACGTATGTCTTGTATTCGTGGGTAGTCCGACGGTGCAGAAAACTCTCGGGGGCGTAGATATCCCCATGAAGTCCCATGTCCTTGTCCGTCATTCCCGCCAGTACGATAGGACCGTCCATCAGTGCCGCAACTTCGGGCATATCGGGCAGCGGCTCCGCCGTTAACTTAGGTGTGAGCAATAATTGTATGGTGCTGTTCTGCCAGAATTTAGTGATATACAGATAATTCTCAGCAATATCCGCCTGAATCGGCTCACCGTCAACCATTACCTGCGGAGTGCCTTTGGCCCACCAGGGCATACGCGGTTTCAGCGTGAACTCCGTTGGCTCATCGCATTCGATATCAAATCTCAGCGACCACCTGCTCTTTTCACCGCCCTCGTCTTCATCGAAAAACACCTGATTATTCAGGTTTTTAAGCTCCGTAGACTGTGCCAGCCGAACTTTCTTCCCGCTGATATCCAGTCTTACTTCCGATGGGATATACTGCGCTACCGTCACCGTGCTGCCCTCGGTGTACCAAATCAGCCGCGGGTAGAGGGTCTGCGCCTGCACCATAGTGCCGTGACAGCACCAGAAATCGTGCCTTTTACTGCCCCATTTTTTGCGGCTCCCCGAAGTCAAAGGCAGGAAATACGCAGGCATACCACTGTGCATATTTTGCTGTGCAAGGAATCCGTTGTAGATCGCCCTCTCGATGTAGTCCGCATAAACTGTATCGCCGGTTCTTCTGTACAGAAAATCAGCCAGACGCACCATATTGTAAACCGTGCAGAACTCCTGATCGGTATCGCTGAGATAACTGCCCTGTGAGTTTTCTGGTATCCAGAATTCTCCAGAATTTGCGCCGGATGTGGCAAACATTCCACGTTGAATGACAGCCTGCTCCCAGAACTCTTCGCTGATAGTTTTCCACCGTTCCTCACCTGTGATCTCGTACAATTTGGCAGCTCCGTGAGAAAGAGGTATACTTGCATTCGCATGGTCATCGGTGAGCGCGTCCCTGTGCTGTTCAAGTTTGTGATACAGCGCATTTTCGCGGTAGATGTCCATTAGTTTCTGATACTTCGGGTCGCGGGTCAGCTCGAAAAGTATGCACCACTCCTCCAGCATACCGCCCTGCTCGCCCTTGAAAACTGTGAAAGGCGCGGTATCTTTAATCGACTCTGCCCACTCGATGTACCAGTCTGCCAGATTGTCCGCGATTTTCAGCGCCTTTTCTATGCCAGCATAGCGGTAAGCATCAACCAGACCCATCAGCGTTTTGTGCATGGTGTATTGCGGCGACCAGATGTAGTCCTCGCTTTCCATGAATTTGAAATACTTCTCTGGAATGCTGCCCACCCATTTTCCACCGTTTCTCTGCTGACAGCGTTCCAGTTCATCTACAATTTTCGACAGCTTCGCTTTAAGCTCACAGTCATCATCACTTACCGATAACATAGCAGCCGCAGACATCCAGTGTCCAAGAAAATGCCCTCTTAGCTGACAAGCAGGAGACTCCCAGCCCCAGTGCAGATTCGCCTTTTCGGGCTCGTTTATCACCTGCATATCAGGCAGGATTATTCCCGCCTCCAGATAAAAATTCTGCAATAAACATATCGGATCCAGTTCTTTCAGATACTTCTTGTTGAGCTCCATTCGTTCGCGAAAAATACCGCCCGTGACGCGGCAATCGGCTAAATTCGGTGCTTTCAGCATATCCATATACCTCCGTAAAAAAATGTTTGCATATATTATATCACTCAATACAAATTTTGTAAATGGGTCTGTAAGATATCATGTCAAATTTTTTCGCTGAGTGTCACACACTTTACTGCCCGCATAGTATGCACAGGGGTGATATTATGAATATCGAACGCAGCGGAGCAAATGTCACAGTCCGCGTGGATAATGCCGAACTTTCAGAACTTGGGCTGAACTTTGATTCTCTGAAAGAACGGGATATTTCAGCTAAGATTTTTCTAGCCGCACTCAGGACACAGATAATGCTAAAATATGGTGCGGATATCGGCGGTGATATCAGGGTCATAAAGTTCGATGACGGTGTTCTCTTTGAATTTACACTGTCCCTATCCGCCCGATTTTTCGATGTTTCAAAACCACCCCTCGGCACCGATACCGACGGCGATATCTATATCCTCGATGGAAATCTCGTAATCGTCCCCGAGGGCTGTGATGAAGTGATTTCCGCCAAAATAAAGGAGCATGGCAGATTTCTAAGCCATGCTCCTCGGGATAATATTCAAATGTAATATTCTTCCATCGTGTCCAGACAAAGACACGCCAGACGTCCGCCCATGCAGGCGCCGCAGTCGATGAAGATGTTGTGATTTTTGTGATATATCTCCGCTTTTCCTGAAATCAGCATTGTCGGAGTGTGGCCTGTCACAACGTAGATATCGTCCTCTCCGAAACAGTCTATCTCGGGGTCGTGCCTGTCCATCAGAAGCTCCTGAAGCGTGTATTCACGGAGCTTTTTTCCTTTTCGGAAATTTCCCAGACCCGCGTGTACCATCACGAAAGTTTTGCCCCCCGCCTCAGCAGATTCGCACAGCAGGAAATCGTCTATATAATCAAGAACATCAGCCTTTTCTTCCTTGCTGAGCAGGCTGAACTGTGTCAGCGTAGTCTGACCGCCGTTGCGCAGCCAGCTGATTAGTTCGTTCATCGTGCTTGCGTCAAGGTTCGAGGCATAGTTGTCCTCTGTTATCTCGACATTCAGCTTTCTGAGAACGTCCAGCGCCAGCAGGTCGTGATTGCCCATAAGCGGGTAGATGTTCGGGTGCTTCATCATATCCAGAAGTATATCGACAGGTCTCGGACCTCTGTCCACCACATCACCAAGAATAAAAAGTGTGTCCTCGGGGTTGAAGTCTATCTTTTTAAGCATTTCGCAGTATTTATCGTATTCGCCGTGTAGATCGCTCATTACATAAGTAGCCATAACTTCTCCTTATATTCGGGAACGGAAACAGTGTTGTTAAGGAATCTGCTAAGTTTCGTATATTAATAAAGAGTAATTCTGCTTTCTTATTAAATTATAGCACATACTAGCCTTGTTGTCAATCGAAATATTCATATTTATGACACATATTTGCGTGGACAATCTGAACCAGTCCCATACAAAAAAGTGCGTACAAATTTGTGTGTTTTTACTAGAATTTGTATTGCAATTTGACTGCTTCTCTTATAAATCTTTATATATTACTACATTGCGCAATTCTTTACAACTCAAAAATTGCGCTTTTAGATACATTTTTTGCTATGTAAAAGTTGTCATGATGTTAGATTACACATATTTTGCTGATTTGGCATAATATATTTGCAATTATTGCTTAGTTTCCTGATAACTATTCACAAAAGCAGATTTATTTGCTATAATAATCTCAAGGAAAATAAAACAAAATTTAGCTAATATGTTCAAAGCTAAAATAAACGTTTTTTGGAGGTTGTTAATTATGAAAAGACTCAAGAGAGCAGCTGCTGCCCTGATGGCAATGGCAATGGTAGTCGGTATGGCATCTTGCGGCGGTTTCGGCAAAAAGGACGAGCAGAAGACTGAAACTGTAAAAACTGCTGACGGTAAGGAAGTTGAAGTAAAGGTATTCTCCGCTTTCTTCGCAGTTCCCGGCAACAAGGTCGATGACGGAAATGTTGTACAGAACAAGATCGCTGAAAAGATCGGCGCTAAGTGCGAGATGGAATGGCTGACTGGTCAGACCGCTGAAGAAGCTATCGGCGTTATGATCGCAGGCGACGAGTATCCTGACTTCGTAGATGCTTCTTCCGGTATGAAGAGCATGGTCGATGCAGGTGCATTCATCGCTATCGATGACTACTGGGACGATTATCCCAACATAAAGAACTTCTACACCGATGCTGAGTGGAACTCTATCAGAGCTGAAGACGGTCACGTTTACATCATTCCTCAGTTCGGCAAGACCTGGGAAAAGGATACAACCTGCGTACACAATGACGAAGCTTTCTGGATCCAGACAAGAGTTCTGAAGTGGGCAAATTATCCTAAGATCGAGACCCTCGACGAGTACTTTGATCTCATCGAGAGATACATCGAAGCTAATCCTAAAATGCCCGACGGTACTCCCAATATCGGCTATGAGATACTCTGCGATGACTGGAGATACTTCTGCCTTGAGAATGCTCCCTTCTTCCTTGACGGTTATCCGAACGACGGCTGCTGCATAGTTGACAGAGAAACTCATCAGGCTATCGACTACAATACCACCGATACAGCTAAGAGATACTTCAAAAAGCTGAACGAAGAGTACAAGAAGGGTATCGTTGACCCCGAGACCTTCACAATGAAGTATGACGCTTACATCTCCAAGCTCTCCACCGGCAGAGTTTGCGGTATGGTTGACCAGCACTGGGATTTCAACGATGCTGAGCTGGCTATAAAGGCTAACGGCAAACTTGATGACTGCACATATGTACCTGTTGGTATCACTATTGACAAGGGCGTTGAGGAGCACTGGCACACCAATCCTGCTCTGGACGTTTCCAATGGTATCGGTATCACCAAATCCTGTAAGGATATCGAGGGCGCTATGCAGTTCATGAACGACCTGCTGGATCCCGAGATCCTGACCCTGAGAAACTGGGGTATCGAAGGCGTTAACTACAATAAGGACGAAAACGGCATATTCACTCGTACCGATGAGATGAGAAACAATGCTAACGATCAGACTTACATCAATAAGAACCTGTGTCCTTACGCTTACTTCCCCAACTACTCCAACGGTATGGATCACGACGGTAAAAACGGCTGTGACGCTAACCACCAGGCTACTGAGTTCTATGAGTCACTGAACGATGAGATCAAGGAGTGCTTCGACGCTTACGGCGTTAAGACCTACGTTGAGATGCTGAACGAGGCTCCCGAAAACGAGGCATGGTACCCCATGTGGTCTTACTCCAACGCTCTGACAACCGAGACCGATGAGGGTATGGTTTGGACAGAAATGGCTACTGTTAAGCATGAGTATCTGCCTCAGGTTTGTATCGCTGAAGATTTCGATGCCGCTTGGGATAAGTATCTGAGCGAATACAAGAAGAGATGCGATGTTGACGGCACTCTGCTGCCCGCATTCAACAAGGAGATCCAGAGAAGAATCGACGTAGCAGCAGGTAAGTAATTATCTGATGACAGTCGGTGACTGATCCTTTTACGAAATTTATATGCTGCATCAAGTCCCCGCTGGTCGGGGACTTGTGCGGGATATCTTCTGAATAATAATGATAAGCAATTATATTTCTATCCCCTGATGTCTGTATAAGATGTCAGAGGTTAGAAAAGGGGTTCGCAGTGACGGACACTTTTTCTAACCTCTTGATGCCGGCAGCCCACAGGCGCGGTGCAGGGGATGTCCACATCTCGGAGGTGCGAAAAAATGTTTAAAGACCCGGACTTCGCTAAAAAGCTGAGAAATCAGAAATCTCTGCTTTTGTTGTCCATACCCTTTGTACTGTATGTACTTGTATTTAACTATGCCCCGCTTTTCGGCTGGATAATGGCATTTCAGAAGTATAAGCCAAGAGATGGTTTCATCCATTCTCAGTTTATAGGAATTGAAAACTTCAAGTTACTGTTCAGAGGCAATGAATTTCTTTACTGCGTAAGAAATACCCTGGCAATGGGTGTCATAAACCTGGTACTCGGTACTATATGTCCGATAGTGTTCGCTATACTGCTCAGTGAGTTCAGATTCAATATAGGCAAAAAGTTTGTGCAGACGATATCGTATCTGCCTCACTTCCTCTCCATGATAATACTGACAGGTATCGTATTCGATGTCCTCTCCATGGAGAACGGTATGCTGAACAATTTTCTTATTGGTATAGGTGTGATCGATAAACCTATACAGTGGCTGGCTGAATCGAAATACTTCTGGTGGATAGTCGGCTTTGCAAACAGATGGAAAGAAACAGGATGGGATTCCATCATCTATCTGGCGGCAATAACATCCATCAACCCTGATCTTTACGAAGCGGCTTCCATAGACGGCGCAGGCAGACTGAGCCGTATCTGGCACATCACACTCCCGGGTCTGAAGCCTACTATCCTTATCCTTCTGATAATGAATGTCGGCAACGTACTGAACGTTGGTTTCGAGCTCCAGTATCTGCTGGGCAACGACCTTGTAAAGTCTGTAGCTGAAACTATCGATATCTATGTACTGAACTACGGTATCAGTAAGAGTAACTACTCTCTCGGTGTCGCAGCAGGTATATTCAAGAGCGTTGTAAGTATCATACTCGTCTTCATAGCTAACACATCAGCTAAGGCAATGGGCGAAGAAAGTCTGTATTAAGGAGGGCGCAAAATGGCAGAATTAACTAAAAAAGTCGTTACGACTCCGTCCTCACCTATCCCGCAGGCAGAGAAGCCCAAGCGCGATTCAAAGGACATCGGTTCAAAAACCAAGCACAGCATCGTCAGCCGCCGTACAACAGGTGATAATATTTTCGATGCACTGAATACTGTGTTTATGGTAATATTTACCATCGTTATCATGTATCCTCTGCTGAATATGATAGCAGTATCCTTCAATGATGGTCTTGATGCACTGAAGGGCGGCATCACACTGTTCCCCAGAGTGTTCACAACTAAGAACTATCATACAGTTCTTTCACAGCAGAATATGCTCACTGCAGCAAAGATAAGCGTACTCAGAACTGTTATCGGTACTGTTACCTCTACAATTGTGACCGCACTGCTGGCTTATGTACTCAGCCGTAAGGAGTTCCTGTTCAAAAAGCAGCTCTCCCTGCTGTACGTTGTAACAATGTACGTTTCAGGCGGTCTTATCCCCATATTCCTGGTTTATAAGGCACTGGGCATGACCAACAGCTTTATGGTATACATCCTGCCCGGCATGGTTCCCGCTTTTAGTATGCTGGTACTGCGTACTTACATGAACGGATTGCCTGACAGCCTTGCTGAATCTGCTATGATGGACGGCGCAGGTCACGTGACTATCTTCATCAAGATAATCTTCCCCCTGTGTATGCCCGTTGTTGCAACAGTTGCACTGTTCACCGCAGTTGGTCAGTGGAACTCCTGGTTCGATGCTATGCTGTATAACAGAATGGATAGTGATCTGTCAACTCTTCAGTACGAGCTTATGAAGACACTGAGCTCTGTTACAAACCAGCATACAAATGCCGATACCATGAAGAACGCCAGCGCATCAATAACACCTACCACTGTAAGAGCAGCTGCTACTGTTGTCACTGCACTTCCCATCGTTATCCTGTATCCTTTCTTACAGAGATACTTCGTTGCAGGTCTTACCATCGGCGGCGTAAAGGAATAATATTATGTTTAACGACACCGTCTGCGGGACGCAGGCGGTGTTTCTTTATAAGGAGGAATACCAATGGCAAATACAGTTATTGACATCAATAACAGAGTATCATTCAATAACAACGTTGATTACTGCGTAGGCACAGGCAGACTCGGTCTTGCGCTGACTGCTGAATATCTCGAACAGCTGAAACTCGTTCAGCAGGAGATAGGCTTTAAAAATATCCGCGGACATGGTCTGTTCTGCGATGATGTTGCCATCTATCAGGAGTATGAGGAAGACGGCGTCACCAAGGTGGAATACAACTACACCTACATCGACCGCATTTTTGACAGCTATCTTGAACTGGGTATACGCCCCTTCCTTGAACTGGGATTCATGCCCGAAAAAATGGCAAGCGGCACCCAGACAATTTTCTACTGGAAAGGCAATACCACTCCTCCCAAGGATTATAAGCAGTGGACGGATATGGTAATAGCCCTGCTGAAACATCTGCGTTCACGCTACGGCGAGGAAGTTCTTGGCTGGAACATCGAAGTCTGGAATGAACCGAATCTCCCGGGCTTCTGGTACAAGGCAGATATGGAAGAGTATTTCAGACTCTTCAAGGAAACTTTCACCGCCATCAAAAATTATGACGAGCGTTTTCAGGTAGGCGGGCCCGCTATCTGCGGCGTAAACGATGCGGAGTGGATACAGAAGTTCCTTGAATTCTGCAAAGCTAACTCCATCAAGCCCGATGCTGTCACCCGCCACCACTACACCGTTGAATTTCCTGAACGCATAGGTCACTATGATTATTCAAAGCTTGAAGAACCTGTGGCAAGACTTGCAAACCTTCAGTCCACACGCGATATCGTTGAAAGCTTCGATGAGTTCAAGGGTCTGCCAATACATATAACAGAGTTCAGCACTTCCTACACACCAAAGGGCGTTATCCACGATACCAACCTTAATGCGGCTTATCTTGCAGGTCAGCTTGCACATCTGGGTGATATGAACACTTCATATTCCTACTGGACTTTCGGTGATGTCTTTGAAGAACAGGGCGTGCCTTTCACACCTTTCCACGGCGGATTCGGTCTGGTGGCAAACGGCTGTATCCCCAAGCCGACTTTCTACACCTTTGCATTCTTCAAACAGCTGAAAGACTTCGGTACGGATTGCATTCTCCGTGATGATACCGCAGTTATCGTCAAGTCAGACAAAGGTTTCGCGGGCATTTTGTGGAATATCGACACCGATGACTTCACACGAACATTCACATTCCCGACAAGCGGCGAATATACCCTCATAACCAAAACAGTTGATGAAGATACCTGCAATCCTCTGAAGCTGTGGCACGATATGGGCGAACCCGCATATCTCACCAAAGCCCAGACCGAACTTCTGCGTGCTTCTGCAAAGCCGCTTTTCGGCAGTGATGTCATTTCTGACGAAAACGGAAAAGCTGATATCTCACTCACCGCAAAAAGAAACGGCGTAGTTTACTTTGAACTCACCCCACGCACTTTCACCCCCGACCGCGGTTATGACTACGACAAGGTATTATCTTTCCACTGATACAAACTATATGTAAAACCGAGGGAGATCCTTTTGACAAGGATCTCCCTCAGAATTTTTTCTTGTGGCATCGGCAGATATCTAAATCTCACCGACCATGTTATAGATGAGTGCTATATGTTCTTTCATCTTCACTTTTTTTAGGTTGTTTACAGATTCATTTCCGCCCAGTGCAAGCAGAGGAACATACCCGAAACATTCATCATATTCAAGTTCGCCGTATTTTTCTACAGCTTCATCGTATTGTTCAATAGTGAAAAATTCTTCATCAAGTTCACCGTACTCAACATCCAACATAAAGTACTTGAAGCCCGATTCTATAATATCATTGTCACCGTATCTGTATTTGACAATTCCTACATAATTGTCTTTCTCCCATGTTATAATATCACCGAAAGCTGTCGCCATTATGGGTATCGAAACGTTCCCCAGAAAATAAGATCTTTCAAGCAACGCCTGATATTCTTCGGGGTCGATTATCTTCAGATAGCCGTTATAGAATGTGCAGTAGCCATGTTCCTGCCATATCTCCAGATATTCATCGGGCAGTTTGCCGCGGTACTTCTCTATGGTCTCTTTGTCTA
>NZ_JAILMR010000092.1 GCF_024692365.1 Ruminococcus sp. | reverse complement strand
GTTCTGGGACGCAGTAAACTGCCTTACAGAATTTGATTTTTCCAAGGGATTCTGCGTAGCAGGCAGTGATACCGAAAGTTTCCTCAAAGAAAAGCTCAGCTATATGGGACTGACCGAAGATGAGATGAATGAGTTTATCGTTTACTGGCTGCCCAGAATGGAGCATAACAAGTATAATCTCATTTCTTTCCAGAGTGATAAATATACAGATTCTGCAAAGTTGAACATCACACCCGAACCCGACAGTATGCTGCGCGTATTCATGACATATGTTCCTCTTGAAAAAGCTGTGGACATCGAGCCGCAGGAGCTTTCCACATTTGAAAGAAGCGGCTTCACAGTTGTTGAATGGGGCGGTTCCGAATTATAATAAAATAAAAGTGTTAACTTAATGCATTTTTTTAGGGATGTGTCAGCCGTGTGGGACTTCACTCTCATGCGGCTGATTACAGCCCTCGTTTTTTCGCTACTTCGTGAGCGGTATATACAGATGTCGATCAGTAACACATGGCATGGTAAATAGATGGAGCCGTATTTGGATCAAGAAATGTTGATTTTGCATAAAACCGCAGTGTGATATTTGTTAATAATCACATCATAAATTCTTTCTGCCTTATCCGTATATATAGAGTAAGACAAAACAAAGGAGACAACCAAATATAATAATACACAAACGATGAATATTGCAATTTTATCTTACCATAAAATAGACATACAAATATCCTATTTCAATTAGGTAAAAGCAACGAAAGCATATCAAAAATATTGAAGTTTACAACGCAAAGTGGTATAATATATATGCATTGATAATTGATTGTCAATGTTGAAATTAAAGGAGGCATAATTATGCAGAGAAAAAGAATTTTAGCAGCAGTAATGTCATTATGTATGGTCGCAGGTGTAGCAAGCTATGGCGCACCCGTCATTTCACAGACCATCACAGCACAGGCAGAGGCTACAACCGAGGCAGAGTGTTATTCGTTCGATGAAGAAACAGGCGCGCTTACTCTCAGGGGCGAGGTAGGTGGTGATGCTTTACGTGAATTTAATTCTATCAATTGCGAAAAGGTTAATTCTGTCGTAGCTGAAGAGGGAACTGTTCTTCCCGAAAACAGCAACAAACTTTTTCATGGTTATTCAAATTGTACTTCTATTGATCTTTCAAATGCGGATACAAGCAATGTTACAAATATGAGTTTTATGTTCTGGGAGTGTTCTGCCCTGACCAAACTTGATCTAAGCAGCTTCAATACAAGTAAAGTTACGGATATGAGTTGGATGTTCTGTGATTGCCTTAGTCTGATTTCACTCGATGTTAGTGGCTTTGATACAAGTAATGTTACAGATATGAAATGGATGTTCATGCATTGTTCTGATCTGACTGCACTTGATATTAGTGGCTTTGATACAAGTAACGTTACAGATATGAGTGGAATGTTCTGTCTTTGCAGAAATTTGAGCTCACTTGATGTTAGTGGCTTTGATACAAGTAAAGTTACATATATGGGCGCAATGTTCAATGACTGTAATAATCTGACTGCACTTGATGTTAGTGGCTTTGATACAAGCAATGTTACATACATGGATCATATGTTCTGTGGTTGTTCCGGTTTGACTTCTCTTGATCTTAGCGGTTTTGATACAAGTAAAGTTACAGATATGTGCGGAATGTTCATTAACTGTAATAATCTGATTGCACTTGATGTTAGTAGCTTTGATACAAGCAATGTTACAGATATGAATGGATTGTTTGAATTTTGTGAAAATCTAACTGCACTTGATGTTAGTGGCTTTGATACAAGCAATGTTACAGATATGGAATGGATGTTCCGTAATTGTTCAAGTTTAACTTCTCTTGATCTTAGCGGTTTTGACACTAGCAATGTTACAGATATGGGTGAAATGTTCAGCAATTGTAATAATCTGAAGTATCTTACTCTTGGCGAGAATTTCAAAAACATTCCCGAAGAAGCAGGGCTTCACAACACCAAAGGCTGGGTAAATGAAAATGCTCCCTCAACAGCTACCAGCGGCAGAAAAAAATATGCTGTTATCGAAAACAACGGCAAGAATACCTATATACGTTATACCCCTACTTTCCCCACCAACATCGAAGTAACATATTTCAAGACATCTCACCAGGTAAGATTTACATGGGACAGGGTAGAAGGTGCTGACAGATACGGCATAGCTGTATACCTTGCAGGCAAGTGGAAGGTTCAGAATCAGGATATCACTGGCACTTCTTACATTACTCCTAAGAATTTGACACCCGGCAAAACTTATAAAGTTGCGATCGCTGCAAGAGTGAACGGCACTTGGGATACAGCAAATGCTATCAAATATTCAGGTACCATTACCGTAAAGTGATCGGCTGACATTAGTAAAATATCATGAACGCAAAACGGATAGACTGTCCATTTCGGACGGCTATCCGTTTTTGTTGTGCATATATTTTCATGCCAGAACGGTTATATTTTCCGCAGTGTTGAATCGAATTGTTTTATTTGTAAAAATCAAGTGTTGATATGACATTATTTTTCGTCAAAACATATAATTTAAGAAGCAGCATTTCACCCAAACAATCGCTGAAAAACTTTAAGTTATACAAAAATTTAATGTTAGATTTTTAATATATGAAGGAATTGTCCATGTATCTTTTTATATGTAGCAAAAATTAATTATTGAGGATAGTCAAGTTATATAGAAAAGGACATCAAAGTTAATTTCGGGTTAGATATTTAGCAACAATGTGATTTATCTAAGTTAATATTGAGATGATTGTGGTATCTCCACAATTTTATTGTATGAAATATTAATCGAATTATCCTTATATCATTATTCGATTATTGAATAGGGATACTTTATATTAAATTATTGTTAAATCTATTGAATTTCAGAATGATCCGAGTATAATAAACTCTTGTCGCGCGACCATTTTTTAACCGGAATATAAACCTAACTTTTTTATACGCTTTGCTTAATTATCAAAACGTATAATCTATCAGGAGGAATTGATCTATTATGAACAATATCAAAAAGCTGAGTGCGCTGCTTTCAGCGATAATAATGGCTTGCGGAACTGTTTTGGTTTCTCCCGCAAATGTTTTTGCAAAAGAGCAGGAACAGGAGTTCGGCAAATCGATCAGAAAAATCGAAACTGATGTCAAAAAGCTGGACAACACAAAGATAGACGTCAATAAAGACGGCGATCTCAATTTCTATGATGTAAAATCAGCTGAGAGATACATCAACGATCTCTATCAGACAAGAAATACCGATTATTATCAGAAAAACGATGACGGAAGCATAACCTATAACAGCCTTGTGATCAAAAACAACAATGATGCAAAATACGATCTCAACAAAGACAATGTACTTTCACCCGATGACTACTGCTCTCTGCTTTATGCGATAACAAGCAAGTTTTCTTATACCGTTTCAGAAAATGATGGTGCAAATTCTGAGGTAACTGCAACTATTACCGGATTTTCTGCCGAGAATACCGACAAGGAGATCGTGATACCCGGTGAGATCTATGATATCAAGACCGACAGGATCTATCCTGTAACAGCAATATCAGAGAATGCTTTTTCAGGTATTACCACTCTGGAAAAGGTTGAGTTTGTCAACTATGAGCAGCCCAACTGGATAGATGAATTCGGCAAGCGTCTTCCTACAAGAGGAATGATCACCGCATCAAACCCGCTTGTTATCAAAAAGAACGCTTTCAAGGATTGTACTTCTCTCAAGGAAGTGATTTTCCCTGTTAATATCTCTATCGACAAGACTTCTTTTGAAAACACTCCCTTCTTTAATGACAGCAATAACAACAAAGACTACAACGGTGTTAAGGTGCTGAAGGGTTCTCCCGCTGCAAACGGCACGGTCAGCGCTGTTGCTTATGATATCGATTTTTCCAGAGCTGTCGATCAGAACGGAAACCTTACTATCCCTGCCTGCGTAACTGCGATCAGCGTAAAAATAGCTGAAAACAAAGCTGATGCTTTCACCAATCTCATATTTGAAAGAAATGAGAACAACAGCTTTAATATCAAGTTTATCGGCGAAGATGCTTTCTGCGGCTGCAAAAATCTTGCAACTGTTAACTACACTTCTTTTGCAAACAGCGATTCATATCTCAAAGATCAGATGTACAAATACAACAGTTCTTTCAATAGCACTGCTTTCATGACAGAAGAAACAGAAAGACAGCTTGACATGATCGAAGCTAAGATAAGAAATACCGCGAATTTTGATAAGATGAACGATGCTGAGAAAGCACTTATCGCTGCAAAGTACATTGCTTACAACGTTTACTACACCAGATGGTATACTTCTGCAAATGAGTTCTCACTCTACCCAACTTGTCTGTATTCATCGTTAGACCTTGCAAGATCATGCTGCTGTTCCGAGAATGCAGGCATGAATGTACGCTTTACAGTTTGCGACGGTATCGCAAAGACATACTCACTTGTTCTTGACCGGATCGGCGTAAAGAATTTGCTGATGGGTCTGCCTGCCCACGCTACAAACCAGATATATGTATCAAAGTTCACAGATAAGAACGGCAATGAGATCGGCGGAAAGTGGTACAAGTTCGATATCACAGGATGCTGCAACGAAAGAGCATACGAAGTAATGGAGAATCTCAGCGATGAAGATGATCTTTCAACATTCAGAGGATTTGATAACAATGTTTATATCGATAACTGCGACAGCGACATTGTCAAGAAAATGACTCTCAGCAGAGAGTTTCTCCAGAATCTGAAAGAACCAAAAGACAAAGCAGTGATCATGACCGATGAGCACAACTACGATGCAAGCCTTGCAGCAGTAAACTTCTATGATCTTTTCAGAGCTTCCAAGAATAAGCACGTTGTTGGCAAAGATTCTTTCCGTTTCATCTACAACGATGACAACACACAGCTTCTCATTTACAGCTGCGGCGATGATCTCGACCCTGAAAATGTAAAGAATGCAGCAAAGAGCGAGAAGATATTGAAGTCCTATATCGATGCAGGTCTTATCGGCTTTATCGATGCATCTGACAAAGCTAACTGGACAATCGACCGCAACGGCAGAGAACTGGTTCTTGATGAAAAAGACATATATGACTGGTATAAGGTCAATAGTTACCTTGACGATGAATTCAGGATGCATGATAAAGAGGGCAATATTATAAAGGATGAATGGTATATGACCACTCGTATCAATATCAGAAATCTGCCCGATGTTCATCACATCTGGTTCTACATAGACTCTGAGGGCAAAGTTATTTTGCACAGACCTAACACATCTATGGCTATCGCATTCGGAAGAAAGGGCGACAAGCTGTATGCTTATGACAAAAACGGCGAACCCCTTGATGGATTATACACCGGCAGCTCATACTTCTGGCGTTTTGATAACGGCGAGCTTATTGATACAAACTGCTTCTGATAAAAGTTCGATACGCGAAGATCGGACTTGATTCCCCAAATACGGATCGTGTACGGAATAATATCCCTACACGGTCCTTTTTATTTTTAAAGTATATTTTCGCTCACTCCGATTTTTCTACCGCTCACTCTCAAAAAACTGACTTTCCTGCCACGGTGTGCTATACTTCAAGTACAGTCAAACAACGAGATGCAACAAACTAAAATCCGTAATTTCCAAGCAGAGCATTTGGGTAATTCACTTGATTATCGGTTCGGTCTGAACAGGAAAAAATATAGGATTTTGTAAACTGCATTTGAATTGGAACCTAAAATTTTAAAATCTGAAAGGAAGAAACAAAATGAAAACAAACAACGTAACAGGAACAATGAAGAAGGTCATCAGCACTTTGGCAGCAACAGGCTGTATGTTCTCAATGGCAGCTGCTATACCCGCAAACAGCACAATTGGTAGTGCCGTACTTGGTAATGCAGTAGTTGCAAGTGCAGCAGTCAACGCAGGTACCGTTGTTGATGCAAAGAACGGCAACGCAGATCTGGTACAGGGTAAATTCTATAAATCACCTTCTCAGAATTATGTACTTGTATTCCAGGGCGACGGCAACCTCGTTATATACCATTACAACAAGACCACTGACAAGGCTTATTCACCTATATGGAGCTCTCAGACCGAGAACAGAGGCGGTACAAAGTGCGTTCTTCAGGGTGACGGCAACTTTGTTATCTACAGATCCGACGGAAAGGCTATCTGGAACACTCAGACAAACGGCAAAAAGGGCGCTTATCTTACAATAAGTGATGAGGGTGAGATCAAGATCATTTCCAGAAATTCTAACAATGCTACCACATGGTCAAGCAAAAATAACCACGGTTACAGCATAAGCATCAATGAAAGACCTTTTAACTGGCCTGTTCCGGATTGCAAGGCAATTTCCTCAGCATTCAATGACGGCAGAAATCATGGTGCGATCGATATTGCAGCAGCCGCAGGTACATCTGTTAAAGCAGCAGCCGGAGGAACTGTACAGACCTATTACGGCTATAACGGCGGTGCGGGTAATTACGTTGTGATCACTCATAAAATCAACGGAGCAACCTACCTGACAGTTTATATGCACTTAAGCCAGATCACTGTTGCCAACGGTGCAACCGTTTCCGCCGGAACAGAGATCGGTAAAGTTGGCAGCACCGGCAATAGCACCGGTCCCCACCTCGATTTCTCGATCCGTGAAGGCAGTTACTACGGTACAAGACTTGATCCCGGCTACTACACCAACCTTCCTGCAGGTCTTTACAACTGCACAAACTGCCAGAATTACGTAAACGAGATCAATGCAAACAGAAATAAATCATATTCTTTGGCATCGCACACACACTCTAATTACTAATTTCGGTTATAAGCATATAACGTAAATACATAACGACGAAAAGAGAAAAGACAGGTACTTCGATAAGGTGCCTGTCTTTTATTGGTAAACTAAAAGCCCCATGTCCGACGCGGATATGAGGCTTTTATCCATTCATCGTCTGATTCTTAATCATCAATAAATGCCAAAACGGCAGTGCATACAAAATGCACTGCCGTTTCTAAGTTTTCACAGAGAATTATAATTTATACCGATATAAACCTCAAAAATACAATCCGAGCCGAAAGTATCGCCGTTTCTTACTACTACATAATAAGCATTTGTTATCGGCTCATAATTATTTTTTTGTATATAATCTTTCAGGGCTGTTTCTGTTCTGGAAATATCAGAGACACTGCCCTCATGCCTTGTCATTACAGCATTTACCAAACGGAAGATCGGCTTTTTACCGTAGTTTTCCGAAGGCGTTATTTCGCCCTTTACAGGTATCAATATTTCAGCAGAATGCGTTTCATCGGATATATCATTTTCCTTGAATGTAAATATAAATCTGCCATTAGCCGAAAATCCCAGCGCCGAAAGATTATCATGGATATGCTGTATTACTTTCGGTATATCCGCCTTTTTTATGTTTGTAAGATAGCTTATAAGATTTTCAGCGTATACATTCATGTGTTGGATATATTGCATTTGTTTCACCCCATCCATATCTGTTGGAAATATAAAAGATACTTGTTGTTATCATAGTTCAACATAGCATATTTCTCTTACTAAGATTGTATCATTAAATGTATGACAGCGTCTACTGTTATGGAGTGAACGGTATAAAATTTGAAGTGAACAGCATTTATATCTCTTCTGATTTCAGCGCCAGGTTAAGGTCAAGGGTAAATTGTTTATCGTCCGAAGACAGTTCTGCTTCACCGTCGTATTTTTTGACAGTTCGCAGAATGTTCGATACACCGAAGCCATGGTGTTCTTTATCGCTCTTTGTAGTTGCGATAGTTTTGTGGTTTTTTATTTCCACAGACTCATATATCGGATTTGTGATAGTAAAGAAGAAATACCCCTGCTGAAAGCTTGCTTTAACATTTATCTCTTTCTGCTTTCCAGAAGTATCCTTGCCGCAGGCTTCAATAGCATTGTCTATCGCATTTGCCATTATTATGCACAGGTCAACGTTACTTATTCCTGTCGTGGGTACAATGCCTGAGAAAACTATCTTGGTATTTACGGTTGATGCCCTGTCATTTTTATCATTCATAAGTGCGTCAATAATTATATTTCCTGTATTGAACTGCTTTTTCTCAACAGATGAAAGTTTTTCTATCTCATCTATGTATTCAAGTGCTTTATCTTTTTCATTTGCTTCAATAAGACTGCTCAGACAGATTATGTGATTTTTAAAATCATGGCGGAAGCTTCTGAATTCGCCATAGATGGTGTTTATCTTTTCATAATACTTTATCTCGTTTTCCATCTGTTTTGAAAGCATATCTATGGTAGTTTTCTTTTCGGCTTCGGATATGCTTATCTTTATAATGGAGAATGCAAAAATTATCAGACCTATCATACATGGCAGAATATATCTTTTGTAATACAGCTCATGATCCGGCTTGTTCTCTCCCATGACAAATATTACAGCTATATATGATATCAAAAGAACATTTATATATAGCTTTTTCGGTAAAGAACTTATGACCTTGCGAGCAACGATATCAATCTTTTTACTTTTTAAATAGATAAGTATGAACGCTATGATTAGTGAATCCACTATAAATGAGACAAGATTGCAAAGCTCATAATTATCAATAAATGCAATGCAGATATTCAGATATATCTGCGACGGAAGCATAGTCAGCAGGAAAATATAAAGTACTCTCAGGCTGAACTCCTTGAATATGATGCTGTATGATGCTAAACGTCCGAAGAAATAAACCAATTGCAGTATCATAAGCAATTCTTTTGAACAAAAATCAGGCTTGATCATAATTATAGGTCCCGGAAGCATAACGAGGATCAGAAGAAAATAGCCTAAATATCTGATGCGTGATGACTTGAAATCGCATACTGTTTTTGAAAGCTTAACTATCAGGAACTGCTCTAAAATGTTGGCAAGCAGTACAAAATAAGAAATGATCGTCATTGTCAGTTCACCTTCTGGAAGTTATATCTCTTGATATAGTTGGTAAAGGCTTTTTTGAACGGCGATATCTTTACCCTGCTGATAAGCGCTCTTTCCTTATTATCAAAAAGAATATCGGTAGATGTATGTGAAACGATATGTCGGAATCCTACCAGATATGTTCTGTGGCATCGGAAGAATTTATCCTCGGGGAGCATCTTTTCAATTTCAGACAAAGTCTTTTTAAATAGTACAGTACCCTCATTCGTCCTGATGTTGCAGTATTTGTCTGATGCTTCGATATAAATTATATCGTTTATATTTATCTTTTTGTTGCTATCATCGGTCTTTATGAGAATATAATTCGATTCATCATTATCTGCAAGAAACGAATCCAGTGCAGACTCCAGTTTTTTATCATCTATCGGTTTAACTAAAAACCTGTAAGCATTAACTTCAAAGGTATCAAAGACGATATCGGGAAAGCTGGTCAGGAAAATTATGGTAGTATCAGTATTTTTCTTTCTTATTTGTCTGGCAGTTTCAAGACCGTCTATCTCTGCCATCTGATAATCCATAAAAATAATGTCGTACTCGTTCTGACTGCTGATAAGGTCAAAACCGTTGGTGTAGTCATTGTAGATCATTATAAGGTTTCTCTTTTGGGCATAATTTTCCAGATGTTTTTTTAACTCTGTGTGCATAGCCATCTGATCGTCACAAATCGCGATTTTCATGTGTTTCTCCTCCATTTAAATACCCATAGTATCAATTAATGCAATTTACTCCGTATCATATACCATTTACTCCAAATGAATATCGTAATCGCCAAAAGTATATTATAATAAGACCATCGGAACAAGAGATACAACAAAACTAAGAAAAGGAGGCAACAATATGCTGGAATGGTTTGACTGGTGGCTTTGGTAATTACGATTAAGTTAAAAAACAGAGTAAACTTTTAATTTACAATTAAATAATTATATCATAATTTAATTATTTTGTCAATTATAAGATTCCAAAGATTTTTTATCAAAATTGTAATATAAATCATACCGCAGTTCTTGTTATTAAAGGCAGGGACTGCGGTATGTTTTTGTCTGAGATGATATTATATCAACGAAAACACCGTGCAGAAAACCTCATCTCTGCACGGTTTAATTTATGGCTTTTCACCTTTTTTTAAACACAAGCACCTTCCCGCGCTCAAGGTCATCAAGGCTGATACCGCCTTTTTGCTGGTAATAGGGGCTGTATGCTTTTTCAAAATGTATGCCTTCGAGGTTCTTTTCGATGTACTCAAATCCCTGTTCACAAATCTCATCGATCAGTTTTTTGTAGGTGTATTTGCATTTTTTCTTTTCCTTATTGCGGAAATTTGAGAGGTGGAAAGGCAGTACTGCAAGTACTCCGCCTTTTTTCAGCGTCCTTTGTGCTTCTTCTATCATTGTGAAGCGGTGCAGTCCGCCGTAGACCTTTTCTTCGCCGTGGAAGATATCAGAATAGATAACAAGATCAAAAGTTTCGTCATCAAAATCGTGGCGGAAATCTTCTCTGCCGATGGCGGTGGTTATACAGCTGATGTTTCTTTCCTCAGCTTTTGCGTTTACCTGATCGAGTATCTGCTTTTTTATATCAACCGCGAATATCCTGCATTTCTGGTCGAAAGCATAAGCCGCTGCGATGGAGTAATCCCCTTCGCCGCAGCCGTAATCGAGGATAACGGGGTCGGGGGTGTCGGTCAGCTTAGAAATAAGTTCCTTACCCTCGGTTTTCTCCCAGTTTCTGATCTAGTCAAAAATACTCATAGTGTTCCTCCTGATCGGTATTGGTCGGCAGATATTTACCTATTGGCGGTGAGGTCGCTGTACGCCCATGGTTTGCGGTAGGTTTCGCCCATTACTTCATTTTCACGGTAACTGCGAAGCTTATCAAGGTCGATATCAGCGGTGAATATGCCCTCTCTTCCGTCGGCTTCAAGTATGCACATATCGCGAACGCCCGGTTCGTCATGAAACCATGCGATACCATCGAATACGGTGGAATGACCGTTGCAATCGGGGACGTTATCGGGATAATTGCAGGTCGCAACGGCGATCTTGTTTTCGTATGCCCTTGTTCTCAGGGCGGAAAGACGGTTTATCTCCATGGGGCAGGCATTCGGGGCGAGGACTATCTCTGCGCCTTTCAGCATTAGTATTCTTGCGCTTTCTGGGAATTCGCGGTCAAAGCAGATCATCGCGCCGACTTTGACCATGCCGAGTGCGGTATCAAGTTCGCAGACCTTAAACCCGTCACCCGATGAAAGCGCTACTTCTGCACTGAAATCACAGGTGTGAACTTTTGAATACTTCATGACTTCCCTACCGTGACGGTCGAAGAGAACAAGAGTGTTCAGTGGCTTTGGGTCGTGCTTTTCGAGGAAAGTTATGCCTATCGCCATATCAAGTTCAGCGGAAAGTCTGCCGAAGGACTGCACGAAATCATCATCTGCGGGAATAGCGCGGGCTGTCCATTCTTCGGCGGGCGGTTCGTAGATATCGTAGCCTATGCTGAACATTTCGGGGAAAAGTGCGATATCTGCCCCCTGTGACTTTGCTTCTTTACAGGCGGCTATGCCTTTTTCGAGATTGCCCTCGACTGTGCCTGTGGGGGTCAGCTGTAACAATACTATTCTGAGTTTACTCATAGCGGTCTCCTTTTTTGTTTTATTGGCATTCGTTTGCCGCGCCGTATATTTTGGTATGCTTTCGTATGATTTGGTATACGGTCGTATGTTTTGGTATGCATTCGTATAATTTGGTATACCACCGTATGTTCTGGTACGCAGTCGTATGATTTGGTATATTTGATTATACGGTCGTATGCGATGGTATACGCTTGTATGCGAATTCAAGCAAGCTTATGCTAAGTAATGCGAAAAACGCGAGATACATTGGCATTATCGCGATGCCGAGGGCTTGCTGCAAAAGTCCGAATACCATGGGCATGAATGTACTGCCGATGTATGCGGACGCCATTTGCAGACCTATCACGGCGGCGCTGTTTTTTCTGCCGAAGTTTTCGGGTGCCATATGCTGTATCGCAGGGTAGACGGGTCCCATGCCGATGCCTGTTACCACGAATCCGACCGCCGCGGGGATATAGCCTTTCAGGGGCAGGAAAATCAGCAGTATGCCCACTGCTTCAACGGCTATGCCGATGCGTATCAGCAGTTTGTCCCCAAGCTTGTTTGATACGAATGCGGATATCAGGCGACCCAGCATTAGTCCGCCGAATATCAGGGAGCCGAATGCGGCGGCAAGTTCGGCGCTTATGCCATGTTTTGTACCGACGAAATAGCTGGAAGTCCAGAGGAAGCAGGTCGCTTCGCCCGAACAGTAGGCGTAAAAAGCTATCAGCGTGGGGATAACGCCGCGAATCTTCAAAGCGGCACCTATGCCTGCGCTGTCGCTTTCGTCATCGTCGAAGGTTTCAGCATTTTTCTTCCACAGCGGAAAAGACAGCAGACAGACAAGCATTATCCCCGACTGTATATACGCCGTCCAGCGGTAGCCCTCATTCCAGCGGGCGCGGGAAAGTGCAAGTGACATTATGTAGGGGCTTATCATTGCGCCCACGCCGTAAAAGCAGTGGAGGAAGTTCATCACCGATGATGAATAATGCTTCGCCACGTAGTTGTTGAGTGCGGAATCCACTGAACCTGCGCCAAGTCCGTAGGGTATTACGAAAAGGAAAAGCATAGCGTAGCTTGAGGTGAACGAAAATCCCATAAGCCCAAGAACGGTCAAAAGTATTGAGAACACGACTATCTGGTTTGTTTTGAATCTGCGTATAAGTGTTGGGGCGATAAGAGCTGAGATTATCGTCATGAATGATATGGACATTGAGACATATCCTGCGTATGATGAGGGCACGCCAAAGTCCTTCTGCATGGTAGGCCAGCCCGAACCTAGAAGTGAATCGGGGAGACCAAGACTTATGAAAGCAAGATATATCACGGCTAAAAGCAGAGCTGTCATTTTTTTACCTCTCGTTAAATATCAGCGTAATAGTCTTTTCTTGCGAACAGGATAGTATCGTATTCATCGGCATCTTCAACATAGACACCGACAGAACCCTTTACGGACAGAAAGCCTGCACCGTCCTCTTCCACATCGTCAAAACGTGACTCAAAAAATGCAAGAAGTTCATCATAAGTTTCGGGGACTTTTTCACCATCGTAGAAGATGTCAGCTTCGTCAACGTAGACAACTTCAAGGGCTTCAAACTTATAGCCCTCATCATAGTAAATATGGTAGCAGGAGTAGCAGTCCGTTTCTATATCATCATCGCCTTTAAGAAAAGAATCCTCGGGCTCGCCCAGTATTTTCCATATCTCTTCCCTTGATGTACCGAATTTTATGCCGTTGACCGAAACGAAAGGTTCAACGCGGATCTCTGTTTTATTCATTTGAAACTCCTCCTTTATTGGTGTGACAGTTAATGATTACTACAATTATAGCACAGTTCGCGGGGCAGGTCAATCATCGTGAGAAAACAAAAACACCGACCCTCTGCGGCAGAAGATATCTGCCACGGAGATGTCGGTGAGATCTTGTGAAATTATGCTAAACTATCTGCTGATAATTATCTTACAGTAACAAATACAGCGTTCTTGATAGCATTTGCAGTATCCCATGTACCGTTTACCTTAGCTGCGATAGCTACCTTGTAGCTCATGCCGGGTGTCAGGTTCTTGGGTGTTACATAGCTTCTGGTAGAAGCAGGGATGTAGGAAGTCTGAACTCTCCACTTACCTGCCAGATAAACTGCGATACCGTAGTTCTGTGCATTGGGAACTGCGCTCCAGATGAACTGGATCTGGTGATACTGAGCGCTGTAGTTTACAGTAATGCTCTTAGGATATGTATCACTGTTCTGAGGATCGGGATCGGGCTGAGGATCAGGAATGGGAGTGCCAGTAGGAACAGCATACAGACCGTAAGCTGTCAGCTCGCCCATTGTAGCACTGATGAAGAGGTTCTTCATCTGGCTAACGGTCATACCGCTGCCTGCAACAGCTGAAGTCAGATCACTGTAAGTGAACTTCTTAACGAAAGGAGTACCGCTGTTATCGCTTGACTGTACACGATTCCAGTAATCATAGTTTGCATCCTGGAGAACCAGCTCAGGCTCATTTGCGGAATCATAAACGAGAACGAAGTCATAGTTGTTGTTAGCGAAGTTATTCCAGCCAGCAACTGTGAAGTTCTTCCATGCCTCGATAGTTCTGCCATCATTGCTCTTGAACAGCTCTATCCAGTTAGAACCAACATTTACCTTGGACCAGATGTAGTTGGAGTTTACCTCTCCGCCTGTGTTGGAGTTGATGTTGTAAACTTCCATCATAGCTTCGATAACGGGCTTGGAATTGGTGTACCATGTGCAGTTTGCACGGTTCAGATAACCGTGAGCTTCACCATCGTTTGCGCCTATAACGTTGTTATCCCACAGAACGCAGGGGATACCCTTTTCCTTAGCCTTTGAAAGATAAGACTTAGCCCATCTTACACGATCTTCAGTATTGTTGAA
>NZ_JAILMR010000087.1 GCF_024692365.1 Ruminococcus sp. | reverse complement strand
AAGTTATGAAAAAGCAGGATACTCTTCCACTCCGCCCATTTACAAACCTGTATCAAAAGGCTACCGATTTGAAACAGATGCTGAAGGCGGCATTGGAAAAATATTTGTCTTTTATCCGAAGAAAGATCTGAAAATAGATGATGGTTATCATACCATGTCGATAATATTCGGTACTACATCGTTCGCCACAGAATGCGGAGATTACATTTCGGTTGACCTTTTGGGAGACGATGAGTTCTGTATTGTTGAAACTCCCACTGCATAATCGTACTGAACAATATGGATACAGATATTTGAGGAGAAAAATATGGAAAACATCACAGCAGAACAGCTGAAAATCCGCCTGCGGGCGCTGACGATACTGGATATGGCACTGACCTCCGAGGACTGGCTGAGGCTGATGTCCGCGGGACGTGAGGGCGACCTTATCTGGCATATATTCGATAACGGCGGCGGAGACCGTATGTGGATATATATAAAAGGCAGCAGCATCGTTATAAAGGGCTTCGACCACGAAAGCGACCTGAATCAGCTGGCTGCTGATATACCGAACTTTGGTTTTTTCGAGAAAGTTTTCAGGGGTATGCCCAGTGTACTGATAAGGCTTTTTGAACAGGACGAACTGGACGAGACAACCTTCTGCCTGTGGACGACAGACGGCGGAGATACATGGAATGAAAATCCCGCAGAGAACTCAGACGGCGGAAAAGACTGGCTGATGGGTTATCTCACGGACGATGCAAAAGAGTTCTGTCAGTGGGCAGAGGACTACTACGGTAAAAAACTGCCATCGGATATCACAGAAAAGCTGGCGCGTGAGGGCAGACTTTCACCTGACGAGCTGAAAGCACTGGGAGCTTCGGATGAAGCAGTACAGGAAATACAGGGATACGAGGAGATATGGGCGTAATATCCAGCTGATATGCGGCTTTTAAAAGGAGACCTGAAAAATGGGATACATCTTTGCTGTTGATGAAGCCATAGAAAAACTTATAACTTCTCTTTCAGAAGCTATCGGCTGGAAATATCTAAAAAGTCAGAGGTGTCTGAAAAAGACAGTTGGTGATCTGGTTTTTGAGATAGACTTTTATTCCTCAAAATGGAATTCTTCACATGAACGTGTTGAGATCAATGCAGGATTCAGTATGTGGAATAAAAGCTATGATAAAAAGCTGAACGTAAACAGCGTAACAGCGACCTTGATGTACACCCCCGAAGATAGCGGCTGGTTTGATATCTCAACTGAGGATAAGCTTAAAAAGGTATTTGTCGAACTGAAAGAACGCTTTGAAAATACAGCCGTTTATCTGGCAGATATGTTTGAACAGGACAGGACGGAAGCTGCGAAGAAGCTTCTTGATGAGCATTTTTATGAGTACAATGTGCACTTTGATCTTATTGCGGATATACTCGGCAAAGATGCCATAAAAAATAAGGCGCAGGAATTATATGACAGGCTTTCGGCTGAGGAAAAACAGCAGGCTGTCGATTACATAAATGGTGCAAAAAATAAAAGTTGGATGCTCAACCGAAGTAATCTGCGCTATATCATCGATAATGGAATAATAACGCTCGGATAGGAAGTTTCGGGCGAAGAATACTGAAAAGGCAGGGTCAATATGGAGAAAGTAAGAATACAGAAAATAATAGCAGAGAGCGGGTTCTGTTCCCGCAGAAAAGCAGAAGAATATATCGCCGCAGGCAAGGTAACTGTCAACGGCAGACCATGTTCATTGGGTGACAAGGCACTCCCCGGCAAAGACCTGATAGCTGTGGACGGCATCAAGATAGATCAGCCCAGAAAGCGCACACTCTATTACATAATGCTTCACAAGCCCCGCGGCTATGTTACCACGATGAATGACGAACTTGACAGAAAGTGCGTTACCGATCTGCTGAAAGATCTGCCTGAAAGAGTTTACCCCGTGGGAAGACTTGATAAGAATTCAGAGGGTCTGCTGCTGCTTACAAACGACGGCGCTTTCGCAAACGATATAATGCATCCCTCAAAGCACGTAAACAAAACCTACCGTGTAACAGTGCGCCCCGATATCAACGATGAACAGCTGGTAAAACTTGCTTCGGGCGTTGAGATAGACGGCAGAATGACCTCGGAATGTTCCGTAATGGTGCTGGATAAGCAGCCCGGAAGAGTCGTTCTGCAAATGACTATCCACGAGGGAAGGAACAGACAGATAAGAAAAATGTGCGAAGCTGTGGGACTTGAAGTTGCAAGACTGAAACGTACCGCCATCGGTCCTATAAAGTTGGGTATGCTGAAACCCGGCGAGTACCGCGAACTCAAGCCAGACGAACTTCGTGCAATAAGAACGGCGATAACCAAAGGCAAATAAGGGAGGTGCTGTCCTATGAAGAAACAGATCACTGCTTTTGTAACAGCCTGCGCTGCGGCGCTTAGTATGTGTTCATGCAGCCTGAAGACCCGCGAGATGGTCGAAGAAGAAAGAACTCTCCCCGTACCGCCGAAGCTGGTATTCCTCGGTGATTCCATAGCTGCGGGCTACGGTCTGGAGGGATATGACAAGTCCGACCTCTATCACTGTAATTCATACGCAAATATCATCGGCAACGATTATGCCGCTTTACTTACAGAAGAAGGCTGCGATTTCGTAATGAAAAACGATGCTGTTTCAGGCGATACTTCTCAGGATCTTATTGACCTGCTGGACAGCGGCGAGATAGATGCCGACCTGAAAGACAGCGAAGCGGTAGTAGTTTCCATCGGCGGAAATGACATACTGCATATAATCTTTGGGGCTGCTGAAAATCTCGGCTGGGACAGTTCAACAGGCGATTTTGACTTTGACAGGGTGAATTTCAAAGACGCTATAACTCAGCTGACTTCCATGAGTGACGAGATAGATGATGCACTCAAAGGCTATGAAGCTAATCTGGCTATCATCGAACAGAAGATTCGCGACCGCACCGACGGCGAGATCTACATACAGACTCTTTACAACCCTGTTGAGTTTTTCTCCGACTGGAAAATGCTGGTTGAGTATGCCGAGGGCAAGATCGATAGATTCAATGATATAGTCAAGGACGGCGCTGACAAGGACGGTGTGCATCATTACACGGTAATAGATGTGGGAAGTCGTTTTGAGGGCAAAAATGCCGAGCTGACGAACATTGCATCTTATGATATCCACCCCAATGCAGAGGGACATAAGATCATAGCCGAGATGGTAGACACCGAACTGCGCAAGGGCAATTACAGCTATACTGTAACAGTTCCGGGTGAGGAACACTGGACATCTGCGGCGAAAACATTGTTTGTTGTGATCGCGGTTGTGGGAGTACTTGCGATTGTTGGAGTAGTGATACTTATTATGAAGAAAAAGAAACAGTGATGCTGATAGTAAAGCGGAGAGGTAGGGCTCTCCGCTTTTTTTGTGTGAATGCCAATAATTTAGCATACCACTTCCCCCGCTACTTTACTTTTCCCCAAAAATATGATATACTAAATCTATATATCCACAAAGGAGCTGAATTCTGTTTGAACAACGAAATGATATACATACAGCCCGACTACAAGGACACCTCCTCCCTGAAAAGCGACTGCCTTAAACTCGGCGTTATGCTTATCCTATACAGGGTGTTTCTTTCTATAATGAGCGAAGTCGGCGTTTTAGTTACCTGCCGTGTGCTCTCGGGTAAATTTCTCTCATACAACAGCGCTGTCGAGTTACTGAAAAGCGATTACAAAAGCACGATATCATCAACCACTTACTCGATGATAATGAACACGTCCCTCACTCTGTCTTCCCTTATACTGACCCTGCTTTTCGGCTGTATAGTTCTGGGATTCAGTTTCCGCGGTTATCTTAAACCATCGGTCAAGGGCGCAAAAATGGGAGTGCATTACTTCCCTGCCTGCTTTGTGATGAACATAGTCATGTCCGCCATCGTAGCCATATTTGTGAACTTCATGAATACGGCAGGTGTCACTATCCCCGAAGCTGATTTCTCCATCGACAAGCCCTCGACGTTTGCGGTAGTCTTCCAGTTTCTCTATATAGGCATCATGGCGCCACTTATCGAAGAGGTAATTTACCGCGGCATGATACTCGGTTCGCTTTCAAAGTATGGTGAGTTCCCTGCTGTATTTTTCTCGGCGCTGTGCTTCGGTCTTATGCACGGAAATATCCCCCAGGCTGTTGCCGCTTTCGGTACGGGACTTATGTACGCCTACATCGCAGTCAGCTGTAAATCGATAATGCCCTCGCTGGTGATACACTCGCTGAACAATATCGTCGTGAGTTTTTCGACCCTTGCCAATGCTATGGGATTTGCCTACACCTCAACAGTCAACAGCATCATACAGATACTCATTGCACTCATCGGCGTATACATCCTCATGACAAGAGCAAGCGCATTCACCACTGCTGACGGTCAGAACTCCACCGATAAAAAAGCCGTCATGGCAACCATCTTCACCAGACCCGCCGTCATTATTTACCTGTTTATTCTCATTGTAAGGATAGCTTCGGGTCTGATAGACAGCAACGCCTGAATATACGGCTGATATTTAACGTCTATAAAAAACATTGAGGGAAGCCCTTTTAAAAGGACTTCCCTCAAATCATAGATATTCAGTTTTTATGCAGGCAGATTTGCGTCAAGTATCTGCTTGGGTGCTTCAAGGCGTTTCAGTGCATCTGCCAGTGTTGCCAGCAGTTCACTCTTATCCTCGTTATCCACCATTTCCTTAGCCTGGTCGATGGCATTCCTGCTGAGTTCGACCTGGTATTTGTAAAGGCTTTCAAGTCTGGATATCGCCTTGACTTCAAGATCCTGATAAACGGTCTTGATATCCTTGACGATGTTTATTCTTATCTCGTCGTAGTTTTCAAGGGCGATATCTATGATATCTGTCTGCTTTTTCTTCTTCATTATAAGCGAGAAAGTACTCATGGCGGCAGGCGAGAAATTCTCGCTGGTACCAAAGAGCTTTACGCCCATAACGCTTCTGGTGACGTTCTTGTTTGCGGACATCATCAGTCTGTCAACGGAGGGTGCTTTGCTTACCTCTGCCACATTGGTGATGCCCAGTGCCTGAGCAAGCTCGCGGCTCATCTTGTCGGTAAGCTCGGTTATAGCGTCCCTGTGGCACTCTATGCAGGTACGGTAAGCTTCGCTGACCTTCTCCATCAGGAACGAATAGAAGTACTTTTCTATATCCTCGGGGGAATAGATATCCTCGCCCATCTCGTCCTTAGCCCTGCATTCCAGTATACTTGTCCTCAGCTTTGCAAAGAACTCATACATCCATGTTTCGGCTTCCTGCTGCATTTCGAGTATCGAAAGATGCAGCATTGGCTTTCTCTTTTCAAGCTCGGCTGCAAGCTGGTCGCACTTCTCCTCGAACTCTCTTGCCTTGTCTTCAAGAAGCTGCTTATCCATATCAGCCATATCGCTTATCATGCGCAGACGCGAGCTTATCTCGGCGTGCATACGGTCGAGCATCGTCAGCACACGCTTGGAGCGTATAACGTCTTTCTGCATGATGATATCTCTGTTCAGCGAAAGTTCAAACTGGAAGAACTGTGTTTCGTAGAACTCCCTTGTGCCTTTATCGGCGGGTCTTTCCTCACCAAGCTTACGCCTGAGTTCATCACCGCCGCTTATGCCGTATACGAAGGCATTGGGCACTATCCTCTCGGATATTCCCCTGAACCTGCGCATTATCTTGTTTACGTCCGCCATCGAATTCAGTGCGTCAATCATATTCACCAGCACATACAGCATACCGAACCTCTGGGGTGATACGTGTGTTGCCAGAAACAGCTGCTCTGACTCTGAAAAGGGCAACAGACAGCTTGCCGCGTACATAATAGCATCAGCATTGACGATATAGTCCTGCACCTGCTTGTCAAGGCTCTCCAGGTCGGAAAGACCTGGAGTATCAACTATCCTCATGCTTTTCAGTATCGGTGCATTGTCCTTTATTTGTACACAGCTTATCTTTGCGGGGAAGAGCTTCATTCTCTTCTCCAGATTTTCTCTGGTGATATCTTCAAGTACCAGCGGCACTCTCTGACCGTTCTCAAGTATAGCCTCAACGGTCTGGGTATGCCCGAATGATATCTCGTTGATGGTGTAAGTTTCGGGTGTAACATTTATCGGTGCAAGCTTCTTGCCCAGCAGCGCATTGATTATCGTGCTCTTGCCGCGCTTGAAATCGCCCAGTATCACCAGTGTGAAAGGCTCTTCGCACCTTTTATCTACCAGAGCCCTGAACTCTTTCAGGTGCTCCACGCATTCCCTGCCGAGTATATCGGCTATCTTATCATCTTCGATTATCTCGCTCAGCTGTTCTCTTACGGCGACTATATTCTCGTCGGAAGCCATAAGATTCTCATTCTCTCTCATAGCTGACCTCCGTTCCCGACGATGACGCTCGTGCGAACGTCGCAGATCTGTCCGCTCTCAGCATGACCCTCTATATCCACAACGTCTTCGCGCCATGAATAGAGCGTCTTGCAGTACAAGAATTCGTTGCTTGCCAGCAGGCACCTCTCAACATCTGAAAGATCCTTGCCTATGCTGAGATTTCTTGAAGCGCTGCCATGTATCTGCTCGCTCAGCTTACTCATCTCGTCAAAATTTATACCGGGCTCTGAACGTCCGTAGAAATCCACATAGCCCTTGCGGTACAGCCCGCACATGATATTCAGGTACTGACCCGGCTTATCAAGGCATATCATGCCTGCACGGTTGGCTGTAACGTCCGCATACTTGACCCACTGCAGCAGCGCGGAATAAAGCTGACTGCCGATGGTCTGTGTATAGAACCTCTCTATCGGTTTGTATACTTCATTGTTTGTTTTAAGGTAAGTGTATGCCATATTAAAGGTACAGTGATTGTTCTGCACCCTGCCGCACTCGCTGCCCATCAGCAGCATGAGTTCATCATCGCTGCAGAATTCCACCAGCTTCTTTGTCAGCACTATACATGGCTCTATCAGGTCGCTGGCTATGGAATACGCCAGCGGTCTGTCAAGGTCTTCACGTATGAATACTATCGGTACGATAAGCTCCAGACGTTCAGCACACTTTCTGACTTTATCATATATCTCGGGATATTTCAACGGACCCACCTGATCGCACTTGACGAACAGATGCTTCGCTTCCGCCGCGATATCCTGCGTATTTACCGCTTTGAACAGCTTTGCGCTGCCCCCCAGACCCATTATCTTCTGCCTCACCGCGAAGTCCGACTCAAAGGCATAATCAAGACTGCCGTCAACCATATGACTTTGGTACGACCGCGTATAAGCTTTCAGGTAAGAGCGAAAACCCGTATCGATCTGAAGAAGCGGATTAACTTTCGCATTTATATCACTCATCGAGTGTCCTCCCTTATTGGAATGTTCTGCGCATCCTCATCTTCACTTATTATCGGTGTTTTCGGTCTTTTCGGGCTGCTGGGTCTTCTCGGTTTTTTCAGCCTTTTCGGTCTTTTCAGTCTTATCAGACTGGGGATTGTTTATGCTTATCTCATCGTTGAGAACTTTTCTTACTGCGTAAGCATCCTGAACCAGCTTGCTGGCTGTCTCAGCGATAACGTGGAGTCTTTCCATCTCCTTCTGGGATACCTCGGACTTCTCTGCCTTCAGGTCATTGAGGTTATCCAGAGTCTCCTGAGTATCTCTCAGTATGATCTCGGTCTCTTCCTCGATCTTGCTCTTGATGCTGTCGAAGGACGAGAATACCTGACGTCTTACAGTCTCGGTGAAGTCGTTGTTCAGCTTCATCTCGTGGAACTGCTTCTTGACATTAGCCTTGAAGTTGGTCTTATACTTATCTATTCTCTCCTGAACCAGTATCTTATCAACTGCGAAGTTGGAGGTGAAAGTACCTGCTATACCTGCGAATGCCATCATTACCAGAGTGATGGGCAGACCGCCAGTCAGACCAAAGAATCCTGCAAAGAACATTGCTGCGTAGTAGGTAGCATAGAATCCTGCAAGACCCGTAGCACCGCCCAGCAGAGCGCCCTTTACGCCTGACTCTCTGAATCCCAGATAGATGCCGCCAACGCCGTAAGCGCCTGTTGCTGCACCTATCACCTTATCCAGTGTACCGCCGTTAGAGGATACTCTGTCGGATACAGCGAACATTCTCTGGATAGTTGCAACGCTCTCAAAGAACTCGTCCTCGAATTCCTGCAATCTCTCGGTCTCACCGCTCACAGCCTGATTGATGCTGTTCTGTATCTGCTCGCAGATTATCTGCGCTCTTGCTTCCATGCTCTCCTTGATCTTCTCGGTGAGCTTGGAGCTTACCAGCTTGAGCCTGTCCTTTTTGAAATCGTCCGAAGACATCTGGAAGTTGTCGATAACTTCCATAGCTGCTTCCTCGATATTGCTCCAGTAATTATCCAGTACGGGACGCAGATCCTCGAACACCTTATTAGCAGCGTCGTTGATCTTTACGAACTCCGAACGCTTCATATTTCTTATCTCATCGATCTCCTTGATGGCAGCGTCGTACTTCTCCATAAATTCGTCGTTAGCCATCATCAGGGCGTTCTCCTGCATTACTATCGAACGCAGAATCTCGGTACCCGAATTGGTGATCTTGTTTGCAAGTATCTGGAGTGTGATAACGCCGCGCTCCTGTGTCAGCAGAGTTTCCAGAGCCTTTTCAAACTCGGGGAAATTAGACTGCTCCAGCAGTTCCTTATCGCCGTTGGTCTTTGCGGTAAGGGCACGCTTCGCATACACACCGATAACTCTCGGTGTGCCTATCTTTCTCTTATATACGGCGAACTCACGGCTGTCCTCGCCCATGACTTTCTTCGCCTTTTCCATAACGTACTTGCCTATACGGGTACGTACTGTTTCAACTATCTTGTTCTCATCGTCCTGAGTGAATGTGCCAAAGCAGTTAACTACGAATATGATACGTCCCACGTCGGAGGTCAGCATCTTCTTCTCCAGGAACTCCTTTTCAAACTGGGAGAAGGGAGAATTCGCACTTATAACGAATACAGCCGCATCTATCTTGGGTATGATGGACATGGTAACATTGGTCATCTGGTCATCATCGTTAAGACCGGGAGTATCGATTATATCCACGTTGTTGCGGCAGAATTCTGTATCGTAGTATACAGTGGCTTCCTTGACGGTTTCAGCCTTGCGCTCGGATTCGCTGGTAAGCTTGGTAACATACTCCTCCAGCCTGTCTATCTCAACGCGCTCGGAATCGCCGTTCTTATATTCTACCTGAACATAGGGTTCAGTGCTGTAAGTAACTCTGTTAAGTGTAGCGGTCGCAGGCAGAACATCGGCAGGCAGTACTTCCTGACCGAGAAGTGCGTTGATAAGCGTACTTTTACCTCTCTTGAACTCACCGACGATAGCGACCTCGAAATGCTCGTCCTTAGCCTTTTCAAGCGTTTCCTTTATGGATTCGGCGGTATTGACCAGCGCTATCTCCTCGCTGAGCTTCAGAAGCTCCTGCAGATCGGCAGTAAGGTTTCCGACGGTTTCCTTATAGCCAGCATAGCTTCCGTAATTGATCTGCTTTTCCATGGATAGACCTCCGTTTTAAAAATGATTTAAATGATTTGGATATTCTAAACTACCTTAGCCGTCCCGAATGAGCGGCGCGGCAAACAATTTTACATCACTATAAATTATATCACACCATAGCTTATCAAGTCAATATTTTATCAAAATGTGTACGAACAATTACCCTTTTGCACAAAACCCCACCTCTCTTTTATAGCATATTGACCAACCGTTTTTCCAGCAATTCGGCACATTTAGCATTTTATGCCATCTGCCGAACGCAACAGGTAGTATTTAACGCAAAAATTCGCCGCAGAGCTTTCTGCGGCGAAAAATATAATTAACGATATTTGCGGTAAGAACGATTCAGTTCCGTCAGAATATAATCCATATCATCTTCGGATGCATATTTCTTCGGAATGTTTTCGCGAAATCCACCTTCCCTTTTGCGGCGGAAATGATATATCAGCAGGAGCAGCCAATCCGCGATCCAGAGGGAGTTCAGGCACAGAACCGTACATATTTTCCATTTACCGAATGGTTCATCATAAATATTTAGATAGGGTACCAGAGATTCCGCAAGATAAAGCACAATTACAGGTACGTTAAACAAACTCATCAATCCAAACCACAATCCCACAGTGACCTGACTTGCAGGGCGTTCTTTAAAGATAAACACCAGCATCACAAAGAAAAGCACAGCATTCGTAGTCCATTCCCAAAATATCAACCCAATATACAACGATCTGCTGCTCAAACCCCGGTAGCTCCTACGAATAAGCTCTGTTCTTTCAAAACTTCCCGTCTTAGCATTGTATTTACCTTCAACGACTACGGCGTGTTTATCGGAACAGACAAGTTCGATATCATCACTGATATTTTTTATCTTCCAATTTTCATCACATACCGCCAGACGCATCACTTTATGTTTTTCGCAGAAATCCATCCTTGAGTCTGTAGTCCTGAAAACCAGGGAGCATTCGATCGGATGAGCATTGTTGCTGAAGTTTACCGAAAAAGGTTCACTCGTCTGTTCCGCCAGCACAAAGCCGTCCTTATCGGCGGTATATATCTCCGAACTTGTAAGATCAGCATCTTCAGGTACTTTCAGTTCTTCATCATCGGTTGGTCTTGTCAGCACGAACACGCTTTCGCCCTCTTCGAGTCCATTACATTCAATATCAATAGATACGTCGGGAGCACACCCGCAAAAGCAGAACAGCGCAAGCATTATCGGTATCAGAAGTAATATATTTCGCTTTTTCATTTTGTCACCTCAGTTGATATACTTTCACTGACGGTCGCGGTCAGAATGTTCCAGATTCGACCAGATGTAATTCAGGTCTGTTTCCATATATTCAGGATAATTATCGGGAACATATTCCTGTGGAATGTTTTCCTTTTTATAACGTGAGTGATATCTCAGCAGGAGCAGCAAATCCAGGATCCAAGGGAAGTTAATAGGTATAAACATCACGATACCTATCAACCCAAATCCCATCAAATATAGAACCACGAGTATCAGATCGATCAAACTGAACAAGCTGAACAGCACAGTCACACCAAACGGGTCGGGAAGATGTCTTTTTTTGCTGATCACTATCATCACGATCAAAAGTATAAAATTCGCGCTCCATGCAACTATCTCCAGAAAATAGATAAATACAGCGCTCACTGCTGTCCCGATGTTTCCGCCCTTGCCGCTGGTGGTACCTGTTTTTTCAAAACAGCACGTTCCCGCATAGAATCTGCCACTGTCAAGCACTTCTTTGCCGTTTGAATAGATAAGGTCTATATCATCGCTTATCTGCTTTATCCGCCACCTGTCATCACACACAGCCAGACGCATCACTTTGTGTTCTTTGCAGAATTCCGCCATTTCCTCTGCACTGCCAAAATGCATAGAACATACCGTATGAGAACCTTTCTGATATCCCTTTAGAGATTCCGTACCAAATCTAACATTCGGATCATACATCTGATCTGCCAGCACAAAGCCTCCTTTATCAGCGGTGTAAATCTCCGAACCGGTAATGTCAGCATCTTCGGGCACTCTGAGATTATCATCATCGGTCGGTTTTACCAGCACAAACACTCTTTCGCCTTCTTCAAGTCCATTACATTCAATATCTATAGATACGCCGGGAACACACCCGCAAAGACAGAACAGCGCAAGCATTATCGGCATCAACAGTAATATATTTCGTTTTTTCATTTTGTCACCTCAGTTGATATCCGTTCAATGACGGTCGCGGTCTGAATTTTCGGGTACATTTTCCTGCTGGCTGTTTTCCTGTTTATAACGAGAGCGACATCTCATCAGCAGTATCCAATCCAGCACCCAAGAGAAGTATACAAGTAGAAACAACACTAAACCTGTCAACCCTGCGTTTTGCAGATACATTAATAAACCTTTCAGCCCTGAGCGTTGAAGAAATTTCACCAGTAATTTCAGATCAAACAAGCTAAGCAAGCCCAGCAAAACAAATATCACGACCGACGGTTTTGCATGAGGTCGTTTGAGATTGATCATCTCTATCACGATAAAAATTATAATGTTTGCGCCCCATGTAAATAGCACAAAGAATTGCATCAAGAGAAACCCAGCACCCAATGATATACCTTTACCATCTCCATGCCCGTTGACGGAACCACATCCACAAAGCATACACACCATTCCCAGTATCAAAGCCACTATCAATAATTTGTATTTTCGCATAATTATCTCCTCCGTATCATATACGAATGAACCTGCGCCTTTTTATGGGGTATATTAAATATTTGTAGCACTGCACAACATATTCCCGCGAGATTTATGAAAACATACAAAAACCGCCCTCTCCATTACGGAAAGGGCGGATAATATCCTTATTGATAAGCTATCAGTTTACAATAGCCTTCTCAGTCTCCTTATCGAAGATGTGGATTCTGTTAGGATCAAGAGCTACCTGGATCTCATCCTGAGGTCTAGCAGTAGATCTGGGCGATACTCTTGCAGTCAGGTTGATACCCTCGCAAGTCAGATACAGATAAGTCTCAGCACCCATCATTTCTGTTACTTCAACAGTAGCATTGATGATACCGGTCTTAGCAGCAGAGAGGAACATCTCCTCATCGTGGATGCACTCAGGTCTTACACCGAGAACAACTTCCTGATTTACCAGAGGCTCAAGTGCCTCGGGATCAGCCTTGCTCTCAGGAACTTCAACTTCGTACTTAACACCCTTGGAAGACTTAGTATCCTCGGAACCGAACTCAACAACATACTTGCCGTCTCTCTTCAGAAGTCTTGCATCGATGAAGTTCATCTGAGGTGAACCGATGAAGCCTGCAACGAACTGGTTAACAGGGTTGTTGTAGAGGTTTGTAGGTGTATCGATCTGCTGGATGTAACCATCCTTCATAACAACGATTCTGTCACCCATGGTCATAGCCTCGGTCTGATCGTGTGTTACGTAGATGAATGTTGTACCCAGCTTCTTGTGCAGCTTG
>NZ_JAILMR010000062.1 GCF_024692365.1 Ruminococcus sp. | reverse complement strand
CTAGCTCTGCCTCTTGCTCTTCTGCGAGCCAGCACCTTTCTGCCGTTAGCAGTTGCCATTCTCTTTCTGAAGCCGTGGACCTTTTTCCTCTGGAGCTTCTTAGGCTGATATGTTCTCTTCATGTCTGTTTCACTCTCCTTTTTAAGTCCCGAGCTTTTTACAACTGTACCCTTTACAGGACACACCCGCAAAAAATATCGGAAAAAATTATCCATAGCCTGTCTTGTAGACATAGCCCTTGTAATTTAACATTATACCTTACTTACATATAGTTTGTCAAGTCAGTTCATAATTTATTTAATAATTATTTATATATTTATTATCTTTATTGCTATCAATTTGACTGATATCAAATATCAGCTTTCAGACGGTTGATATTCACCGCCGTGTTTTCAATTTTCCCGTCTGCATCGGGAAAAGATGCCCCCTCACCATCATTATTATCATGCCAACTCTCCAGACTCCCTTTTCACCCGCCGACCACCCCTGCCCGTAAGATTAAAGTAAAATTTTTATTAAATTTGTATTTTGATTTGCAAATATCCCCGTATATACACGGAAATAACTGCAAATGTGGCTTATAATATCCAATACTATTATATATATAGGGGGTCTTGAAATTTCATTTGTAATGTGATATAATAAATTATATATTTGTGCCCTTTTTTATTTTTGGTAAAATTTGTAAATATCTATCATCAGGATCTTTCTGCTCTCCACATCGCGGAAAGGTCTGATAAATGTGCCTCATCAAACATAAATAAGGGTGCATACGGGTAAGAATTTAAGGAGGTCGTAAGAGTTGATCAACTCATTCAATGATGTATTTGAAGAGGTATTAAAATATTGCTATCGTCTGACAGGAAGCGACGTACCCAATGATAAACGTATAAGCGAATCGGGATATCGTATGTGGATACAGGTGCTCAAGCCCTATAAGATGGAAAACAATGTGGCGTACCTGCTTGCAAAGAGCGATTTTGTTAAGCAGCAGACCATGACCGCATACGGAGATGTTCTCAATAAAGCTTTTGAAGAAGTAATGGGATTCCCGATAAAGGTGGATATAATGGTTTCGGGTGAAGATGAACCCGAGGAAAAGAAAGAAGTCAGGATAGAAGATACCGCGCTTTCCGAGGAAGCCGATGTTTATACCTTCGATAATTTCATCAGGGGCAGCTCAAACAGCCTTGCTTATGCATTCTGTAAAGCCGTTGCCGAAAAGTATGATGTCAAGAACGCTGAGGAGATCGATCCCGATAAGGTGTTCAACCCCCTCATAATCTACGGCGATTCAGGTCTGGGCAAAACTCACCTTATGAAAGCTATTGAATATAAGGTAAGCAAAAGCCACCCTGAACTCAAGATAATCTATACCACGGGCGAAGCCTTCATCAATGAACTGGTAAAAGCCCTGGAATTCAAAGATACTGTAAATTTCCATGAAAAATACCGTAATGCCGATCTCCTGCTCATCGACGATATCCAGATAATCGCCGGCAAGGAGAGAATGCAGGACGAATTTTTCCATACATTCAACGAACTCTACAATGCCCGCAAGCAGATAGTTCTCACCTCCGATATCCTTCCCTCGAAGATGACAAAACTTCAGGACAGAATATCCACCAGACTGAGTCTCGGCGTGCAGGCTGACGTGCAGGCACCTGATTTTGAGACAAGAATGGCTATCATCAACCGCAAGGCTGAACTGCTGGGTCTCAAACTCTCCGATAATGTAGTAAGACTTATCGCTGAAAAGCTGAAGACAAATATCCGTCAGCTGGAAGGCACTGTTAAAAAGATCAAAGCTCTTACAATGTATACCAACGAATCTCCATCTATATCCATGGCGCAGAGGGTCATCAAGGAGATAATCATATCCAATCAGCCCTCCGAGATAACCGTGGACAGGATCATATCCGAAGTTGCAAACGCATTCGATGTTACTGCCGATGATATAAAGTCCAATCACAGACATTCAAAAATATCCATCGCCAGAAAGATAACTATATATATATTGAAAGAGGTCAAGGGCATGACATACACCCAGATAGGCGATGCCCTCAACAAGAACCACTCTACCATGACCATACACTACCGCGACGTATCAAATCTCCTCAAATCCAACAAGGAGATGAAGGATACTGTTGACGATATAATCAAAAACCTGAAAGAGAAATAATCAACAATACTGTTGGTTCTCAGTTGCTTAAACAGGATAAACAAATTAAAATTTGTCTTAGTTCTCAACATTTTCAACAGGTTTTTCAACAATTCGTTGATTTGAGCTATCTTTGATATCTCGGGAAAACCTGATAGACTTCGACAGATTTTCAAAATTTTCATCATATCCCAGAATTTGTTTTAAAAGCCAAAAAGTTGAAAGTTTTTATACCCACATTTTTTCAACCGAGTTTTAGCTTTTAAACCAACAATTTCTAAACAATTCAACACCCAAAAATTTAGCCAACATCTTCCCAACACATTTCCAACACATCCCCCCACCCACCAAACCCGCGGGTAAAATATGTTTCACCCACTTTCCAACATTTTCAACACACACTACTACTAATACTACAAATATATCTTTACTTTTGTTTTTCTTGTCACGCAAACCCCACTTCTCATCTCACCCCAAGGTTGAATTTTCAACAAGGCGGAAAACCGTCCTAAAAAATAAAAATACATCAGCACCTAATGAAAGGATTGATAATATGAAATTCATCTGTTCCAAGCAGACGCTTTACGATGCGATAGTCAACGTTTCAAAAGCAGTCTCCGAAAGGTCAACTCTCCCGTCACTGGAAGGCATAAAATTCTCACTGGCGGATTCTCTGCTTGAACTCACAGGCTATAACCTTGAAATGGGTATAAGAACAGTCATCTCCGTAAGAAGCGAAGACAAAGGCTCATGCATAATCAATGCAAGACTTTTCTCCGAGATGATAAAGAAAATGTCAGCTGATGAAGTACTGATAGATATATCCGAAAGCTATCAGGTAACTATATCGGGCGGTGTTACCAAGTTCAATATGTTCGCAGCTTCTGCCGAGGACTATCCTGAGCTTCCCGAAAAGGACAGCGAGACCCAGATACCTATCGCTCAGCCGGTGCTGAAGAATATGATATCACAGACAAAATTTGCAGTAGCCCTCACCGAAGATAAGCCTATCCTCAAAGGCGAACTCTTCGATATCGAAAACAATACCCTGACTATGGTAGCTATCGACGGTTACAGAATGGCTGTAAGATACGAACCCGTAAAGTTCAGCGAACCTATCAAGTTCGTAGTTCCCTCAAAATCTCTCTCCGAGATACAGGGACTTCTCAGCGATAACGAAGAAGATACAGTGTTCATACACCCGTCAAGAAAGCATATAATCTTTGATATCGGCGGATATGTGGTATATTCCAGACTTCTCGAGGGCGATTTCCACCCATACAAGTCCGCTATACCAAATTCTTCCAATACCGATGTCATAGTTGACAGAAAAGAGCTCATATCTACTCTTGAAAGAGCAATGCTCCTCATCAACGACAGATCACCCTCTCCTGTAAGATGCTACTTCGAGAACGATCATGTCAAGATAAACTGCACTACCGCACTGGGTAAGATATCCGATGAGATAAATGCAGAAATCTCAGGTCCCGTTATCGAGATAGGCTTCAAGTGCAAGTACCTCCTCGATCCCCTGAAAGTTATCGATGATGAAAAAGTCAAGCTCAAAATGGGTGGAAGCCTTCTGGCAATGAAGATAGTTCCCTGCGAGGGCGAAAAGTATACCTATCTGGTACTTCCCGTCCGCCTGCCCAGAGAGTAATATAATACCGAAAGGAAAAATATGGAATACAAACAGAAAGAAGTTAAGATAACCTCCGAATTCATCAAGCTGGATTCCCTGCTGAAATTCGCAGGTATAGTGGAAACAGGCGGAATCGGCAAGGAGATAATCCTTGAAGAGCGCATAAAGGTAAACGGAGAAGTCTGCACCATGCGCGGCAAAAAGATACGTCCCGGCGATAAAGTCCAGATAGACGAGATAAAGACAGAACTCGTGATAAAGTAATGTTCATTACGGAATTATCGGTGAACGGCTTTAAGAATCTCAAAAATATCGAGATAAAGCCCCATGAGAAAATAAATATCTTCTGCGGAAAAAATGCCCAGGGCAAGACCAATCTCATCGAAGCAATATGGCTGTGCAGCGGCGCGAGAAGCTTCCGCAGCACCAAAGACAGACGTATGATCGGCGATGATGAACAGGTCATGGAGATATGCCTTTCGTTTAAAAACAATTTCCGCGAACAGGACGTGAGATACGCTATGGCAAAGCCGAATATCAAGGAAAAAAGCGTTTCCCTGAACGGCGTTAAGCTGAAAGCACCGTCGAAACTCTTCGGCGGACTCAACTGCGTTATCTTCACCCCCGAAGATCTTGAACTTTCCAAAGGTTCACCCGATAACAGACGTCAGTTCGCCGACCTCTCGGTGTCCCAGATAAAGAATTCATACAGCGCAGTTACCGAGAAGTATGAAAAGCTTATCGATCAGCGGAATACCCTGCTGAAAAATATCTCCTACGGCAGAAGCAGAAGAGAAGAGCTTGAAATGTGGGATATCCAGCTTGCCCAGATGGGCGCTTATATATCCCTGCTGAGGTTCAATTATACCAAAAAGCTCTGTGCTATCGCCAAAAAGCTCTATTCCGAGATCTCGGGCGGCAGCGAAGAACTTGATATAGACTATTACTCCACGGTCTATGATACAAAACTCCTCGGCGCAGCTTCGGTCTATACAGGTGAACTTACCGAACAGTACCTGAATGTGCTGAAAAGAAATATAGACGATGATATCCGCGCAGGCTTCACGCAAAAAGGCGTCCACCGCGATGACCTGATATGTAAGATCAACGGTTCCCCCGTGAGAGAGGACGCTTCACAAGGTCAGCACCGTTCAGTCGCGCTTATCATGAAGCTTTCCCAGGCGTATATCCTCAATGAGGAGATAGACGATCACCCCGTTATCCTCCTCGATGACGTCCTAAGCGAACTCGACCCCTCACGGCAGAAGTTCGTTATATCAAAAATACACGATATGCAGGTGTTTATCACCTGCTGTGATATGAATATCCCCTTTGATGAAAAACAGCACGGTAAGATATTCAACATAGAAAAGGGTCAGATAAAGAAAAAATGACCCCGCGATAAAAGAAAGAGATGAACAACATGAAAGAAATTGACGAGACCAAGGAAGTAAAGGTCGTTCAGTGTCCAAAAGGGCATCTTTACCCCGGAAATGTCCACAAGACCTGTCCTTACTGCATTAAAGAAGCAGAAGAAATTGCAAAAAGAGATGCTCTCAAAAAATCTGATGAACGCGAACTTCACATAAATACCCCATGGGAGAATTTCAAGAATTCCTTCAATAAAAACACAGAAGGTTTCAGAGAAATAGGTGGTATAATATCCCGTGTTTTAGATAAAATACCGGACAAAGATAAGGGAGATCCCTTTCGTGATCCACACTTCTGGGATCTATACAGGTAGAAATAAAAACGTGTGAACTTTTGAAAAGAGATGAACAATATGGACGAGATCACAAAAGTAGATGTAGTAAAGTGCGATAAAGGACATCTGTATGCAGCAAATGAATATAGCAGCTGCCCTTATTGCAAAATATACGAAAAGAAAAAAGAGGAAGAAGCTCAAAGACTGCGGGCGGTCAAATCCCGCGAACTCCATGTAAATACCAAATGGGAAAACTTCTGTATATGGATAGATGAACATTTTGGTACGCTGTTTTCTGTTATATGGACGACCCTGAAAATAATAACAGCTCCTTTAAGACTGCTTTCGGAATCCAGAACAAGAAGCGCATATACAAGGTGGAGCAGGTGGTGATTCTGCAGTGATCGGCACATACAGCTGTTACGAGGTGAGAATATGTATCTTCATATAGGCAACGACTATATCATCAACAGCAAAAATATAGTCGGCATATTTGATCTTGATAACAGTTCCACTTCAGCCGATACCAGAGATTATTTGGCAAATGCCGAAAAGAATAAGCGCGTCGTCTACTGTACCTACGAACTCCCGAAAAGTTTCGTGGTCTGTTTTGATGACATTGATCTTGAAGAAAAAGTCTACATCAGCCAGCTGAACTGCGCAACTCTCCTGAAAAGGTACAAAGCGGCGCTCAGATGATGTGATAATATATATAGCAATGATATAAAAGATTATATATCCATGCAAACGAAAATTATTTCGTATGCAGAAAAAGCCTGACAGGCAGGAGGTAGTATAATATTGGATAACGAGAATATCAAGGAAGTTGAGGTAGTCGATACCGAATCTATCTCACAGATCGACAAAAGCAACAACTATGACGAAAACCAGATAGAAGTTCTGGAAGGCCTTGAACCTGTTCGTGTAAGACCCGGTATGTATATCGGTTCCACAGGTCCCAAGGGTCTGCATCACCTCGTTTACGAGATAGTTGACAACGCCATAGACGAAGCGCTTGCAGGTTATTGTACCGAGATAATAGTAGATATCCTGCCAGGCGATGTTATCAGAGTTGTGGATAACGGACGAGGCATACCCACAGGTATCCACCCGAAAGAGGGCATTTCCGCAGCGACCGTAGTTTATACCGTTCTCCATGCAGGCGGTAAGTTCGGCGGCGGCGGCGGATATAAAGTGGCAGGCGGTCTGCACGGCGTTGGTGCGTCGGTCGTTAATGCGCTTTCCGAATATCTCGAACTCACTGTATATGACGGCAAAAACGTGCATTTCCAGCGTTTTGACAGAGGTCATTACAGCGAGCCACTGAAAATAATCGGTACTACCGATAAAACAGGTACCGAGGTCAAGTTCAAGCCCGACCCCCAGATATTCCAGGAAACTACCACCTTCGATTACGAAGTTCTGCTGAAAAGACTGCGTGAGCAGGCTTTCCTCAACGCAGGCATAAAGATAGTTTTCTCCGACCTGAGAGATGCCGAAAAACCCATAAGTGAGGTTCTTCACTATGAGGGCGGTATCCGTCAGTTCGTTGAACATATCCATAAGACCAGAGGTGTTGAACCTCTCAGCGAGGACGTTATCTACATAAACGGCATGGAAGACGATATGTTCGCCGAAATTGCCCTTCAGTATAACGATACCTATAACGAGATAATCCTCTCGTTTGCCAATAATATCCATACTCCCGACGGCGGTTCTCATGAGATGGCTTTCAAGTCCGCACTTACCAAGATACTCAACGATTACGGCAAAGCGCATAATCTCATCAAGGATAACGACGACGCTCTTATGGGCGAAGACTGCCGTGAAGGTCTGACAGCTATCGTGTCCGTCAAGCTGACAAACTGCGAATTCGAGGGTCAGACAAAGGGCAGACTCGGAAATCCCGAGGTAAGACCTTTCGTCGATAAGATGCTCAAAGAAAAGCTCCGCAACTATCTGGAAGAAAATCCCGCAGTTGCAAAGGCTATCTTCGATAAGTCCATACAGGCGCAGAAAGCAAGAGAAGCCGCAAAGCGTGCAAGAGAGCTCACCAGAAGAAAGTCCGTTCTCGAATCCGCTTCACTTCCCGGTAAACTTGCCGACTGTTCCGAGAGAGATATGTCCATGACCGAGATATATATCGTCGAGGGAGACTCTGCGGGCGGTTCAGCAAAAGAGGGTCGTGACAGACGCTATCAGGCTATACTCCCCCTCTGGGGTAAAATGCTCAACGTCGAAAAAGCCCGTATCGATAAGGTCTACGGCAATGAAAAGCTCATGCCCGTTGTTACCGCACTGGGTACTTCTATCGGCGAGGATTTCGATATCAATAAGCTGAGATACGGCAAAGTCATAATCATGGCCGATGCCGATGTGGACGGTTCTCATATCCGTACACTTCTGCTGACTTTCTTCTTCCGTTTCATGAGACCTCTCATCGAGGAGGAACACGTATTCATCGCACAGCCTCCCCTTTTCAAGGTGGAAAGAAACAAGAAAGTAAGATATGCTTTCACCGATGAAGAAAGAGATAAGTATATAGACGAGCTATCCGACGGCGGCAAACTCAAAGTCGCTGTTCAGAGATATAAGGGTCTTGGTGAGATGGACCCCGAGCAGCTCTGGGAAACCACTATGGACCCCGAGCGCAGAACGATGATAAAGGTAACTATGGAGGACGCTGTAAAAGCGGACGAGATATTCACCATACTTATGGGCGATAAAGTTGGTCCCCGTAAGGAATTCATCGAGAAGAACGCGGAGTATGTCAAGAACCTTGACGTATAATATTATCGGACAGGAGCGTACCTAATGGAAATAGATATATCCAAAAACGGCGGCAATACCGAGGAGACAGAAGAAAAGGTAGAAAAGTTCTATGAGAGGGATATACTCGATAAGACCGAGGAAGAAGAAAAGCCCGAGGAGGAGAAAGAATTTGTCCCCACAGGCGAACCACTCACAGGATTTGATTATAACGTAAAAAACGAAGAGGAAGAAGAAGCCTTCACCATCTTCCAGAAAAAATATGTGTATAAGCGCAATTGGGTGATAACCGCACTTTTCGCAGTAGTATCACTGATGTTCGTTGCGTCTATCATAAAGAATCCCGAGGGATATCTCAATTGGGTGCTGTGCTTTGTGTGCCTTGTGATGATCTTCACCACATGGTTCAACACATTCCGTATCAAAAAATACCTGATGAAAGCACTGAGTTCTCTGGAAGACGACAAATACCGCTTCACCCTGTATGACGACTGCTTCAAGATCGAAACAGTCTTTACCGAAGAAGAGATGCAGGCTGAGGACTTCACTCCCGTAAAGCCCCGTATTGTCAGGTTTGAGGATATCTCACTGAACATAATCGAGAATGCAAGACTTTTCATAATCATACTCAGAAAAGAAACTATCTACGTGCTTTCAAAGCGCGTGATAGACGAAGCCGACCAGAAACTTCTCCGCAATAAGCTGAAAGAAGTCCTTGGTGAGGATTATGAGGTAAGTGAGAACTGAAATTAACAGCATAAATTGCTTTTTATAAAAAGGAGCTGATATAGTGGACGAATATAATCTTTTAAATCAGGACGTGGAAAGCATAATGAAGGAATCTTTCCTTCAGTATTCCATGGCAGTTATAGTATCAAGAGCTCTTCCTGATGTAAGAGACGGCTTGAAGCCTGTTCACAGAAGAATATTATATACTATGCATGAGAACGGACTTACTCCCGATCAGGCATACCGTAAGTGCGCCGATACCGTAGGTTCCGTGCTTGGTAGATATCACCCCCACGGTGATGCTTCCGTGTACGATGCACTGGTAAGACTTGCACAGAATTTCTCACTGAGATATCCTCTGGTTGATGGTCACGGAAACTTCGGTTCAGTGGACGGCGACCCGCCTGCTGCTTACCGCTATACCGAGGCTAAGATGGCTAAGATGTCAGTAAATATGCTGACAGATATCAAAAAGGATACAGTAGATTTCCAGCCCAACTACGATGACAGACTTCAGGAACCTGTTGTGCTGCCCTCGAGATTTCCTAATATACTCTGTAACGGCGCAGTAGGTATCGCAGTCGGTATGGCAACTAATATCCCTCCTCATAACCTCCACGAAGTTATCGAGGGCATGAAGATAGTTATCCAGAACCCCGACTGTACTCTCGATGAACTTATGCAGGCTATCAAGGGACCCGACTTCCCTACCGGCGGCATCATCATGGGCAGAAGCGGTATCAGAGCCGCTTACGGCACAGGCAGAGGCAAGATAACCCTCCGCTCCAAGACATCCATCGAGGAGATAAAGGGCAGAAACTGCATTATCGTTACCGAGATACCCTATATGGTCAATAAGGCGAGACTCGTTCAGTCCATTGCCGACCTCGTAAAGGATAAGCGCGTTGACGGTATCCACGACCTGCGTGATGAAACAGGCAGAGACGGTATGCGTATCGTCATCGAACTGAAAAAGGACGCAAATCCTCAGGTCGTGCTGAATAAACTCTTCAGCTATACCCAGCTTCAGGACAGCGTCGGCGTTATACTTCTGGCATTGGTAAACGGCGTGCCCAAGGTGCTGACCTTAAAGCAGATACTCCAGGAGTATATCAGCTTCCAGGTAAGCGTTATCCGCAGAAGAACAGAATTCGACCTGAAAAAAGCCAAGGAACGCGAGCATATCCTGCAAGGTCTGGTTATCGCTCTCGATAATATCGATGAAGTCATCGAGATAATGAAGAACTCCAAGAGTATCCCCGAAGCTAAGCAGAAGCTGTGTACACGTTTCGGTCTTACAGATGTTCAGGCAGACCATATCGCCCAGATGACTCTCGGTCGTCTGACAGGTATGGAGCGCCAGAAGATCATCGACGAGTTGGCTGAAATAACCGCAACAGTTGCAGATCTGGAAGATATCCTCGCAAATGAACAGAGAGTATACGATATCATCATCGAAGAAGTCGAAGCTATACAGGAAAAATTCGGCGACGAAAGACGTACCCAGATCGAGAACGTCAGCGGCGAAGTTGATATCGAAGACCTTATCCCCGTTGAGGAAAGCGTCGTAACTTATACCAATGTGGGATATATCAAGCGTATGCCCATAAGCGTGTATAAGGCGCAGAACCGCGGCGGCAAGGGCGTTACAGGCATGAAACAGCGTGAGGACGACTGCATCACCGAAATGAGCGTTTGCTCCTCTCATGATAATATACTCTTCATCACCACAAAGGGTCTTGCCTATAAGATGAAGTGCTATGAACTCCCCGAGGGCTCAAAGGCTTCACGCGGCGTTAATATCAAGAACCTCCTTGAACTCTCCGATGATAACCTCATCACAGCCATGATAAAGGTTGATGATTTCGATGCGGATAAGTATATCGTCATGGTGACTAAGAGAGGTAAGATCAAGAGAACTCCCCTCTCCGCTTATAAGAACGTCCGCAAGAACGGTCTTATCGCTATCGGTCTTGACGAGGGCGATGAGATAGCAGGCGTAAGACTTACAGAGGGCGATAACGAACTCATTATAGCTACCCATAACGGTATGGCTATACGTATCAGCGAGACCGATGCAAGAGTTATGTCCAGAACAGCCCACGGCGTAAGAGCGATAAAACTCCGTGAGGGAGACTACGTTGTATCTATGGCGCGTATTCGTGAGGGTGCAACTGTCCTGACAGTCAGCGAGACAGGTCTCGGCAGACGCGTTGCACTTGAAAACTATCCTATCCGTCACAGAGGCGGTCACGGCGTGCTGAACTATAAGAACGGCGAAGTATGCGGAATCAAGGTAGTCGACGAAGAGGACGATATCATCATGATCTCTTCCGATGGTATAGTTATCAGACTCCGTGCCTGCGATATCAGCGTCATGGGCAGATATTCCCGCGGCGTAAGACTGATGAAGGTTGCAGGCGAAAATAAGGTGGTAACATTCACCAGAACCGAACACGACGACGAAGCCGAAATAGCAGAAGTCGAAAAAGCCAGCGAGGAAGATATCCTCAAAGCACAGGAAGAAGAAAAAGCAGAAGTCCTCGAAGAAGACACCGTAGCTGAGGATTGATTATCTGTACAAAATATTCGTGAAGATAATTGAGGGAAACTCTTTTAAAAGGGTTTCCCTCTAACTGTCAGATTTGCTGATAGACGAAAACTTTGAACAATTAGCAGGAGGCGGAGCATGATAAGTTTTAACGATATAAAAAATGACCCCTGTTTCAGAACCATTAATGGAACACTTGAACATCAATTGGAAAATTGCAAAAAAAGAATAAGTGATGATTGTCTTACTGTGGGAGAAATGGTGATGGAACTTGTCAAAGAATACGGCAACTTTTATATTGACAGAATCGAACAGGGTTCCGGTGACAGATTACGTTTTTATTTTGAGCCGCTTATTAATCCCACTAAATACTGGTCAGAATTTGATCAAAATGCTGTATCTATCGGAAGAATTGTAAATTCTGATTGTAGAAATTCTATTAATGATTATACGATAGAGAGTGCATATCTTCTGAATGATGGATGTTATTATAATCAGTCAAAAAAGAAAATCGCAGACAGCATCGAGGAACTTTTTGATTATTTTATGAAAGTCGAGTACGATTATCATGCTCCTATTTCACCAAAAACTTACGAACGCCTTAAAAATGGAGGCTGGTATGAAGGCAGGAAAGTTGATATTTCCAATCTTATTGGAGAATGTGAAGAAGCAGGCATAACCTTGACCGATAAACAGAAAGCATTCTTTGAAGAATTTTCTGGAATTATATGTAAGGCACATGACGGACAAGAAGTTGAGATCTTTAGTAAATTATCACACGGCATCTGCCAAGTCAGCGCTGACAGCGATGAATATGAAGAAAAATGGATGTATGATAATTATGATAAAAATTCAATATGGGTTGGAATGTGTTATACTGGCGAAGGAAGAATATGGCTCACAGGTGACGGACAGTTGTTATTAATTGCAATTACAGGTGTGCTTAAAGATGAGGAATGGATCAGCCCTATCGGAAGAACCATTATGAATGGATTTAATGTGATTTTAGGGTGATAGATCAAAAACATGATCGTTATATTATTAATACGATTAATATAGTAATGAATAAAGTCTTTTGAAGCTCAAAAAGGTTTCTTTCGGCTATCCTCATAAACAATCTGCACAGTTTTTCCCCCATAAAACTATTATAGAAAATGTAAAATAGTGCTTGACAAAGCAATGAAAATGAGGTATTATATTATTGTATATAAATGACCGAATTGTTACAAACGTATGTTTATATATAAATAGGTAAGTAATGAAAGGAGAACAATTATGCCGAATTGTCCCGAATGTAATTTTCCGTATGAGGAAGGTCAGGCTTTCTGTAACACCTGCGGCTGCAAGCTGCCTGTTACAATAAAGCAGAAAGTATGCCCCGTATGCGGAAATACTTTACTTGAAAATACAAAGGTCTGCAATATATGCGGAACTCCCGTAAGCGTACCCCAGGATACCACCGCTGCCGAGGAACTTGCAAAGCAGCAGGAAGCTCTTAAAAATCCTACCATGGACGCTGTTGAGATACCTGTTATAACTGATGATATGCTCCAGAATGAGGAGCCCAATAAGGCTGATATGCCTACTATGGACAGCATATTCATGCCCGGTCAGGAACCTGCACCCAAGCCAAAGCCGGTACAGATGGCTAAGCCCGCACCCGCTCCTGCACCAATACCGACTCCCGCACCTGCGCCGATACCTCAGCCTGCACCGCAGCCCCAGTATCAGCAGCCCGTGCAGCCCCAGAATCAGTACCAGCAGACTAATCAGTATCAGCAGCCTGCTCAGCCTCAGAATCAGTTCCAGCAGACTAATCAGTATCAGCAGCCTGCTCAGCCCCAGAACCAGTTCCAGCCGAATAATCAGTATCAGCAGAACCAGTTCCCCCAGAATAATATGCCGATAAATAATGCGCCCATAAATAACGTTCCCCAGAACGGAGCAAAGCCGGCAAAGAAGAGCATCGTGCCCTTAATACTTATCTTAGCGATAATCGCCGTAATACTCGTGGACGTTTTTGTTCTTTTCAAGAAGCAGATATTCAAGAATAAGGATGACAGCGCAAAGAATAACGCAGTTGTTATCACTGTTACTGATGATATATTCTGATGACGGACTTTTTATCGGAGCATGAAAATGCTCCGATTTTCATTTCAAGGAGGCAGCAAATGTTTTATATCAACCGTATGGGCTGCAGCTGTAAGCATGACGGAAATTTCGTATTGGATCAGCCCCGCGGCTATGAGGGTCACCTCATGCTATTTGTCAAGACCAAAGCAGCGTTTGTAATTAACGGTGAAACTATAAATGTCGAACCCAACACCTTTATAATATATGATAAGAATTCACCACAGTATTATAAAGCCTGCGATGACGAATATATCAACGACTGGATACAGTTTGAATGCAGCGAGGATATATCAGCAGGGTTTGATATCAGATTCGATACCCCCATATATGTAGGCGAATCCATCGATGTCGCAAGCTATTTCACCCTTATCGCCGATTGCTATTACCGACGCAATAATTTACAGACCGCAGGCTTTCTTATCAAAGCACTGCTTTCGGAAGTCTTTTCCGAAAACGGCAAGCAGGAAGATTCAGGTATCGTCCATTACCGTGAACTCCTCGACCTGCGCCGCAGGATATATGCCCAGCCCTCAGAGGAATGGAGCGTAGAAAAAATGGCTCAGCTGATAAGCGTCAGCGAACCCTATCTCCACCTGCTGTATAAAAAAGCTTTCGGCGTGACCTGTAATGCCGACGTTATCAACAGCCGTATCGAATCCGCGAAGCACTACCTCGCCTATACCGACAGAACTGTTGAAGATATCGCATTCACCTGCGGATATAAAAATGCCGTGCATTTTTCCAGACAGTTCAAACAATCCACCACCCTCTCCCCCAGCGAGTGGCGAAAAAATAATTCCGTGGTGTGACTTCTCAACACTAACACCACCCCAATGTTGAAAAATCGGACTATAAAAACGGAGGACTAAGATAAGTCCCCCGTTTTGTTTTTTATACAGAATATCCCGACCCCGCCGACCAAATTTTCACCCCGCCATTTTTCAACATCACCCCCACCAGAACGTTGAAAAAACCGCATATAAAAAAACGCCCCGAAGAACTTCATAAACTTGCTAAGAGATATCAGAATATGTCCTATTTATCTTCCGAAATGCTTATATAATACTGAACCCATTCCTTATATTCTTCCAGCGTATCAGCATCTATCCAACCACTGGCTTTATCAATTTCATATAGCTTTTCGTATCCATAATGATCAATCAAAAAAGCCCAGCCCTGTTTCGTGATATATGCTTCCAGAATCTGACAATAATCAAAAAGTGTTTCTACAATTTTGGTATCCATCAGTTGTTCTTTGGAATATTCACGAACATTTTGATTGGGTTCAAAAGGATAAAAATAGTAGGCTAACATACTTGTCGCTCCTCTATATTCCAGTTTATATTAGTAACAATTATATCACTCCACCGCCCCACTGTCAATATAAAAGCCATAGCACTATCAAAAGTACTATGGCTCAAATTCAAAATTATTCTTTAGCGCCCTCAACAGGAACATAACAGTCATTGAACATCAGCAACTCCCAGTAAGTAGCACCATCGCCCTCGGACTTTGCCAGCGAGAGATACTTCATATCAGGGTCAAGTATAACTGCCCTGTGCTTCTCCGAACTTATCCAGCTGTCGAAAACCTCGCGTGCATTACTTCCGCCCTTAGCGATGTTCTCACCGCTGCGCCACCAGTTCAGACCCTCACTTGTCAGTACCGTGTTGTACGCACTTTCCTTTTCATCAGGTCTTGTGTGGCTGAAATTCTGCGCCAGCTCGTCCGCTCTTATCTGCGAAGCCTTGTCAAGCTCGTCAAGACCATAAACATTCGGCATATCGTACTGCTTTCTTATCTCGTTCACATACCCGAGCATCTCCTCGGTCAGCGCACTTATGTCATTGTTACCGTCAGCCGCAACACCGTAGCTTATCGGAGGTCTCTTAGGTTCAAGCTCAACATTGTCAACATCGACCTTGATATCAGGGTTCACATGATCGTCAGTGTAACCGTAAGGCACAAGCTCCTGACCATTGATGTAAAGTACGTTGCTCCACGAAGTAGTCAGCAGATCATCACCCAGCCTGTACACATTGTAGAAGAAACCGTCATCGATACCCTCAGTGTAAAAGCCGTCATCGTCCGCCTTTATCTTGATCTTCGAGCCTGTGCTTTCCTTCATCTCGCAAACATCGGTGACTTTACCGTTGTTGTCTTTCAGCCTGTACTTGCCCTTTTCGGTACACTCAACAACGTAATCCTTGTTGAGCCTGTACGATGAGAAAGAAGTCGCCTTGTATTCAACAGGGCTGTTGTCGATAAACAGCTTGCCGTCTTTCAGCGATATCTTGTGATTGTTGTAAACGAAACCGCCAGCAGGCTGATCTTCTCTCGTCAGCACCAGCTCATTTCCATCTTTCGAGAACACGATCTCAGCACCGGTGTCGTCCTGAACAGTAATGCCATTGACACTGCTGCCGTTCTCCATTAAAGAGTAGTTGCCTTCAGTGTCTGCAAAAACCACATTTCCGCCGAAGTCGATGTACTCACAGCTGAGCTCGGGCATCTCCGCCGCCAGAATAACTTTCTTGCGACCGTCCTTGCCGACCTCTGCTTCGCCGTTTGCCGAACTGCTTACAGAAGACTTGCTGCTGTTGTTAGAATTGATTTTCGTGCCGCCTTTTTTCTCGACAACGAAAACACCAACGCCCAGAGCAGCGACCACTGCGAGGCAGATAATATTTTTAACGTTTGCTGCTTTCTTTAAATTCATAACTTATCCTTCTATCCTTAATTTACAAAAATTTCTTATCTCTCGACAATAATTTATTATACTCCTATGGGGAAGTTTTGTCAAGTGTTTTCGCCTAGTTTTCACAGCACTGGAAAGATATGCCAAAGAAACAAAGCGCGCGGTCAAGCCTCGCGCCAGCAGGCTTGCGGGAGTTTGAGGGCAGAGCCCTCAATCACCAAGGCGCAATCCAAAATGTACGGCAAACTTTAAGAGCGAAACAAACTAACGCAAAAAATGCGCGGGCAATCCGAATCTTTCGAGCGGGTGAAAACGTATATCACACGCTCAAACTAAGTGCGTGAATATTGCCCGCGCATGAAATCGGACAGCGAAGCGAATCCGATTTCTCGACCCGCTAGGGGCGACACTGTCTAATGAAGTCCTTTTGATACGAACAGGTTTATCACTCGGTTTGTTGGTCAGAGTGCTTTATGCGGACGTACTGCGAGGGGTCGCCCCTCTCTTCGTTCGGGTCGAGCCGTCAAAGGCGCTTCGCTGTTTGACGGCGGGCGCGGGCAATGTTTACGCACTTGGTTTGTGCGTATGTCATTGTTAGGTGCACGCTCGGAATATCCTGATTGCCCGCGCATTTTTGGGCGGGAAGTTCGCCGTTCTATTTACAGCACTATTGCCTCATCGCTCCTGCGCCTTGACCGAGAGGCTCTGCCTCTCGTGCTCTCCGCAAGCCTTTCGCGAAAGGCTTGACCCAAAGCTCTACTCCTTGGCATATCCCACAACTTGTGTGAAAGTTTAATCCACCTCATCCTCATCAATCGAAGCATAATCCTTATAACTTTCCATATCCCCCGTGAGAAAATTCGCTAACTTTGAAAGTACCATCTCCGCATCAGCTTCCTTCGGAATCTTTAACTCAACCTTCACTCCACCGTCACGCTGTTCCTTAGCATTTACTTCAAATTCCGACATCACTCTCACAGCCATCATAAATTCGTACAGAAAAGGTCTGTCTTTCTTCACGGAATTCTTACGTATACTCTTCTTTATTTCCGCGTCTTCCCTCTTCTCCCGAAGTTCCATGTTCTTTATCTCATCTTCCAGTTCCCTTACCGAAAGATTTTTCTCAACGATAAGTTCTGCCATCTCCCTCTGAGTCGCATGATCCCAGCCCGAAAGTACCTTCGCATGACCAAAGGATATCTCTCCCCTGTCAACCATGTCCCGAACACTTTCCCTCAGATCCAGTATCCTCAGCGAGTTCGCCACCGCCGAACGTGACTTGCCCACAGCCCTTGCCACCTGTTCCTGTGTCATCTTGTAGGTGTCCATCAGATTCTTGTAAGCCTTAGCTTCCTCAATGGGCGAAAGATCCGCCCTCTGTATATTCTCGATAAGCGCCACCTGCATGGTCTGCTTGTCGTCCAGTTCCTTTATATATACAGGCACTTCCGTCAGACCCGCCAGCCTTGAAGCTCTCCATCTGCGCTCGCCCGCAACTATCTGATAGCCGCCGTTCTCCAGCGGTCTCGCCAGTATCGGCTGAATAACGCCGTTCTCCCTGATGCTGTCCGCCAGTTCCATAAGTTTATCATTGTCAAATATTCCACGGGGCTGATCCTTGTTAGGTTCAAGCAGCGTCACCTTGACCATCGTCACATTGTCCTTGCCGCTCTCCTGCTGTTCAGGCGCAGCACTAACTTCGGGTTGAGAGTTGTCCGCAAACAGCATATCAAGTCCCGCACCCATTCTATTTTTCTTAGCCATAAAATTTCCTTTCTATTTCGCCTTGCAGGTCAGTTCTTTGACTTCCAGCCTGAACACCGCAGTACCGTCAAGCATCTTCCCGCTGAACTCCCAGCCACACTTGCCCGACACCTGCACCATTATCCTGTCAAGAGCGTGTATCTTCTCATCATTATCTTCTATCAGAACAAGCCTGCCGTTGCCGATCACACTTTTGAAGTGCGCCGAATATCCGCAGGCAGTGTCCGAGGGTATCAGCTGATATCCCCCGTCTATCTCAAATCCCACATCTGGACTTTTCTTCGCCAACTCAAACTTTCTTCCCGCCTTAGCACCGTGAAAGTAAAACACGAACTCATCTCCGCAGACTTCAAACCCATAGTTCACAGGCACGATGTAAACTTCACCATCGTCCGCAAACCCGACCCTGATAATCTGCTGTTCGGATATAAATTTTACTATCTCGTCCTTGTCGGAAACTTCCCTGTCATTTCTTCTCATATCATCACCATTGTTCCACGTGGAACAATCTCACACCAAAAATCAATCACACCAAAATGTTCCACGTGGAACATTTCAACTCGTCACTTATCCTTGCGCTTCTTCTCGCGCTTCAATATCTCCTTAGCCAGCTCCTCATAAGCCTTTGAACCCTTGGCTTTCTTGTCGTAGTATATCGCAGGCTGACCAAAGCTGGGCGCCTCGGACAGCGCAACGTTTCTCGGTATCGAAGTCGAGAAAACCTCCTTCGGGAAATGCTTCTTCACCTCGTTAACAATCTGCCCCGTGATCTTGTACCTGTCAACGCACATCGTGAACAGTATGCCCTCGATTATCAGCCCCTTGTTCCAGGTCTGCTTAACTCTGTCAATGGTGTTATGTAACTCCACAAGACCCTCCAGCGAAAGAAATTCACACTGCAAAGGTATCAGCACCGAGTCAGCCGCCACCAGCGCATTTATCGTCAGCATATCCAGCGTCGGCGGACAGTCGATAAGTATGCGGTCGTAGAAATTCTTAGCTTCTTCCAGCTTTTTCCTAAGCTGATAAGCCCTGTTGTCCATGGTCATAAGCTGAACAGCCGCACCCGCCAACTCCTGAGTAGTCGGCACCACCGACACACCCCTGAAAGCAGTTGCGCACACAGCTTCAAACAGAGAACAATCCCCCATCAGCACATCATACACGGTATTGCGTATGCTTCTTTTCTGTATACCATAACTTGTGGTGGTGTTGCCCTGCGGGTCAAAATCTATAATGAGCACCTTTTCGCCCCTTGCGCCGAAAACAGCGGCAAGGTTGCAGACAGTCGTGGATTTTCCCACGCCGCCTTTCTGGTTTGAAACGGCAATTATCTTACCCATAGTATCTCCTCTTTCAGAATATTTCTTAATTTTAATTATACAACATTTTTGCAGATTTGAAAACCCCTTTTTCAAAATTTCTGCATTTTGCACGTACCGTTTTTTACCGAAAATCTTCCGCACTGAACTTTTAAAACCGTCACTTATCACTTCACTTCTCAGCCCTCTATGGCAGACTACCCAACATCTCACATCTGAGACTGTGCATCATTCCTAACATCAAATGCAGAATCCGCCAAAAAAATGTTCCACGTGGAACATTTACCCGCACTTGGATTTCGGAGTAAGATTGTTCCACGTGGAACATTTACCCGCACTTGATTTTCGGAGTAAGAATTGTTCCACGTGGAACATTTACCCGCACTTGGTTTTTGGAGTGGAATTGTTCCACGTGGAACATTTTACCCGCACATGATTTTCGGAGTAAGATTGTTCCACGTGGAACATTTTACCCGTGCCTGATTTTTGAAGTGAGATTGTTCCACGTGGAACATTTAGCCACGCTTGATTTTCGGAGCAAGAATTGTTCCACGTGGAACATTTTGCCCGCACTTGATTTTTGGAGTGACAATGTTCCACGTGGAACATTTTTGGCAGACGGTTTTCCGTTGACTGAAAAGTATTTCAAACGACAAATCTTCCGCTGATAATAGGGAGTGCTGTCACACGAAAAGGAGAATCACAAAACGGTGTCGGCAAAAGGCGAAACTTTCTCAGCATAGGTGTATGGAAAATCTGCCGCGGCTGTGGTAGAATCATCTTATCGAAAAGGAGGCACGGATATGAACAGGATAACTGACTTTATAACAAAGGCATTTGTGGAGATGCAGGAACCTGCCGAGGAAGAACTGCGGGAACTGGGCAGGGTAGTTGACATAGCGGTGGGTGATATCCGCCCGAACCCATCTCAGCCGCGGAAACATTTCTCCGCCGAAGAACTGACATCCCTTGCAAAGAGCATAACTGCCAACGGTATAATCCAGCCGCTGACGGTCAGGCGATGTGATGAGGATATCGAACTGATATCGGGCGAGCGAAGACTTCGGGCGGCGAAGCTGGCGGGGCTGAAAACCGTGCCGTGCATCATTATCAAAGCTGACCGAGGAAGGTCGGCGGTGCTGGCTTTGCTTGAAAATATCCAGCGCAGCGACCTGAATTGCTTTGAGGAAGCCATCGCCATCAGCGCACTTATCGACGGCGGGGAAGTCACGCGGGAGGAAGTATCCATCAGGCTGGGTATGGCGCAGTCCACCATAGCCAACAAACTTCGGCTGCTGAAACTCAGCCGCGAGGAACAGCAGCTGATAATCGAACATGGTCTGACCGAACGTCATGCGCGGGCGCTGTTGAAACTTGCAGATGACGGTCTGCGGAAAGAGGTGCTTGCCAAGACCATCGAGGGGGGCTGGACGGTGGATGCGCTGGAGAAGTACATCGCCCGACTTGAAAGGAAGGAGCTGAAAAAATCGAGCTACGAGAAACGCGCCGTCATGCTGAAAGATGTCAGGCTGTTTTTCAACTCCGTCAACAAGGCGCTGGAGGTCATGAAGCTTGCGGGGGTGGACGCCACGGCAAAGCGCATCGACAGGGAAGACTGCATTGAGTACACCATTACGATCAAAAATTCCGGGGGGTGATTTTTCAACAGTTCGTGGATAGGGTGTTGAAAAATCGGGGTGCGAAAATAGCTCTGCTTTTTGGGCGGGAGTTTTCAACGTTGCGGTGGGCGTGATGTTGAGAATTGTTCCACGTGGAACATTTAGCTGTGCTTGATTTTTGGAGTGAGGATTGTTCCACGTGGAACATTTAGCTGTGCTTGGTTTTTGGAGTGGGATTGTTCCACGTGGAACATTTTAGCCGTGCTTGATTTTTGGAGTGGGATTGTTCCACGTGGAACATTTAGCTGTGCTTGATTTTCGGAGTGCGGATTGTTCCACGTGGAACATTTTAGCTGTGCTTGGTTTTGGGGGTGGGATTGTACCACGTGGAACATTTTAGCCGTGCTTCATTTTTGGAGTTAGGATTGTTCCACGTGGAACATTTAGCTGTGCTTGATTTTTGGAGTTAGGATTGTTCCACGTGGAACATTTTAGCTGTGCTTGATTTTTGGAGTGGGATTGTTCCACGTGGAACATTTTAGCTGTGCTTGGTTTTCAGAGTGAGGATTGTTCCACGTGGAACATTTTAGCCGTGCTTGGTTTTCGGAGTGGGATTGTTCCACGTGGAACATTTTGCTGTGCTTGGTTTTGATTTTGGAATGTTGCACAGTGTGAGAGGTGTGATGTTGGGTAGTTTGACATAGGGAGCTAAGGAAAATATGAAATGCGAGCAACTGATTTTTCAACAGGCGATGGGTCGGCGTGTTGATAAAATTGAGGGATCAAATTCGGTTGGTGAGGGATATATTGGTCATTACTCAGATAGAAATATTGACTTATGGCATTTCTATTGACAGTGCGGCGATGTCGTGATATAATTGTTACTAACATAAATCGGAATTTAACGGAGTGATTATAATGAAAGTGGAATCAGATAGCTATATTTGTAAAGACTATGACGGAAATCTCTTTATCTCATTTGAACAATATGATGAAATGGTACTGTCTGCAAATCCATTATTAACACATTGTCTTGCTGTTGTAAAAACAGGTGAGGATTACCTTTTAGG
>NZ_JAILMR010000128.1 GCF_024692365.1 Ruminococcus sp. | reverse complement strand
CTGCTGATAATAGATCTTTGCATCTGCCATTTTAAATTTCCTCCTAAAATAATTTGGAATGATTTATTTCTCCCTGTTAAGGGGAATCTACTTCTTTGCGCTGAAATACTCAGCACCTCTCTCAACAGCGACAGTTCCTGTTCTTGCCATTTCGAGTATGCCGTAAGGCTCGATTACCTTCTCGAATCTTTCCAGCCTGTCGTATCTGTCGCATATCTCCAGTGTCATGGTGGTAAGGGTGATATCCATTACCTTAGCGCCTGTGATCTCTGCGATAGTCATTATCTCGCTGCGCTTGTCAGCAGGAGCATTTACCTTTACGATCATGAGCTCGCGAGCTACGAACTCATCTCTGCCGAAGGTCTTGACCTTAATGACCTCGATCAGCTTGTTGAGCTGCTTTTCGATCTGCTCGACAGTGTGCTCGTCGCCGTCAGCAACGATGGTGATCCTGGATATAGATTCATCATTTGTAGGACCTACCGCCAGACTTTCGATATTGAATCCTCTTCTTGAAAACAGACCGGATATCCTTGAAAGAACACCGCTGTGGTTCTCAACGAGAACAGAAATGGTATGTTTCATGTCATGACCTCCGTTTTTTTGCGGAAATAAATTCCACACTTAATTATTATACTATCATATTGTGGCTATTTCTTTAAATATATCAGACTAAATCATTAACGGGTAAATTTAGTCATTTATCACAGTAAATTATCCTTGTTATGGCGTGATAAAGTGCTAATATATAAAATATATACAAATACCGCACCTTACCAGACATTATGCACCGTTTTCCATCAGCGGAGCAAGAACTTCCATGCACTCCTTTATGCTGTAAGCCGAGTATACCTGACCCTGATATTCCAGGTCAGCCATGCCGTTGCCCACCAGCGAGAGCACCTCTCTGAGCGAACCGCACTCGTTGTCCGTCAGCACAAGAGTATGGTCGCCTCGCTCCGAGAGCCATTCCAGCACTCTGCCGTTCACAGCCCCCGCCTTGGTTATCACAGGCTGTCCGTCCTTCTCCGAATCCAGCACCATCAGTCCGAATTTCACCGAAGATGCCAGACAGGTTATACAGCCCTTGCCCTTTGGCGTAATAACTGCGTACTCCCCTGTTCTGCGGGAATTATCTATCTCTGCCATCAGCCTTGCTGACATATCATCTGCAAAAGGTTCTTCCTTTTCAAGACTGTTCAGCCTTTTTTCAAATTGCCTGTCTATCTCGAACTCATCTCTCAGCGAGATAAGACCTACCAGCAGCCCCCAATCGTAGTCGCTGCCGTAACTGAGTATCCTGTAATGCAGCATATCGCACCTCTTAAAGTGTGGGGAAATCCTTGTCAACGACTACCTCGCAGACCAGCATACCCTTGCCTGTTGCCAGTTCCTCGATAGCCTTGTCCTCGGACTTCTTATCTGTTACCCTAATTGCAGGTATGCCGTAAGCCGCAGCCAGCTTCACAAAATCAGGTGAACCGTCAAGGAATACCGCCATCTGTCTGTCGTTGTAGCCCTTGGTCTGAAGTTCTCTTACCATGCCAAGTCTTGTGTTGGTAAATACTACCACCTTGACATCAACGCCGTACTGCACCGCAGTTGCCAGTTCCATCATGTTCATCTGGAAACCGCCGTCACCGCATATAGCTACGGTGATACGGCTTTCGTCAGCCATTTTAGCGCCTATGGCACAGGGCAGAGAATAACCCATAGTACCCATGCCGCCCGACGTCAGGAAGCGTCCGCCCTTTTTGAACTGATATCTGCTAGTCCATATCTGGTTCTGTCCGACGTCAGCGCAGATATTAACGTCCGCAGGCATACGCTCGGAAAGTCTCTGTAAGAACTCCTTGGGATTGACAGTACCCTTAACAGGCTTTACAAACTCCGCAGGCACGCGCTTTTCGTCGATATGCTCAAGCCAATCTGTATGGTCTGCATTGCCCTCGGGGTGCTTTTCAAGATAATCAAGCATCTGCCTGAGAACCGTCTTAGCATCGCCTACCAGCGGCAGGTCAGCACCGATATTCTTGCCTATCTCTGCAGGGTCGATATCTATATGAAGTATCTTGGTATCTTTTTCCAGTTCCAGGGGTGTTTTGACAGCACGGTCACCAACACGGGCACCCACCAGGAACAGGGTATCACAAGCGTTCACAGCGTAATTTGCCAGCTTGGTGCCGTGAGTACCTATCATGCCCACATAAAGAGGGTCTTCGTCCGCAAAAACGGATATACCCATCATGGTTGTGATAACCGGTATGTTCAGCTTCTTTGAAAGCTCAACTACCTCATTCTGTGCATTTGAAGCGAACACACCGCCGCCGATGCATATAAGGGGCTTTTCAGCCGTTCTCAGCGCTTCGGTGACTCTCTTCACCTGCAAAGAATTGCCCTTGCCTGTGGGCTTGTAGCTGCGTATCTCGCACTTTTTGGGATATTTGAAATCCACCATCATCTTCTGAACGTCCATTGGCACATCTATCAGCACAGGGCCGGGTCTGCCGGTACCTGCGATATAGAAAGCTTCCTTGAACACTCTGCCAACATCAGCGGGGTCTTTAAGAAGATAGCTGTGCTTTACAAATGGTTCAGCCGCACCTGTTACGTCAGCCTCCTGAAAAACATCGGAACCTATCTGGTCGGTGTTTACCTGACCTGTTATGCAGACTATCGGTATGGAATCAGCATAAGCTGTTGCGATAGCAGTTATCAGGTTCACCGCGCCGGGACCGGAAGTCGCTATACAGACCGCGGGTTTTCCCGATATCCTTGCGTATCCGCTGGCTGCATGACCGCCGTTGGCTTCATGCCTTACCAGAACGTGCTTTATATCCTTGTCAGCGTCAAGCAGCGCATCGTAAAACGGGCAGATAGCCGCACCGGGGTAGCCGTAGACGACCTTTATCTCCTCTGCCTTCAAACATTCGACCATAGCCTGACTGACTGTCATTTTCATAAAAGACTACCTCCTTTTTCCGCTGTTTTTCGGGTATTCTCCGATACACAGCACTTGTCGGGAAATTAGTCATTCCCCACAATAAAAATTTATTTAATTATAGCATATTTCCTACGTTTAGTCAACCCTGTGAAACTTCCCTTCCGCGACTTTCAAATTCTGCGCATAACCCCTGAAATACGCGCAAAACGGGCAGGAACATCACATTCCTGCCCGTTAAATATCTTATCTCGGATATGCATTTTTTCTCAGCTTCAAAACCAGATCCGTCCGAGGACTAATCATCGTTGGGATCGGTCTCCTTTTTGGAGCTTTCTTCCTTCTTTGAACTTTCGGACTTTTTATCTTCTTCTGCCTTGGAGCTTTCGGACTTCTTATCCTCTTCGGGTTTTGAACTCTCATCCTTGTTATCCTTGTTGGTCTCAACAACAGTGATAGTATCCTCGTCGTTATCATTTACCAGACGTCTGTCGCCGCCGTTGGGATCAATGGTCAGATCCAGATAATTGATAGGATTCACCACATAGCCCTGATACCTTATCTCAAAGTGCAGATGATCGCCGGTTGAGTATCCCGTAGTGCCCATCAGACCGATAAGATCGCCCTGTCTTACCACATCGCCGGGTTCAACAAGAACCTTTGTCAGATGTCCGTAAAGCGTCAGGAAATCGTTGCCGTGGTCGATTATGATAAAGTTGCCGTAACCGCCGCCGCAACCGCATGATTCGTACTTACCGTAGTCATGGGTACAGGTCGTGTTCGTCATGATTACAGTACCTGTCTCGCTGGCGTGTATCTCATAGCCGTGATCGCCGTTGATATCGATACCCTTGTGATAAGTGCCCCAACGTGCGCCCACGCCCGAGTTTATCGTATAATCCTGAGGAACAGGCCATGCAAAGTTGTAGGTAGGCTCGTTCTCGGGTATCTCCTCGCCGTCCTTTACACGCTGTTTGATGTTCTCGTGAAGCTCTTTCAACCTCTCGTTAGCGAGTTCTTCCGTTGCCGCAACTTCCTCGTCGAAAGGCACCGCACCGATAGTGGGCTTCAGTATCGCACCAAGGCTCTCAGCTGTCTTGATCTTCTCCAGATTGAACTGAGCTTCCTGTTCTTTCAGTTTCTTCTGCTTTTCTCTCAGCAGTTCCTTAGCCTGCGCCGATGAATTGTATATCTCATCCAGCTTTGCTTTCTTAGAATCAAACAAAGCATACTGCTTGTCAAGTTCAGCCTGCTGTGCATCGAGTTTTGCCTGCTTGACCTTGCAGGTCTCCTGCAAAGCGTAAAGTTCTTCGATTATTCGGTCATCATGTTCCGCCACGCGCTTGATAAGCTCCATGCGCATGAGGATATCATAAAAGCTGTCTGATTCCAGCAGAACCGTGGTATAAGAATCAGTACCCGAAAGATACAGAGCCCTCATTCTCATTTTCAGGCGTTCAACGCCGTTCTCGATATTGCTGTTTACACGGTCAAGCTCACGTTTGTTGCTGTTGACCTGTAATTCCAGCATTGACATTGACCTGTTGAGGATATACAGCTCGTTATCCAGTTCTTCCGTGCGCTTTTTGATGCTCTTGAGCATCTTTTCCTCTTCGCGTATAGCGGTCTCCGCATCGGATATCTCAACTTTCAGCGCCGACTGCTTTCCGATGATATATCTGAGGTCTTCTGCGTGTTTTGTGACCTCGCTTTTACCTGTAACAGCACCGCTGTCCGCAGATGTTGCGGTATTTGATGTATCATCGGTAATCCCCGACTGTCCGTTATCCGTCCATGTCTGGTTAGGGTCTGTCCAGGTCTGATTCGGGTCAGTCCAGCCGTAGTCACCACTGTAACCATAGTCGCCGCTGTAACCGTTATCTCCGCTGTACCCATAATCATCGCTGTAACCGTAGTCACCGCTATATGTGTCATAGCCGTAACCGCCGCTGTAATCATAGTTCGTATATCCGCCGTAATCGTAGCCGTAATCATAACCGTAGTCATAATCCGCATTGACCTTTTCTGCGTCTATACCGCTGCTGACCGCGGTAAATGTTATGCAGACCGCCGCTGTCAGCGACAGTATCCTAATAAAGCCCTTACGCTTGCTCATTTTACACTCCTTTTAGGCCAAAAGAAGAAGCTGTAAAGCATCATAGCGGCATATTATCTATGCCGCTTGATACTAACAGAAATTATACATAGTTAGAGGGGTCAACCTGAGACATATAGCCGCCCATATCTACCTGTACCTCGAAATGGGTGTGAGGTCCGGTAGAATGTCCTGTAGAGCCGACATAACCGAGTACCTGCTCCTTTTCTACGTGCTGACCAACAGATACGATGATATTGTTTGCATGACCGTAAAGTGTCCACTTTCCATCGGGATGCTCGATAATGCAGTATCTGCCGTATCCGCCGCCGCAGCCGCAAGAGTAGTTCTTGCCGTAATCGTGAGTACAGTAGTTCTCAACTCTTATGACTGTACCTTCCTCAGCCGCAACTATCTCTGCATTGTATATCTGAGCGTCGTAGATATCAATACCCTTGTGGTTGCCGTAAAGGGAACCGGAGTTACGCCAGCCAAATCCAAAGGATATATTATAGTGACCGGGTACTGGCCATGTCAGATTGGACTTCGAGTTTGTGTAGCCGTAAGCCGCATTCTTGCCCACCGAGGGTGCCGGTGCGGGCGGAACATACTCACTGCTGTTATCCGAACCGCTGTCCTTGTTGCTGTCGTTATCCGAATTACTGCTTCCGCCATTGTCGGAACCATTGTCCGAATCATCGTCAGATGAATCGTTATTTTTCTCCTGATCAGCCTTCTTGGATTCTTCCTCACGCTGGAGCTTTTCAGCTTCCTGGCGCTGTTTTTCCTCTTCTTCCTGCTTCCTGCGTTCTTCCTCCTGACGAGCCTTTTCCTCGTCAGCCTTTTTCTTTTCTTCAGCCTTGATCGCCTGACGCTCCTTATAGAGTTCGTCAAGTTCCTTCTCAAACTGCTCTCTCTCCTGCTCGATTATAGCAAGATTGTTTTCATAGATCTCCTGATCCTTGCTCATGTTATCAATAGCGATCTGGCTGTCAGCGATAAGCTCTGCCAGCTTATCTCTCTGCTTTTCGTTAGCTTCCTTCTGAGTTTCAAGTTCAGCCTGCTTAACTTCAAGTTCAGCCTTCTGCGCATTGAGTTCAGCTTCATCAGCTTCATACTGATTTTTCAGAACAATGAGATCATCTATCATATCATCATCATGCTCAGCAACTCTCTTGACCAGCTCCATCTTCATGAGCATATCATAGAAGTCGGAAGCACCGATGATAATGTCCGAATATGTATTATTGCCTGCAACGTACATAGCCTTGAGTCTTTCCTTGAATTCGCCCACGCCCTGTACGATCTGCTCGTGCTGTTCAGCTACCTGAACTTCCTTATCGATTATGGAATCTTCCAGCGCATTGATCTCATCCTGTGTCTCGGATATAGATTCATTCAGCGCAATGATAGTCTTCTGCACGGTAGCGATCTGCTCTTCGATAGCAGCCTTGTTTTCCTCCTCAGCGGAGATATCGCCCTTAGTCTCGGCAATTTTCTTGTCAAGCTCTTCCTGTTTAGCTATAAGATCCTCAATGTTCTTCTTCTTGTCATTGATGTCCTTCTGATTCTCCTTGAGATCAGTACTTACAGCATGAACACGGTCAGCATTTATCAAGCCGCTGCCTGCACCCGAAAAAACCGTGGCACAGATCATAACAGCTGCTGTACACGCTGCAACCTTCTTAAAGCCTGTCAGTTTGTTCATTTTGAATTCCTCCGTGGTACTGCGGCTCTGTCTATTTTTCTACCGCAGAATTTTTACACAAAACGTCGATTTTTTTGCTTTTCAGGAACTGCCAGAGCAGCACCTAAAGAAAAAGGCAGAAAACGATCGACCCCGTCCCCTGCCTGATCTGTCAATTCTGTAAGCGATATATCTCCCTTATCACGCTTACTGTTATTACACCTTAAGGTGTTTGCCGGTACTAATAGAAGTACCTACCGCGCCGATAACAGCGCCTGCTGCAAGATAAGATATACTTACGGGGAACAGCAGCTCCTTGAAAGAGTAGAGCTTCTTCATACCCATGATAACCCAGATTACCGAATCATCACTGAAGATGTTGTACACACCCTCATAGGCAAATTTTGTCATCAGCAGCGCACCGATAGCCGCAACCAGACCAACTATCATGCCCTCCACAAAGAAAGGTATCCTTATGAAAGCATTCGTCGCGCCGACATACTTCATTATATTTATCTCCTTACGTCTTGCAAAAACGCTTGCTCTGGTGGTATTGGAGATAATTACCAGACTTACAACGACAAGTGCCGACACAACAGCCACAGCTATTATCGAGAATATTCTTCTGATGCTGATAAGTACATCTGCAAAAGATGTAGGCGACTGTGTAGACTCAACGTAGTCAAGTGTTTCTATCTGAGCAGTTGTATCGCTCATTATCTCAATATCCTTGACTGTCAGTCTGTAAGTGTCGGGCAGAGGGTTCTCGTCCGCATACTTGAAAAATGCGCGTTCTTCCTCTGTCATACTGTCGAGCATACCATCCCAGGCTTCTTCCTTGCTGTAAAGCTCAATGGTATTTACATTAGGTATAGCCTTGAGACGCTCTTTCAGTTCCTTTTCGTTTTCCTTGGTAGCATTGTCGCTTATAACAACAACTACCTCACTCTTGTCTTCGATACCGCTGATTATCCTTGTCAGATTTATCGCGGTCAGACTTGCCAGACCTACCATAAGCAGGCTGACCAGCAAAATACAGAACGAAGCGAAAGTCATCATCCTGTTTTTCCAAATACCTGTAACGCCCTGATGGACAAGGTAACGAAGGCTGCTAGCTTTCATTCTGCACACCTCCTACTACCTCATCGAAATCAACGCTTCCCTTATTTATATTGATGATACGTCCGCCGAAATAACGCACCAGATCATGCTCGTGGGTAACCATCAGTATGGTGGTGCCGCACTCGTTGATGCTCTTCAGCAGCTCGACTATCTCGTAAGAAAGCGCCGGGTCGATGTTACCTGTAGGCTCGTCCGCGATTATCAGCTGGGGGTCGTTGACAAGTGCTCTTGCCAGCGCCACACGCTGCTGCTCACCGCCCGAAAGCTCGGTAGGATAACATTTAGCCTTGTCTGAAAGACCTACAAGGCTTATTACATAAGGTACTCTGCTCCTGATATACTTTGCGGGAGCGTCTATAACACGCAGCACGAATGCCACGTTCTCATATACCGTCATAGTTGGTATAAGTCTGAAATCCTGGAACACAACGCCGATAGTTCTTCTCAGTGCAGGAACTTTACCTCTTCTGAGTTTTTTCAGATTGAAGCCGTTTACCAGGACCGTTCCGCTGGTTGCATCTATTTCTTTAAGTACCAGCTTGATAAGGGTGGATTTACCCGCACCCGAGGGTCCGACCACGAAAGCGAAATCGCCGTCGTTGATCTTGAGATTGATCTTGTTTAACGCATCGACACCACTGGAATTATAGGTGACCGACACATCCTGAAACTCTACCAAAATTTTACACCGCCTTAAAGTTTACGGACATAACTGCCCGTACCCACAGGCTTTTCCTTAGAATTTGACGGGGTTGGCGGAGAGATACTTCTTCACCATAAGTGCGATCTTGAAAATGATCGCGTGGTCAAACTCTCTCAGGTCGAGCCCGGTGAGTTTTTTGATCTTTTCAAGTCTGTACACGAGAGTATTTCTGTGTACGAACAGTTTTCTCGAAGTCTCGGACACGTTCAGGTTGTTCTCGAAGAACTTCTGTATAGTGAACAGTGTCTCGTGATCGAGAGAATCTATCGAGCCCTTCTTGAATACTTCCTTCAAGAAAGTCTCGCACAGGGTAGTAGGCAGATGATAGATCAGCCTAGCGATACCCAGATCATCATAGGAAACGATATTCTTGTCAGTGTCGAATACCTTGCCGACTTCGAGAGATACCTGAGCTTCCTTGAAAGAACGCGCAAGATCTCTGACGCCCTCGATAACAGTACCGATGCCGACATTGACTCTTGTATAGAATTCGCTTGACAGAGTATCCGAGATACTTCTTGCCAGCTTCTCCAGATCCTTTGTCTCAACACCTGCAGCGACTTCCTTTACCAGAACGATGTCGCTCTCAGTTATATTGAAGACAAAATCCTTGTTCTTGTCGGGGAACAGGTTCTGGATAACATCGTATGCAGAAACATCGTTTGAAGAAACGATCCTTATCAGCAGTACGACTCTCGAGATATCCGAGCTGAAGTGCAGCTCTCTCGCCTTAACATGAACATCACCGGGCAGAACATTGTCCAGTACAACGTTCTTGATGAAGTTGTTTCTGTCGTACTTCTCATCATAGTACTGCTTGATGCTGGACAGAGTGATAGCCAGTATGCTTGCATACTTTGCAGCCACTTCGTCAGTGCCTTCAACGAATACAGCATAATCGGGCTTCATGTGAGCGCCGAAAGGCTTGTAGGTGTAGCCGTCACGCACAAAGATATCATGGGAGTCTCCCAGATCGAGCGAAACGAACTCATTAGTTGTACCTACCTGTGCCAGTTCCGAGCAGGCGATTATGGTCGCAGTCTCGTCAATTACACCGATAATGCAGTCGATGGTGTCTCGCATCTGATGAACAACGCTTTGAAATAATCTGTTTGACATAATTTGATCCCCTCTACTTGCAAATTTTATTGTCGTGTTTTGTTCCTGCCTTTTTCAGGCATAACATCCGCTTACAATAATTATAACAAAAAAATCAGGATTTTGCAAGTCTTTTATTGTAAAAAGCGTAGATTTCTCAAAAAAAAACTTTTCACTATGACCGAAATCACCCGTTAGAGTATCCGATATGTTACAAATTGTAACATATTTTTCTCCCGAATGTGTGAATATATTGTAAAATCGAAAGCTGCATTGTGTAATTTCAACAAATTCAGCCAATGTATTTCTACGCCGACGATACTATTTTGTAACCATTGAACATTTTGTTGATTTGCTAAAAAATACCCAATCAGACATCCGCACGAACATTTCGCGCAGAACATTTGTTTTGCAATTCTGCGGATATGCGGAGCCGTTACAAAAAAACAGACTGCCCAAAAGACAGTCTGTCACTTTTATTCAGATCGAATTATCTTGCTTCCTCAGCGAAGCCGCTGTCAACCAGATCAACCAGACCCTTTACAGCTTCTTCCTCGTCAGCGCCGTCAGCGATGATCTTGATAGTGGTGCCGCCAACGATACCCAGTGAAAGAATACCCAGCAGGCTCTTAGCGTTTACTCTTCTGTCCTCTTTCTCGATCCAGATGGAAGACTTGAATTCATTAGCCTTCTGAATGAAGAATGTAGCAGGACGAGCGTGCAGACCTACCTGATTCTGAACAACAACAGTATTCTGTAACATGATGCGATCTCTCCAATCCCTATTAGTTGATAAAACATTTTCACAGTCCCTATTACGAGTGTGGGAGTTTTTTCCCCCTGTTCATGTAATATATTATACCCGACAAAGCCCCTTTAGTCAACGCAAATTTTGAACAAACCACCGTCGCGGGGTCTATTTTCGTAAGTTTCCACTACAAAAGGTTAACAATTGTCAATATAGATAGTTTAGATTGTACAATAAGTCAATATATTTTGTATCATTCTGTCCAAAGCTTTTTAACATCTTTATCAGTTTTGCCCAATACATCTGCCACTTTTATTTGTCAAAATCGACGACTTTGTGTATTATTGCCAAATCTTCATCTGAAAGTTCGACCTTCTCCAAAAGCTCGGGACGCTTCTTCGCAGTAGTGATAAGAGCCTGTTCATGCCGCCATTTTTTGATGTTGGCATGATGCCCCGAAAGCAGTATTTCAGGCACTCTCATATCGTGCCAGACCTCCGGTCTTGTGTACTGCGGATACTCCAGAAGCCCATTATAATGGCTTTCATCCTCATAGCAGTCGGGTTGGGAAAGAGTGCCGTCCAGCATACGCACAACAGCGTCAACAAGCACCAGTGCAGGGAGCTCGCCCCCTGTCAGCACATAATCGCCGATGGATATCTCCTCATCCACCAGAGTTTCGATGATACGTTCGTCAACACCCTCGTAATGTCCGCAAAGTATAAAAATATTATCCATCGCAGCAAGTTCTCGGCACCTCTGCTGAGTAAGGGTCTTGCCCTGGGGCGACATATATATTACATGAGGTTTCTCGCGCCCCTCGGTCACAGCTTCATAGCAGTTGAATATGGGGTCGCACTGCATGAGCATACCTTTCTGTTCACTGTAAGGCGTATCATCAACTCTCCTGTGCTTATCCTTAGTATATGCACGTATGTCGTGACACTTCACAGTGAATATATCCTTGGCTCTCGCCCTGCCCACAATGCTCTGGGAAAGATAATTCTCCAGCATCTCGGGGAACAGAGTCGCGATATCTATATTCATCTTATTTCCTCCGCATCGTCAAAAAGCCCCTCCAGCGGAGTTATCTTCATAACGCCGCCCTCAACATCGGTCTCTGCGATAACAGAGGGTATGGCAGGAATATAGTACATCTTGCCGCTCTCGCTTTTAATATGGTATACGTCGTTGGCACCTGTCTCACTGACTTCTGTCAGTTCACCGTATTCCCTGCCGCTGTTCAGGTCGATAACTTTCAGACCTATCAGGTCCTGCACGAAATAGGTATCCTCGCCAAGTTCAACGTCATCCCTGTCGAGATAAAGCACGCGGTTGCGTATCTTCTGGGCTTCTTCCACCGAGTCAACGCCCTTTATCTTCATAACGACTATATTCTTCTGAACTCTTGCGCGTTCCACCTCAACAGGCGTACCGCTCTTGTAGTACAGCGTATCGAACTCACAGAGGAAGTCAGGGGTATCGCACCATGGCTGTACCTTGACCTCACCTTTCAGCCCGAAGACTGATACTATTTTTCCCGCTTCAAGCAGTTTGTTCATAATGTCACTTCCTTAATAAATATATATCTGTTCTTTTATCTCTGATATATGAGGCTGTTCACTTTCAGTATCGGCTCAGTACGCCGTATCCTGTTCCGCCCTTGAATAAAGTATGCCGTCTTCCTGCGGCTCTACGCCCTTGGCATGGAAAAGCTCCGATACCGTAACAAGCTCATATCCCTGAGCCTGTAATTCGGGCACGATGGTCTTTAAAGCTTCTGCCGTGCGGGTGTTTCTGCCGCCGTCATGCAGAAGTATTATCGCGCCGTCCTCAGCCTGTGCCAGCACGCTGTCGGCTATCTTTTCAGCCGATACGCTCTTGTCCCAGTCATTACAGCCCAGACCGTTGATGAAAGGTTTGTCTATGGCTTCATACATGGTATCGTTCACCGCAATGTACGGCGGACGGAAGAACCTTGGCACAGTACCTGTCAGCTCGGATATCTTTTCATCGGTATAATCCATCTCCGCCTTTATCTCATCGGCGGTCATCTTGTTCATATAGGAATGTGTACGCGAATGGCTGTTAACCTCAAAACCAAGCTCCGCTTCCCTTTTCACTGTATCAGCGGTGCTGTCGTTTATATTGTCGCCAATCAGGAAAAAGCTCGCCTTAGCGCCGTTTTCCTCAAAAATATCAAGTATCATGTTGGTAGATACACTATCGGGGCCATCGTCAAAAGTCAGTGCAATGACCTTGCCGTACTCCTCAGGTGCTTTAAAACTCGTCACTTTTGGGGTCACTTCCGTTTCCGCAGGTGCAGTATCCTGCTGTACCTTACTATCAGTGAGTTCACTGCTCTCCTTTTCGGGAGCGCCGCTTTCATTTTTCGCCGAAGCCGCACAAGCTGTCAGCGACATCGCGGCTGCTGTCATCATCAGCATTGCCGCCGTTCTCAAAATACCCATAATATCCTCCTTTTACCCTGAATGCACTTCATCAGCATTCAACATTTATTGCTTTTCCGACATCTTCTTATCATAAGCTACCCAAACCGACGCTGCGATGATAACCGCAATGCACGGGTAATAAATGCAAACATTTCCGCCTTTCGCCGTCTGCGAAAAGGCATTTATCAGCGAGTGGACTATATTACCAGCCCATCACGCGCTTTATCTCAGCAGTAAGCGCATCTGCCGCCTTGGTATGTGTGACTTCGGTGGGATGATAATCAGCCACAAGTCCGTCCTCGGGCTTCTGGGGTTCAAGATGGAATGCGGAGATGTTGGTATCCCCTGTTTCAGCACTGTAATCCGATACCGCCTTTTCAACAGATGGGTAAAGCGCATCGCCCATGATGCCCAGCACGCAGAGTATCCTTGCATCGGGGTTATCCTTACGGACGGTCTTCAAAAACTCAACATAGCCCGCAACGTAAGCCGCACGCTTATCTTCATCGGACTTGCAGTAGCTGTCATCGTTGGTGCCGAGATTTATCACAACAAGGTCAGGCTGATAACTGCTGAAATCCCAGTCAAGCGACTGCGCTTCAACATCATCAAAACCGCCGTAGGAGAATGCCTGCTTTTCATAGTAAAGAGGTATCTGCTGTTCGGGGTGCTGTTCGCCGTTGCCCGTCCAGCCCGAGATTATGCCCCAGCCGCTTATGGAGAACATACTGTAATCAGCCTCGAGGTTCTGGGCGGTTTTGTAGGCATATGCCCTTGTAACGTCCTCGGTGGAGGTATCAAAAGCATGAGTGGGGTCTTCATCGTCAACGCCGTAACCGCAGGTTATTGAATCCCCTATAAATTCTATCTTGTGGGACTTAGGTCCTGTGGGCTTTATGGAAGCGCCCTCTTCAAGCTGTATCGGCAGTACCCCGAAGCAGGACATAGCCGTTTCGGAAAGCTTGATAATCTGAACCGTCTTCGTGACTTCGGTATCGCCATGTATCGGTGAATACTTTTTAATAGTATCATCTAGCATATCATTGACAACACGTTCGCCGTCCACGAGTATCGCTATCCTTGAATAATGGGAACGGGGACCTGTTGAAGTCACCTTATCGCTCTCGATCATGATATCAAGATTTTTGCCAGTGAACTCAAATTCCGCACCCGAACCGCTGAGCGCACACCACAGCGTGCCCTCATCATTCAGATAAGTTCTGCCTATCAGCTTTGCATTTTCTTCTGTTAGTCTTGTACCTTTCATACCCTTTTCCTCCATACCCTGACTGCTTGTTGCGGTTTCCTTTTCAGTGCTCTCATTCTTACCGCACCCCACGGCAGAAATGCACAGCGCAAGCGCACACAGCAGTGCCACTGTTTTCTTTGTCATAATTATTACTCCTTCATTTTAATGACCCTTGATCTAATATCCAAATATAAACAGAAACTTTGAACGATCAATCGATCAGTCCGTATTCCCTAAGAATACAGAGCATCTTCTCATCTCTGAATACATTATAAACCGAATTGCAATAATCAAGTTTGTAAAGCTTGCAGGTCAAAGACCAGGCTAAATTATCCTCATAAGGTTTGTCAAAAGGATTGAGCCTGAAATTTATCAGAGCTGTCAGTCTATCCTTATCCAATATGTCTTCGTTGCAGGTTTTATCGAAAGCTACCGAATAATACAATGCTTGTCCGATAACCTCATATTCATCACGGCTCCTGTTATTATCTGTCAGAATATGGATAAAAGCCTGCTGAATATCAGCCCAGTCATGCTCTTTAGCAATGATCTTGGAGATCAGATCGGCGCGTGAGATATCGAGCGTTTCATTATCGTCAATTTCAAGTTTAAGTATCTCGTTTATCCTGACAATTACTTCTTCCATTATTTCCGACCTCCGTGATAAGTCTTGTATTCAGCACTTGATCGTCACAGCAAGTCCCGAACGCTTGGTTTATTATAGCATGATTTTAATATTATTTCAAGGGGGAAAATAACATCAAAACGCTTACCCGATTGTACAGTATAACACGCCGCTTGTATACCGTAGCCATACTAAGCGGCTGCCTGTCATCGTGCGCACAATCGGATTCGGATCATGCCCTTCTACTATCAGGCTTTTTAGGCGAAAAGTTGTACGTTTTTGTACAACTATTACAGAAATATGTCCGAGTTAAATTTAAAATCATTTGTTTGCATAGAGGGTGAGGTGTGAGGTTGGGCAAGCTGACGAGAAAATGCAGAATAAATGCCAAGTGAAAGAGCTTTACGCAAAACTCATCACTTTTCGTCGCTTCCCAATTTCCCCTCGTTGACAAACCCCACCATATCTGCTATAATATTGACGGATAGTCATTTTTGTGGAGGAACAAAAATTGCAAACATCGGATAAAGATAAACGTATATTTATACTAAGCGAAGAAAAGCCCGCAAAAGCTGTGGTCAGGATGGGTGTGCCACTTATTGCGGGTATGTTCATCATGGTTCTGTATAACCTTGTGGACACCTATTTCATCGGTCGTATGCATGATGATTACTGCCTTGCTGCCGTGAATCTTGCCTACCCTGTCATGATGGTCATGGTGGCTGTGTCGAACATGATAGGTGCAGGTGCATCGTCCCTCATTGCCAGAAGTCTTGGTTCGGGGGACAAAGCCAAAGCCGAACACACACTCACATCTGGTATGCTGCTGACCGTCATCGACAGTGCTGTTGTCACCCTAGTAGGGTTGATATTCCTGACGCAGATAGTCAGCGGTCTTGGCGCAAAGGCTAACACCACAGCCTACACCCGCGAATACACTGCTGTGCTGTTTATCGGCAGTATATTCACCATGGGCAGCTATACTCTTGGTCAGCTGCTTAGAAGCGAGGGTTCGGTAAAATTTTCCATATGCGGAATGATAGCGGGTACGATAGTAAACATCGTCCTAGACCCCATTTTCATTTTCGCATTTGGTATGGGGATAAGAGGTGCTGCCATCGCGACAGTCCTCGGTAATGCGGTCAGTGCGGGTATATCGCTGATATTCTATATAAGCGGGAAATCTCTGCTGCGCCCCTCGATGAGGTATATCCGCCCTACAGCGGAGATACTTGGCGAGATATTCTGGGTAGGCGTGCCAGCCACCCTTGAAACTCTCCTGACCTCCGCCGCCTACATCGTCAACAACAAACTTGCCGTCAGCTACGGAGAACTCACGGTAGCCGCGATGGGCGTCGCACAGAAGATAATGTCACTGGGCAACTACATATATCAGGGATTTGCATCGGGCACTCAGCCGATAATGGGATACAGCTATGGCGCGAAAGACCATAAAAGAATGTTGTCCGTACTCCGTGCGGGACTTCTCGTAACAGGCGGCACAGAACTGGTCGTAATGGCAGTTTATGGCATATTTGCGCCGCAGCTGATAGGGATATTTACCGAGTCGCAGGAAGTCATATCCATTGGCAGCCGAGTATTGCGAACTCTCATGCTGATACTGCCTTTTGTCGGCGCAGTTTCCATGAGCCGCATGAGTTTTCAGGCGATGGGAAAACCGCTCTATGCTTTTGTGATAACCCTTGTACGTCAGCTTTTCTTGTACGTTCCTCTGCTGCTGTTGCTGAACAACTTTTTCGGTTTCCGCGGAATGCTTTTCGCACAGCCTGTTACCGAGTTGACAATGATGGTGGTATCCGTGACCATGCTTCGCAGCCTTATCAATAGGGAACAAAGCATATCTTACGACCCGAACAGAATATAATAAAATGGGGACAGCCGTACTTCTTCAGCACGGCTGTCCCCGTTTTTTGTATCCAATTGTTATCAGAGTTTTTTAACGACTTGCACAGGTGGTTCCACGTAGGCGGCAAAATTATCCGCGTCGGTTGGCTTGCCAACTATACTTCCGTAGTGGATAGGAACAGCTATTTCGGGCTTTATATGGTTCACAAGGTCGGCTGCCTGTTTTGCGCCTATGGTATATGTTCCGCCGATGGGGACACAGATTATATCACAGGTGACAGCTTTAGCCTCGGGAGTAGCATCTGTATCACCGCAGACGTAGATACGCTTGCCTTCCAGAGTAACAACATAGCCCAGCCAACCGCTTTTACGCGGGTGGAATGGTTTGAACACATTATATGCGGCGATAGCATCTATGGGTATGCCAAGTACTTCGGCACTGTAACCCGCGTGCATGAAGGCTATATTGTCCTCATTTATCCTGGCTTTTTTGAAGGCTCTTTTCATGGTATAGGGGGCGACGAATCGGGAATCTTTGTTGGCGCACTTTTCGATATCCTCGGGAGAAAAGTGATCGTAGTGATCGTGGGTGATGAAAATGATATCCGCATCGTGATCTGCCTTGTTAAGGTGGAAGGGATCGAAATAGATCACTTTATCAGTGCCGATACGTATACTGCTGTGTTCGTTGACGGTCAGCTTATCTATCATCAGGGATTCTCCTTTCGTTACAAAAAGGACCTCTTCCGCCTTTGCGAAAGAGGTCCTTAACCTTAACATTTATGACTTATCACAACTCGCGGTAGTCGATCATACCGTATGTAGCTTCGCCCTTAATGTTAGTCATTTCCTTAAGTGCAGCAACTACTGAAGTATCTGCGGGACCGCTTCTTCTGATGACGGCGATCTTGTACTTAGGATAGATAGCACCCAGATTCTCGATCTTCTCGGGAACCATCAGCTGTCTGAATGCTGTGTTGACATCATTCATTACCTGATCGGGAGCGGGCTGACCACCCTCAGAGGGGATCATTACAACGAATTCGTCGGAACCGGTACGATATACTGACTTACCGGGGAATACTTCGGTAAGAGTCTCAACAGTTCTAACGAGCAGACGGTCGCCTGCGTCGTTACCGTATCTAGCGTTGATCTCACTGAATCCGAGGATATTGAACATCATGAAGTAGCAAGGCTTCTGTGCGCTTACTTCAACATTTTCCATATCCATAGAGAAGGATACACGGTTGTTTGCGTTTGTGAGCACGTCCTTGAACATAGCGGTGTTCAGCGACTGTCTTGTCTGAGAGTTCTTTGCGATAGTAGATACCAGCTTCTGGTTGATCTTTTCCTGTCTCTTACTGATCAGGAAGAATACGATAGTCAGAATGAGGAGGATGTAACCGAATACGATCAGGAACATTCTCATGCCGCTTGACAGAGCGTAAACGTCCTTCTGACTTGCAGAAACGAGGAACAGCCATTTATACTTTGGAATGAATACATAAGATGCAACATACTCGGTGCCGTTAACCTTGTATTCAACCTTACCCTCTTCTTCTTCGTTACCGTTCTTATATTCTTCACAAAGCTTCTTCAGCTCGGGAACTTCAACTTCAGTATTTATCTTTTCTTCATCAGGAACGAAAAGATAAGTAGAAGATGCCGAGTGAATCATAAGATAGTTTGCATCTTTAAGTTCGGAATTGCCATACTTTTCCTTGTTCTTTTCGTCATCCATATTCTTGTTCGCACCGGAGATCCTATCCAGAGTCTTTATAAGAGCATCTGTACGGATACCCATACCAACAAGACCGATAGGCTTGCCGGTGGTCTTATCGTAGATAGCCTGGTACATTGAAACTATCTGTTCGCCTGATGCAGGAGACTGGATGATACCAGTGTTATAAACGCTCTTGCCACTAGCTTCCAATTTATTCTGAAGATAACGTAGTGTTTTTTCTTCGATTTCTTCTTCATTGTCTCTGGTTGTCATACCTATTGATTTTTCGGAGTGGCTGTGTGTAAGAACTTTGGTTTCCCATGTACCTATCCAAACACCTTCGCATGAAGGGATAGCAGTACCGAATTCTACTGTGTACGCCTGCGCGATCTTCTGAAGTTCTTCAACGCTCATATCTTTCACATCTGCGGTAAGTTCATCACTCTTACCAGACACTTTTTTCAGGAGATCTGTTACCTGTCTTGCCTTTGAAAAGTCTGACAGCTGACGCTCCGACAGTTCAACGTAGTTCATTATAACCTGCGAACGCTCTTCAGTTGTCATAGCCATGTGAGCGTCCGAGCTCTCTTTGGTTCGGCTACTTACGGTGTTTGTAATGAATATCGATACACCGAGCATGATCGCCAGCTGAATGATAAGCACCAGGTTAAGTGATATTTTGAACTTCTTCTTTTCTTTCTTCTTAGCTTTTGCCATATTCTAACTACCCTTTCTCTTCTCGGGAACGTGAACCCCGATTAATATTTTGATCTTATATTATCCGGAGTGCTTACTAACCAAACAGTCCGAACAGACCTTTTTTCTTTTTGCCGATGCCGAGTTCTTCAAGGAATTCAGCATCTTCTTCGTCGTCATTTTCCGCTACGCTCATAAGGCTGCTGACACGGTTCTTCAGCAGATCGCTCTTCGATGAGGCGCCTTCCATCTGCGATGAGGTCATAGATGTCAGCGGTGTAGAAGGAACCGGAGCAGCACTGCTGTACTGAACCGACTGCACAAACTGTCCTGACAAATAACCCGACTGTACAGGAGCTGCCGCGGGCATACCGTTAGGCATACCGCTGAACGGGGTATTAGGTGCATATGTACCTGTGCCCAGCATCTCGGACAATGATATCATTCTGTCAGGCATTACCACATAACCCATGGAATTCTCGGGACTCATGGAGATTATGTAGTTGATACATCCTGTACATGGAAGCATAGGACTGCGGCTGATAGTAGCTATCAGCACCATAGATTCGATCGCAACCTCGTTGCCGTAAGTCTGCATATTACGCATTGCCTCGATCTCTGCATGAACACCCATGTGACTTACTCCGTTATATACTCTGCCTGTACGTGAACAGATAACACATATAGTTTCATCGGGCGCGATATACTCACCGCTTTGAGCGCGGGCATTCGCAACCTCCAGCGCAATGTTGTAAATGGCTTCAAACGTCATATATTCAAACCACCTTTCATGTAGTCTGCCTGCTACTTCCGAGAACAGGAACAGACCTTTCGTGAGTATTATTGTATACCTTGACCAACAAAAAGTCAATAGGTTATGCACTTAATTGAGTAATTAAAGAAAAACTTCGTATGATTGCACAAATTTAACCCACAGCGAGAAGTCAATATGACGATACAACTTCAAGAGGAAGATGATACTTTTTTGTGTAAAATGCTTTATTATTTAAGTTAATTTTAATCGTTCGATAGTTCAAACTTACAGTTTATTAAAGATTTTCGCAATGTCCGTAAACAACAATAGTCACTTGCCGTCATAGTGCACAAATTTATTTAAACAGTTTAATTTTTTCAGATAGAAAAAACACTTTATAATACCGATGTTATGGGGTTATGAACGGCATTTTTGACATACCTCAAAACATGGTGTTTTTCACAAGGTTTCACACCTATTATTGGTGTTTTGATGAATAAAGTAATCAGTGGAGTTTATTTCAAATAATTATCAAATCTATAAACAGGCTAAGAGCGGCAGTGTTGTATAACAAAAGTTCAGCCCTCAGAAACACACTTCAATGGTTTCTGAGGGCTTATTTTTTTTATCGATGATCATCGTGCTATGCGCCGTGATATCTGCTGTTTGAATTTGATCTTGTCAAGGACAGTTCCGACTGTGATGTACAGCGCTGCGCCTATGCCTGTTTGTACGCAGTATGCGGGCACCTGTGCGAATGCAGCCGCAAATGCGGTCTTTGAAATTCCGCCCGACATGAAAATGCCCTGATACAGGCTGTAACCCACAGCGCAGAGGATAAGTGCGGGGATAAGCGCGAGGATATTCATCTTATTGACGATAGTTTCCGTCTTGGAGGAAAAGCACAGCGCCACAAGTGCCTTTATCACCAGTGTAGCAGGCAGCCACACCACGAATCCGCCCAGACCGTCAGCCAGACCCGCACCTATCGCAGCCGCAGCCGCTGCATAAGGCGCAGGCAGCAGACAAGCCGCCAGAAAAACTGCGCTGTCACCTGCGTGGGTATATCCCGCCCCTGTCGGGACTTTTACAAAGGCAGTCAGCAGATATATCATCGCCGCGAAAACGCCCGCAAGCGTCAGATATAACACTTTCTCCCTGTCATTTCGTTTGCTTTGTGCAGCATTTGTTGCTGTCATATTCATCACTCCTTTGCTGAAAATATCATACCATATCGATGGGATAAATGCAAATTCCCATAAAGCAGAAAAATCCGCGCTCCGTTTTTGCACAATGCACTAAAGGAGCGCGGATAAATTGTTTATTAAGTTATTGATATACAAAGCTTTTGCGTGAAGTTTTTTCGCTCAAAAGTCCTCATTGACGAACTGCACAGCAAATCCCTTTGGCACAGGAGTTATGATGTGCATTAGGTAGAATCATTCCGAGAGCCCCGAAACGAAATCTTCAACCAGAGCCCCGAATTTTTCACCTGCTTTGTCGGCTGCTTCCTTGACTTCCTCATGAGAAAGGGGAACTTCCGATATGCCTGCCGCCATGTTCGTTATCAGCGATATTCCGCAGACACGCACACCCATGTGCCGCGCCGCTATTGCCTCAACCGCGGTTGACATTCCCACAGCGTCAGCGCCCAGCACCGAGAGCATTTTTATCTCGGCGGGAGTTTCATATGAAGGACCCGTCAGCTGGCAGTATACACCCTCTTTCAGCTCAGTGCCGAGTTTTTCGGCGCGAGCCTTTATCCTGCTGCTGAGTTCACGGTCGTAGACCTCGCTCATATCGGGGAACCTTGTACCCAGTTCACTGAGATTTTTACCTATCAGCGGATTAGGCACGAATGCCGCGATATGGTCTCTTATCAGCATAAGGTCGCCCGCTTTGAAATTTTTGTTCACGCCCCCTGCCGCATTGGTCAGCAGAAGGGTCTTTATGCCGAGAAGCCCCATTATACGCGCTGGCATTATCACATCTTCCATAGGATAGCCCTCATAGTAATGCACACGTCCCTGCATTATCACCACAGGTGTTTTGCCGACTTTTCCGAAGAGGAAGCAACCTTTGTGACCTTCAACGGTGGAACGCGGAAAACCCGGGATATCTCCGTATGGTATCTCCGCGATAACTTCCGCTCTCTCGGCGAAATCTCCCAGTCCCGAACCGAGAACTATACCGACCTCGGGTACTATGCCTGCACGTCCGCAGACGTACTCCCGCGCTTTTTCAAGTCTTTCAGAGATATCACACATAAGTCAGTCCTCCTTGTTGTTTTGACCTTTATCGTCTTTCATAGCCATTATCTCGGCGAGAATGTCAGCTGAACTTGCCTGTTTCATATGCTGTTTATGCCGCCTGAAAAGCCTGATAACCGCGAATAACAGCCCTGCGACCGCCGCTATGCTAATTATCATAACAGCGTCCGCCAGAACGCCTGCGCTTATCTTGCCCGCTTTTACGCCCTTGAACAGCACCGCGGTGACCGCCATCATCAGCGTGAATATAAGCAATACCACCAGCATCAAACTGAGTTGCCTGAATCCTTTCATCTCATCGTCCTCGCATTACTTAACAATATTGTCCAGACCATTCATTTCAATATAATAGTTTGAATAGTCCACGCGGTTAGCTACTACAGAAAGCTTTGCATCAAACAGATAAGGCGTAGGGTCATTGGCGAAAGGCGGAGTGCTGAACACGAACTTTCTACCTGTTTCAGGTGAAGTATAGAAGCAGTCGATGACATAGCCGTTCTTGTAGCCGTCATACCTGACTTCCAGCCTTTCGGGAGTTATGCGGATATTGTCATTAGCAAGACGAAGCCGCTCTCTTTCTTCAAATCTCGGCAGAATGAAAAGCTTTATTACAGTGACACTGATGCCCATAAACAGACCGCCGATAACAGCCACTACAAGCCCAAGACCCAGTGCCGCAAATGTCAGTCCCCCTAATGCTGCAATAATTAAAACGATCAGAAATAACATAAATGTTCTCCTTTCACACAAACTGAAATTGTTATATCCTGCTCCGCCGCGTGGATATAACAGCTGAGCCTCCCGCAAGGCTTGACCTTACGACGGGAGGCTCATTTGCTTATCATATGATCTCTTTCTCGCAATACGGGGTTTACCCCGCTCTCTCCAATTTTCAGGCGCAGAGGTATCTGCACCGTGAAAGCTTTACTTGTAGCTTTCGGATATCTCCTCCAGATATTCCTTAGCCTGCTCGATGACGTTATCGGGCGCAAGTATCTTAGCCTTCTTACCGAACTGGAAGAACCAGCCCCAGAAAGTAGGCGCGATCTGTACATCTGCTGTAAGGCAGAAAGTGGTATCGGAATTTCTGTGAGGGTGACAGTTCATGCCGAATTTGTCGATAACGACATTAGCCAGAGAATTATCGAACTGCATGGTAACGCTTTCCAGCTTTCCGCCGAACATACCGTAGATCGACTGCAGATTGCTTACATCAGCTCTCTCCTCATCGGTGAGTTTTCTGGCATTTTCATCGGTCACATCGACGTTTATCATTCTGTCCACCCTGTAACGGCAGATCTTCTCGTGCTTGTTGCACCAGCAAACGAGGTAGTAGTTCTCGTTCTCCCACACCAGCGAATAAGGGGATACATTGTAGAAATCTCCGCCGTGCTTGAGTATCTGCTTTTTGTCGGGGTTGAACTCGGTATACCTGAAACGTATTTCCTTCTCCTCGAAAATACCCTCCTGTATCTTGTTTACGGAGTAGTATATCTGCTCGTTGAAGTTCTTTGCGCGGTTATCGACGTGTATCTGTCTGCGCAGCTGCTTGCCTTTGTATTCGCTGGTAAGCGACTGCAGCTTCTTGATAAGCTCCTGCGACTTCTTTTTGGTCAGAAATCTGCTGGAAGCGATAGCGTCAGCCAGCACAAAAAGCTCTTCCTGCTGAAAAGTTCTTTCGCCCAGGTAGTAAGCATTAGAATGTCCGTCCTTGACGGTCACGATGTCCATTCCGCTGTCGCAAAGCGTCTTGATATCATCATAGATGGTCTTGCGCTCTGCCTTGATGCCGATCTCACCAAGTATCTCGATGAGCTTTGCACCGGTAAATGAATGATTCTCGTCGGTTTTAGCCTCGAACAGCTTCTTCATCGTAAGAAGCTTCTGCTTCTGTCTTGACTGTACTGCCACTTTATTTATCCTCCCCGCCGCGCTTCATATCCTTAACCTTGACCATGGAACCGTCGGGCTCCTTTATCACGGTATGCTCCAGCGTATCAGTGAAATTTGCTGTTACACTGCGCCTGTATTCCATCCTCAGTGCCTCGCGCTCGGATTTCTCCTCGGCGGTCAGCTCCCTCTGTCTGGAAATGGCTGTCAGCTCAGATATTCTGTCAAGCTTTTTCTTCTCCATAAATCTTTACACTTCTCCTTTGCCGTTGTGTCTTGTTTGTAACTTTTGTAATCTAATTGTAACCAAACAGGGCATAAACGACCCATTATGATAGGTGCATCCGGGCTTACACAATACCCGACCTCCGCACGGGCTTACACAAGACCCTCACGAAGTTTTCACAGTTCACGTTATTCGTTCAGACATTCGTTACGAATTTTATATATCTTATATGTCCGATAAAATTCCCCGAACCGTTATTGCAAGACCTATTATAGCACACCTTTCAACAAAAATCAAGCACAAATTGCACAAACAGTCCGATATTTTTCACTCAATTTGACTAAATATTTTTAAAATTGCGTTCACTATTGACTTTAACCACAATATATGGTATACTAAAAATAAGAACAAACATTCGAACTTAAAAATTTACAATTTGGTTACAAATTGATTTCAGCGGAAATACAGGAGGTTTCAGCGATCTTGACCAAAAAAAGACTCTCATACGAACAGAGCGAGGAGTACCTGCAAACGGGTGACAGCTTTGAGGACGAACTCTTCAAAGAAGAACAAAAAGACGATAGCGAAGCCCGCCGCGAATGCGCAAAGGCACTCTACAAATTGCTTGAAAACAATTTGACGAAAAAGCAAAAATGTTATATAATATTATACTATAAGGATAAGCTGACTGTCAAGGAAATAGCCGAAAAATTCGGCGTTGACAAGTCTACCGTGTCGCGTACCATCAACCGCGGCAGAAGACGGATAGTCAGCAATGCGGGACGTGCTGCAATGGGCAGACTTTTTTCCAAAAAATGAGGTGTCTGTAAAAACACCCGCGTTTGTGTACCCTCGTCCGACTATCCGATTTTTGACCCACCAGCCATTTCAGCCTATCCGAATTTGCGGTCAGCCCTGCAGGGCGGTACTGTTTTTTGGTCGGGCAGGCTGTACGCTTTTTTGAACGCCGCCCTATATATAAAAGGTATATCCGCCGAACCATATGTTCCGCATTGCCGTTTACAAGCAGTTTTGCAGGAATATCCATTTATTTACAATGTGGGATATCTGTTTGTGGAATAATTTTTCAATTATCCGGATGGCGTTAAACGTCAATTCTGCCCAAAACTGAAAACCACACTTTTTATGAAAGGACAAAACCATGTCTGCACCCATATACGAATTTGCCAAAAACTACGCAGAAAGCGGCGTTTCACGCTTTCATATGCCAGGTCACAAAGGCAAGCCACTCCACGGGCTTGAACCACTCGACCTCACCGAGATACGCGGCGCCGATTATCTCTTCGGTGCCGAGGGTATAATCGCAGAGAGCGAAGCCCGCACCGCCGCACTTTACGGCACTGCGAAGACCCTCTATTCCACAGAGGGCTCAAGCCTCTGCATAAAGACCATGCTCGCCATTGCCGACCACTGCCGCGAAGATAAGTCACAGCGTATGCTTGTGATGGCACCCCGCAACGTCCACAAGGCGTTCATCAATGCCTGCATACTGCTTGATATCGACGTTGACTGGGTCTATCCCGCCGAAAAGAGCCGTTCCCTCTGTTCATCGGGTGTGACCGCCCATGATATAAGATCTGCCTTTCGCAAATGTCCGCGCAAGATAGATGCGGTGTATATAACTTCACCTGATTATCTAGGTTTCATCGCTGATATCCCCGCCATAGCCGAAGTTTGCAAAAGTTACAACGTTCCGCTGATCGTCGATAACGCTCACGGCGCATACCTCAAATTCCTCGACCCCGACATCCACCCCATAACCCTCGGTGCGGATATGTGCTGTGATTCAGCACACAAAACCCTGCCGTGCTACACAGGCGGTGCGATGCTGCATATCTCACAAAATGCTCCCAAAGGTTTTGTTGAATGTTCCAAGCTGATGATGTCCCTGTTCGCATCGACCAGCCCATCATACCTCATTATGCAGAGCCTTGACCTCTGCGCCGAGTATTTAGCGGGAGATTACCCCGCCGCACTCGCCCAAACAGCCGCCCGCACCGAACTCTGCAAGCAACGCTTGAATGATACGGGCTGGCGAACCATCGGGGACGAAAAATGCAAGATAACAATAGCCTCGGCAGAACGCGGCATAAGCGGCGATGATCTGGGTGATATCCTCCGCAAAAATAAAATTGAGCCCGAATATACCGACCCTGACCTTGTGGTACTGATGACCACACCCTTCAACACCGAGGAAGATTTTGCACGCCTTGAATCCGCAATGGCGGATATCCCTCGCAGAGAAGGTACCGATCTTTCTTTTGACGGTATACCCGAAGCAGTAGTGCGCCTGCCGATACGTCAGGCAGCTTTTTCTCTTCAGCATGAAATATCGGTAGACCAAGCCGAAGGCAGGATATGCGGCATGACAGTCACAAGCTGTCAGCCATCAGTGCCGATAGCGGTGAGCGGAGAGGAGATAACCGCGGAGATAATCGACATACTTAAAAGGTATGGGGTTTATAAAATTAGTGTTTTGGGGGATTTTTGAGAGCTGTCAGCGGAGAATGGTGTTTCGCGGTAGAACGTGAATGAACGAAGCAAGCTATGCCTTTCTAATTGGAATATATCACCAAGAGCTGCGCATAATTTCGCCATATAAAACGCCATAGCACTTCTGATATCTGTACCAGAAACACCATGGCTAAAACCATACTATCATTTTTTGAAATTTCCAAACATATCTGATACAGACATCGGTCAGATGTATCGCCTTGTATACATGTACTCGTTTTTATTTGTAGTACGATAACATGATAGTGCCGACAGAACTTTTCTGTATCATCCTTCATACCGCACTAAAACATGGCGTACCATCTCTCCCGACCTCCTATATTTATTGTTTGCCTTTCTTTTGTCTACGGCGTCTTTTTGCTTATTCGCCGCTTTGGATCTCTGAAGAAATAGCTCTGTTTTTATTTTTATGTTTTATGCCATTTCTTCAAATACCCTTGTTGTTGTTTCCTTGGTTAATATTATATCTCAAAAACCCCCGCGGGTCAAGCAACCTTTGCGGGCAGTTGCGCAACTGAAGCTTGCAATTTTGTCAGTTGACGCTTTAAACTGTAAAGTTCCCGCGCCAGATCGGACTAATTAATGTTTGCGACGGGAGAGAATTTACTGTTTATTCATAAATGAGATCGAATGGTGTGGTATAATATATGTATTCACGACAACCTTAAAATTAAGGAAATACGGAGGATAAGTAAAATGAAAATAAAAGCACTGGCTGCTATTCTGGCAGCGGCAGTTATGGCGATGAGCGTTTCTGCCTGCGGCAAAAAAACAGACGATAAGGATAATTCTTCCAAAAAGCCTGAGTCTTCTACGGCTGAAAAGGACACTGAAAGCACTCCTGAGGAGGACAGCGCAGTTGAATCTTCTGAGGCTCCCACAGAATCCAAGCCCGATGAAGAGGAAAAACTCAATTACATAGGCGAAAAGGACGCAAAGAAAGCTGATTATTCCGTTGAGCTGACAAACGGTACAGAGCATGAAATAATTGGTTTTGCTATAAACTACGGCGACGGCGAGTACAGCGAGAATCTTATACCCACAGGTGAAGATTTCGAGATAGACGAAGTCAGAAAGTTCAACTGGTCACACACGGTATCGGGCGATGTCATGATGCTGGGTGATTTCAATGTTGAGATAACTCTCGAGGACGGCAAAAGATTCGAGCTCCACGGTTTCCCTCTCACCGATATGCTTTCGGGTGAGATAAGACTGATGGACGAGTACGCTTTCCTTGTGTATACAAACAAGATAGGCGATGTCAAGGATACTATGAAGAAAGAGGCTGACATCGTAGAGGAAGAAAAGGAGAAAGAGGCTGCTAAGACCTCCACCACAACAGAAGCACCTGTGTATGAAGACCCTATTGAGGAAGAAGAAACGACCACTACGACAACAGCTCCAGAACCTCAGCCCGAAGAGAGTCAGACAGATACTACTCAGCCTGAACAGCAGCCTGAGATCGATCAGCAGAACAGCGAAGTTCAGTACTGGTAAGATGATGATATCGGAGAACACCGCGTTCTCCGATATTTTTGTATGCTTGACAGTTATTTTGTAAAGGAGATATCATGATGAAGAAACTCGTTGCAGGGCTTACGGCTGTGGCTCTTATATTCGGCGGAGCGGCTTTTCTGCCTGCATATGGCGGTGCTTTCGGCAGGGTTATAAACGCAAGCGCAGCTGAGAATGCTGATTTCACAGAAGGCGAATTCGGCTGCGTGAACACCGATGACGGCGTTGAGATAGTGTCCTATTCGGGCAACGATACCGAACTTGCGATACCCTCAGTTCTGGGCGGCAAAATCGTTACTTCCATCGGTTCATACTGCTTTGAGTTCAACCGAACTCTGCAAAGTGTGACCGTCCCCGAGGGCGTTACAAAAATTGATGACCATGCGTTCTTTGGCTGCCGTCAGCTTGTCAGCGTTGAACTGCCATCGACTTTGGATACCATCGGCAATTCATGCTTCTGGGGCTGTCCGAAGCTGCAAAGTGTACACATACCCGACAGCGTAACAAGCTTTGATACACTGGTATTCTCGGGCTGTACTGCGCTGAATGATGTCACTCTCCCCTCGGGGCTGGATATTCTGCCCGATTTCACGTTCTACAACTGTTCTTCCCTCAATAAGCTGACTCTTCCGAGCGGTTTGACCGAGATACGCCAGATGAGTCTTCTGGGCTGTACATCGCTGAAAAGTCTGTCGATACCCCAGAACTGCGTCATACAGGATCATGCGGTAGGTTTTTTCTACGAGAAGGACAGATTCAAGCACATAGAGGGTTTTACCATGTATGTTTATCCCGATTCCCCAGCCGAAAGCTACGCTAAGACCTTTGAAGTCCCCTATAAATATGTCGGCGAGGAGCGGACAACAGGCGATGTCAACTACGACGGCGAGATAAATATCACGGATATCACCTTGATAGCGGCGCATATAAAGGGTAAAAGAATCCTCAGTGATGATGCCCGCAAGAGAGCCGATGTAAACGGTGACGGCTGTATCAACGTCACCGATATTATCAAGATCGCGGCGCACATCAAGGGTAAGAGATTGCTTTGATACGCAAAAAGCGTGGGATAGCTGTACTGCTGTCCCACGCATTATTTTTAATTGGTATTCAGACGTCAGACCTGTTCAAAGATGATACTCTCGAACTTTCCACCTGTGACCTTTACTAAGTCTTTCGGGTCAAGGAATATCTGCGAACCAAGCCGACCGCCGCTTATGATTATTTCATTGAAATTTTCAGCCGAACTGTCCACCACGGTAGGGTACTGCTTTTTCATACCCAAAGGCGTACAGCCGCCGCGGATATAGCCTGTCACCTTGTTGATATCCTTGACGTGTATAAGTTCCACCGATTTTTCCCCAACAGACTTCGCGGCTTTCTTCATATCCAGCTCCTCGTCTATGGGTATGGCGAAAACGTAATACCCGCCGCTTTTTCCCTGAGCAACCAGCGTTTTGAAAGTGCTGTCATGCGGCTGACCCAGCATATCTGCGATGTGTACCCCGTCAATGAACTCCTCGCACTCATAGGTGTTCACCTTGTAAGCGACTTTGTTCCTGTCGAGTATCCTCATCGCATTGGTCTTAACGTCCTTATCCTTTGCCATTTTTAACTAGATGCCTCCACTGTGTGGGCAATTATGTCAGCGCACATATCATATCCCAGTGTGCCGCTGTCCAGACAAAGATCATAGCTGAACTTTGTTCCCCACTTTTTATTGGTATTTGAATTATAGTAATCCCCACGCTTCTTGTCATACTTTTTCAGGCGGTTCGCTACCTCGTCCGCAGGGATATTGTGAGGTTCGCCCATAGCCGTCTGCATACGCTTGTCAAGAGAGGAATATATGAATACATCCAGTGTCTTGACCTTGTTTTTCAGTATGAAATCCGCACATCTGCCAACGATAACGCATGGACCTTTCTCAACGAGTTCATAAACGACCTCGGTTTCAGCCGCGAAGATCTTTTCGCAGATATCCACCGAACCGCCGAAAAGATTTATCGGCTTCTTCATGGGATTGAGAACGCTCTCCTCAAACTTCTTGATCTCCGCCATCGAGATACCGCTTTTTTCAGCCGCCATCTCAACTATCTCTCTGTCGTAGCAGGGGATACCCAGCTTCGCCGCAACTCTCTTTCCTATCGAACTGCCGCCCGAACAGTACAGTCTGCCTATTGTCACGACCTTGATCTTACTCATACTTTTTCTCTCCTTTCGATACATCATTATATCAAACCCCGAGGGGTTTGATCGCAAGATTTAAATATATGACATTTATTATAAATTTATTATAAAACTTTGTACGCGATTTGTCAATTACATATTTATTACAGTATTTTCGGTACATTTTAGCGTACAGCGGGGGAGTACAAAAATTCGGTCGAGTGGAAGCGCACACGAGCGGAATACAATTGTTTTCGGGTTTTGCAGAGGTTTATTAATGGGATAGAGTGTATAGTGTAACATCGAAGAAAGAATTTGAATATCTGCGATGTTTGATTTGACGAGAGTTGGGAGGGCACCAAGCAAAAAAGATTTACCCAAAGCTCTTTTCCTTGGCATTCTAACCTCATTTTTTATATCAAAACAACTCCGCGCACATACTATTACACACCAGCGATAAACTACAATTCGCATCAATCCTGCGTACTGCCGCTGTCAGGATATCATAAAGCTCTGCACCCGAAGACAATGTCAGCTTACGCGAAAGTGCTTCTGCTGAATGGGTATCACAGCCTATGGTCTCGCCGTTTGTCAGCAGTGCACACGAATCGCGGACTATCTCAGAAAACAGATATATTCCCTCTCGCAGGATAGCTTTTTTGCCGTCTGCCGCGGCAAGCGATCTCAGCACGCCGTACTCGCTGCCCTCGGAGTAGGCGGCTGCCAGTTCTTTCGCCAGAGCCACGGAATTATAGTACTGCTCTTTTTCCATATAAGCGCGGCATCTTCCGATATTGCCTTTGCCCGCTTCAAGTGCTTCACGTATCTCGGCGGCATCGCGGTCGGGATAATTCGCCTGCAAATACTCGCCGCTTTCCTGCATCGTCACAGGGGCGGCGGCAAGGCTGACGCATCGGGAAATTATAGTTGAAAGAAAAGTCTCCCTGCTGCGGGCTGTGAGTATCAGCGCGGTATGGTCGGGGGGCTCTTCTATCAGTTTCAGCAGGATATTCTGCACCTGTACGGTGGTCTGCACGGACAGGTCGAGGTCTGGTATGACGTAGACCTTGATATCGCCCTCGTTAGGTGCGACTGGCGCGTCTGCCACGATGGTATCGCGGATGTCTTCAACGTAATAGTTGCCCTTGTCGTTTGGCTGTGCGAAGATGAGGTCGGGGTGAACGCCTTTTTCGATAAGGCGGCAGCTTCGGCAGTTACCGCAGGGTTCGCCTGTGTGGGCTTCGCACATCAGCTGTGCCGCGATATACTTCGCTATCTCCTTTTTGCCCAAGCCCTTTTCGCCGTGGATTATCATCGAGTGTGGTTCGCGCCCTGCACTGACCATACGTGCGGTCTGTTTCAGCAGGGTCTGATTGCCGTATATCTTCATCGGTTATACCTGTTCAAAACGCTCGATATCGGTGACGAATATCGTTGCGCCGCCGATTGAAACTTCAACAGGAACGGACTTTTCGTTGATAGGCTCGGTAACAACAGATGAGGGCACGAACTGCTTGCGCTTGCGTGAATGTTCTTTAAGAACTTCGATCACCATTTCCACCTGTGCATCTTCACAGCAGATCATGAATGTTGTATTACCCGCCATGAGGAAGCCGCCTGTGGAAGACAGCTTCGTGGCGCGTATGCCCGCCTTTTGCAGACCTTTATTGACAGCGTAAGTGTCATCATTATTAACTATCGCATAAACAAGTTTCATCGGAGTACCTCCCAAATTTTCCGCCGAATTCCGAGACGGGGTGTTATACTATATTATAGCACTTTTGGGTGAAAATGTAAAGCGGGGATTTGATATGCAGTTGATAGGAATATCACCGTATAATTCCGCCTCCCCAAAATAATTGACCCCCGCCAAAAAGACCCGACACCTCACAAGTGTCGGGTCAATGCTATATCTAATATAAATAGTATCAGTCAAATCTCTCGTCGATAACACGCGCTGTTTTCTTCATGCTTCTGGGAAGAACGCCTATCTCGACTACCTTTACTATCGGTGTGAAGCCTATCTTGCTCTTTACGCGCTCAGCGATGTGCTTTGCAAGCTCGGCAAAATCAACGTGACCGTTAGTTTCAACGTAGATACGCATGGTATCCTTGCCGTCGAGGTGTGATATACGTATCTGGTACTCGCTGGATATCTCGTCGAATTCAGCAAGCACTTCCTCGATCTGGCTTGGGAACACGTTAACGCCCTTTATCTTCATCATATCATCTGTTCTGCCCCTGATGGTATCTATGCGGGGATACTTTCTGCCGCAGGGACATTCACCGGGAATGATACGGGAGAGGTCGTGTGTTCTGTAGCGGATAAGGGGTGCGCCCTCTTTCACGAGAGTGGTTATAACTATCTCGCCCCACTCGCCGTCGGGAACATTCTCGCCTGTCTTGGGGTCGATTATTTCAAGATAGAGATAGTCGTCCCAGATGTGCATACCTGTGTTGTGTTCGCAGTTTATTCCGATACCGGGTCCGTATATCTCGGTAAGACCGTAAATATCATAAAGCTCGATACCCAGCTCGTTAGAAATACGCTCACGCATCTTATCAGACCATCTCTCGGAACCGATAACGCCCTTTTTAAGATGTATCTTATCCTTGATACCGCGCTTCTGTATCTCTTCAGCAAGAAGAAGTGCATATGAAGAAGTCGAGCAAAGCACGGTAGTTTCAAGTGCCTGCATCATTTCAAGCTGCTTCTCGGTATTACCTGGTCCCATAGGCACAGCCATTGCACCCAGCTTTTCACAACCGTTCTGGAAACCTATACCAGCCGTCCACAGACCGTAACCGGGAGTTATCTGAATCCTGTCCTTGTTGGTGATGCCTGCCACTTCATAGCAGCGCTTGAACATTTCGCCCCAATCGTCAACGTCCTTGGCTGTATAGGGGATTATTACGGGAGTACCTGTTGTTCCCGATGAAGAATGTATACGAACTATCTCCTCTTCGGGAGCGGTCATAAGTCCCAGGGGGTAAGCATCTCGGAGATCCTTCTTTTCGGAAAACGGAAGCTTAGCGAAGTCCTCGGGGGTATGAACCTCGGTTATACCTGCTTCTTCCAGCTTTTTACCGTAAAAGCTGTTAGATGCTATCAGCGCACGGATGCGGTCATTGACCTGTGCGAGCTGAGTTTCTGTTATCTGCATTTATAATTCCTCCTCATGGAAGTAATTTTGCGGAGGTCTGCACGGCCTTCGCCCAACATTTTTATTATAGCATATTTCCCGAAAAATGTAAAGAGCTGACGGATAAAATTTGATAAGAATGCCAAAGGTGATCGAGCGGATGTCGATATCAAACTAAAACACAAATCGAGCTTTGACACTTCTCACAGCTTGTTAAAAAATACCTTCAATTCCATTATTAAAAATCGATTTCCATCTATGAAATTACGGCAACAGCATTTCCTTTTTAAAGAAAAAGATGTAAAATGAAGATAGAAGAATTAAAAGAAGGAATCAAAAATTTCAGTGAGCTTAGGAGAAGAGGATATGGGAACATCCACCATAAACTTGAAGATATAATAATCATTGGACTATGTACTGTAATATGCGGAGGAGAAGATTTTGCCGATATGGAGACTTTAGCAAAAGTCGGCAGGAATACTTGTCGAAATTTCTTGAACTTCCGAATTGTATATCGGACAGTGATACATTCAGACGAGTATTTGAAAAGTTGGATCCGTCTGAGCTTTCGTCATGTCTGATAAACTGGATATCTGAGAAAAGGACAAAAAGAGGAACAGTGGCAATAGACAGGAAAACAATTTGCGGAAGCGGCAATGATAAGCATAAAGCATATCATGTAATAAGTGCCTTTGTTGCCGAAAATCAGCTTACTTTAGGTGAACTGGCGGTCGAAGAAAAAACAAATGAGATAACAGCTGTTCCTGAACTTCTTGATTTGGTCGATATAAAAGGTGACATCGTGACTGCGGATGCAATGAGCTTTCAAAAGAAAATTGTTGAAAAGATAATTAAGAAGAATGCAGATTCTGCAATAGGATTGACACAAAATCAGCCTGCATTATACAAGGATACCAAGGACTATTTTATATGGATTTTCTGCTAATGTTCCATCAAAAACAACGCTCGATAAAGACCATGGAAGAATTGAAAAAAGAGAATATCGTCTGCTTACCGAACTGTCATGACTGGAACAAAAAGATGAGTGAAAAGGCTTAAAAGGACTTGGAACTGTGAAGTCAACAGTTATCGAAAAAGGCGAAACACGTGAATTTACAAGATATTTCATAACCTCACTTACCGATTTTGATGAATTCGCTGATTCTGTAAGAAAGCATTGGTCTATTGAGAATAATCTACATTGGTGTCTTGATGTAATTTTCAAAGAAGATGCTTCAGAGTCTATCCTAAAATTTGTGTAAACCTCTGAAGTAGTGTATAATAGAAGAGACACTACTTTGGAGGTTTTAATTATGAGCAGAAGACGAAGAAATGAAACAGAAGAGCAGCGAGCAAGAAGAGAGCTAATAAGTGATTT
>NZ_JAILMR010000095.1 GCF_024692365.1 Ruminococcus sp. | reverse complement strand
GTGCTGCGAAAAGTACCGCAACTATAACGCAAATAATAATGATCGACTCGGTTCCCATAGTTATTCTCCTTTATCTGTCAAAGAATTTGTTTTGTGTGAGATGTTGTCTTTTTTCTTTGTTCTGATCTTCTTTATCTTTCTTTCGGGAATGGGCGTTAACATCGGTATGTTCCCGTGAACTGCTTGCCGTCCGATTCATATCGGTATACGGACTTCTGAAGTATGTTGTTCATGTTCTTCTCCTTTATTTTTCGGATATGTTATATCCGGCTTTTTCAGCTATCATATCTTTGTACTTTTTATCTGTATCGTCGTCATTGGGATCAAAGTCAACTTTTTCTCCGTTTATGACGTATACTGCGGTCTGATCAATCACCTCAAAACCTTTATCCTCGCCGCTCAATGTACGCACCTTGCATACATAATTTCCGCCGAAGTCCGAAGCTGCTGCGTATTCATTGCAGAGTTCCTCTGCCTTTTCAAGATATTCATCCATCATATCATATTTGCTCTCATCATTGATATCAACAGTGATGCGAAGAACATAGGTCTTGATATCCGCAGCTGAATCCATATCGGCTTCCGATAGTATCGGGCAGTTTTCAGGTGACAGGTATTCGGTTATTTTATCATCATTACTGTAATTATCTGTGATATAACCGGCACAGAAATCAAAAGGTGATATATTGATGGAATATCCGTCGCCTGTGACCTCGGACGGATGGTCTTTTTCACGTTCTGCATCAAAATACTTTGGCAGTATATTGTCGATCATATCATTTCTTACGATGTCATGCATCTGCAATATGAAAACCGTCATCAGGTCTCTGTCAGCTTTGATGTTTCTGTTTTTTATGTACTCAGACACGGTCTCATCTTTAGAATTACTGTGTAAGTAACCCATTCCGTTTGAAAGTTCAAGATGTCTTTCGCTGCCGTTTTTATCTTTATACTCAATATCATATTCTTTGTATAATACAGGCAGCTTCAAAGGTGCCTCATCATCGATCAGTAACCCGGTGTAAGTAACTGTTGTCTTGTAATCCCCTTTAAATGTCTTGTCGAATAGCTTTTTGTATCTTCTCTCATAATTGATTCCGCTGCACCACGAAAACCATATCCCACCTGCAACACCCACAATGGCTGCTGCGGATATCAGTGCGGCTTTTGCTTTTGTTCTCATTCAAATTACCTCTTCTCTCTTTTTTGCCTTAACCAAAAGCCGTTTTGTTGTCTGCCTTCTTTTGTCCTACACATAAGATATTGTCTCTTTTTTATGTCTCTTCCTTTTGTATTTTTATACGTCCTGTTGTCTTCCTTCTTCTGTCCTACACATAAGTTATTGTCTCTTTTTTATGTCTCTTTCTTTTGTTTTTTATACGTCCTGTTGTCTTCTTTCTTCTGTTCTACACATGGATATTTTTGTCTCTTTTATTCTTTTTGTCTCTTCTCTTGTCTTATAGTTTTTTATTTATTTCCCGTGTCATTTTGACTTTTTTTCTATCTTTACCGTGGAGATAACTGCGTATATAACAGCGCCCGCTATCAGAGGTATCTCGATAAGTTCGAGTTTTGTATTCTCAAATATCACCGTCAGTCCCAGCACGATGAATACCGCACTCATCAGTAAAAATACAACAGCGGACTGTCTGTAATACGGCTTTTTGTTCATTGACTCCCGTTCTGTTTTCGATGCGGATATATACGCATTGTTTAATAAGTATCCCCGTTCGAGAAAATGCCTTATGCTGCATTTCGCTAACAGTGCGCTTATCACGAATAGTATTATCGAAGTAATTGTCCTCGTCATATCCCGCACCTCCCGGATCTATCAAGCATCTTTTTCTACTATCACATCGTCCCCGCGGACATCTACCACAACTACCTTGGTGCCTGTTTTCAGCATCTCTTCCCCTTCGTTGAAAGCGCCAAGCTCCATCATCTGTCCCTGCAGCGTCATGGTTATCTTGCCCATGCCCTGATTTTTCGGCGGGCATGGGATATATACCGTTGCGCTCTCGCCGATTGCGTTTCTCAGGTCAACTGTTCCGTTCTCTGCAAGTCTCATGGAAAGCTGTACCATCTTTGCTACCAGTACCATCGTGCCCAGTCCCAGAAGAATTCCCACCGGAAGAGCCGCAAGGCTTGGTACCTTTGAACCTACCAGAACTATCGATGACCAGCTGAACACTGTAAGGAATGCAACTATCGTCTGTAAAGTGAAGAAGTGCATCGAGGTGTCTGTCACACTGTCATTATAAGAATGATCGTGGAAGTCTCCGCTGTGATGTGCATCGATATCTCCGTGACCGCCGCTTACATCGTGGTGGATATCAAATCCGTGATGACCGCCTAAGTCATGAACCGCGCCGTGTCCGATATCGAAGTTGTGCCCCACATCGGTGTGCATATCCAAACCCGAGGTGTCGCTTACGTCGTGAGCACCGTGGTGCATTCCGAACATCGCGAGCAGCGTTTGAAGTATAAGTAACATTGTTGAAGGAAAGGCGATGCAGTAAAGCACTTTCAGCAGTCCGCTGAGTCCGTTCCACCATATATCAAATCTTTCCATCATATTTCCCGCCTCCTTTTACGCAGGTAAATTTGTTTTGTAAATTTAATTTACCTTAGTATACACCAAAACTTTTACTTTGTCAAGGGGTTTTTCAAAAAAATTTTCACACAATCGTAGCATTATAATATATAATACCTTTATAATACGCGATGACCACTTCTGATTTACCTTTTTGGTAAATGACATATCCGTGAAAAGTAAATATCGCACCTATGCAACGTAAATACAAATGTTAAATTTCTGTGAAGCTCTTGCAATTTTATAAAAAGTGTGGTATAGTATATGTAAACAGAATTGACACGTAAAGGAGGCTAACAAATGGATGCTAAAAATATAGGACGTATTATAAAGGAAGCCCGCCTCGCAAAAAAGATGACACAGAACGAGGTAGTCGGCGATTTCATAACCAGAAATATGCTCAGCCAGATAGAGAGTGGCAGTGCGATGCCCTCGGTGAAGACCCTTGAATATCTCTGCAAAGTGCTTGATATACAGCTTGAAGCCTACGATACCTCTCCCGCAGCCGCAGATACAGGCATGATGAGTTATATCGAACTGCGAAACCTCTACGCCGCAGGTGTTTATGAGGAGATAGTAAAAGCCGAGCCGCCCCACGGCTACATCGACGAATTCACCGCACTTAAAGCAAGAGCTTGCCTGCACCTGGCAGAACAGCTCACAGAAACTGACGATATATCCGCATTCCAGCGGGCAGTAGAACTTGCCAAGCAGGCACAGGATCTTTCAGCCCAAGGTATTTTTGCAGATATCAACGCTCACGATAAGGCTGAACAACTTATAAAAAAAGCCGCTGCAAAGCTCAGCGCATATTACAGCAGCCTTATCTGACATGACAGATAAAGGAGAACAACATTATGGATTTCATCATAGATATAGCAGAAGAATTTGTTATCGGTTTTCTTAACAGCAGATATGTTCCGCGCCCGATAAGAGTTATCCTCCGTGCAGGATTTTTTATGCTCTGCATAGCAGTAAGCCTCCTCGTGATAGCCACAGGCATCTATGTTATCCTGAAACATTCAATTGCCATCGGTTCGGTTTGCTCGGTTATGGGCGTGACCATGTTGATACGTTCGGCTAAAATGTTCACAGGCGCACTCCGCAGAACATGATATATAATTTTCCAAGCCATAGTATTTCCGACTGTTTGTCAGAAGTACTATGGCTTTTTTGTTGACAGTTCTGCACCGTTGTGATATAATAAATTCTAACAAAAATCGTAAAGAGGAGCGGTACAAAAAATGAAGAACAGCAAAGCCATCACCGCGATAGATATCATCGCATTTTTGCTTAATGACCTGCTTGGCTGGTTCATTATTATAATGTATGACCTGACAGGGAATGACAACAAATTCCAGAACATGAATATCCATCATGCACTTCTTGCAGTAGGTCTTGTGCATATCATTCTAAGCATGATCTGCAATGTTTTCTTCTTCAAAAACGAGAGAACAAAACATCATATCCAAATCGGCAGCAGGTTGTTTATCTATAATATAGTAATGACTTTCTGCCCATATCTGTATCTGGCATTTACCCAAATCGTATCATAAAGGAGAACAGATCTCAATGAAAAATATTCTCGGCTACCGAATTTTCTTTCGCTATCTTGAAAACATCTGGAACGCAGAAGAACACGACTGGCTTGGTGGAATGCTTGGCGGAATGAGTCTGGGCAGTCCAGCCGATCTCGCTTATGCTGATTACTGGGATAAAGCTATTGAAAAGATATCAGAACCAGATGACCCGTATCAAATCGGCATACAATTCCTGAAAGACTACCTTGCCATCGGTTACATCGATGAGATAGGTCAGATACTTACCGATATGGAAAATAAAGCACGGCTTGATCTATGGAAAAAAGCAGAATATGACGTGGCAAACGATCTCGATGATTCCTATTTTCACCTTCTGCCCGAGGACAATTCCTGATAAAAAATCACCGCCCCGAAGTGCAAAAATCTTCTGATCCTGAATGCCGTCATCTTCTTCCAAATATTTCTTTTGTACCACTTGCAAAATTTAAAAAAATATGTTATGATATATGATATAAATAATTACAACGGAGGTGCAGCTTTGAAAATACAGGAATCTGCCGAAAATTATCTTGAAAGCATACTCATGATCAGTGAGCGCAAAGGCGATGTCAGAAGCATCGATATAGTAAACGAGCTTGAATTTTCCAAGCCCAGCGTCAGCATTGCCATGAAAAATCTTCGCGAGAACGGATATATTTCAGTTGATAAGGACGGCTACATCACACTTACAGATAAAGGTATGGAGATAGCTGAAAAAATGTATGAGCGCCATAAGCTGTTTTCCAAGCTGTTCGTTTCACTGGGCGTAAGCGAAGCTACCGCTTCCAAGGATGCCTGCCGTGTTGAACATATCCTCAGCGATGAGACATATGCGGCTATCAAGAAGGTTTTGAAAGAAAAAGGTCTTGTGGAATAATTTCAGAAAAAATCAACGGCGGAGCGTGTAGCCCCGCCGTTTTTATTTTCCGAGTTTATCCAGTGTTTCGTCAAGTATCACTTTTCGGAGTTCTGTCAGCCATTTCGAGAAAGCCACTGTATCTGTACCGTAAGTCAGATTTAACTCACGTTCATTTTCAGACCATGTATCCAGCGGTGATTCATTGTGCTGTATCAGGGCTTCAAGCTTGTCAAGTGCCTTGAACAGTTTCGCTTCTATTGTTTTCTGTTCTTCCATCTCCCGATACAGTGCCTTGAAATAAGAAGAAATTTCCGCGGGCAGAGAACCTACCCATTCATTCAGAAGTCTGTCTTCGGTCTCACGGTCTTTGTCAGTCTTGCTGAATGTGGGTATGTCACCTGTGAAACATTCCCCAAGGTCGTGTATAATGCACATTGCAGTCAGCTTGTTTATGTCGGCTTCGGGAAATTCTCCGCGAAGGAGTATTGCCATCAGCGCCAGCCGCCAGCTGTGTTCTGCCACACTTTCGGTACGTCTTTTGGAGGTCGTACAGTGCCTTGTGGTGTCTTTCAACTTTTCTGCGGTGTGCAGTATTTCCAGATATTCTTTCGGTGTCATGCTTCCTCCGTATATCATGGCGCTATCTCAGCCATTATCTTCAGTGCTGTGTTCAGACCGTCTACTGCTGCACTCATTATTCCACCCGCGTAGCCCGCACCCTCACCGCAGGGGTAGAGGTTATCACAGGAAAGGGAAGTCATACTGTCCTTGTCCCTGGTTATCCTCACAGGTGAGCTCGTGCGAGTTTCTGGTGCGCAGAGAAGTGCCTTGCCGTCCCCGAAGCATTTCATCTTTCTTGAAAATACTTTCAGCCCTGTGCGCATCATTTCTGTCACCTGCTTAGGGAAAATTTTCTCGTAATCCACTGCTGTCACTCCGAGAGAATAGCTTGGTTCTATGTCCGTATCTAGGTCTGCTTTGCCATCAAGAAATCCCTTTACGCTTGAAGCGCAAGCCTTGTAACTGCCCGCAGCCTTGTAAGCTTTCTGCTCTATTTCCCGAGCAAAGTACATACCGTCAAGGGGCTTGCTGCCGAAATCCTCGGGAGTTACCGATACCACCAGCGCCGAATTTGCATTCACTCCGTCGCGAGCGAATACGCTCATGCCGTTGGTGACTGTTCCGCCATTTTCCGAAGCCGCGGGCACTACCGTACCTCCCGGGCACATACAGAAAGTGTATGCTGCCCGACCGCCATTCTCGCGGTGGGAAAGCTGATATTCTCCCTTTGGCAGCATGGGACTTCCAGCGTATTCGCCGTACAGACTTCTGTCAACTTCCGTCTGTCTGTGTTCTATCCTCGCTCCGACGGAGAAAGGTTTCGCCTCTAAGAATATCCCTTTCCTGTGCAGCATCTCAAAAGTATTTCGAGCTGAGTGTCCGATAGCCAGTACCACCGCGGAAACTTCCTCTCGTCCCCCTGTGAACCTTACAGCCTCAGCCTGTCTGTCTGAAAGCTCGATATCTTCAAGCTCGGTACAGAACCTTATCTCGCCCCCCAGTTCGATTATGCGCTCTCTTATCGCCTTGACAACTTCCCTCAGCCTGTCAGTGCCGATGTGGGGTTTTGCTTTGGTGAGTATTTCCTCTGGCGCACCGAATCCAACCATTCTTTCCAGCACATATCTGCAAAGAGGGTCTTTTATCCTCGTCGTGAGTTTTCCGTCCGAGAATGTTCCTGCGCCGCCTTCACCGAACTGTATGTTGGACTGTTCATTGAGTATACCAGTACTCATGAAGCTTTCCACCGAAGCCACGCGGTCTTCGATGCACTCGCCGCGTTCAAGTATAAGGGGACGATATCCCTGTTCAGCCAGTGCCAGTCCGCAGAACATTCCCGCAGGACCGAATCCCGCGATTACCACACGCCCCTTGACTTTCTTCTTCGATATCACAGGTGAGAACACCGCAGGCGCAGCATAGATGAAAGCCGCGTTCTTTTCAGCTGCACGCTTCTCTTCATCACAGCTGCCAAGGGTGAATATCACCGAATGTACATAGTGTATATTTCCTCTTTTTCTCGCATCGAGAGAGGTCTTGTATATATGTGCCCCGCGTATGGCAGATGGCGCTATCCCAAGCTTTTTCCTTGCCGCTTCAATAACACTTTTCTCATCTGCCCCCAGTGGGGAACTTATCTGGTTTACAATAACAGGCATTTAAGCACCTCCAAAAAAGCGGCTCGACATTTCCGCGCCGAACCGCTGTTTATCATTTTTTAAGACACCGAAGAGTCATCCAAACTGCTGTCGTCTGTCTTTGGCTTTGATACAGTTATCTGAACTTCATTAGTGCCAAAGCACCATACGTTCTTTTTGCCCTTGGCGTAGATCTCGGCTTCCTTGGTGTAGGAACCGACTTCTTTGATATCGCTGAGTGATATCTTGGCGTAAATGTCCGCATCTGTAAGGCTCTCGATCACCTCTGTCGGACCGTAAAGCACCACGTTAGGCAGTTTGTCGTTGTCTATCTCGCTGGTGAACATTGAGGGTGTCCCCACAAGTTCTATGTTCTCCGAATCCAGCGTAAATGTCGCTGAACTGTAACCCTTGTCATCGAAGCTGACGGTTATCGTATCCTTGCCGCTGGTGTTGACCTCACCCGTGTTCAACGGTATCTTGAACTTGATGTCCTTTTTCAGGTCAATATTTTTCAGCTGGATATTTCCGAGACTTCTGTCCTCTTCAACAGGGTCGTCCAGATGAGGCGTTGTCACCGAGACCTTGTCTTCGGAGAGTTTCATCGGTATCGAAGATACATCAAATCCATCGGGCGCACCTGTGATATTTACTGAAAGATTCAGCGTTTTCTTCTTAAGTATCGAGAAATTTACGCTGTAATCAGAAGCACTCCTTGCATTGAAGTTTGAGCTGTCAAGCTTTCCGCTGTCAGCATCGTAGAATATCAGTTCCTCAGCCTGCATAGAAGCATCTTCGGAAAGTTTCTTGGATTTTGATATTCTAGCCGATACCCTGTCTATCTTGTCCAGCTCGTTTTTGGCTCCGCTGATAGTTATCTCGTTAGGCGTAACAGTGGGGTCTTTCAGTGTGTAGCCATCTTCCGCCGTAACCAGCGGAACTTCCGCCGTTACTTCAATAGTCTTCTGGGTTATCCTGTCAAAATCCACTTCGATGGACTCGGGTGAAACGGAAACTATCGTGCATCTGTCCGCAGGATGATTACTCTTTACGTCGATTTCAAGCGTGTACTTGCCCTCTTTTGTGACATCGTCAAGTTTCACTTTAGCGGTAAGGTCATTTTCCGTATACGTACCTATCTCGTAGTTCATGCCCTTTATCTCGACATCAACAGTGAAATCCTTGTAATTCAGAGCCTCCAGACCTTTTTCCTTAGCCATGGTGTCGTCCATGTTGAATTCCACATGGACACCCGAGATGGTCTTGTTTATTGTAGGAAACTGAGTTATCGACATTATGAACCAGCTTATCACCGCGATGATGAACGCCAGTATCCTCAGCGAAAAGTCTGTGCCCTTGTCCTTGATGTTCTTTATCTTCTTGGATATCGGAGTGTTCTTGGTGTTTTCTTTTACTTCTTCCATCTTGAGAACACCCTTCCTGCTAAAGATTTTTCTCTGCCCGAGCCGCCTTCCTTATCGGTTATCAGCGAGGAGGTCAGCAGCTTTTTCAGGGATTCCTTGGTATATCCTCTGGTCAGCTCTCCGTTCTCCGCCACCGATATGGCACCTGTCTCTTCAGATACGACTACTACCAGCGCGTCCGAGTTTTCGCTCATACCGATAGCCGCTCTGTGTCTTGAACCCAGCTGCTTGTTTATCAGCTCGTCTTTCTGCGGTCTTGGCAGAAAACAGCCTGCCGCAAGTATTATACCGTCCCTGACTATCACCGCGCCGTCATGCAGCGGGGTATTGGGGTAAAAGATATTTCCGAATACAGCAACGGATGGTGTACAGTTGAGTACCGTACCCGTAGCTATCTGTTCGCCCAGCTTTGTCTTGCGTTCGCATATTATCAGCGCACCCGTCTTGCTTGAAGATAGATTCTGTGCCGCGTCGCAGATAGCGTCTATCGCACTGCTCCACTTCATCTCATCCGAGGTCGCGTCCTGCGGATTAAGGAAACTCAGCTCTGCTATCTTTGTACGTCCCACTTTTTCCAGCATACGCCGAAGCTCGGGCTGGAAGAGTATGATAAGCGCAAGGAAACCCCACTGAAAACACAGTTTCAGCAGAAAGCGCATAGTGTTCAGGTTGAACAGATAAGCTAATGCGTAGCAGGCAAGCAGTACCGCGATACCTTTAGTCAGCTGCTGTGCCCTTGTCTCACGGATAAGCTTGATGCCGTTGTATATAAGAAAATAAAGTATGATTATGTCAACAATATCGTTAATACGTATATTGAGAAACACGCCCCATATAGAATTCAAGGTCTCTTGTATTGTCTGAAGCATATTCCACACCCTTTGCAAAAAAGTAAATGAACTCTACATTCTTTAATATTATAGCATAATCCATAAAAAAGTACAAGACTTCACGCTGAAAATTTTTATACAAATTGTAACTGCTCTGACAACTATTTTTCATATTTGTTACAAATGCATTTCAGCCCTAAAATACGTCATTTAACCGACATTTGCACCCTTTCCGCAACATAACGAAAGTTCCAAATGGTTAAAATTTCGGTACAATTCACGCCTAATCGTTGACAAAAATACAATTTCGGCGTATAATAAATATGTATGTGCGGTAAGCCGCATGACCCCGCCCGAAAGGGAAGGGGATACTATATTAATGAAGGAGTGTGTACAAGTGGACGATGCCGATAATTGCCGAACGTGCTTTGCTGCCGTGAGCAGGCGTTTTCTGCCTGTGCATATTTTTTGACCGACTCATGGCAGCAAATAGTAAATGACATATATTTCAGTAAGCCGACCCTCACGATGGCGGAAGGCTGAAATCAATATGCCCTCTATTATAATAGTATGTTCGTGCATGGTAGCCCTTGACAATTTGGAGGGATAGATATGTATGAAAAAGTTTTGCAGCTGCTGACAGAGCGTGATTTCAAGAGTATCCGAGGGATATTCATTGAAATGAACGAAGCCGATGTGGCTTCTCTGCTCCAGCGATTCCATGATGACCATCAAGCCGACAAACACGACCTTATCGTGCTTTTCAGGCTTCTCAACAAAGATATCGCCGCCGACGTTTTTGCGTATATGGACAGCGATATGCAGATGATGCTCATAAATGCTTTTACCGATAAAGAGCTTCAGGAAGTTATCGATGACCTATACGTCGATGATACCGTTGACATCATCGAAGAAATGCCCGCCAACGTAGTGGCGAGGATAATCAGTTTTGCAGATACCGAAACCAGAAAACAGATAAACCAGATACTCAAATACCCCAAGGACAGCGCAGGTTCGGTAATGACCACCGAGTATGTCTATCTTAAAAAGGAGTATACCGTCAAAGAAGCCCTTGAATGGATACGCCATGTCGGCGTTGTCAAAGAAACGGTATATACCCTCTATGTTACCGAAAGCCGCGTGCTGATAGGCGTCCTTTCTCTCCTCGACCTCATCACAGCCGATGAGAATGATAAGATTGAGGATATCATGGAGACAAATATCATAACCGTGAGCACCCTTGAGGACAGAGAGCTTGTGGCTTCAAAAATGGCAAAGTACGACTTCGCAGCCATGCCCGTTGTGGATAAGGATATGCGCCTTGTTGGTATCATAACCTACGATGATGCCATGGACGTTATCGAAGAGGAGACCACCGAGGACTTCTCAAAAATGGCAGCCGTTGCTCCAAGTGAGGAATCCTATTTCAAAACATCGGTCTTTGCTCATGCCAAAAACAGAATAATGTGGCTTCTAGTGCTGATGCTCTCCGCCACCCTCACAGGCGCAGTTGTAAATCACTATCAGGAAGCTTTCGCAGCAGTCCCCGTGCTGGTATCGTTCCTTTCCATGCTGAGCGGTACAGGCGGTAACTGCGGCTCCCAGACTTCAACCCTCGTTATCAGAGGTATGGCTCTGGGCGAGATAAATATGCGTGATTTCTTCAAAGTCATATTCAAGGAATTCCGCATAGCCATAGTCTGCGGCATACTGCTTTCAATAGTAAACGCAGGCAGGATAATACTGGTGTACCATAACGATACCTCGGTGAACTGCTATAAACTTGCATTCACCGTAAGTGCCGCCATTCTGCTGACGGTCATACTCTCAAAGCTGATAGCCGCCATGCTCCCCATGGCAGCCAAAAAGCTGAAACTCGACCCCGCGATAATGGCAGCCCCGCTCATCACAACTATCGTCGATACCTGCTCCACCCTCATGTTCTTCATACTTGCGACGATAGTATTCGATATCAAATAAACTCACAAGCCCCCGCAGAGATCTCTCCGCGGGGGCTGTTCTATTTGGCGCTTTAGCGTAAATAAAAAAGCGCTCCACAAAAGTGAAGCGCTTGAAATTATCAGTCGATCTTAACGGTCCAGCCGAAAGTATCGGGGATCTTGCCCCACTGGATACCTGTCATGGTATCGTACAGCATCTGGGAGATCTTGCCTATCTTGTTGTCGTTGATAGTCATTACCTTGTCGCCCCACTTCAGGTGACCAACAGGGGAGATAACAGCAGCTGTACCTGTGCCGAATACCTCGTCCAGCTTGCCCTCGTCGTAAGCCTTGGCAACTTCCTCGATGGTGATACGTCTCTCGCTGCAGGGGATACCCTTGCTCTTACATACTTCCAGCGCACTCTTTCTTGTGATGCCGGGGAGTACGGAACCAGTCAGCTGAGGAGTAACAACTTCGCCGTCGATAACGAAGAATATGTTCATGGAACCAACTTCCTCGATGTACTTCTGCTCAACGCCGTCCAGCCAGAGAACCTGCTCGTAATCCTGGTTGTGAGCCTCATCCTGACCCTTCAGGGAGATAGCGTAGTTAGCAGCAGTTTTTGCGAAACCTGTACCGCCGCGTACTGCTCTGACGTACTTCTGCTCAACATAGATCTTAACAGGATTCAGACCTGTGGAGTAGTAAGCGCCGGAAGGCGAGAGGATTATGATAAACAGATAGTGATCTGCGGGTCTAACGCCAACATAAGGATCGGTAGCGAAGATGAAAGGTCTGATGTACAGTGAAGCACCGTCGGTGTGAGGAACCCAGTCCTTCTCGATCTCTACAAGCTTCTTGGTAGCTTCAACCATGAACTCTTCATCGATCTGAGGGATAACCATTCTCTCAGCAGAAACGTTCATTCTCTTGTAGTTCTCATCGGGTCTGAACAGCTGTACGCTGCCGTCAGCAGTTCTGTAAGCTTTAAGACCTTCAAAGATCTCCTGACCGTAGTGCAGGCACATAGCGGAAGGAGAGAGTGAGATATTGTCAAAGGGAACGATACGAGCATCGTGCCAGCCCTCGCCGGCGTCATAGTTCATAACGAACATATGGTCTGTGAATATGTGACCGAAACCGAGCTTAGTCTCATCGGTAGGCTTAGCCTTAGGAGTTTTGGTCAGTTCGAGTTTGATTTCCATAGTGATCCTTCTTTCTTAAAAATTGATCTGTTACTATTATAATACACTTTCTCTGATTTTTCAAGGGGTAAAATAACATTTCTTGAAATATTTCTGATTTTTTCCTGCAAAAAAGCTATATTGGTGGACGAAGAATCCGCATTTAAGCGGAATGGCTTGCATTTTTTGAAGATGGATTCACCAAATTGATAAGATGGAAGAAAACCAGAAAGATATGCCAAGGAGAAGAGCTTTGGGTCAAGCCTTTCGCGAAAGGCTTGCGGAGAGCACACCATCAGCAAAGTTGATGGTTAGAGGCAGAGCCTCTCGGTCAAGGTGCAAAGGCGACGTGAACACAAAGGAAGCAATAGCAGACAAACTTCACGACCTGACAAAAAGCGGGCGGTCACAAAAATCCGATGGAACACAAAACTTTCGACCCGCACTTTTCGGCTGGGCGCACAGACCGCCCGCGCCCGCCGTCAAACAGCGAAGCGCCTTTGACGGCTCGACCCGAACGCAGAGAGGGGCGACCATGTCAGCCGTAGTCCCTATGATAAGAATTGGATATCCACTGTACGAGTGTTAAATCCACATTTGCTTTCATATAAATGTACTGAGGATGAGTCTCCCCTCGTCCCTCGGGTCGAGAAATCGGATTCGCTTCGCTGTCCGATTTCGGCGCGGGCAATATTTACGCAATTAGTTTGTACGTGGGCATACGCTTGCAGACGCTCTGTTTTTTGAGATTGCCCGCGCCATAGGGTCGGGAAGTTTGTTATGCTATTGCTTCCTTTGTGTTCACGTCGCCTTTGCACCTTGACCGAGAGGCTCTGCCTCTAACCATCAACTTTGCTGATGGTGTGCTCTCCGCAAGCTTTTCGCGAAAAGCTTGACCAAAAGCTCTCTTCCTTGGCATTCTTATCTCAGTTTTTCCATGACCCCTACTTGACAAATCTGCCAAAAAGTTGTATATTATAGACTATATTTACACGATATATCTAAAGTTTTTAAACGGAGTGATAAAAATGAATTTCAAAATAAAAGCAGCCGCACTTCTCATGGCGGCAATTACCATGGGCAGCAGCCTGTCCGCGCTTCCTGCTTCCGCAGCAGAACAGTCTTCGGCAAACGCTGCATACAGCACAGCTTCGGCAAAAGCACCCGTAGCTAAAAATACCTATTCTTCAACCGACAAAAATATCACCATAAGTTGGGAAAAGGTAAGCGGTGCCACGGGATACTATATTTACAGATGGTCGTCCATTGCACCCACGTGGATAAGGATAGGTACTGCCTCTTCGACAGCTTCTTCCTATACCGATAAGAAAGTTACAGCGTCTACATCGTACAAATACTACATCGTGGCATATAAAAAGTCGGGCAGCAAGCGTATCCTGAGTAACCGAAGCGGTGAGATATCAACTTCCACCAAGCCCGCAAAGCCCCAGATTGTGAATTCTCTCGCCGATACAAGCTATATCACCGTTTCATGGGACAAGATAAAGTGCAGCGGTTACGAAGTCAGCTACAAGAACGGCGGTTCATGGAAAAGCTATAAGAAGATAAATTCTGCAAATACAACTTCCTGCAATATCACAGGTCTTAAAGCTGAAACAAAGTATTCCGTCAGGGTGAGGTCTTTCGTAAAGGCAGAGGACGGCACTAACGTTTACAGTGATTATTCCACCGCTGTCGATATCACTACCGAAGCTGATTTCGCTTACAGAAGAAGCAGTCAGTACCTCATCGACAGGCTTGACAAAGCCAAGCGTTCTGCTTCAAAGAACACCTACTACGAGTGCAACCGTCAGGGTGATAAAGAGACAAAGACCCTAATAACCCTGAGTGATGCCGATACAGCGACCATCAAGCGCTTTGTCGATGCACATTATAAGTCCGATATGACAGTGGGAGAATTTTTGGACTATACCGTTCAGTGGCTGAACAAGAATATCGCCTATGCCGACGGCTACAACGGTCCTGCATACAGCACGATATGGGGCAGAAGCCATGTTGACAACTGCTTCAACTACAAGGTGGGACAGTGCATACAGTATAACTCCGCCATATGCGCAGTGATGAGATACCTCGGCTACGATGCAAGAGTTGTACAGGGCTATCGCGGACAATCCCTCAGCAACAAGTGGCAGCACTTCTGGTGCGAAGTCACGATAAACAGCAAGGACTACGTTATGGATACCTACAACTACGGAACCGACGGCGACTGGTATTTCGTATGCGCCACCTATGCCGAAACCAGACCCTACTCTTACAACTCCCATTATATAATGAATAATAAGCTGATGTGATCATCAGACAAATATCAAAGGTGACCCAATATGACAGAACTGATCGAAAAGATCCGAGATACTATCGACAAAAAGAAAGTCAAAAGTTTATGCAACAGGATACTGAAAAAGTGCAGCTTCAAATCGGAAAGAGATCTCCGGAATATATCAAGTTTGGCAACATGGTTGTATATCTATGGCTATTATGATGAGATGATAGAGGTTTGCGACTTAGTGAAAGATATGGAATTTGCAGGAGATTATGATCTTTGGTTTATCCCTGAAATGACCATGTGTCTTAAAACGAGAGTTTTCAGGGAAAGAGGAATGCTTAAAGAAGCTCAGGTGTTGATAGATAAAATTAATGAGCATCGCGATCCCAGCCTTTATGTAAATCTTGTTGATATATATGAGGAGAATATGGATGAAAATATTGCTGAAGAATTGAAAAACCGCCCCAAATCTCTGGCAGATGGCTGGCGCTTATGCAAGCTGCAATTCGCAATTAATTATAGAGAGCCGGGAAAATTCCCCATCTCTGACGAGAAATTCGATAGTGATATTCAGGAATTAGTTTCAATATTACGTCAGGTGAAATAAAAGAGATGACACAAAATCGCCTGCAGAGGATCATACCCCGCGGGCAGTTTTTCGCCCATAATAAAAAAGCCTTCCGTCAAACGAAAGGCTTTTGATATAAGCAAATATTACTGCTTCTTGAATTCAATTGTAGAGCTGCCGTCGATCATTGAGAGGGTCTTGCTATCAACGATATCTAATTCAAAAAGATCCTCTTCTTTATCTTCGGACTTGTCCTTGATGACTAGCTTTTTGTCCTTAACTTCCCATTCGATCTTGTCATCTTCACCTGACTGTATAAAACCGAATGCAACCTTAGCACTGTGATCTTTTTCTAGTGTGAGGGTCAAGACCATGCCCCCTTCTTCAGCTGTCCATGTACCTGCATACTTGCTGTCGCCGCAGCTTGCCAGCATAAAGCAGCACATTACTGCAACCATGATCATTGCAACAAACTTTTTCATTTTCTTACCTCCTTGTTTTACCGCAGAATACTCTGTACTTACCTTAAAATTTTAACATTTATATTGCTAAATGTCAAGAGAATTACTATTGTTGCAAATGCATTTAATTTCTTTGAACAATAACAGCAGGATAATGTGAATACTATTCGACATTCGTCACAAGTCACATACAACATTTACTGTAAAAGCCCCGCAGACTTTTCATCGTCCGCGGGGCTGTATCTATTATTTTTTATGATATTTATTAAGCTTCAGTGTGCCGAAAATTCCCATAACGTCCGCCAGCAGAAGTCCTGCAAGCATAGCTTTCCAGGGAGTGTACTGCGCCTTGATGAATGAGCTCTGATCTGTGCCGATTATTTTGTTGGTTATGTCTTCTGCACCGAAAGCCGAGAATATCAGCGAAAGTGCGAATCTAAGATTTATCAGACATATCACAGCCAGTACCGCATATAAAATGCTCTTTCCGAGGGCGCTCATGCTGTCTTCGTACTTGTAAGCCGATGCACCCTTGCACAGACAAACTATGCACATTGCGAAAAACAGCAGATATCCTGCGAATATACCGCAGGTCATCACCTTGCTGCCCGTATCCACTACCTTGTTCATCATCGTGAAAAGCTCCAACGTGAACAGAAACGATACCACCATGCACACTAATGTGCTCACACAAAAGCTCTTTTCCCGAGGTTTCAGCTCGGGGCGTTTTATCCTGACAGGCATTTATTTTTCCTCCGTAAGTGTTATTTTTACCCGACCTATCTTTTGTTCGTCCTGCATATGTATCTCCATCTCAAAGGGCGGCGAGAATATCCTTTCGCCCTCTTCGGGTATCCTGTCCAGAAGCTCCATTATCCAGCCGCCCACAGAATGTCTTTCCGTTTCGATGGCGTTCTCGTCCAGCTCCCATCTTTCCAGAAAATCCGAGATGGAAAGTTCAGCCGATACTTCGCAGGAGTTATCCGAAAGCTTAACAAAAGATGTGTCTTCCTCATCGCTCTCGTCGTATATCTCCCCGACGAGTTCCTCGATGATATCTTCAAGGGTGCATATGCCCGCCGTTCCGCCGTACTGATCGACAACCACCGCCATATGTACCTTTTCTTTCTGCATAAGTTTCAGCGTTTCCGATATCTTCTTGCTCTCGGTGATGTATATCGGTTCGCCCAGTATCTTCGTGATGTCCTTTTTGCCCTTTGAAACATACATCTCAAAGAAATCTGCCTGATGTATCACACCGATTATATGGTCGATGTCCTTTTCGTAAACAGGCAGCCTTGAATATCTCGTCTTGAAGAAAAGCTCCTTTATCTCCTCGATATCGTCTTCAAGCTCCACCGCTTCAATGCTAACGCGGGGCACGAAAATACTGCTTATTGTTATCTCATCGAAATCCAGAGCCGAGCGCACAAGGTCGGATTCCTGCTCTTCAAGCACGCCCTCATCTTCGATCTCCTCAATGATGTATTTAAGCTCCTCCTCGGTAACGGAGGGAGCCTCGTTGTTTGAACCAACCAGTTTCACGACACCTTTCTTGATGCCCGTGAACAGCCAGATCAGCGGGGTAGTGATGAACATGAAAGCCGCAAGGGGAGCCGCCATCAGCACAGAAAAACTCTCCGCATTCTCCTTAGCCAGACTTTTCGGCAGTATCTCACCGAAGATAAGCACAAGCACAGTCATTACCGCAGTTGCGATACCAACGCTGCCCGAACCGAACTTCTTGGTGAAAAACACAGTCGCCAAAGCCGAGGAAGCGATATTCACCACATTATTGCCGATGAGTATGGCGGTCAGTGCATTATCAAAGTTCTCGCAGATATATAGCGCCTTAGCCGCACTTTTGCTGCCGCCGTCAGCCATTTTTCGCAGCCTTATCCTGTTGCAGGAGGAAAAGGCAGTTTCGGTAGCCGAACACACTGCCGAAAGTATCAGCAGGAGGGCTATCAAAGCAATGTCCATAAAAGAAACGATCATCCTTTCAGTCTTTACTTTGTATCCTTTATATAATAACATACTTTTCGGGAAAAGTAAAGAGATTATTACGTAAATGGGGGAAATTAATTGTCAGCAAACTAAGATATGAATCCTAATTTCTTCGTCAATCTAACCAACCCCACACCTAACCCCCTATGCAACCAAATGATTTTAAATTTAACTCAGACATATTTCTGTAAAAGTTGTACAAAAACGTACAACTTTTCGCCAAAAATCGCTGATAGTGAAAGACCCCCATCATTTTACAAGAGACAAGTTCCCGAAAACTTTTCCCGCTTATGCGCACGATGGCAGGCAGCCGCCGATTATGACTACGAGGATATGAGGCGGCGTGTTATACTGCATAAGGAGAAATATCTTGGTAATAAAGGGGCAGAATCTTGACAACCCTCGCAGCAGAACATAGTCGGGGCTATGATTTTCCTGTGGGCTCATAAAATTTACTACGCTCAAACCATTCGGCGGCTTCACCACCCCTATCTTAAATGGAAACATCAAACAAAAATCGCGGTTGACAACTTTAATTTTTAGTAGTATCATATATAAAGGTATAAAACGAAAGGATGATCATAATGAAAAAATATATACTTTCCCTCGATCAGGGCACAACTTCTTCACGCGCAGTACTTTTCGACAAAAACGGCGCAAAAATATTTTCAGCACAGTACGAATTTCCTCAGATTTTCCCGAAAGCGGGCTGGGTCGAACATGACCCCAAGGATATCCTAGATTCCCAGCTTCGCGCAGTCAACGACTGCACCGCCTACCTCACCGCCAACGGAGAGGATATCTCCGAGATAGCCGCCATCGGCGTGACCAACCAGCGCGAGACCACCATGATATGGGATAAAAATACAGGCGAACCCGTCTATAACGCCATAGTTTGGCAGTGCCGCCGCACCGCATCCACCTGCACCCATTTTGCCGAACAGGGGCTTGAAAAATTCTTCCGCAGTAAAACAGGTCTGCTGATAGACCCCTATTTTTCCGCCACAAAAATCAAGTGGATATTTGATAATGTTGATGGCGTGCGCGACAGGGCACAGCGGGGCGAACTCCTTTTCGGCACGGTGGATACATGGCTGATTTGGAACCTCACAGGCAGAAAAGTCCACGCCACCGATTACACCAACGCTTCCCGAACCATGCTTTTCAATATCCACACCCTTGAATGGGATAAGGAGATACTTGGTCTCCTCGGCATTCCCGAAAGCATTCTCCCCGATGTCCGCGACTCTTCGGGAGATTTCGGCGTTACCGATAAGTCACTGATAGGCGCCGAGATACCCATATGCGGCTGTGCGGGCGACCAGCAGGCTGCACTTTTCGGACAGTGCTGTTTCCTCAAAGGCGATGTCAAAAACACCTACGGCACAGGCGGATTCCTGCTGATGAACACGGGTGACGAATGTGTCGAGAGTGCCAACGGACTGCTGACCACCATCGCATGGGGCATGGGCGGAAAAGTCACCTATGCACTTGAAGGTTCTGTATTCGTGTCGGGTGCGGTTATAAAATGGCTTCGTGACGAACTCTGCATTATCAAAACCGCCGAGGAAACTGCCGCTATCGCCGAAAGCGTTCCCGATAACGGCGGAGTTTACTTCGTGCCTGCCTTTGTGGGACTGGGCACCCCCTACTGGGACAGCGATGCCCGCGGCGTTATCTGCGGTCTGACCAGAGGTTCGGGACGCGCACACATCGTCCGTGCGGCGCTAGAAGCCATAGCCTACCAGACGGCAGATGTAATAAAAGCCATGGAGGAAGACACCTCAGCCCTCGGTCTTATAAAGGTTGACGGCGGCGCCTCCCAGAACGATTTTCTGATGCAGTTTCAGGCTGATATCTTAGGCAGAAGCATAATCCGTCCTAGAAACGTCGAATCCACCGCCACAGGCGCGGCATTCCTGGCAGGACTTCATTGCGGTATGTGGGAAAACCGCGAAGACCTCAACCGCATCTCCCAGAAATTCCGCGAGTTTATCTCCGCCATGACAGATACAAAACGTGAAGAACTCACAGCTGGCTGGAAGAAAGCTGTGGGCAGAAGTGTGATGAAATAAAAATATACGAGAATTATAGGAGAAAAATATGGGTAACTTTTCAAATACAGTACATTTTAAGATAGGCGACAAAGAAAAATTCATCAAAGGTATCAACGCATATATGAAAAAGAAAGGCTTCGTGCCATGTGATGACGATGAAGCCGTAAAAACTTACATTATTGCGCTTTCTGAAAACCAGCAGTGGGCAACTCTTGCTGATATGGACAGCAGTGATGATTCAAGAGTGCTTTTTAATGATGCCAAGGCTGTTTCAAAAAGCATGAAACTTCCGTGTATTACCGAGGAAGTAACAGATAGCGATATCGCAGTACTTGAACTCTTTGACAAAACAGGAGAGAGTGCAGATAGGATCGTTGTGGGCGATGGTGAGATCTACGGCATGGGAAATAATGAAATAAAGCCCGAATGCTGGAAACCACTGCTGAATAACAAAGCAGATATCCAAAAACTCATTGAGTTGACCGGCGAAAGTGATCTCATGGCTGATGAAAGACTTAGCATGATATCATCGCTTTTTGGCGTGGATATGCTCGCCGATAGTGATGAACTCGGCATAAGAAATGACGAAAGTATACTAAAACTCAGTTTTAAAAAGGCTGAAGAAAAAAAGCCGACGTTAAACACTTTGTTTACGCAGATCTATGGTGAGGCACTTGAACCGCTGGGCTTTAAAAAGCCTAAAGTTCGTATGCCCCTGTACGTTCGTGTTATCAACGATGAGATCATACATATTGTCGGTATCCATGATATGAAATCGCATCTGGTGCCTTTTGGTGCGATCGCCACAGTTTACCGCAAAGATCTTTGTATTGACCGTACATTCAGACAAAACGAAATATGGTATAAAAGTTTAAAGGAATTTTATCTTAATTGGCATATATCTGATAAGCCATTTGATAAAGGCTTTTTTAAATACTATGCTGATTATATGCCTTTATCAGACGCTGTTCAGGATTCATTGAATGCAACTATGACATGGATACTCCCTGTTCTGGATAATGTTAAAACGCTTAAAGATGTGGCAGATTATGACGAATGTACATTTTTGAATCATATTTCGGTTATTTCATTGCCAATAAATGAATCTATTGTCGCACCATTCGCTGATACAGTTATCCGGTATATTTTAGATGATCCGTTGGCTGATCTTGAACAGCGATACTTAGCTGTATTGAAACGAAGGGAGGAAGCAAGTAAAAGTTCCAATCTTTCACAGGAAAAAATATCACAAAATCGTTTAGAATATGAACAACGATATAATGAATCACGTCAAAGAGTGCAGACATTTCTTGAAGATGAAGAAATACACAAGCAGACAATGGAAGAACTTGAAAGGCGAAAAGAACATAACCTTGAATTACTCAGGAAATACAAGATTATTTACTGAAATATCATTGACATCAGGAAAAATATGTTATATAATTTAGCCATAATAATACGCCTGTAAAACTCTGTTTCGATTGGAGGAAAAATATGAGGAAAAAATCTGAAAGATCATTGAGCTTCTTAACGGCACTTATGATGGCGCTGACATTGGCATTATTCCTGCCGGATACTGCTGTCAGGGCAAAGTCGGCGCCTTATGAAAACTATTTCAACAAACAGGACGATAAGGAAGTTCGCTATGACGGTTCAAAGTGGGTTCAGCCCCCCTCATGGAACTGTCCCACCATCAACCCGCGGAACTATGAGGGCGGCATAATGGTATTCTTTGATAAAATAGGTCTTGAACCGGGAAAGGCAAACGGCAAGATCCAGAGAGTCTACGTCAGTGTGCATGGTGCGACCGATCCTGTCAGCATGATGAAGTTCCATGTCTTCTATGACACCAGATTGAAAGTGGTAAATAATTCAAACGGCGATCCCGTCAGCCCCGGTAAAGCGGTAACAGACTTTCAAGATACAGGTTCCAAACTGGTGGAAGACGGTCAGATAGCCTTCTATGCCTATTCAAAAACCGATATCGAACTAAGTAACGCCAGCCTTTTCACCATAGATTTTCAGATACCCGAAGACGCAGAAGCAGGTGATTTTTACCCCATAGGTATGTCCTATACCGATGACGGTGTAGTGGCAGATACTTTTATCGATTCAAAGTGCACCGAAGAGGGAAAACTCCAAATGACCTACGTTTTCACCAAGGGAATATACAACGGCTATTTATGTATTCTGGGCGAACCCAAAATAAAAAAAGCCGAACTGACCCTGAAAAATCCCCGTGCAGGCACAAAATCTACCACCGACCCAAAAGCATGGTTCAGCAATATCCCGAATGATATCACAATAAGCGACCTGGAATGGACAGAACGAAATTCACTGGATGATTTCGGTGAGGGTGACGCGTTCAAACCGGGCAAATTCTATGGTCTGAAATTCAAACTGACACCAACCAACGGCGATACCTTTTCCAAAAAGTTCCAGGTGATCGTCAACGGTAAAAAGGCGGACTACCAGGGCAACGATATCACCAACGGTGGTTTCTTCATCACCGATATAGAAGCCCTTGAAAGACTGCTGGGCGATATCAATAACGACGGCAAAGTGAACGTTACAGATATCCTGAAAATAGCCGCCCATATCAAAGGAAAAAGGATCCTCCCCGACCCGAAAATAGCAGACTTGAACGGCGACGGAAAAGTAAACATCACCGACATTACAAAACTGGCAGCACACATCAAAGGCAAGCGTTTACTGTACTGAGATAAGAATGCCAAGGAGAGGAGCTTTGGGTCAAGCCTTTCGCGAAAGGCTTGCGGGAGTTTGAGGGCAGAGCCCTCAATCACCAAGGCACAAAACCAAAATGTACAGCAAACAATAAAAGCGAAACAGACTTCCGCCTCAAAAAAAGCGCGGGCAATAACAAAAATCGGAGCGTGGACAAAATGAAGTCTACGCTCTTTCCATATCCGTAAAATATTGCCCGCGCCCGCCGTCAAACATCGAAGCCACAGCCGACGCCGTCGCTGTTCTTTGACAGCTCGACCCGAGGTGCGAAGGGCGACCCTGCCCCCGCAGTACGTTTATAAAAAATCAATTTCCGCAAATGCCAAACTATATCCGTTGACCATCCCCAAATGTTGTGGTATAATTATCACCAGATAAGATAAATAAGAAAGAAGGAGCAAAATGAAACTAGCAAACAAACTAACCAACCGCCCGATAATAGCTTTCACCATAGCGGCGATGACTTTCCTTGCAAGCTGTGACAGCTTAAAATACGATAAAGAATTTGAAAGCCAATCACCGTCAGGTGAAAAAACAGTCACGGTCAAAGTCGATCATGTCAGCCGACCCGATGTTTTTTATAACGATGAATGTATCTTTGAATATAGCGGCTCGGGATTTTCCGAAACCGAATACTGGAAAGTCGAGTGGCTGTCCGAAAATGAGATAAGACTGTACCTCGACAGCTATGACGGAGAAGATTACAGTATTGAGATACCCGAGGAATGATATTTTAAAGGAGAACCAAAATGAGCAAAAAGAAATACAAGAAGAATAAAAAGAAAATCGAGAAGATCGAAAATAACAAAAAGAATAAAAAGTACCAGTATAACCAAACGCCGCCCAAAAAACCAAAACGAAAAGTTTCCAAAGCTGCAGAAAAGCCGAAAAAGACTTCACCGCGCAAGGCAGTGATCATCGCTTCTATCTGTATCCTGCCATTTCTGATATTTGGAGCCGCTTTAGTAAAATTAGGTATAGACGAGATCGCACACCAGATCGCCTGCTCAGCCGAAGTAAAGGGCATAATTGTCACAGATGTATCTGCACAAAAAGGAAGGGGCAGAACCAGCAAGGGGCTCCGTTACCGTTATACTGATTATTCAGCAAAATACACTTTTGAATATAATGGCGAAACTTTCATTGATACAATTAAAACCAGACACAAGATCGAAAAGGGACAGGAAATCAAAGTCAGATGCGATCCGGATAACCCTAAAGATCATTATGTCAAGGATCGTGGTGATTCAATAATGTATGTAGTTCTTATCATCTTCGGGATGATCTGGGATGCATTATGGGCTGTCTTGATCCTTTGCATATGGCGGATGTATCAGAAACCAAAGCAAGAGGACAAAAAACAAGAGGTCAAAAAAGATGAAGCCACGCTCTGAGAATTTTGATTTACGAAAGAAGGTCATACTATGGGGCTGTTTACAAAAAAGAAAACCACAGATGATTATGCCGAAGAAGGAAACGCACTGTTTGATGAGGGTAAATATTCCGAAGCTATACAAGTATGGCTGGAGGGACTTGATTCTCTTGACAGACCGCTGAATGCGCAAAGCGAAGCAGTGTGGTTTCAGACATCTGTTGCAGATGCATTGTTCATGCTGGGCGAATATGAAAAAGCATATCCGTATCTGTGTGATGCAAGATCAAATATATCGGGCGAAGGTTATACGAATCCTTTCGTGATGCTTCGTCTGGGACAGTGTTCACATGAACTGGGAAAAGAAGATGCTGCGGAATATCTTATGCGTGCCTATATGCTTGCAGGAGAAGATATTTTTAAAAGCGATGATGAAAAATATATTGATCTTATCAGAGATATGATATAGATTAGATTTCGGAGGAAAAATGGACTACATATCTGAAATAAAGGCACTTGCACAAGAAGGACTTCGCAGTGATCCCACGTATCAAATATTCGGTGCAAATTTCCATAGATGGCAATTTGCCGAAACTGCCGATATGCGTACTGTACGAGAGTTTGAAAAAGAAATGAATATCACTCTGCCTGAATCCTTTGTGAGATATCTTACCGAACTTGGCAACGGCGGTGCAGGTCCTTATTGTGGCATTTACAGCCTTGAAAAGATGCGTGAAAGAAATCCCTTTATATTTGAAACTTCAAAAATGCCTGTAATGCTCGATCATTCAATGACAGATGAACAGTGGGCAAAGTTTGCAGAAAAGTATGAAGAATTAGACGACATTATAAGCACAGATATATTTGATGAAAAAACAGAAGAACAGCAGAAAGCCATTCTCGATGAACAAACAAATATGGAATTGGCAATGTGCGCAGGGGGTATCTTTATTGGTACACGCGGCTGTACCATGAACTATATCCTGATGTGCCGCGGTGCCGCCGCAGGTGAAGTATTTCTTGTTGATTTTGATTACATTTTTGCACTGCGCTCAGAACCATATTGCTATGGGAAATTCGAGGACTGGGTCATAAAGGAAATGAGAAATTCACTTGGTTTATAGACAACGGTTATCTAAGCTATCAAAAATCCAACTATCCCCCGAGCGTTTTCAAACCCGGGGGCATTTCTTTCCGTATCTCCACATCTCAAAATGGAAATAACCTGTCCTTGAACTGTTGACAATTCTGTCACAATGTACTATAATATATAATAGCTTATTATATACGATAGGAGAAAATACCGTGAAAAACAGGGTATACGATAACCGTGAGCTTTCATGGCTCAAATTCAACGAGCGTGTGCTTGAAGAAGCCCGCGACGAGCGCAATCCTTTGCTTGAAAGACTGCTGTTCCAGTCAATATATTCCAGCAATCTGGATGAGTTCTTTATGGTCAGGGTAGGTTCGCTTTATGATGCTTCTCTGGTGGACGATTCACATAAAGACAACAAATCCAAGATGAAGCCCTCGGAACAGCTGAGTGCTATCTTTTCAAGAGTGAGGGAGCTTATCTCCACCGAGGACGAAAGCTTCAAGACCATCAACAAAGCACTGGAATCAAAGGATATCATGCACAAGAGCATGAAAAATCTGACAATACAGGAGCTTGAATTTCTGGAGGCTTACTACGCCTATGAGATCAAGCCTTTCTTAAATGCGCTTGTTATCGACAAGCGCCACCCGTTCCCCTTTCTGCCCAACAAGAGCATATACGTTGCGGCAAAGCTGTCTTCAAAAAGCGGGATAACACTGGGTATAATCGGTTGCAGTGAAAAGTTCGAGAGAGTGATCTATCTGCCTCGTCAGGACGATTCTATCGGCTATGTTCTGGTGGAAGAGCTGATATACCATTTTACCGATAAGATATTCGATGGATACAAGGTCGAGGAAAAGACCCTGATGCGCATAACCCGCAACGCCGATATCGATGTTGACGAAAGCTTCGACCGCGAACTGGATTTCAGGCAGAATATGTCGGTGCTGATAAACAAGAGAAAGCGTCTGTGCCCTGTAAGATTACAGCTTTCAAAGCAGGTATCTGAATCTTTGCAGAAAGAACTGTGTTCAAGGCTGGAGCTTTCAAAGAAGCAGGTATTCGTTGAAAAAACTCCGCTGGATCTTTCATACGTTTTCAAGGTGTTCGATAAGGCGGCTGACAAGAAAGAACTGTTCTTTGAACCCCAGACTTCTCAGCTTTCAAGAATGATAGATGAGAACCGTCCGATGATAGACCAGATAGACGATGGCGACCTTTTCCTGTCCTATCCTTATGAGTCCATACAGCCTTTCATCAGGCTTCTGAATGAAGCCGCTAAGGACGAAACCGTTGTTTCAATAAAAATGACCCTTTACCGTGTGGCGAAAAATTCAAAGGTGATAAAAGCACTGTGCGCCGCCGCTGAAAATGGCAAGGAAGTCTGCGTGCTGGTTGAGCTCCGCGCCAGATTCGACGAGGAAAACAATATCGGATGGTCAAAACAGCTTGAAGAAGCAGGCTGTCGGGTAATGTACGGTCCCAAGGGGCTGAAAGTCCACTCAAAGCTTTGCCTTATCACCCGCAAGACTTCCGAGGGTGTCAAGTACACCACCCAGATAGGCACAGGTAACTACAACGAAAAGACAGCGGGTCTGTATACCGACCTTTGTCTTATGACAGCCAACAAAGATATCGCAAAGGACGCTGTTGAGGTCTTTCGTGCGCTGTCCGTGGGCGAATTGGTGGAGAAAAGCGACCTTCTGCTGGTAGCACCAAGATGTCTGCAAAACCGTGTGCTTGAAATGATGGATAACGAGATAGCCATCGCTAAGGCAGGCGGTGACGGTTACGTTGGCGCAAAGCTGAACTCCCTCACCGATAAGGTGATAATGGATAAGATAATCGAGTGTTCACAGGCAGGCGTAAAAGTCGAACTTGTGATACGCGGAATTTCCTGCCTTGTGGCGGGTGTTGAGGGCGTTACCGAGAATGTGCGCATTCGTTCCATCGTGGGACGTTATCTTGAACATTCCCGCATATACATCTTCGGCAGCGGAGTGAGAAAAAGCGTGTATATTTCCTCGGCGGACTATATGACAAGAAACACCACCCGTCGTGTTGAAGTGGCTGCACCTGTCCTTGATGCCGAGATTAAGAAGCGCATACTCGACCTGTTTGAAACTCAGATGAACGACAACGTCAAGGCAAGGGATATGCTGCCTGACGGCACTTATGTGCGCAAGCCCTCAGCGGGAGTTTCGGTAGATGCGCAAAGCAGATTCTTTGCGGAAGCTTATGCGAATGTACCTAAGCCAAAGCCGAAGCCTGAAATAAAACCAGAACCGATAGCTGAAACCAAGCCGGAACCAATATCCGAAACAAAAACAGAACCCCAGACAGAACCCAAAACCGAACAAACGACAGAAGCACCTGCTGTGACTTCTGTGACCGCAACTGAAGCGCAAGCCGTGGATAATCCTGCTGTACAGCCCGATATCCCCGAAAAGCCCGAGGCTGCACCCGTAAAAAAAAAAGTCTCTGGTCAAGGTTCATCGGGTTATTCCGTCGTAAAAGTAAAGGTTAAGAAAATCAAATAACTCCCGTACTTGCCGTGTTTTGCTGTGGGTGGTAGTCCGTAAGATGAATTATCACTCACAGCAAAGCACAGCAGGGACGGGAGACCGTTAATAAATCAGACGGACGGCAATGAACTGTCCGTCTTTCTGTGTATTGGAGAAAAATATGTTCAGACTTTTTCGTTACCTTAAAAATTTCAAAAAGGAAAGTGTGATAGGTCCGCTGTTCAAACTTATCGAAGCTTGTTTTGAACTGGCAGTGCCTCTGGTCATGAAGCGCATAATCGATGTGGGCATCAAGAACGAGGATATGCCATATATACTGCGTATGGGCGGCATAATGGTCCTGTTGGGATTTCTGGGGCTTGCCTGTTCGCTGACGGCGCAGTTTTTTGCGGCTAAGGCATCTGTGGGATTCGGCACTGCGCTGAGGACTGACCTGCTACGCCATATCGACCGCTTTTCTTATTCCGAGATAGACAAGATAGGCAGCAGCACCCTTGTCACGCGAATGACTGCGGATATCAACACAGCGCAGTCGGGTGTTAATATTCTGCTTCGACTTTTGCTGAGGTCGCCGTTTATAGTTGTCGGTGCGGTGATAATGGCTTTCACCATATCGGTTAAGCTTACGCTGATATTCTTGGTGATAGCACCTTGTCTTGCATTTGTTATCTACAAGATAATGAGTATCACCATACCCAGATACAAGCATATCCAGAAGACCCTTGACCGCACTAATCTGCTTACGGGTGAAGCACTTTCGGGTGCGAGGGTGATACGCGCTTTTTCAAGACAGCAGGACGAGGAGAAGGACTTCGACAAGCTGACGGAGAAACTTACCGACTTACAGATAAAGGCGGGCAGGATAAATGCGCTGATGAATCCGCTGACATACGTTATCGTGAATATCGGTATTGCGGTGATATTAAAGGCGGGTGCGAATCAGGTATACAGCGGCAGTTTATCTCAGGGTGAAGTTATCGCGCTGATAAACTACATGAACCAGATTCTGCTGGCACTTCTTGCCATGGCGATACTTGTGACAAATATCACGAAGATGCAGGCTTCGGCAATGCGTATCAACGATATTTTCGATATCGCGCCTACTGTTACCGATGACGGCAACAGCGAAGTCACGGCTGATACCTCAGCCCCCGCAGTTGAATTCCGCGGAGTCAGCTTCTCCTACCACGACAGCGAAGAATATGCCCTTGAAGACATAAGCTTCACGGTGAACAGGGGAGAGACTATCGGCATAATCGGCGGTACAGGTTCGGGTAAATCTTCGGTGATAAATCTTATACCGCGATTCTACGATGCTTCAAAGGGCGAAGTGCTGGTGGACGGCGTTGATGTAAAGAAATATCCTTTCAGACAGCTTCGCCATAAGATAGGCATGGTGCCCCAGAGGGCTGTGCTTTTCAAGGGGACTATCCGCGACAATATGAAATGGCGCGACAGTTCTGCCGATGATGAGGAGATAATCAAGGCTTTGAAGCTTGCGCAGGCTTATGATTTCGTTATGGAAAAGCCCGATAAGCTTGATGAGATGATACATCAGGGGGGCAAGAACCTTTCTGGCGGACAAAGACAGCGTCTGACAATAGCAAGGGCGTTTGTGGGCAGTCCCGAGATAGTTGTACTCGATGATTCGGCTTCCGCCCTTGACCTTGCCACCGATGCACGGCTGAGAAAAGCCATCGCGGAAGAGACAGGGGATATGACGGTGTTCATCGTTTCACAGAGGATTTCTTCCATCAAGAACGTGGACAAGATAATAGTCCTTGATGACGGAAAGATAGCGGGTATAGGCACTCACAGAGAACTTTACAAGTCCTGCGACATCTACCGCGAGATATGTCTGTCACAGCTTTCCGAAAAGGAGGTGAGGGAGATTGGCTGATACTAAAAAAGTACAAAAACCTGTACTCAAGCCCCTGCTTTCCTATGCAAGACCGTATATCGGTCTGTTCGGCATTTCTATGCTGCTGGCAGTGATCACGGTAGCCACCACCCTCTACGCCCCCATACTTATCGGTCAGGGCGTTGACCTCATTGTAGGACCGAAAGATGTGGATTTCAAGGCGCTTGCACCTATCATAATAAAGCTGTGTGTAACCTTTTCGCTGACGGCAGTTTCGCAGTGGCTGATGTCCCTGTGTACCAACAAGATAACTTTCAATGTGGTGAGGGATATCCGCCGCAAGGCATTTGCCAAGCTTGGCAGACTTCCGCTTTCATACATCGACGCGCACCCTCACGGCGATATCATAAGCCGAATCATCACGGATATCGACCAGATATCTGACGGTCTGCTGATGGGATTTGCACAGCTGTTCACTGGTATCTGTACAATAATCGGTACAATTATATTTATGCTGACGATAAATGTCAAGATATCGCTGGTAGTTATCCTGCTGACACCCCTTTCGCTGTTCGTTGCGAGATTCATCGCGAAGAACACCTTTGACCTCTTTCACAAGCAGTCGGTAGCCCGCGGCGAAATGACTTCACTGGTGGAGGAGATAACAGGCGACCTGAAGACCGTTCAGGCTTTTGGCTATGAGGGCGAGGGCGAAGCGCGGTTTGATGTTTACAACAAGAAATTGCAGGAGGTCAGCGTTAAGGCGATATTCTTCTCCTCACTGACAAACCCCTGCACCAGATTCGTGAACGGGCTTGTATATACCTCGGTTGGCATACTGGGTGCGCTTGCGGTATTCAGCGGCAACGGTTTCACGGTGGGAAATCTTTCCAGTTTTCTTACCTATGCAAACCAGTACACTAAGCCTTTCAACGAGATATCGGGGGTTATAACCGAACTCCAGAGCGCACTGGCTTCGGCAGGCCGTGTGTTTGAACTCATCGACGAGACCGAGGAGATACCCGATGCTGACGATGCTGAGGTACTCACGGCGGTTGACGGAAGTGTTGACGCGGAACACGTTTATTTCAGCTACGACCCTGAAGTTAAGCTTATCGAGGACTTCAACCTGCACGTTAAGGCTGGCGAGCGCACTGCGATAGTCGGACCCACGGGCTGTGGAAAGACCACGATGATAAATCTGCTGATGCGTTTTTACGATGCGGACAGCGGCAGTATAAAAATAAGCGGCAAGCCCATCAAGGACTGCACCCGCGATTCCATGCGCTCGATGTACGGAATGGTATTGCAGGAAACTTGGCTGAAGACCGCCACTATCCGCGACAATATCCGTTACGGCAAGCCCGATGCTACCGATGAAGAAGTTATAGGGGCGGCGAAGTCGGCACACTGCCACGGATTTATAAAACGTCTGCCAAACGGCTACGACACGGTTATCTCGGATGCATTCAGTACCCTGTCACAGGGACAGAAACAGCTTCTTTGCATAGCGAGGGTAATGCTGTCACTGCCGCCCATGCTGATACTCGACGAAGCCACATCTTCCATAGATACACGAACCGAGATAATCATACAGCGAGCTTTCGCCAAGATGATGAAAGGCAGGACGAGCTTCATAATAGCCCACCGACTTTCCACAATCAAGGAAGCCGAGAATATCATAGTGATGCGTTCGGGTCACATCATCGAGCAGGGAACTCACGAGAGCCTTATGGAAAAGGGCGGATTTTACAGCGAGCTTTATAATTCGCAGTTTGCGGCGGAATAGAGTATGAGCAAGTTCAGGATACCTAAGATAAATTCCCTGCATTTCGGGGCAAAATGGATAGCAGTATCTCTGGTCATCGGGCTGTTGGTGCCTGTTGTTATCCGTATCATCACAGGTGTTTTCTATTGGGGACTATGTATTATCGGTGGGATGATACTTTTAGGATTCATCATTGTATTCAGCATAGAGATGCATCAGGACTTTGGCAAGACACCGTATTATGAGCGTTATCTAAGCGAAGATATACCTTTCGACCCCGACAAACAGACAGCTGTGGTCAGGTGCAGTATCTGTACAGGAGAGCAGATAGCAGGTTTTAAGAGTAAAGAAGACGGTCATTTTACTGAGGTTATGCTGATCAGAGATGATACGGACTTGGAAAAGTTCAAGGAAATATACAAAATAGCGGAGATAAAAAAGGAGTACTGAATTAATCTTTGCAGTCATAAAAAAAATGCCCCGAAGTGCTTTGACGCGCTTCGGGGCTGAATTTCTATATGGGTATGTATTATTCAAGTGAATCGATGGAGTAGACGTAGGGCAGATAGCTGTCGAGCCATATGGTGATAATGCCGAATTTTTCATCGATATTCATTTCTATGACCTCGCCGCTGGCGTACATCTTCTCTGCAAGAGCGTTAGCTTCCTTGAAAGCGGCATCTCTCTTATCATCGGGGATAATGCCTGTATTATCTCTGTACTTTGCGTCTATCGCCTTGAAATCGGCGGTGACTTCTCTCAGCTTGTCGAAATCGTCATTGTCGAAATCATCGTAAAGACGAACTCTTACAGAGGGGGTCTCGATAGCGCCTATCTTGGCGGTCAGATTATATGTGGCTGCCTTTTTGCTTTTGGGCTTGAAGAAGCAGCTGAAAATATTATCGCCTGCGGTCTTGTCGGGAGTGCCTTTTCCGTCGTCCGCCATGTCAGCGACCTTTTCGCCCTTGTCATCGTAAAGAGCGACATTTATGCCTGAAGCAGCTTCGGTGGGTGAGAGCTCCACTTCAAAATAGAAACCGTTCTTGTCATCGATCGAAACAAATCTCTGGCTGGTTTTCAGCAGGTGTATGCCTTCTTCCTGTTCAGCGTTGGGATCTGTCACTGTTTCTTCGGCGGTGAGAGTAGGTTCATCGACAGCTGTTTCCTCAGCAGTGGACTCCTCATCGGTCAGAGCTTCGTCGATCTTAGTGCCTTTTTCACCCGCAACAGTTGCCTTTGGAGAATCGGGTCTTTCAGCGGTTGTCTTTTCGGATTCGCTGCATCCGCAGATGCAGGCGCTCATTGTCAGTGCAAGAGCAGCAGCAAGAATTCTCTTATTCATGATAATATCTCCTTTTGTTCTTTTCAGCAGTTATTCTGCCAACGATTTTCCGTAGTCACAACGGTACTTATTATATCAGCCTTAGCGGGATATGTCAATGAATTGCAGGATTTTTCGACGTTTTGCATAAATGGGGATACATATCGCCATGGGATAATTTTTCAGCTTTTATCTATTTTATCAAGGTAATAAATCAGATCTTCATAGTATAAAAGCGCTTTGTCGCCATGATCGATTATCAGATAATCTGACGGATAGCAGAAATCAGACCATTTATTGCAGAATAGTTTTGTGGATACTTTCAGTGCTTTTTCGCTTTCAAAACAGACGTTGATACAGCCATCCATATATTCATCCAGCGTACTTTCAAGTAAGGATCTGGTTGCATTCTCTGCTTTTTCATCGCCCCAGCCGCAGTCGGCGGTCAGGAGCGGCATTTTGCGTGCTATGATATCTTTAACAAAATAGCTTTTGGGCAACAGTCTTTCATCGCAATAACTGTACCAGATATCAGTCGCAGTTTCCTCCGACAATACTTCTATCTGAGATAGTTCGGCATCAGAAAAAAGTGCAAAGTCTTCATTTGTAAATCTCCAGCTGTAAGAAAAATCCTTGATATCCATTATTATTTCTCCTGATGCTTTGAAAGTTGATATTATATTAAAGCATGGTTGTTAAATTTTTGTGATTTAATGTGACGGCAGTTTGAAATGCTGATAAAACCGAAATGAAAATGAGTGGGGTAGGAATGTAAGGAAGAAGAACTTTGTGGCAAGCTTTTCATGAAAAGCTTGCAGGAGTTTGATGAAAGAATCTTTCGGTTAAAGGGCGACCTGATACCGCAGTACCTAGAAAAATGCAAATGTAATATCATAAAGAAAGCAATCAGTTACAGAGTAAAAAAACGTACACCAAAATTTTAGGTCTTTACATTTGCCAAATCAGATGTTATAATGATAAAGTAGAAAACTTCAAGGGAGGTCGGGATATGAGATCTGACGATATAAAAACGGTAAGCGAGCTGATATCCCGCATGGAGAAAGAACTCGGCGAGGACTGCGATTGGGAAGAAGTGACTTCGCCCGATAGAAGCAGAAATTTCGTAAGAGAACTTGAAAATGAACTTTCCGCTGATGATTTTTCATCTCTCAGAGTTCTGTCTGCGGCGGCAAAGTGTACATCACGCGATGACGTTCTGTTCAGCATGGCTGACGGAAGATGGCGCATATATCATCTGACTTACAGCAGGAACAATGCGGCAGGATTCCCGCGGTATCGGGAGTTCAAGGACTTCTCAGCTGTGGCTGAGTATTTCATCGGCATGAATCACGAATGACAACTTGATTTTTTGAAAATCACATAAATATATTATAATAGTACGGAGGTCAAAAAAATGATAAGACATATTTGTATGTTCAAACTGAAAAATGATAACAAGGACGCGCTGATAAAGGAGTTCTGCGAAAGGGCGGAGAGCCTGAAAACTATCCCTCAGCTGAAAAGATACGAGGTAGTTTACAACGACAAGAGAACTCCCGACAGCAACTATGATGTTTCGCTGATATTCGATTTTGACAGCGTTGAAGACCTTAACGCTTATCAGACTTCGGATACACATATCAACTTCGGCAAGTTCGTGGCGACTGTCAAGGAAGAAAGAGCCTGCATCGACTACGAATTCTGAGGTGAGTGATGGCTAAGGCGAAAAGCGCTTATGTATGCTCGAACTGCGGGTTTGAAGCAAGCAAGTGGAACGGCAAATGTCCCGAGTGCGGTGAGTGGAACACCTTTGAAGAGGTGGAGATACAGGTATCTGCGAGAACTTCGGGCAAAAGCAGAGGTTCGGCAGTAAAGGATATCTCTGACAGCATACTGAACATCGGTGCTGTTGATGCCAGCGCACGGGAGATACGCTATGACACTGGCATGAAAGAGCTCAACAGAGTACTTGGCGGCGGGCTTGTAAAGGGTTCGCTGGTACTTCTGGGCGGTGAACCCGGCATAGGCAAATCCACCATGCTTTTGCAGATATGCCAGACCATGGGTGACGACCATACTATATTATATGTATCGGGCGAGGAATCCGCAAGGCAGATAAAACTCAGGGCTGACAGGCTGGGCGTGGATAACGAGAACCTTTACCTGCTGGCTGAAACTGACGCTGAAAGCATATGCGCGGCGATAGTCAAGGAAAAGCCCGAGATAGTCATTATCGACTCCATACAGACCATGAGCATAAGCGGCATATCCTCGGCGCAGGGTTCGGTCACACAGGTGCGCGAGTGTACCAATATGTTCATGAGGACGGCGAAATCCGAGGAAATACCCATTTTCATCGTGGGTCACGTTAACAAGGACGGCGCCATCGCAGGTCCGAAAGTCATGGAACATATCGTTGACTGCGTGCTGTATTTTGAGGGTCAGCGTAACATGACTTACAGGATACTCCGTGCGGTGAAGAACCGTTTCGGTTCGACCAATGAGATAGGCGTGTTTGAAATGGCTGACGCTGGACTTCTGGAAGTGGACAACCCCTCGATGCTGATGCTTGAGGGCAGACCGCTGAACGTTTCGGGAAGCTGTGTTGCCTGCGTTATGGAGGGTTCACGCCCCATAATGGCGGAAGTTCAGGCACTGGTATCAAAAAGCAGTACCTCACAGCCCAGGAGGACGGCTACGGGCTTTGACTATTACAGGATGTCCATAATACTGGCTGTTCTGGAAAAGCGGCTGGGATATTTCTTCGGCGGGCTGGACGTATTCATAAATATAGTAGGCGGTCTGAAACTGGACGATACCGCCGCTGACCTTACCGTCGCTATGGCACTTTATTCAAGCGTGACTGACAAGGTGGTTGACGAAAAGACCATCGCACTGGGCGAGATAGGTCTTGGCGGAGAACTCAGGAATATCACCCATGCGGAACAGCGCATACAGGAAGCCGAAAGAATGGGCTTTGAGAAAGTGATAATCCCATACTATGCCGCGAAGAAGATAAATACCGCAAAATACGGCATAAAGGTCATCGGGGCAAGGTCAATAAAGGACGCTTTTAAAGAGCTTGGATAGAAAGTGTAAAATTTCTGTTAAGCGTGAAAGATATATTGACTTTTACAGTGAAGTATGTTATGATAATAAAGCCGCATATTCACGGTTTATATAAGTGTGTCTTAACGATACCACCGTGCGTAGCGAGTTCATGTAAAGGCAGGTGCATATAGATGTACGCAGTAATTGAAACAGGCGGAAAGCAGTATCAGGTAAAGGCAGGCGATGAGCTCTTCATCGAGAAGCTCAACGTTAACGCTGATGACAGTGTTACTTTTGACAAGGTAATGGCAGTTGGTTCTGATGCAGGTATCAAGGTTGGCGCTCCTTATGTTGATGGTGCAACCGTATCCGCAAAGGTAGTCAAGAACGGCAAGGCTAAGAAGATCACAGTTTTCACTTACAAGCCCAAGAAGGGTGAGAAGAGAAAGATGGGTCACAGACAGCCCTACACCAAGGTAGTTATCGAAGCTATCAACGCATAATTTGTGAGTTGGTCTTATGATCGCCGCAGATTTTTTCAAGAATGAAAGCGATATGCTTACAGGCTTTCGCGTTTCGGGTCATGCAGGACTTGCTGATCTCGGTTTTGATGTTTGCTGTGCAAGCGTCAGCTCCGCTGTTATGATGGCAGCTAATACCATCACTGAGGCTTTCAGGCTGGAAGCTGATGTAGAGGTGGGAGAAAACGAGATTAAGCTTAGCATGAAAAAGCCCGATGAGAACGCGGATAAAGTCTTAATGGGACTTCTGATCCATCTGTATAATCTGAAGGACGAATTTCCCGGGCATATCAAGCTGAAAGTCGGCTGAGCTGACTTATCACGTTACATGGAGGTGTAATTTCAAATGATAAAGATCTCAATGCAGTATTTCGCTCATAAAAAGGGTATGGGTTCTACCAAGAACGGCCGTGAGTCCGAGTCCAAGAGACTTGGTGTGAAGAGAGCTGACGGTCAGTTCGTACTGGCTGGCAACATCCTGGTTCGCCAGAGAGGTACTCACATTCATCCCGGTGAGAACGTTAAGCGTGGTTCTGATGACACTCTGTTCGCAACCAGCGACGGTGTTGTAAGATTTGAAAGAATGGGTAAGGACCGTAAGAAGGTTTCTGTTTATCCTCAGGCTTAATTGCGAAAAGACAGACCCTGA
>NZ_JAILMR010000072.1 GCF_024692365.1 Ruminococcus sp. | reverse complement strand
TGGCCTTGCCGAGGGCAGCGTGACAAAAATCAAACTCATTAAGCGAATAATGTACGGTCGAAACAGCTTTGCTCTGCTTAAAGCTAAAGTCCTGATGCATGAGCTTTTATACGCAAACAGCAACTAACATTGGAAAGAGCCATATAATCATCTCCAGCATCTCCCTCTCCTATGTCTAATGAAGTATAATAAACTCCAAGCAACACCATGAAGTAAATTGGATAGTTCAAATTGATCCATGCGCTGAACGAACGCAAGTATCTGTATACTTTTCTTGAAAACGGCGATGTCCCTATCGACAACAACAGAGCTGAGAACGCGATAAGACCGTTTGCGATAGGTCGAAAGAATTGGTTGTTTTCAAACACTACAAACGGAGCCAAAGCAAGTGCCGTGCTGTATTCGGTCATTTCAACTGCACAAGCGAACGGTCTTTATGCTGAGAAATACCTGACCGAGCTGTTTTCACAGCCTGCGGGGACAATATTATTATCATGGAGGGAAGAAAAATGAAAGAAGTACTTGAAGAGTGCCGAGATAGAATACAAGGATATGATCAGGTATGTAGATAAGAAACTCAAGTTTAAAGATGATGAACGATTTAGACCCTGTCGAGATGTTTGATTCTCGGCAGGGTCTTGGTTTGTTATTTGATGCGGTTTACTTTATAGTATAGTATTTCTGATATTTGCTTTTTGGTTTGTCGGGTATTGTCAAACCGAGAATGCCATTATTTGTCATAGGTTTGATGTATTTTTCCATTACATATGCAATGGTCATTCTGCCGTTGAAAAGCTGTTCCAATTCCGCACGGCTTTTTGGGGCGCGGCAAAAGTTTACGATCTCTTCTTCATTTTGATCCAGATCTAACGAAGCCGTTGAACGATTATAAAGTGTAACTTTGAAAATACCCCTGTCGTTCTCAAACTTTGGTGCGGGCAGACCGTATTCTTCCATAGCATTTATGATCGTAGGTATACCACTGTAACGATTCTCCGTTTCGCCAAGTATCTCCATGGCATTAGCAATAGCTGGATTTCTGGTGTCAGCAGATACTTTTCCGAGCCGGTCAAGAGTCATTCTACCATAAAGACCGCCAGGATTTTCTATCTCAAAGCGATCGCTGTATATTCGTATGGTGATAGGTGTCGAATCAGTGTGTATGCTGTAATCCCGGTGAATAAGAGCATTAAGGATAAGCTCTCTTATGGCAATAACAGGATACTCAGTCTTGTCTGTGCGCTTTCCGGTGTTAGGGTCGATTATAGTCGCGACTTTCATGTTTTTTCTCACAAAAGTCAGCGAGTCGCCCAGCATCTGAACGAGAGTGCCGTCAATACGTTTGTTGTCAATGAACCGTTCATCGACATTTCCAGTGCTGCTTATTTCCGTTCCGGGGATTGAGACAGCTGTAACGCTCAGCTGTGGAAAAAATGCCTGTGGGTAACTTGAAAACAGCATGAGTCCCGCAAGCGTCGGCTTGCCTTCTTCAGTGAACCCTTGCAAACGACATAAGTCTTCATCGGGGATTTCGGCAAGGTTAGGCTTTTTACTTTTCAGAAAATCCAGATATAGATCAAATGCTCTGGTGTGCATATCTTTCGGAACAGCTCTTTCTGAGACTCGTAGCTCGTCCTGGATCTTTTTCCGAAACGCTTCAAAGCTGTACACCTCGTATTCGGTCATAAGTCTGTCAGCATCTCCCGAGCGGATATACGAGCCCTTTATTCTGCCAACTCCGCTGTAGAAGCAGGGTTTATCAGCATTGTCTATTTCCTGTATTTCCGCAGACATGACCGTCTTTCCATCAATTGACGCAATTGTAAACAGAGGTCTGATCACCGGAGTCATTTCCAAACATTGTGCTTCAACTTTTTTCATCAGATCGGCAGCATCGTATACACCGCATATATTAAAGTCGTCGTTTTCATCAACGCCGAATACGATCACACCTCCTCCCGATTGATTTGAAAAGGAAGATAGAGTGTCCCTGACTTTGGGACAGCCCTTGTTTGCCGCTTTGATTTCAATGTTATTGGTTTCACTTCGGATAGTCTGAATCTTTTGTATCAAGGAAATAAGTTCGTTTTCAAGCATATTAGTCGCCTCCCTGATATTATTATAGCATTTTATTAGAATTTGTCAAGCGAAATTTCTGATAAAAACACCAACATTCTAATAATTTTAGATAAGATTCTATTAAAAGTCTTATTAATTTCAATAAAACAAGCTGTGTAGCATTTTGATACATACCTCTATGTAAGGAGGACCCTTGAAAAGGCGGCACAGGTGTATTTTTTGCGTATGATGAGCGACGTAATATAGTAGTATCTTGACGAAAAGCAGTATACAATTTCAATCTATTCTCCCCGTGTGGGGAGAGGCCCAACATAACTATGTCAGACCACGATCGCTATGAAAACAAATCATAGCCCTTTTAGCACAAAAAACACCGACACTTTATTTTGATGTCAGTGAATAATTTAAATCAATCCAATTAACTCATCCGATCCACCTGCTCCAAATCAAGCAGATAATATTTCCTGCCCTTCTGGCGGTTTTCTATGAGCAGTTCTTTGGGAATATTCTTTAACCTGCTCCTTACAGTATTCTCCGACAGTCCCATATGCTTTATAAGATCCTCTCGGCTGATGCCAATATTCGAGAAAAGTGCAGCCTGTATAAGCAGATCGTACAGATGAGATATATCCGGTTTTTCTGTATCTGGAAACAAAGCGATACGCTGTTTGTAATAATCCCACCTTTGATTTTTCTCTTCAAGGGTCTCCAGAAGCTGGTGCATAGATATCCTGATTATATCCAGAAACATCTCAGCAAAGGGAGTCAGTTCTCCCTTGTTGTGAGGATCGTTGCATATATCGAATGCTTTGTAATATCTCGAAATATTTTCCTTAATAGTATACGAAAGTCTGAATCCTATAAGCGGAGTAAGCTGCCTTGAAAGCAGATAGCTGCTGATAAAACGGCTCATTCTTCCGTTGCCGTCGTAAAACGGGTGGATATATCCAAACAGATAATGAAAAACAGCTATCCTGATAAAAATATCTATGCTGTCGTCATTCAGGAATGTAAGGCTTTGTTCAAATACCTTAATTATCTCGCTTTCGGGATATAAACCTTTATGGATGACCTTTTGAGATGCGGACTGTACTTCAACTCCCGATCTGCGGAAGAATTCACCATCGGGAAGATTTTCGGGATCATTTGTCTTGATCTCCTCGTAGAAAATATCATCATATACCTTTCGTATATCACTGCAAGTGCCGAATTCAATAGTCTGACGTTTTTCGAGCATGACATATTTTGTCACCAATCCCACGAACCTGTTTCGCTTATTGTGGGAAGACAGGTCCTGCAAGATCTCTCCGATCTCCTTTCGTGTGCTGTGAACTCCCTCTATATCGTTTGTCAAAAGTATCTCATCTATCAGACATTTCGATGTGAATTGCGCTATGGCTGTATCTGGCAGAGAATAATATAATGCCGTCACTTCTTTATCCAGACGTTCAATAGCGATTATCTGCTTGTATATCTCGGGAGTCTGACAAATAAAAGCCCTGTTATCTCCGATATTCACAGGCAAACGAATGGTGTTCTCATCATTGAAACGACGCTCATACTCTTCCTTGTATTCATTTGTGCCCATGTGGAACAGTGCCTTAAGCGTTTTTCTTGACATACCCTCATCTCCTTTCGATCATATTATGTCATACGCAAAATTGAATATTCATTGCGTCAGTCACCAAAGTTTTACACAAGTAAAACGCAAAATTCGCTGTTTTTGCGTTTTGCAATACTATTATAACATCTTGGAACGCAAAAGTCAATATGATTTGAGTTTTGTTTTGCTTATCAGCAAGAATAATGTTATCCTGTGATGTGTGTGGATAGCGCAGAGAAAGCTCATATAAAGGTGTAAAAGAGCCGTACAGGGGCAAGTTCTCCTGCAGGGCACCATTTATTTTGTAACTGTGAATATTGACAAAATAGATTAACTGCTGTATAATAATATATGTAAATGGCACAATTTGTAAATTGGAGGGATCTAATGAATTATCTGGCTCATAAGTCTGAAGATGGACGAGAACAATCAATATCTGACCACTTGAAAGGAACATCAGATCTGGCTTATGCTCTTGCTGTTGATGAGTTTAAACCATTTTCAGGTCTTCTGGGTATGGTACATGATATTGGAAAATATGCGGATGATTTTCAAAAGCGCATCAACGGAAGCCGTATACGCTATGAACACGCCGTATGCGGTGCGATAGAACTTAGTAAGATCGATGCAGACAAAGCAGCGCGGTTCTTTATCCCTATGTTTGAATATTGTATCGCAGGACATCATACGGGGCTTCCCGATGGCGGTTCTGACGGAAGCGACGAATATTATGCTGATCTTCAAGGCAGGTTAAAGCGAGCGAAGTATTATTCGGGCAGTGCGGATTACAGTGCTTATAAAAATGAGATTGAAATAAACATACCCGATACCTCTGTACTTCTTGCAATGCTGACTAAAGACGTAGATACCAAAAAAAGTGATAGGCATGAGATAACAGAGCGCTACGCATTCTTTACCAGATATTTATTCTCGTGCTTAACAGATGCGGATTTTCTTGATACAGAGAGATTTTTTCTTCCAAATATCGATAGGAAACTTAAAGCAGATTTTGCAGCTGTATCAAAAGCTGTAGATCATAAACTGGATGTGCTGAAAGAAATGAAAGCTGATACAGAACTTCAAAGATCGCGACGAAGGTTACTTGAGCAGGCGGTCGGAAACAGTGTTAGCGAGGAAAATATATATCTGCTGAATATGCCAACAGGAAGCGGTAAAACTCTATGCAGCCTTAAAACTGCACTTGATATGCTGGAACGCTCAAACGGTAAACTCAAACGTATCATTTATGTAATTCCATACACTTCCATCATCGAGCAGACAGCTGATGAGTTTTCAAATCTTTTTGGAGATCATGCAGATATTTTACAGCATCATTCAAATTATTATTTTGATACCGAAAATGATGAGTATGGAACTGAGCAAAAGCTTAGGCTGGCTTGTGAAAACTGGGATTCTCCTTTTGTTATAACAACAAGCGTTCAGTTTTTTCAATCGCTGTATCATTATAAAGGTTCAAGCCTAAGGAAATTGCATAATATGGCTGAATCGGTCATTGTTTTCGATGAGATACATCTATTGCCTGTTGAATTATTGCAGCCCTGTCTAAGAGGTGTGGGATATATAACAAAGTATCTTGGCAGTAAAGCACTGTTTCTATCTGCCACTATGCCGGATCATTCAAAGTTATTTGAAGAATATCTTCCTAGTTGCAGTTACAGGGAGCTGATAGTTGATAAAACCGATTTCTGTTATTATAAAAAATGCAGATATACATATTTAGGAAAAACGGATATTGAAAACGTTCTTAGCAAAGCTGAAGGATATAGAAGCGTGCTTATAGTTGTCATCAGCCGAAAAACTGCAAGGGCGGTTTACTCTCTGCTTAGCGGAAATAAGTATCATCTTTCCACGTACATGACCCCGAATGACAGGTCGGTGATTATCGAAAAAATCAGAAAAGATCTTGAAAACTGCGTACCGATAAGGGTGGTATCTACCTCACTTATCGAGGCGGGTGTTGATCTTGATTTTGAAACGGTGTTTAGACAACTTGCGGGACTTGACAGCATATTGCAATCTGGCGGACGCTGTAACCGCGAAGGCAAACGTGAAAATGCCGATGTTTTTATTTTTGAAACTGATGAAAAAAGCAGGGGAGATATGGCTTTGAGAACGGAGATCACATCTGGTCTTCTGGCAGAATATGAAGATATCACTTCGGTTGAATGTATACGCGAATATTACAACAGGCTCATTTATAATAAGCATAACGCTATTGCACGGAATTCGATCGCTGATAAAGAGTATTGTCCAAGCGGAGATTTTAGGTCGATACAATTCAGGAAATATTCCGAAAATATTAATTTCATCAATGATGATACTGTTGCGGTGGTCATAGATAATTGCGATGATACAAAAGAACTTCTTGAAAGTTATTATGATGATCCGAGGGCAATACGCCGTAAACTGCAAAGGTATTCGATTGCTTTGAAATATATAAATGAGTTTTTGCCGATGCTTGAAACAGGCAGACTCGAAGAAAGATACAAAAACCTGTTCGTGCTGACGGATAATGAAGATTATAGTTCTGAAACTGGAATATTGTTAGACAGGACGAATGACTATATTGTATAACAAGATGGGCGGTCGCCTAACGACCGCCCACTGCATCTTGTAACAAAATATAAGTATTTCAACTCACTACTATTGTAGACGTTTCATTATAGCACGTTTTATATAAAAAATCAAGATAGCGAACAAAACGCACAAATTATTATTTTAAAATGTGTTTGATATGACTATTGATTTTTTGAAAGAAAAGTGATATTCTAAATACAACTTAATAAAATTTAAGTAAGTTATAATTTGCAGAAAGAGGTGAAAGTTTTGAGTTTTGGATTCAAGATTGTAGTTGAAGCTGACTATGCTTTGTTCACTCGCCCCGAGATGAAGGTGGAAAGAGTAAGCTATGATGTGCCAACGGTATCCGCGCTTGAGGGGCTGATTAAATCTGTGTACTGGAAGCCTGCGATTCGGATCGTAATCGACAAGATCGTGGTTTTCAATCCCATCAAATTCATCAACATAAGGCGCAATGAACTAAAAAGCAAGCTGCCTATATCAGCGGTACGTTCGCAGATGAAAGGCGTTGGTGAAGCGGTGATATATGCAGATGAACAGCGCACACAGCGTGCGGGTATGGTTCTGCGTGATGTACGGTACGGCATTGCTTTCCATTTTGAGATGACAGGCATTCAGTCGGATCACGAAGATGAAAGCGAAGAAAAGCACTATAATATAATGCTCAGAAGATTAAGGAATGGACAGTGCTTCAAGCAGCCATGCATGGGGTGCAGAGAGTTTTCTGTGAGGAGCATAGAGCTTGTAGATGACTTCGATCTCAGCGCTGTCGATGAAAGTCTAAAAGGTGATACAGATCTGGGATATATGCTTTACGGTCTGCGTTTCGAGGACGGAGGAAAGCCAATAAACGGTGACTGGAAAGAGCCGAAGTTTTCAGATAAGGCTGATGCGTTGTATTACCGACCGCATATGATAGACGGTGTTATAGATGTAGAAAAATACAAGGAGGGCTGCTTATGCTGATAAAGGCGCTTTGTGAATATGCAGACTTTCTTGAAGAAACAATCCCTGAGGGTTGGGGCTATCAGGACGTTAGCTACATGATAATGTTGTCTCTTGAAGGTGATGTAACAAATATTATAGATATCCGTGAAGATAAAGAAGAAATCGGAAAAAATGGTAAAGTTAAGCTTATAAAGATCAAAAAGAAAATTCTGCTGCCGTTCAGACATAATAAATCTGCTATTTATTCGGAAATAATCGAACATCGTGGAAAATATATTTTTGGTCTTCAATATGATAATAAAAAACTAAATTCATGTGACAAAAAGGGAAAGCCTTATAAAGATTATATTGAAGCATTTAAGAAAAAGAACATGGATTTTTTTGAAGACATCAGCTCAGAAATCGTAACAGCATATAAGAACTATATTAAGAAGTGGAATAACGAACAAGAATTAAATAATGAGTTGCTACTAGGTTTAAAGAATTCACTTAATTCTGATGGTTTTTGCTTTGCATTAAGTGGACACCCTGAAATTCAGCTAGAAAAAGATGAGGAATTCATCAAAAAATATTCGCAATATATTAAGGCAGAATTTGATAATGCATCTGTAGATGAAAATGATTATGAATTTTGTGGGATTACAGGAATAAAATCCAAAATATCTGAGACCCATGATATTATTAAATTTCCAGTTGGAAATGCTCCAACATACAGAATGGTTTCGATGAAAACTGATGCTTTTCATTCATATGGTAAAAAATCATCTTTCAACAGCGGCATATCAGAAACTGCCATGAAGAAATATACCTCAACGCTGAACAAGCTGCTTTCGGACAAGAATCACAGGATCATTCTGGGTGATCTGGTGCTGGTTTTCTTTGCCATGAAAAGTGATGACAGCGCAGAATGCGATCTCTTTTCGATGATGCTGGGTGAAACAAGAGAACAGCAGGCAGCAAAGACAGAAAGCGGGATACATGATGTAATGAAAAACGCTTTTGGTGGGGTCTCGGGTGATGCTGAAGCAGTCATGCAAAAAGCTTGTGACAACGATGTTACATTTTACGTCGCAGGTCTAACTGCTAATTCTTCACGCATATGTCAGAAGTTTATTTTCAGAGATAAGTTCGGTGCTGTTGTCGGTAATCTCAAAAAACATCAGAAGGATATGCATATATGCAATAACAGCAGACCTGTGTATTTCTCAGGTATAGAGAAACAACTTATCTCTCCGAAAGCAACCGACCAAGTTTTGCCTCCACCGCTAATGACATCAATAATAATGGCGGCACTTGGCGGAGGAAAGTATCCTTTCGGTCTGCTCGAAACTGTCGTGCGCAGAGTAAAGACAGACAGTGATGAAGAAGGCAAGAACTATATAAAACTCAATGACACAAGAGCAGGAATCATCAAAGCCTGCCTCAACAGGAAATACGGGAAGGAGGAGATCACCGTGGCATTGAATGAGCAGAATCATGACCCAGCATATCTCTGTGGAAGACTGTTTGCTGTACTTGAAAAAATACAGCAGGAGTCTGTAGATGGTACACTGAACAGAACGATAACTGATGCATATTTTTCGTCTGCGGCAGCAAGACCTTCTGTTATACTACCAAAGCTGATACAGCTTTCGAAAAATCATTTACGTAAACTCAGCGAGGGCAGAACAGTACAGTTTGAAAAAATCACGGGAGATATAATAAATGCACTGGCAGGAGAATTCCCCAGGACTTTAGACCTAGATGGACAGGGACGCTTTATTGTGGGCTTCTACCAGCAGAAACAGGCATTTTTCCAGAAGAAAACAGATGACGGAAAGGATGGTTAAGTTATGGAAAACGCTATAAAGAACAGATATGAATTCGTGATGCTTTTTGATGTGGAAAACGGAAATCCCAACGGTGACCCCGATGCAGGCAATATGCCAAGAACAGATCCCGAGACAGGCTACGGTATAGTTACAGATGTTTGCATAAAGCGCAAGATCAGGAATTATATTGAACTCGTAAAAGAGGGCGAGGGCGGGTACAATATCCTCATAAAATCTAACAAGTCGTTAAATTCAAAATTCAAGGAAGCATATGAAGCGAATGATCTTAAAACAGGTCAGAAAGGCAAGAATGCAAATGATGTCAAGACAGCACAGGAGTATATCTGTGCCAACTATTTTGATGTACGTACTTTCGGAGCAGTAATGAGTACAGGCGATGATCCCTGCGGTATAGTCAGAGGACCTGTTCAGCTGAATTTTGCAAGAAGTATAGATCCTGTATCAACGAATGAGATAACCATAACAAGACAGGCTGTTACCAGCGATAAGGATTTTGAAAACAAGCAGACAGAAATGGGCAAAAAGAGCTTTATATCATACGGACTTTACAGAGCTGAGGGTTATGTATCTGCTATGTTGGCACAGAAGGTCACTGGTTTTTCCGAGGATGATCTTGAACTGCTGTGGAACGCTATTATAAATATGTTCGAGAATGACCATAGTGCAGCAAGAGGAAAGATGTGTCTGAGAAAACTGTATGTTTTCAAACATGATTCAGCTTTGGGTAATGCTCCGTCGAATGTTTTGTTTGATAAGATATCTGTAAATAAAAATACAGCTATCCCCAGAAGTTTTTCTGATTATGATATTGAGGTCGATAAGGAAATGCCATCGGGCGTTGAACTTATCGTAAAGATATAACAAAGACAATAAATATCAGGGATATACAGCACTATATGTACTGCCCAAGAAGGTTTGCTTTGCTTACACTTAACCTTGACTGGAACGAGAATGCATTCGTAGTTAAGGCGAATCTTCTTCATGAAAATGTACATGACGGCAGCCACAGCTTTTCCGATAAAAGAAAGGCTGTGCGTAGTGCTGTTACAATCTATAACGATCTTCCTGAGTATGACCTTCTTGGTGTTACAGATTGTGTTGAATTCATAAAAGATGAAAACGGAACAGAGATACCTGGATTAAAAGGCAAATACAAAGTCGTGCTTGTGGAATACAAGCCCAAAGCTCCCAAAGATGGAAATTTTCACGAAACGGATGCAATACAGGTGTTTGCACAGAAACTATGTGCAGATCATGTATGGGGCTGTAACAGTGAGGCATATCTGTTTTACAGCGATATCAAAAAGCGTGTTAAGCTGCCCTTCGATATAGAGTATGATAAATACGATGATCTGATAAAAAAATATATCACAGAAATGCGTACTATCACAGAAAGGGGAGTTATCCCAAAAAGGAAACGTGGGCAGAAATGCTCGGGCTGTTCTATCAAGGATATGTGTTTCCCAAAGGACGGCGGATATAATGTTAAAGACATAGTAATGTCGATGAAAGGGGCTGATATAGTATGAAACGATTGCTGAATTCGCTGTATATCCTTGATGAAACTGCTTATCTCACACTGGACGGAGAAAATGTAGTTTGCAAAACGGAGGATAACGAAAAGTTTCGTATGCCGCTGGCAAATGTTGAGGATATATACTGTTTCAGCTATGTCGGCTGTTCGCCTGCACTTATGGGCAAGTGTATGGACAATGGTATCAGTATCAGTTTCTTTTCGCCGAATGGAAGATTTCAGGCAAGAGTTCAGGGAAAGACCAGAGGAAATATCCTGCTGAGAAAAGCTCAGTTCGAGCAGTTTGCAAAACCCGATGCTATACTTATGCAAAATACCATGGCTGCAAAATTCTCAAATACCAGATATCTGATAAAGCGCTCGTTACACGATAATCCTCAGCTTAATGATGATGGTAAACTTACAGAATGTATACAGTATCTCGAAAGCGGAATAGATCATGTTTATGAAACAGAACAAAAAGATGTGGTAATGGGCATAGAGGGTAACTGCGCCAAAGCTTATTTCGATATTTTTGACAGGTTGATACTCCATCAGAAGGATGATTTTCAGATGGTCATGAGGACGAAAAGACCGCCGCTTGACCCAGTGAATGCTGTGCTTTCGTTTTTGTATACGATAATGACAAGTATGTATGCCTCGGCACTTGAGGGTGTCGGGCTGGACAGCTGTTACGGTTATTACCATGCTCTGCGCCCCGGCAGAAGCAGTCTTGCCTGCGATATGGTGGAAGAGATTCGCTGTATAGCCGAACGTCTTGTATTGACAATGATAAATCTGAAAAAACTGAATATCAAGGACTTTGAAAAACAGGAAAGCGGTGCGGTGTACCTTAATAAGGATGGCAAAAAGAAAGTGCTGACTGCATGGCAGGAAAAGAAACGCACCACTATCGACCACCCGTATCTTGGCGAAAAGATCCCGCTGGGTATACTGCCTTATGTGCAGAGTTCTCTGCTTGCCAAATATATCCGCGGTGAGATATCAGAATATCCGTGCTATTTGCTGAAGTAGGTGATATGTATGATGGTTCTTGTTACTTATGATGTTTCAATAGCTGATAATAAAGGCAAAACGCGGCTCAGAAAAGTTGCAAAGGAATGTCAGAATTACGGTCAGAGAGTGCAGAATTCGGTCTTTGAGATAAATGTTGACTACGGTACTTTTTTGAAAGTAAAGGATAAGCTTCTAAAGCTTATAGATGAAAATTCAGACAGCATACGTTTTTATTACCTCGGCAAAAACTGGCAGAACAGAGTGGAGCACTACGGTACAAAGGAAACATATGATTCGGAAGGAGTGATAATAATTTGAATGGCGAACCCCAGATAATATAAATTTCCCGATAGGTTCGCCTGATAAATAGTTTGTGTTTATGGACAAATTATTACCGATAGACAGTTCTATCGTGTTTAAGTCCCCTCGCTAGCAGTGTGGTGACCTCAGATACACAATATCTAGGGTCACCCCCTACGCGGGGGTGTGAGTTGAAATGAATTACTTGTTGCCGCAGTGTACACGCCTTTAGTCACCCCCTACGCGGGGGTGTGAGTTGAAATTTCATATGTAGCATATCTTTCGCTAGCTCTTTCGTCACCCCCTACGCGGGGGTGTGAGTTGAAATATGAGTCAGCGTCATTACATATTTTAACAACCCCCTGTCACCCCCTACGCGGGGGTGTGAGTTGAAATTATCAGTCACATTTGTGGTCACATTAAGGTCACATGTCACCCCCTACGCGGGGGTGTGAGTTGAAATCCTCTGACGGATATTCAGAGATACGCGGCTGACAGGTCACCCCCTACGCGGGGGTGTGAGTTGAAATGAATAGGGGGCGTTATCATGACAGCAGTTGAAAGTCACCCCCTACGCGGGGGTGTGAGTTGAAATTTTTGTGCAAACATCCAAACATCGTGAAAAGGGATGTCACCCCCTACGCGGGGGTGTGAGTTGAAATTTCGCCGATGATCTTTTCCCGCCGAATTCGGGCGTGTCACCCCCTACGCGGGGGTGTGAGTTGAAATTTCAAGTGATAAAATACACAAGTTTATCACACCTGTCACCCCCTACGCGGGGGTGTGAGTTGAAATATGCAGATGTACAAGAAGCTATGAAGAATTACACCCGGTCACCCCCTACGCGGGGGTGTGAGTTGAAATGTAACTGACGGCGTACACTGGTACGCATGGGACGGGTCACCCCCTACGCGGGGGTGTGAGTTGAAATTCTTGCTCAGGCTCTTTTCTTCCTCGGTGCTCGGATGTCACCCCCTACGCGGGGGTGTGAGTTGAAATTTGGAAGACGGACATCTTTTGCCGCAGGGCGGAAGAAGTCACCCCCTACGCGGGGGTGTGAGTTGAAATATGAGACACTGCCTTCCTCGGGAGTGATACTCATGTCACCCCCTACGCGGGGGTGTGAGTTGAAATATGACAAGATGGAAGCAGATGTAAGCAAGTATACAGGTCACCCCCTACGCGGGGGTGTGAGTTGAAATGATGATTTGCTTAATGCTAACGAGGAATACATTTTGTCACCCCCTACGCGGGGGTGTGAGTTGAAATCTGGGACGAAACACAGGCAGTCTGCCGATAGACCGTCACCCCCTACGCGGGGGTGTGAGTTGAAATGTAAACATCATAAAGCATTTGAAACAATCCGTTGGTCACCCCCTACGCGGGGGTGTGAGTTGAAATTAGGATATACCGCGGACGATAAAGCAGAAATAGCATGTCACCCCCTACGCGGGGGTGTGAGTTGAAATTGAAGCACGGACAGGTGAGCGAGTGTACGCATTTTGGGTCACCCCCTACGCGGGGGTGTGAGTTGAAATATCGCATGGGCTGGGTAAAGAATCAGATGGGGCGTCACCCCCTACGCGGGGGTGTGAGTTGAAATTTCCTTAGTCCAGCCCTGTTCCCTCATTGCTTTGTCACCCCCTACGCGGGGGTGTGAGTTGAAATCAGCAGGCAGTCTTTGCATTCGCCGCTGTTGTAACGGGTCACCCCCTACGCGGGGGTGTGAGTTGAAATGATGATGGAGTGTAAGGTATCGCGCTGATGCCAGTCATCACCTAAAGGGATTATGTATTATTATGTATGAGGTTATAGCGAACCGAACTATAAAAACAGTAGACTGTCTTGTTTTAACTAACTGTCGAGCAATAAAACCGGACAGTTCATCTTCTGTGAAGGCAGTATTCCTCATTAGTCTGTTAAACTTTTTATCGCTCATCATATTCTTTTCATGCAGGCTTTTCCAGAATGGTGACATCTTTTTGAGAATTTCGGGATCAATAGGATATTTATCACCTTTTGAACCATTGGCATTTGAGTCAACAAGTACTTTGTTTTCAAGACTGTCATCCTTTAGTAAATTAGAAATAACTTCAAAAGCACCGACATCTTCACGATGTCGGTGCTTTGTAATCCGCAATCTTGTCTGTCTAGTGGTTAGTGTCCGAATTACTTCCGTGGCACTACCAAACTCAATTGCAAGGACTTTTATTGTATCCTGAATTTTCTACATTTGTGTCACGCGTGACACACTTGCTGTTCTCATATCATCATTCTAATAACATTACAGTCGTACCAATCATACCGTCCTTCATAGGCAGCAGCCAGCCACTTTCGCATAGGCTGAGCATGATCTGCTTGACCTCTTTATAGTACAGGAGTACAGCCATTTTGTCAGTATAGTCGATCAGGTGTGCAGGAGTGTGCTCGCGGAGCACCTTTCTGATGACATCCACTCTGTCCATGGCACTGTCAACTATATCATCAGGAATTTTTCCTAAATAACCTATCAATTTTTTCCACTGATCATCCTTTATGCAAGGGATATTCAGTTTTATCTCGTTCCCTTCCCTAAAAGCGAAGCCGAGTTCTACAAGCTCTGCACAGACGAGCTTTTCATTCTCGTTCTGCGGCTGACGCTCCGTAAGCGTCATTAACATTTTTGCTCGCGTTTCGTTGATCTCTTTGTGCAGCGGCCTTCCGTTTATCTCAACGTCCCAGAATGCTATCGCACAGTCATCCTCCCTGACATTGTAATCACTTATTCCTGTGTCGAAGCTGCCACAGAGTTCTGCATTATCGTCCTCAATGAAAAATCTGAAGCAACTGTCTCCGAAAATGTCGGTGGGATAATCTAATTCCAGATCGCTTTCCACATGTACCATACACATATACGACATTCTGAGTATCAGCGAGACCAGCATCCATTTTAGCGAATTGTTCGGCATATCGCTGCCGTAGAAGCCGATTTTCCTCACATTGTCTAGAATACCGTCCAAACCGTTTTTTAAGCGCTCGGTTATATCCATAAGAACCTGCTTATTCTCGCGTGCAAGATCGTCAAACACCTCGTGTGTAATGATCGGAACGTTGGTCAGATATAAGCCGCTCTTTTCGTTCAACAGATCGTATTTGACAAGTTCCTTGATATCGTCCTCCAGGTACGCTGTCGGCACGCCCAGCTGCAAGCTGATCTGCTCCTCGTTCAGCCTGTCGAAATAGCACGCCATTAGTATGTTCTGACACAGTTTAGTATCAAATTTGCCGTAGTAATTATTCTTGCCGCCCCAGAAAAAGAGGCTTAGTTTAATCGGCTGATAGCTGAGTTTACCATAATTTCTTTCCATATTTATGCCCTCTCGTATTCGTTTTCTTGACTGAAAGAGGAGATACTTCACCATGCTTTGTGAAAGTGAGAATCGTTCAGAAATATCCTTAACTGAAAGACCATCAACGTAGTGTGCGACAATAACATGACGGTAGTTAGAGTTCAGGTGTGACAACTCGCGGGTTATAAGTCTAAGCTGATCATTCTCAGCTGCCTGCTCTTCAAGTGCTTCCCAGCTGCCATCGGAGATAGTTTCATCCAGTTCGGCAGTGTCGCGTCTGTTTTTATCACGGTACCATTGGCGCAGGATATTTTCCGCAGTGCGCCATACGAATGCATAGAACGCTTTTTCGTTTGGAAAACTGTTCTCTCCTTTACAGCTTATAAGCAGTATTTCCTGCGCCAAATCCTCCGCATCGCTATAGCTGTTAGTGCGTGAAAGACAGTAGCGAAACATAGACTTAGACATTTGCGCTATCTGTTCGCTATATTTGTCACGGGTCATAACTTTTACCTCTTTCGTGTGTTTTTCAGAAGCTTCTGTATGTATAATGCAGAAATCGACAGTTGGTTAGGATGGAAAGAAAAAAATTTTTCAGACGTTTGCTGAAGAAAGTAGGGCTGATTATCACTGTTCCAAGTATGATGCTGTACGACTGCGCTTCAACAGAATCCGTACTTTAGCTATTTAAGTCGTTTTCTGATGAACAATCATTATATAAGCATCTACAAAGAAAGCAATATCGCAAGAGCGCTACAGCTATATTAATCTGCAGCGTCCTTTTTTTAAACTGTTACTAATTATGTTTATCAGTTCATAACATAGAATATGCGGTTATTGACTTCGTAAGGTATTCCTTTGTGCGACCCCTCTCTTAGTGCCTGCTGTATCTCATTTTTGAGGTCGGCGGGCAGTTTAACTTTGGTTTGAAGATTCTTTTTTATCAGATATAAGATATTTCTATTCAGCCGCGGATACTTACCCGCAAGACGTATAAGATGCGGCATAACATGCCATGCTCCGTCCTTTGTCAGCAGAAGTATCTCACGCTGTTGAAGTACAGTATCACTGTCATCATTGTGTATCATAGAAATCAGCTGCTTTACATCAAAGCATTTCAGCCCTCTGGCTAGGCGGTATGCTGTCTTGGCAACGGCAGGGTCATCACTGTGCATATTGTCATATATCAGCTTGCTGCTGTCTTCGGCTATCAGGCGGACAAGTGCAGTAAGGGCTTCGCAGGGGTGAGTATCAAGATAAGGGCGGATAAGTGGGATATCTTCCTTTGTACCCTTATCGGAGAGCGCAAGTATCGTATCGGGCAGATGCTTACGGCAGTAGTCCGCGACATCGAAGCCGTTTTTATCGAGCTGCTGTTCTGCGAATTTTCTTATCCTGCGAGACTTTGAACACAGCAGTTCTTCAAAGCCTTCCCATATCCCCTCATGCTGTATGCGGTAAGCGTATACTGTTCTGCGCACGCCCTCATAGTTATCTTCCATAAAGATGTTCAGGACTTCCCGTGATATCGGCTGAGGTGCTGTTTGCAGGTACATACGTTCCAGCAGAACTCTCTGCTCGCCGTTTCTTTCTTTGCGGAAAAGCTTTAGCAGAGTATCACAGCGTGAAGCATCGGGGTGGAGTTTAAATGCATTGTAGCAGATACCATCGCGTACTCTAAGTTTGTTTTCAGAGATAGCTTTACGAAGCAGACTGTCCAGCTCTTCCATTGAAAATGCAGCATCTCTGTGCGCACGTTCGCCGCGTCTGACGTATTCGACATAGGGTATAGCACGGATAAGTTCACGATATGCGTCGGGACGTTTAAGATACTCTGCAAGAACTTCACCTGCCGCCTTTCGTACAGCGGGAACATTGTCGTTCAGACGGTAAATTATGTGATTAAGCATTGAGCTGTGCTTCAAAAAACGCCGCAGGCATTGTTCACGGACATGACCGTTCGGGTGTGCCGAGCCTAATATCAGCAATACACGGTCACCGCCGTAATAGTCTTTTGGTACGGTATTAAGCTTATCCCATTCATCAAAGTCGGGAGAACCACTTTCAAACGGTGCCTTTTTCATCAGCGCGTTCACAAAGAAAGCATTATCGTGATTAAACCCAAAAATATTATTGGCAGTATCTCTTATGTATCGGATATCCTCAATATCAGGGTCATAGAAAAGTGCCGAGTACAAAAGCGGAAAGCTGCTGTATTTCAATAAAGTATCTGCATACCACTGCATCCGTCCTTCCAGATTAGGAAGATAGTTCATAAGGTTCTTCGAAATTCGATACTTAAGATCGTCTTTATAGCATTTTATTATATGCTTTGCATAGCTTGTCTTCTTTGGAGCGTTTTCCATAGCTGTTCTCCTTTCCTATATAAAGATGCTCTCGAATTATTAAAGCCAAAAGACTATTTCCCAAAATCGCAAATACTTTGATTATGGGAAATAGATTCAAGCTATTCGTTAGTGAGCCAGTCCGAGAAGTCAACTATCTTGATACATTCATACTAGTAAGCATCATGCCTAGTCCTTGCGATTATCATTTTTGGATATGCGTCCTTGATGGACGGCAGAGGTGATACTTCACGCTGAAAAGTCCACATCTTTCTTATACAGGACACCGACATAAACCTCATATCCTCTGCGAATAAGCTCAATAGCTACTATGTTTTCAAGGACTCTGCCGTAGTCCATATTCTTGTTGCCAAAGGAGAATGGGTACACCTTGATCTCAAAAGTTCTTCCTGTAAACAATGTGGCGAGATCAGAGCTTAAAAGGAATGCATTAGAGCCGGTGATATATATCATACTTCTCCGAGGCGTGCAGACCGTTGATTGCTTTCTCATAATCATTGCACATCTGTATCTCATCTATCAGGACGAAGTTTTCAACCCCTTCTTTATATCGGGAATTGATATGATCGTTAAGAGGACGATATTCCTCATATTCGGGCAGATTGAAATTTATGTGAATGATATTGGCAGCGAGGTAGTTGTCCATGATATGCTTTTTGAACGTTTCAAGCAGCTTGGATTTACCGCTGCGTCGAACACCGGTGATGACCTTATTGAGATAATCGGTTCTTTCTATCAGTTTCATAAGCACCCACAATCCTTTTCTCTAGCATACCACATCTATTTTCCAAAATCAAGTATTTCTCAATTTTGGGAAATAGAAATACTCTGAAGATAGTATTCTTAACTTATCAGTCATCACGCTGAATTGACTCGTTCTTTTATTTACTTATCTCATCCTCATATTCTATAAAAGTGAATACATTATCATAAGTATTCTTCCTTAACGCTAGCACATAGCATTCGTTCATAATGATTACATTCATCAAGCATATCGTGTAGATTGGAAAAATCGTATTCCAGAAATGCAGCCAGTATTTCATTGGTGTTGAACTGACCCTGCACAAACTATCGGGGTCGGTTTTTGTAAAAATATGCAGTTATTTCAAACATAGCCATATTCAAAATATAGTTTCTATCTCAGACCGTCACAAAATAAGTGACGGCTTTTTTTATTTTAATACATTTCATACTGTATCCAAAAACAGATAATGCTTCAAGCTCAAAAGTACAAAAGTCGATTCGGCAAATTATACAAACATACGTGCTGATTTTCTGCGCTTGAAAAACTGCACATTCTAAATATCTTGAAATCTTTCATTTATCTTTAATTTTCTCTGTTTTTCTTCGAATTTCATAAAAGTAGAAGTGAGATGAAGTGAAATAGAGAGTATGCTTCACATCTATTGACATCGAACAAATTTTCTGGTATTATATTACTTGCAGACGAGAACAAAGGTGCGATAATTAAAGTTTGATGTTTGAAAGTGCATGACTATATCTTTAAGCAAGAAAAGCGCGCACTTGTAAAAAGATATGTGATTTTTGAAACATCAGATCAATACCTATGGGAACAAAAATCCGGTTTTGTACCTTTTTCTGCTCATTCAGAATCTGTCACGATAGGTACATTTTCACGTTTTTGTACCATCGGAAGCAAGGAGAGGATACCAATGTAATACTATCAGCCCATACGGGCTAACTGTAAAATAATGGATCATTAGTCCAAATGGTAAATAATGGCTATCACTAGCGAGCCATAGATTTTGTACGTACAAAATCACGCTGTTCCGCCCAACTGAGTTCGGACGGCGCAGACTGACTTCCGTCAGCCCGCGAACAGTGGCTCTCTGGGAGTACCCAACCCCCGAAAATCGAAGGAGGAACGCTTATTGAAAGATCAGGTACAAAAGTCGAAAAAGAAGTACAATCGCAAAGGACAAAGAAAGGAAGTTCTGTTCAAAGACGATGAATGGGATTTTGTAAAATCGAAAGCAGCGAGCATGAATTTATCTACAACAAGATACATAGTGAAGATGGCACTGAGTGATAATTTTATGCCGCAGGAGATTTTTGGTTTTGCAGAACTGACCCGAGAGCTTTCCAAAATAGGTGCGAATATCAACCAGCTCGCTCGGAAAGCAAATGCCGTCAACAACATCTATGCCGAAGACTATGAACGAATGCGAGAGGAGTACGCCTGCCTTTGCCTTTTATTAAAACGAAAAATATCCACGTTACGCCGAACCGCAGCTTGAGATACATCTGCGACCCTAAGAAAACGCAGGGTGGTCTGAACGTTACTTCTGTGAACTGTATGTCAGATGCCCGCAACGCTTACGAGGACATGAAGCAGATATATGAGTATTACTCCAACCGAAAGTTCAATGAGCCTATGCCGAAATTGGGAAAGGCGAAAGTGAAGCTGATACACTACATTCAGTCATTCGACCCGAAAGATAATATCTCTATTGACACATCGCAGAAGATAGGACTGGACTTGGTGAAAGAGATGTTCGGTAAAGATGTGCAGGCAGTTATCGCAACACATGACGATACCGGAACTATACACAATCATATCGAGATAAATGTCTATGATCTGAAAGGCAGGCACTTCTCTTCCGATAAGGCTTCACTGAAAAAGATAAAGAAGCTCTCCGATGATATCTGCCAGCGGTATGGTATCAAACCATTTGACAGGGAGAACTATGTCCGTCAGCCTATAATCAGCGGTTATCACGAATGGATAAATCTGAAAAGAGGTACTTCGTGGAAACAGCAGATAAGGGAGCGCATAGACGAGTTGATAAACATTTCTGACTGCTTTGATGATCTCAGAAGTCGCATGGAACAAGAGGGTTTCACTTTCAAGGACGGAAAATACATTTGTGTAAAAGCCCCCGGACAGCAGAGGAACGTTAGGCTGAAAACGCTTGGTGATAACTATACTCCCGAGCGAATTGAAAAGCGTATTGCGGAACAAAAGAAGAAAGCCTTTGAGGTTTTTGTTACGCCGTTCTATACTATCTCCACCGGTATCAAGATCAAGGCTGGTGCATACAAGAACACGTCAGCAATCAATCGCACCTGCGGAAAGTATATGAGGCTGTATGAAATTCTTATACAGGAGAATATCACAACCATAACCGAAGCCGAAAGCAAGCTAAGTGCTGCGGAGAAAAAGTATGCGGAAATTCTGCAACAGATACAGGAACTAAAAGAGAGAATAAGCACACTCGAATCTGAGATCAATAGCTCCAACCATTATTTCGATGATATGAGTTTTATGCAGCGGACTTTTCCGAAAAAGGACGAGGACAAAACTGCTGTTGCGGTTATCAAAGAACATGGTTTCAAGAAGAAAGAGGATACTTCTGTTCTCCTGGAACAGCTTGAAAAGTACAAGTCTGAACTTGCAGAACTGAACGAAAAGTTATCGTCATCCGGGGGAGAGATTCGCAAGTACAAGGAGATAGTTGATGAATATTATCTTCTCAACAACGATGAGGATCATATTTCTAAGCTTGTTCGAGAAGCCAAGGAGAGAACAACATCAGAAGAATGGAACAATATGATAGCACAGCAGAGAAAGGTAATTCTTGAAGAGCTGGACACCCTCACTGACCCGCCGATGTATCATCTTGAAAAGCAGATTTGGGATAAGATAGTTAAGCTGCGGAGTATGAAAGTTGAACCGTATGAGGTCGAGAAGTTGATAAGGACGCTTGCAGTCATACGTATCGACAAGATCGATTCGACAGAAACAGCTCGCAGGCTTTTCGCAAGAATGAAATCATCGGCAGCGAGTGTCAAGGATATTTCCAAGCGAGCATCATTTCTGCGAAGATGCCGGGACTATGATGATATGATCGAAGTGATCCGCAGCATCGACATCTATCCGCCTGAGAGAAAACCAACCGAACAGAAGAAAACTCCGCCTAAGAAAAATCACAGGCGGTAAGGTTCAAAAATAGGAGATGATCAATATGCACTACTATCTGCTGTCCCAAATTCAGTGTTGGGACAGTATATCGACAACAAAACTACAGCTATGAATTACGAAAGGAACAATTTATGCCAAGAAAGATAACAACAAGAGAATGGAAGAACAGACGCGATTTTAATGCATGGCAGATCGAGCTTGACGACTACAGAATGAGCGACATCAACGCGAAGTATGATGAAGCGGTCAGGGTGCTTGCTGAACGCGAGGACAAGCGTATCGGAGTATTAAAGGATACACTGTGGACGGCTATGATGCCTTTTGTTGGTGTCAACATTACACCAGATGAGCTGGAAGATGCAGTTGGAAAAATAATGAATTCAAAATGCAATGAAGATATTGTATTTGAGCTTTTGGCTCGGGAAGAACAGCGTGTAAAGGAGATCGAAGCCGAGGAAGCTGTCCGTCTTGAAGAACTACGCGGAAAGCACGTGAAGCTTGTCAATAATCTGAGCAAGGCTAAGAGCAATGCTGAAAAAGCGAAGAAATCCGAGAAAGAAGATTCGGATATAGACAGTAATACTGATGAAGGATCTGCCGCTTCGGAAAGCGAGGACGATACTGATGAGTATATGACCGATCCGGTGGAACTTGACAGTATGCCTGATGATATTATTTCAAAGGTTTCCGAAACATAAATTTATTGCTGCATAATATCCGTGCAAAACAACTTTACAATTGAATATACTATTTAATAGTATTACAGTAAGCAATTGGTTTATGGACAGGCTGAACTTCACAACGTTTTCGCCTTACGCTGTGTTAGCCAATTACATGAGCGTCATAAGTGTATCAGGTCAGCCGCGTCCGCAATTACGAAAGGAAACATTTGGGAAGAACAAAAAGCTGACAATGAATAAGTTTACCCGAGCAGTCAAAGATATTTAAAGAGCATAAGGGGGACTTTTTTATTGGAGATATACAACAAACAGGAGCGGGGCTACATCGAGGTGTGGCTCACAAATGAAGAACAGCAGATGTATGATCGTGAAGAACTGGCGGAGAGGCTTCTTGCAGGGGTGAAGAAGAAAAAATGCAGAGTCGCGTTTTTTCTGTCGGGAAGCGAGGATCCATACCAGATCACAGAAAATCTGCTGCTTACGAATTTAAAAACCATTTACAGTTAGCAAATTCAGTCTAAGAAGTCTGCCTTGACAGGGCAGGCTTCTTTGCTGTAAAACATATGAAAATCAGGATGAAATATTAACAAAGCAATAACAAATAGTAAATATTCTGGATTTATAGGCATTATCCTCATTGAAAATATTGACATTCGCGCTTTAAAGTGCTAAACTAAATTTGTAAGCATAAGTCCCGAAAAAATGAAGGGATAAGCATTAAGCCGGCTTGACAAATGCTTTTATGTATGTTACAATAGTGAACAACGATTCAATAATAGTGCTAACAACATTGTAAGAAAGGAGTTTTTCTTATGAAAGATATGCTGAAAATAGCAGGTTACTGCCGTATTTCCGTTGACGAGGAAATGGACAGGGATAACACTTCTATCGAAAACCAGAAAGCGCTCATCACCGACTATGTGAACAGAACGTTCCCGAAAGCACAGCTTGATTTCTACGCAGACCGTGACCGTTCGGGCTACACATTCGAGCAGCGTGAGAATTACCAGATGCTTCGTAAGAAGCTGTTTGATCACGAATATGATATCATGATCGTCAAGGATTTTTCCAGATTTTCAAGGCGTACCAGCAGGGGGCTTTGCGAACTGGAAGATATGCGAGATGCAGGAATACGCATAATCTCGATAGGTGATGGCATTGACTTTCCGACTTCGGACGAGTGGATGGCTATACAGTTCCGCTTCCTCGTAAATGAAATGCCTGTTACCGATACTTCTAAAAAGGTGAGAGCGGTCATAAACAACCGCCAGAAAGAGGGCAAATGGATATGCGCTGTGCCATACGGATATGTGATGACAAACACCAAGTCGATGAAATTCAAGGTGGACGAGCCGTCAGCTGAGATCGTCAAAAAGATATATGACTTGTATCTGAAAGGCTGGGGATACAAGAAGATAGCCAACTATCTTACTGATCAGAAGATACCCACTCCGAGAAAGGTGGAAGAGATGCGAAAGGAAGCCGAGGGCGAGGAGTATGTTGTCCGTTCTAAGGAAGTGTGGAGCATCGTTACTATCAGTACGATACTTACCAACGATTTCTATATTGGCACTCTTCGTCAGCGTAAGTACCGCCGCAAGAAAATAAACGGTGAAGATGTTAAATTGCAGGAGACCGACCATATAGTTATAGAGAACAATCACGAGCCGATCATCGATTACCGCTCATTCGCGGTAGTACAGGCACAGATAAAAGAGCGTTCCAACAACGGCTATCACGGTGTAAGAAAGTATGACAATGTCTACACGGGACATATCTTCTGCGGTGACTGCGGCAGCCAGATGTATGCCATGAGTCGTCCTGATATCGCACAGGCATATACCTGCGGAACCTATCACAAAATGGGGCGCAAGGGCTGTACCTCACATCACATAAGAGTTGATATGCTGGACGAAATGCTCAAATCTTTTGTTCGTAAAATGAAGGAGACTTCCGAAGATGTTCTGCAAAGCTTTCAGCAGTCTATCGATATGGAGCAGAAGGAAACTTCTTCCAGCAAAGACGTGGTCTCTGTTCTGATGCAGAGAATGGAGGACGCAAAGCTGGAACTGAAATTCCTTACACGTCAGCACGCTAAGGATATCGCAAAGCATCCCGAGCAGGAGGATATGCTTGAGGAGGTCTATCAGGAGCAGGTGGCAGAACTCACCATACAGATCGAAGGCTTAAGAAACCAGATCAAGATAGCATCGGAGAAGCATAATTCAATAATCCAGATGAACCGCACTGCACGGACGGTCATGGAAATATTCGATGCGATACTGAACAAAGAAAAGCTCTCGAAGGTCGATGTTGATTTCATCGTTGACAGGATAGATGTTTATAATGATCACATAGATATTAAACTCAAATCCGACATCGATGCACTTCTAAGAAACGGCATACCCGAAGAGCTTATGCCGGAGGTAGTCATAGAGGGAGCAGACGCAAATTTTAAGCGAGACATTAGGATAACCGATATATCGTCACTTATCGCCCATATTCACCGTAGAAAGGGCGATAATCTTAATGTCCACCTTATCAGTGACGCTGACCCCCTAGAGATCTACACCAACCCCGACGGCGAGGTGATATTCAAGAAATATTCTCCGATAAACGAGCTTTCCGACGGGGCTTTGCAGGCGGCGGAGGTCATATCAAAGCTGGGCGGTGCGCCTGCGGTGATATTCGATAAGGATCACGTTGTCGCAGTGTCGGGGGTGCCGAAAAAGGAGTACTCACAGCGCAGACTTTCTCAGGCGCTGGAAGATATGCTGGAAACGCGAAGCGGATATGAGTACCGCAATGGTTCTGCTGAATTTCACCCTGTTGAAGGTGTGAAAGCCCACGCGCTGGCGGTCGCGCCAATAATCTCGGGGGGCGATATCACAGGGGCGGTGGCTTTCCTTGGCGGAAAAGATGACCGCCATGTTACCGACGATCAGGCGATGCTGTGCAAGGCAGCCGCGATGTTCCTCGGCAAACAGATCGAACAATGAAAAAAGGCAGCACTGCTTGGTGCTGCCTTTTGCTATGTATGAAATATCACGTTTTTTCGACTTCAATAACTTTCAGCCTGCCCTCGGCTACCCGAAAACGCACTTCAAGTCCCGCGTATCCGAAACCGTAAACCCTCTCGGGATCGTCCTGATAAGCAGGGCGGGGATCCTGTGCCAGAATTGCTTTCAGCGCCACCCGCTTGCTTTCGGGAACTTTCTCCAGAAGCTCGGCAGGGAAGTCCACTTCCACCGAATACCCAGCCTTTTCAGCCGCAAATCCACCCGTGGCTTCGGGTCGGCAGTCCGCAAGGGGCAGATATGGCTTGATGTCCAGTATCGGCGTGCCGTCCATCAGATCAGCACCGCCTACCCTCAGCGCAAGTCCCGAATCAGCTGTCTTTTCCACTCCCAACAGCTTCACGCAGGAAAGTCCGATGGGGTTCGGGCGGAATGGCGAGCGTGTCGCAAATACTCCCATGCGCTTGTTGCCCCCGAGCCGCGGCGGACGTACTGTGGGCGACCAGCTGTCTCGCTTCGCTTCGGAAAATTCCCATATCAGCCACAGGTGGGAGAATCCCTCTATCCCGCGGAGTGCCTCGGGATCGCGGTATTTCGGCTCAAAAATCACCAGCCCTTCCAGTTCTTCCACCAGTCCGCTTTGCCGCGGCAACCCGAATTTTGTGGGCAGGTCGGTGTGTATTTTTGCGATCATCTCCATGTGAAGTCCTCCCGTAAGCTGGTTTTTCAAATATAATTATAGCACACTTCGGGGGTTACGTCAATCGGCTGACTATTCGCAGTCGTCCACCGGTCTTCCGCAGAATTCTGCCATAGCGCGTATCTTTTCCATTACCGCCTTGAACTTTTCGGGGGTGAGAGACTGCGCACCGTCACTCCAAGCGTGTTCGGGGTCGATGTGTACCTCTATCTCCAAAGCGTGACAGCCCATTGCTACCGCACCGAGGGAACAGGGTTCAACCAGAGAAGCAATACCAGTGGCGTGGCTTGGGTCAACCGTAACAGGCAGATGTGTCTTCTGTTTCAGCAGAGGTAAACTTGCAAGGTCGAGGGTGTTGCGGGTGGCGGTCTCATAGGTGCGTATGCCGCGCTCGCAAAGTATCACCTGACTGTTGCCTTCGCTCATGATGTACTCAGCCGACATCAGCAGTTCCTGCAAAGTTCCTGAAAGTCCTCTTTTCAGCAGTATCGGCTTGTTCAGCCTGCCCAGGGCTTTAAGCAAGGTGAAGTTCTGCGAGTTTCTCGCTCCCACCTGAATGATATCCACTTCATCGAAAAGGTCGATATCGCTAACGTCCATTATCTCGGTGACTATGGGCAGACCTGTCTCAGCTCTTGCTTTTTTAAGGATATCAATGCCTTCCTTGCCAAGACCCTGGAAAGCGTAAGGCGAAGTTCTTGGCTTGAAAGCTCCGCCCCTGAGCATTGTCGCACCCGCTTCCTTTACAGCGATAGCAGTTTTGATAGTCTGCTCCTCGGTCTCAACCGAGCAGGGACCAGCGATGACCTGCAAGCGGTCGCCGCCCAGCTTTCTTCCGCGGGCATCAATCACAGTGTCCAGTGGGTGGAAACGCCTGTTGGCGTTCTTGTAAGGCTCCTGCACACGCTTTACGGTATCGACTATCTCCTTAGCCTGCACCGATTCGATATCAACTGCAGTGGTATCGCCGATAAGTCCGATTATTTTCGAGTGTACGCCCTCCACAAGATTCGACTTCACATCGAACCTTGTGAGCCATTCCATAAGTTCTTCGATCTGCTTCTTGTCCGCGCTGTCTTTCAATACGATTACCATTTGATATTCCTCCTGTAAAAATCTGTAAGATACTTCAATCTATTGCCAAAAACTGCATCAAAAAAACCGTGCTCTCGTAATACGAAAGCACGGTCTGTGACCTGAAATGGATATTATGTCAGCCCATATTGCTGTACACCCGTCCGCATAGCTTTCATACCACGACAAATAAGCTTGTAGCCAAAAAATCGGCTAAAGCTAAAGAAGTATGTAAAGACTGCGAATATGGTGATAAGAGTCATTACGGGTCAACCTTTCGTTTAATTGATCTTCCTGAAAAAATCTTATGGTTATTATACGCCATTAAGCTCGAATTGTCAATAACAGGAAAATGGATTTTACAATTTGTTAACACTATTGCCTGTCATAATAAGCCTTGCCCTTGTCGGGTTTGAAGTACGTCCGCAGATATCCGTCCTTTGAAACGATCACAAACTCGTTGGTATCCTCAATGTAGTAGACATCGTCGCCGTCCTCTTTCTCGATTTTGTGCAGTGCAGTCGGGTCGTTGACAACGTCGGACGCCGCCTTGCGGTAATCATCGGCACTGGCAAATCCCATCTCGATGCCGTGCTTCTCATAATGCTGGTCGCGTTGTTTCTTCGTCCTGAACCAGTACTCGGTGTACTCGGCATCCTCGCTGATACTCTCTTCGCTGACTTCCGTTCCTGCCAGCGCGGCAGTTTCCACTTCAGCAGAAGAAACTTCTTCCAGAACACTATCGGCTGAACTTTCAAAAGCAGATATATTATCCTTGCTGTTCTCCTCACTCACAGAAGAACTGCTGTCCTCGATTATCAGATCGTAAAGGGACTCATCTTTTGTATCCTTAGCACCGCTGCACGCTGTCGCCGTGAATATCACTGCAATCATCAGCAGCAGAGAAAATATCCTGTATCTCATTTGCGCACCTCCCAATACGATTATACACTAACTTAGTTTCAAAGTCAACAAAAAACGGCAGAGTCTTTTGACTCTGCCGTAATAAATGCTATTTAATTGACTTTAAAGTCGATTAAATTACTTTCTCTTCTTAGAGATAACTACCAGAGCAGCAGCAGATGCAGCCAGAGCTACAGCAGCAGTAGAAGCAGCACCAGTATTTGTGTTGGAAGTAGTGCCGTTTGTGCCAGCCTTAGAAGAATTGTTAGTAGTAGCCTTAGAAGAAGAATCTGTTGTAGAGGTTGTAGAAGATGTGGAAGATGTAGAATCAGTAGAATCTACAGAATCAGAAGAATCTGAAGAAGAATCAGGAGCACCTACAGTTACAGTGCCTTCTTCAGTTGTCCAAGCAAATGTGCCATCGCCAAGATCGTAGTTGCCTGTGTTACCAGTAGTATTAACAGTAACAACGTCACCATCAGCTGCATCGTCAGCAACCTTAACAGTCAGGGTACCGAGCTTAGCACCAGAAGGAGCAACTTCATCACCAGTCAAAGCCAGATTATAGCACATTACCAGATTATCAGAATCAGCAGTATAATCTATATTAGTGCCAAATCCCAGTTCATTACAAGTAGCTGTATCAAACTCAAAACCGGTAATCTCACCGTTCTGAGCAGTGAAATTAAACTGCAGAGATTCAACGACAACAGGGCTAGTAAGCAGTACATCAAAAGTAACCTTGTCACCAGCTGCTGCCTTAGAAGCACTAGGAACGATCTTTACAGTAAGGGGCTGACTATCAGCAACAACCTCAGCTTCACTGCTGTCAGTGTTCTCGGTGTTCTCAGCAACGCTGCTAGTTGCCTCATCATTGTTTACTTCCTGATCCTCGCTCTGAGCGAATACAGAAGGTGCGAAGCTAGCCATCATAGCTGCGGATGCGAGAAGTGCAAATAACTTCTTGTTCATAAAAAATTCCTCCCAAAATTAATAATTTGAAATTTTATTGTTTAATCATACCCATTCGATGTAAACCGCCACACAGAAACAAAGCCTGTCCCGCGGGAACAAAGTATGGCTATATAATTAACTCGGTGTTTTTAATTATAATACATATATAGATACTATTGTTGAATATTTCGTTAACATTCTATTAACTTTGGATTCATATAGAATCTTTCAGCAGCTGCTTCAATAGTCTATATGCGTATTATAAGCCAAACAGAACGTCTCCTGTTCGGATTTGTCCACATTATATCACACTTTATCTTAGATGTCAATAGCAATTTAACAATAATATTTACCATTGTGGTTTATATTTTTTAGTATAATCACTATAAATTTCTAAAAAATTTGGTCAATTCTTTAAATTCAATGACATCGGATAGCAATAATTGACATTATCTGTATGATATCGTGAACAGCTCACGAATCAGCTGTTATGAATATTCTGCCTGATAATAAATAATCCCTCACCCTGAAGAGTGAGGGAATTTTATTGGGGCGGAAGGATTCGAACCTTCGGAGTGACGGAGTCAGAGTCCGTTGCCTTACCGCTTGGCGACGCCCCAGTATGGTTGGGATAGATGGATTCGAACCATCGAATGACGGAGTCAAAGTCCGTTGCCTTACCGCT
>NZ_JAILMR010000071.1 GCF_024692365.1 Ruminococcus sp. | reverse complement strand
ATCCTTCGATGCCTACAACGAGAGTGCCGTTTTGAAAACTGCGCTCGAGAATTATAAGAAGCGCACAGGACATTATCCGGAGCGTGTACTCGCAGATCAGATCTATCGCAATCGGGATAACATTGCATTTTGCAGCAGTCTAGGCATTCGGCTTTCCGGAAAGAAACTCGGAAGGCCGAAGAAGGATGCAGACAGCAAGGCTGAGAAGAAAATCGCCTATCAGGATAATACCGACCGAATTGAAGTGGAGTGGAAGTTAATTCTCGCGAAACGCAAATTCGGTCTGGGTCTGGTGCTTACAAAAAGAGAAGATACAACAAAAGCATCGATCGTTCTCAGCATCATTGCAATGAACATCGACCGTCTTTCGGTGATGCTTTTGTGCCTTATTCAGTTTTTGCTGAATTTCGAGCTGTCATATGGCCTGCGGCGGTGCTCTTGAAATTATGCCTTAATGAGGAGAGACTAATTAAAACCTCCAAAGTAGTGTCTCTTCTATTATACACTACTTTGGAGGTTTACACAAATTTTTGGATAGACTCGTAAATATTCCCGAGGGCTTATCTTGTCTTCTTTTTACAGAATCAATAACAATATACTTATAGATAGTAAGCATCAAACGTAAGCATCTATTTGACGGTTACGTTTGTTGATTGCGTGCATTGATCAATGCTGTATCATTTTATAGTAACAGTACCCGCGTGTTTGATAGCATTTGCAGTATCCCATTTGCCGTTTACTCTTGCTGCTATAGCGACCCAGTATGTCTTGCCGGGGGTGAGGTTTTTAGGAGAAGTGTAAGTTGTATCAGTTATGTTTTGCGCCTGAACTCTCCATTTTCCTGCCAGATAAATAGCGATGCCGTATCTGTCAGCATCCTTTACCTTGTCCCATGTAAATCTTACCTGGTGATATTCCTTGCTGTATTCGACTTTGATGTTAGTGGGATATGTAAGTGTGTTTGTGTTGACTGTTGTTTTATTTGGGGTCACGGTTATCGCATTGCTGAGATCCATATTCCACTCACCGTTGAACATTGCGATTACCGCTACTTTATAGTTCTTGCCGGCAGTGAGGTTTTTCAGCGTATATGATGTACCTGTCGTCTTATACAGCAGCTGCCACTTTCCGTTTACCAAACCTGCGACACCGTATTTTTCTGCGCCCGATACCTTAGTCCAGTTGAGCTGTACAGAGCCGTCGCCTGGTTTATAAGAAACAGTTGGATTAGGGAGCATAGGTGAAACTACATTATCGAAATCCAGCCAGAGTTGAACGTATTTGCTGTTTGGTCCGTATGCAGGTGATGCTGTATTCTGCGAGGAAAGTTCGCTTTCGGTGAGTGCTTTGCTGTAGACACGGAATTCATAAAAGTCTGCCATGGATGTACGTCCTGTTTCGGGGCAGGCACCAAGTGTAAGATCATAGGACGACGAGGCTATCCCTGCGGTAGTACCTGTGCTCTTTTCTGCCAGGATCTTTCCGTCGCAGTAAATCTTTATTGTATCGGTATCAGCGTCATAGATGCCTGCCATCTGATGCTTCTTTCCGATCCAGCTTGAGGATTCGTCCGTACCTGTTCGGTATGAGACTGAACGCCATGCTCCGCCTGCATAAACAAAGAAGTAAAGCACGCCTTTTTCTGTTCTGAGACCGAAAGAGTAGTCGCCCTTGCTTGCTATCATGTTGAATTCTGGATTGCCTGTGGGGACAAATTCAGCTTCAACAGTAAATGAGTGCTTGCCTTCAAGGGAACTTCCGATACTGTTGGATGAAGGTATTGAAAGCGAACCCGATACTGCATTTCCATAGGATGTCTGCTTTAATGTAGCAGGTGATTTTACGGGGATGGTCAGTGCATTGGAGCTCTTGTCCTTTACGCTTACACCGTCTGAACGGAGCTTTGCAGCAGTCGCGGACATGGATTTGTCATCTGCGTCTGTGGCTACTGGAATGATAGTGTAGTTCCAGCTGTAAGTTCTGCTTGAAGAAAGACGATACTTTTCAAGTGTACCCTGTCCGCAGGTAGCGCTTCCAGTACCCATTGAGCCGTAGTCAACGCTGAGTACAGTCTCTTTTCTCGGTGAAAGCTTGTATACGTGATCAGCCTTCTGAAGGTCTTCGGGATAGAAGTGGAGAGCACTTGCTTCTACAGTACCGTTTGCAGCGATAAGAAGGCTTGATTTGTAGTTCTTGTTTTTTACGGATATCCACTTTACATCGGTCAGGTTTCCGCAGTCGTCAGCTTTCAGATAGGGGAAATACTGCTCTGAAACGGTACTTTCCCATATGCCCTGACGTCCGCCTGTTTTACGGTCATTGAAGCTTTCGGTCTTATTGCCGTACCATGAGAGCTGCTCCGAACCTTCGGGAAGGGTCATCATTGAACCAACACGTATGAAGTTGCCCAGACCGGATTTTGTTGCGTCAACATTGAAGCTGCAGTTTACACGTCCGTCGGGGTAGATAGTATATATGATATCCACTTTTGTGCCGCCAGCATTTGGGAGTTCAAGGTGTGAGGTCACGGTCTTTGCTCCGTCAGCGGCATCGCCTGTTTCCATGCCTGTGACCTTTGCACCGTACATAGCATTTCTCCATGTGCTGTCATAGAGATTTTTTGCACCCCAGCCAGTATCGTTTTCAACGTTTCCGCGCCAGAAATTAGGAGTCGGGCCGTTTTCGATGAGGAGAGAGCCTTTGTAGGAATACATTTCCATAAGACCCGTTGACTTGTTTATTGAGAAATTGAAGTCGTTATGGTTGTTGGTAGGCACGTATGCACTCGGAGTATCGACTATGGTAAGAACTGCATCGCCGCCGTCATATTTAACTGAGCTGCCAGCAGAGACCAGGTCAATCTGCTCATATGCCACCTCGGTTCCTGAAGGGAGGAGGTCTGTAGCATTCTTGGTCTTTACCGATATATCAAGTATGAATTCGTCACCTGAGTAGTAATTCTGAGGAAGCTTGAACGGCACGGTGATAGTATTCCTTGTAAGAGGAGCACACTTAGCGTCCTTGACAGTGCCGCGGCTTATTGCAGAACCGTTTTTCAGTAGCTTCCACTCAACAGTGAAATCGCTGAGGTCTAGGAAGTTGTTCTCGTTGTATACCGATACGGTATTGTTGGCGAGCTGTCCCGCATTTGCAGAGATCCAGAAACTCTGGTACTGGTATCTTACCTCGTCAGCTTCGGGCTGAGGTGTTCTGTCGGGGCATATTATGCCGTTCTCGCAGAAGCTGTTGTCGTTGGGCTTGTCGCCCCAGTCTCCGCCGTAGCCGAAATATTTGCCCTTGCTCTCATCGGAGTAGAGGTTCTTGTGTGCGTAGCTTTGGGAGTAGTAGTCCCAGCCGCCGTTTGGAAGGGATACAGCTCTTGACTGGTCTACCCAGTCCCAGATGAAGCCGCCCAGCATATTGTCAGCGCTTCTTACAGCGTCCCAGTACTCCTTGAGAGCACCCAGTGAATTGCCCATAGCGTGGTCGTATTCGCACATTACATAAGGCATCTTGCCGTCGCCTGCATTGTAGCGGATAACGTTCGAGCCGGGATACATATCACTTCCCATGTCAACACCCATACCGAAGTGCTGTCCTTCACTGTGGACGGGACGGGTAGGGTCGTTTTTCTTGAAATACCATATCATATCCCTGAACATACCGCCAGCATCATTGGCGTTGGTGGTGTAGCCCATTTCGTTTCCTATTGACCATGAAACGATAGCAGGATTGTTTTTCAGACGTTGGTAGGCAGTTTTGGTTCTGTCCATAGCCAGTTCGTAGAACAGAGCTTTGGAGTCATTGTACTTGCCGTCCTGAAGGGCATGGCATTCCATATTTGTCTCACCCATCATGTACATACCGTACTTGTTGCACAGCCAGTAGAGGTAGGAGTCATTGCTGTAATGAGAAGTACGTATGGCATTGATGTTGTATTTCTGCATGAGACGAATGTCTTCTTCCATTGTCTTCTGAGGGACAGCCTTTCCGTAGAAGGGGTCGGAATCGTGACGGTTCACGCCTTTCAGCAGAAGACGCTTACCGTTGATAGTTATGGGCTGCCACTGCTTTGTGGTGACATTGTAAGAGCCGTCAACAGCTGTGGGAGTAAAGCCTATCTCACGGAACCCCAGCTGTGTGGAGACTTTTTCCTTTACATTTCCTCTGTCGTCCTTGAGAGTCAGGACGAGAGCGTATATATTGGGAGTTTCCGCAGACCAGAGCTTCGGAGCTGTGACCGTTGTATTGATGGAGTATGTGCCTTTCTGACCTGCGCCGAGATCGTAAACGGATGTTTTTGCGCCGCTGAGGATATTCTTTCCTGATTCGTCAAAGGCAGCAGCTTCCAGAGTCCAGCCGCTCTTTGAATTTCCTGTAAGGTTCCTTACGTCGATACTCAGCTGCAATTCTGCATTTTTGTAGTTGTCGTCAAGGTCTGTGCGGACGGTATAGTCGCTTATCTGCACGTCGGGACTGCTTACGAGGAAAACGTCACGGAAGATACCTCCGTCATATATCATGTCCTGATCCTCGAACCATGTGCCGTCGCAGAATTTATGCACTTCAACAGCGAGAATGTTCTCGCCGTCGGTGAGGTAGTCAGTGACATCAAAACGGTGAGGGCTGAAGGTGTCCTCGCTGTAGCCAACTTCCTTGCCATTGATGTATACGTAGTAAGCGGATTCTACGCCGTCGAACTGGATATAAATACGTCTTCCGCTGCCCTTCATGGAGCTGTCGAGAGTGAATTTCTTGCGGTAAAGTCCCACAGGATTGTACTTCGTAGGAGCTGACGGACAGGTAACCCAAGGGTCGTAATCGCTCTGCCATGGTTCGTTGATATTTGTATATATTGAGTGGTCGAATCCGAGAGCAGTCCAGCTTTTCGGGAGCTGAACGGTTTTCCAGCCGTCGCTGTTCTGTCCCTTGTAGCTGACATTCATGAAGCCGCCCCAGCGGTAGGGTGCAGCCTGATCGTCGTTCTGCACGACGTTCAGTTCCCAGTTCTCGTTTTCGCCGGTGAGCATCTGGAGATAGTCGGATTTTTCACGGTCATTGTAGTTCCATACAGCGTTTACAGCGGAAGTGTCGTCCTGAAAGGGAATGGGGTTCACGGAAGCAGCTTCACGATTAACAGCGAAAACGTCCTCTGCACCCGATTGTCCCGTCCATTCCTTATGGGTGAAGGTCACACCTGCCGCAGCGGTTTTTTGCGGAGTGAGACAGTTCAATGACTGTGTCAGCATAAGGGCTGACACAAAAACTGTGATCTTTTTTCTCATACATATATACCTCCTTAAATTATGAGCCATAAGCTGTCAGCGTGTCTGTCGGCTTTGGCTCATTGTTACACAGCTTTTTATTTACCCATCCAAACCCATATATGCATATTATTATAACTGCTAATATTGTACAAAAAATCAAGCACGAATACAACTGAAAAAATGAAGAAATGGTGTAAAAAATATATGAAATATGCACAAAATCCATGTCGCGAGTTAAAATAATGAACATTTGCAGAGTTTCTCATTTGGAAAAAATCGGTGATAAGTGAAATGGATAGTCAGAATTCCTTTTTGACTATATATTTAAATAAAATCGAGTGACTGAGAAAGCTGATCGCCTCTTTGTCAAAAGCATAAAAAATTATATTTTCTTTTATTGATAATAAACAAACAATAAATAAAACATATCGTAATTGTTGACATTTGTAAGTGATAAATTAGGACACCATATCCAAAACAGCTTAAAATCGGTAAAATAACAATGATGTTTGAAATGACCGAAAGGACGGATTATGATGATTGATGCACTTTACAACTATCGCCAGGGTGATATTCACTCTGCT
>NZ_JAILMR010000065.1 GCF_024692365.1 Ruminococcus sp. | reverse complement strand
TCTCTTGTATTTTAAGTTGCTCCGGAAAGAACTTATTGATATCTAAAGATGTCATGAAGAATCACCGCCTTGATTTGCTATCGGTTTTATTATAGCATACGTGGGCTGGATAATCAAGAGATTTTACGGAAATTTGAGGGAGCGCACAGTCGGAGCGGTATATACACCTGTACTTTTCTTACATAAGTACCATGACAACTTTGGCTGACAATGCCACAGCATGGACAGATCCCCTGCTTGGTATGAGATTCCAATTCTATGATGATCTTCTCATTAGTTTCAGAAATCTCTTTTATTTTCAGTTGTTCTGGAAAGAATTTATTGATATCTAAAGATGTCATGTAGAATCACCGCCTTGATTTGCTATCGGTTTTATTATAGCATACGTGGGCTGGATAATCAAGAGGTTTTACGGAAATTTGAGGGATAGCCCAGCACAGCAGCTAACGGCTGCAGAAAGAGGACCGTTTATACCGCAAAGTACACTAATCTGTGGTAATAAGAAACGGAGAAAAAATCATGGTGATCAAAAAGATCAAGGATAAGATAAAGCTCAGAGAAACGGTCAAGGCTGAAAGACTGGACCTGGCGGCTGACTATATGCACGATTGTTTTGAACAGACTTATGCGGGATATACCGCCAGAACAGGTTGCAGAAGAAGGATGAATTACAGCGCAAAGCTGTATTCGGGATTGTGAGCTTAATGCAATTATCGGATAATCTCTACAGGAGGGAAAACTATGAACATAAAGAAGCTTCTGAACAAAGTATTCGTTAAAGAGAATGTCAAGGCAGAAGGCATCTTTTCGGATTTCAATTACGATTACGTCGGTTTTGATTCATGCAATAAGACCAACAAGATCAATAATAGAAAGAAGATCACAGGGAAAAATACCAAGAAGATTTGATTTGAGATTAAATAAGGATCCGGTGTATCAATATGAAAAAAGTTAAAGTTGCGATCATTGACAGCGGGATCGACTACAACATAGTTAATGACGATGTCAGAAACTGCATAAAGACCGGATATTTAGTTCATGATGATGAAGCCAATACTGTTCAGGAAGTGACACCTTCCAAACTGCGTGATTACAACGGTCATGGTACGGTATGCGCTTCCATAATAAACAGGATAGCCCCTGAAACGGAGATCATTCCTGTTTGTATACTGGGTAAGAACGGCAGATGCACTCCGGGTAAACTGGTAGCTGCACTGGAACTTACCAAAAGGCTCGATGTCCAGATCATCAATATGAGTCTCAGCTCAAATGATCTATTTATACGGCATAAACTGAAAAAACTGACAAAGGAACTTGAAGCACAGGGAAAGCTCTGCGTAGCATCAAAGTCCAATGACAGGCACATCAGTTTCCCGGCAGATTTTAAAAACGTTATAGGTGTTGTAGGCAGGATCGACGTTTTTAACGATGGTTTTGAATACGACAGTCAGAAGAGGATACAGGTAACAGCCAGCGGTGCTACGGAACTTATGGAATTCCATATGCCGGGTGCAAACTTCTTCAGAGGCAACAGCAGAGCAGCAGCGATATTCTCGGGCGTTCTTGCAGATGCCTGCGCAAAAGGGAAGTTCGCCACAAAGGCAGAGGCGGAAGAATACATGAGGTCTGAGTCCTGGGGCAGTGACAAGTTTTACTTATCTCCCGAAGATGATGTGAGCGATGAGAGGATCGTGAACAGGATACTTGATAAGGTCAAGAAAATGATATCCGAGGAGAAGATACGTGTAAATCTTGCAGATGATCTTGAACTGGAGTATACCAACTCTACCATCTATGATTATTATAAGATAATCTATATGCTCGAAAATGAATTTTCGTGCAGAATATTCGGCAAAGTCCCTGTATACAGGGTGTATTTTCAAAGAATCAATTATCTCGGCAAACTGGTAAAGGAAGCACTCAATGAATAATGAAATAAAGAAACTGCTCAGGATATGGAAACTTGACAGAATGAAGAAAGGTGTTTTCTTTACCCTGATGCTGATATCGGTGTCCTTATCGATAGCCGTGCCAATGGTTTTTGTTGACTTCGTAGATGTAGTCACGAAAGCGGCATCGATAAGTTCCCTGATAAGACTGATAGCAATATATTTTGTACTTAACATTTCACAGATGTTTGTTGAATTCGCATTTGATTACTATTCATCGGTAAAGGAATTCGAGTTTGCGCAGCATCTGAAACTTACAGCGCTGGACAGACTTTTCATGAAGGACGGAAAGTTCTTTGCAAATGAAAAGACAGGCGATCTTATGACGGTAGTAAACGATGATGCGGCAAAGCTGGCATCTTTTGTATACAAGGCATACAAGGTGATCGTTTCACTTGTTCAGGCGATCGGCATAATGGGCGTTATGTTCTACTATGATGTGAAACTCACGCTGCTGCTGATCGTGATGATACCCATAACTCTTGCGGCACAGCAGAAGTTCGGAGATAAACTCAGGTATCTGGCGCTGGAAAACAGAAAAGATTACGGAGAGCAGAATGCTCTCACCGAAGAGTTCATATCAAATGCACCTGCAATGATAACCTACGGTTTCCGCAGGAGTTTTCTGAACAAGTATGAACTGGCAGCAGATGTGCTGAAAAGGAGCTTTAAAAAGCTCACACTTACAAATGGATTTTCAAATCAGGCGATAGATATGATATCTACCATCAGCCTGATAGCGATAACTGCATTCGGCGGTTATCAGGTATTTCAGAAACAGATCTCGATGGGCGTTATGGTAATATTCCTGCAATACTGCACAAGGTTCATCGCGCCGTTTGAGAATCTTGTATTCATGAAAGTAAGCTTCAATATGGTCGTTCCTTCTCTTGATCATGTAGATGAAGTTCTGGGCGGTGATATGAGCGCAGATGCTTCATCAGGCAAGCAGATAGATGAGATCGACAATATAAAGCTTGAAAATCTTACATTCGGGTACACCCGCGGAAAGAATATTCTCAACGGGCTGGATCTGGATTTTGAGAAGAACAAAAAATATCTGATTTGCGGAAAAAGCGGTGCAGGTAAGACTACCATATTCAATCTGATACTGGGATTGTGGCGGGCGTCGTCGGGTAATATCTACATAAACGACGATGAGATAGGCAGCATAGACCTTGAATCCTTCAGGGACAGGATCTCACTGGTATCTCAGAAAACATTCTTCCTGCATGATACGATATACAATAATCTCACCAACGGAAGGGATATTCCCGAAGAAAAGGTATGGGAAGCGCTTCGGTGCGTTGAACTTGACGATTTCGTCAGGGGCATGGATAACGGACTTGATACCATAGTTGGTGATGATGGTATGACTATGTCTGGCGGACAGCGTCAGAGACTGGCGATAGCACGTTCGATGCTGAAAAGATCGGATGTGGTCATATTCGATGAGCCGACTTCGGCACTCGACAAAAATACCGAGAAGATAATTGCCCGTTCAATAATGGGTATAAAGGACAAAATAATAATCATAGTATCCCACAGCAATTGTTTTTCAGATCAGGTAGATCAGATATACAAGATAGGATAAGGAACGAATTAGCGCGTAGATACGCGGTTATTTGATTGACTTTATCGATGCGGTGTGCTATAATGTTATTATAATAAATGATAAGGAACGGTGATTGTAATGGTAATTCAGACTCACGAACTGTGTAAGTATTACGGCGACGAAAGCAACCTGGTAAAGGCTCTGGACAAGGTAAACCTGAGCGTTGACAAGGGTGAACTGATAGGTATAATCGGCAAATCAGGCAGCGGTAAATCTACCCTGCTGAATATGCTGGGTGCCCTTGATCATCCCACAGGAGGAAGTATCGTTATCGGCGGAGAGGATATCTCCAAGATGAACGACGAGCAGTTGACAAAGATGCGCCGTTCAAAGATCGGCTTCATTTTTCAGAACTATAATCTGATACCTGTACTCAATGTATACGAGAACATAGTTCTCCCTATACAGCTTGACGGAAAGAAGCCCGATAATAAGTATATCGACTCTATACTTGATGCGCTGGAGATCTCACACAAGAAAAATTCTCTGCCTTCGTCAATGTCAGGCGGACAGCAGCAGAGAGTAGCTATCGCAAGAGCGCTGGCTAACAAGCCCGAGATAGTTCTTGCAGATGAGCCTACAGGAAATCTTGATGAAGCTATGGGCGCAGAGGTCGTTGATATGCTGAAATTCATGAATAAGGAGTTTGACCAGACGATCATCGTTGTAACTCACGATCAGGAAGTTGCAGCACAGATGAAGAGAGTTATAAGAGTTGTTGACGGGAGAGTGCAGTAAATGATTAGAAAACTAGCATTCAGATCACTTCTTGCGGAGAAGTTCAGATGTGTCTGTACGATAATCGCAATGATACTGACAGCACTTCTGTTCTCCACATTGTTCACTACGGCTGCGGGACTGAACAATGCAAATACCTATTACGAATTCAAAAAGCTGGGAACCACTGCCCATGTTATAGTAAAGGACTGGGACAAGGGCTATGGCAAAGAATTTGAAGCTATCAGGGATCACGGACTTGTAAAAAAAGCAGGCTACCGCAGATTTTTAGGATATGCAGTAAACAGCGGTATCAAATACAATGTTGAAGTCAGCTACATGGGCGCAGATGAGGCAGAGCTTGACTACTACACACCCACAAGCGGAAAACTTCCCGTTGAAGCAAACGAGATAGCTGTCGATACGACTACTCTTGCTGCACTTGGCGTGGAGAAGAAGGTAGGCACACCTGTCAGCATCGACCTTGATGTAAGCGGCAAGACCGTTACCGAGGAATTCGTGCTTTCGGGCTGGTTCGAGATAAACAAGGCTTATCCTGTAAAGATAGGTCAGATAATAACCTCCGAAAAATACAGCGATATCTGGGACAGCAAATTTGAAACTGACACCGTAAACGGAACGAGCGATGTATCCATTCTGCTGAGTGATGGCTATGATATCGAAGGTGAAACAGAGCAGATTTTCAATGATGTAGGTCTTGAATACTCTCAGGATATCATCTCTGTGAATCCCGGTTATAATGTCAGCAGTGAGGGACTTTCCTCGGAAACTCTTATAATGCTGATATGCGGCGTGCTTGTTATCGTGCTGATAGGATATCTTATCATCAATAACATATTCTATATATCAGCAAGAAAAGATGCAAAGCAGTTCGGCAGACTGAAAACTATCGGTATGTCAAACAAACACCTTGCGGCTTTTGTAAGAACACAGGCATTTATAATGCTTGCAGTTGCAGTACCTCTCGGTATAGTCGGCGGATACTTCATGGGAAGACTTATCCTGCCTTCAATACTTCGTCAGACCGCATATGATTCGGTTGCAAATGATACAGTTATATCAGGCGGAGTTATCGCACTGATACTTGCAGCAGCTGCACTGTTCGTTGTAATAACTACAATGGTTAGTGTAAACGGTCCTATAAGAATGATAAAGAAGCTTTCTCCTATTGAATCCACAAGGATAGAGCTCAAAGGCTACAAGAACACCAGAAAGTCAAACGACGGAAGCAAGGCTTACAAGTTTGCTAGATATAATATCATGCGCAACAAGAAGAGTCTTGCGATGCTGCTGGTCAGCATATCACTTCCCGTACTGCTGGTAATAGTTTCTTACGATGCGCTGAACAGCTTTGATATGGACAAATATCTTTCGACGATACTTGCATCTGATTATACAGTCGCATCGTCGGATTATTACAAGAACGACTATATCGACAATGAAAACAATGTAAAGGTACTGGATGCGTCGGTAGTTGATGAGATCGAAAACAGCGGTTTTGTTGAGGACGGCTCGATTGTTTACGGCGATATGGCTAATGAGTATGCAAAGGTAAAGGAGATCGATCTTCCCAATGGTGAAGAGTACACACTCGATCTTTACGGCTCAAACGAATTTACGATCAATAAATCATTGGTTCTCGAAGACGATATCGATATGGAGAAGTTCAAGGACGGTACAGGTATCGTTGAGGGCTGCTGGCTGACATCTGAGGGCGAGATCTACCCAGGTACAAGTCAGTTCAACCAAGGCGACACTGTTACTATAACAGGTGTAGACGGAAAAGATCATGCTTATACAGTTCTGGGGCACATGAACGTTGCTCTCGGTGCAAAAAAGACAGGTATTTCAAAGGGCGGCATGACCTGCGAGCTTTATATGAATACCGAGCAGTATGAGGAAGTTACAGGAAATCAGAAGATAATGTCCTACGAATTCAACGTAAAGGACGGCATGGAAAAAGATGCTGAAAACTGCATCAAGAACATGGCTGAGGTTGATAACTCAATAAATTATCAGTCTAAATTTTCTCTTGCAAAAGATTTTGCATCGATGAAGATTCTGGTAAAACTGATATGCACTCTGCTTTGCATAGTGCTGACATTCATTGCGATAATGAACCTTATCAACGTATTTATCTCAAGTATAATGGTAAGAGAAAAAGAACTGGCAACATTGAAGAGTATAGGTATGACAAGAGGTCAGGTAAGAAAAATGCTCCTCTGGGAGATATTCTATTACAACGGCACAGCATTTATAATATCCGCCGTACTTTCACTGATATTGTCACCCACAGTTTTCAAAAGCCTTTTCAATGAATTCCCGTTCCTGACATTCCGCATGAACTGGGCTTCATATCCCGCGATCATTTTTGTGATAATGTTCGTCGGCATCGTGACAGTGCTTTGTGTTGAGAAAAGGATATCAAAAATGAATATCCCCGAAGAATTAAAGACAGCGTAAAGATACAGTCCCCAAATGAAAAGCTCTCACAGTTTCGGCTGTGAGAGCTTTTTGCGTGGTTATTCTATTACTTGGGATTATTCAGTAACGGATTGCTGCCCTTAAATACGTCTTCGCCCATTTTTGGCGAACCCTCTATGATAGTCTGTTCGAGAGATGGACAGTTTTCAAAGGCGTGATCGCCTATCTCTTCAACGCTTGCAGGGATAGTGATTTTCTCAAGTGAGAAACAGTTTTCAAAAGCAGATCTTGGTATCTTCTTTATTTTATTGGGGAGGGTTATACTTTCTAAGTTGTAGCAGTCGTAAAATGACATATCATTGTCAGGATCAACAGTATCTGGGATAATAAGGCTTTCAATCGAAGAATATTGAAATGCACCATTAATATATGTCACACTTTCGGGTATCACAACATTTTCATCATCACCAATATACTTATAAAGTAGTACATCATTGAAAATTATGAAATCGCCTGTTGCTTCTTTTTCAAGAGCTTTCTCAAAGGGGGTTCCTCTAAAAATGCAGCCGCAGTTAGTTACAAGGTTTTGGGGAATATTGGCTTCTGTAAGACCGCTGTTCTGAAATGCGCCGTATTCTATTTCTTCGATTTCGTCAGGAATAGTTATCTTTTTAAGAGATTTGCAATCCAAAAAAGCGTTCGGGCATTCCTTTTTTCCAGAACACGATATTCACAATGACATATATCAGAATGACCAGCGCCAGAACGCTCAATATGATATTGCGTATTATTTTTATTATGCTTTTCTGCTTGTTTTTACTTTCCATGATTGACCTGCTTTCGTAGTTGATAATTTTACCAATGGATATTATATCACAGTTTTTTATCAACGTCAATCGGTATCATTGAACGCTTTGTTAGAACTTTTTGATGTGTGCTATTGACCTGATAGTTCTGATGTGCTATTATATAAAGTAGCACGGATAGTGCGATAACATGACAAAGATAAAAACGCAACGTGTACCTTAGTGTATGCCAGAGCCGGTAGGTAGCCCGGCCGTCCTGTGAAAACAGGGTAAGTAACCTGCCCCTCCGGGTTGTCCGTTCTTTGTCCATAGCATTTTTTTGGAGGGAAATATATGGACAAAACAAACGGTATGCTGACGGTATTTTTTGATGAGCCTTTCTGGGTCGGTGTTTTTGAATGTACTCAGAACGGAAAGCTCTTCGCGGCAAAAGTGACATTCGGGGCTGAACCGAAGGAAAGCGAAGTTCTCGAATTTGTCCTGAAGCATTACTATGAGTTGAAGTTCAGTAATGCTGTTGAAACAAAGGTCAAACGGACTGCTGACAATCCCAAACGCAGACAGTGCAATGCACGAAAACAGCTGAATACCACCGGTATCGGCACAAAATCGCAGCAAGCACTAAAGCTGATGCAGGAGGCTATGAAGACCGAGCGCAGGCAGATAACCAAGGAACAGCGTGAAGCCGAAAGGCAGCGTCAGTTTGAGCTTAAACAGCAAAAACGCAGAGAGAAGCATAAAGGTCATTGACTTGTTTCCTGTGCTGAGAGAAGAACCTCACGGTTTAATCTGTGAGGTCTTTTTTTGTCATATCGGTACGCTGTATTGTAATTATCATGCATCGATATTTTACAGTATTTGCCAATGAATGAGGGCACACTGCTATCTCCGGGAAATTACCGTAAAATGCCGAATTGTACATTTTGACACTATCACTATTATTTAATTATACACTATGCCAATGGTGCTTCGTTGCGATATACTGATTTTAATCAAATTATGTGTTATTCTTACCAAAAATTGCGAAATAATGGTTAAATTCGTTGACAATACTTATATAGTATGATAAAATTAAGATATAATAATTTTTGGGAGGAGAATCCACCATGAAAGGAAATCTTTTGAAAAAGCTGTCAGCCTATGCGCTCTGCGTTACTATGGCTTGTTCAGCTGTACCGTTTTCTACATATTCAGCTTTTGCTGCAACAAATTCAAGCGTAAGTGCAAGTGCTTCGGGTAAGGTAGCATTTTCCACAGACTTTGAGGACGGAGATTGTTCAATGTTCTCAAAGCGCGGCGACAGCGATACTTCTGTTATCAAGGTCATCGAGGACAGTAAGGCACCCAGCGGCAAAAAGGTTATGGCAGTTACAGGTCGTGACCAGAGTTGGAACGGTCCTTCACTCGGTGTAAAGGGCGTGCTTCAGCCTGGCGTTAAGTATGATATCTCGGTAAAGGTAAAGGCTCAGTGGTATAACACAGTCTGCATCTCACTCCAGCATACTCCCGCAGGTTCTGATGAACCTCTGTACACCAACCTCGTAAAGGGTGTTTCTCAGGGCGATTATGTTGAGCTGAATGCAAGCTTCTCATACGGTGCTGAGGAAAAGGACGTTTCTATCTATGTTGAAACATGGGGCGAAGCTAACGACCTCTACATCGATGATTTCACCATCACCGCTGCACCCAACAACATGGACGTTAATGCGCCTTCGCTGAAAAATGTTTATGCTGATATGTTCAAGTTCGGTACTGCCTGCACTGTTTCCGAACTGGCTCCCGATTCTACAAAGGCTCTGATACGCAAGCACTTCAACAGCATTACCGCAGGTAATGAGCTAAAGCCCGAGAACGTTCTCGACAGAGAAGCTTGCCTTGCACTGGCTGCAAAGGGCGATGACGAGAATCCTCAGGTAACTCTCGAAGCTGCAAAGCCTATCCTTGATTTTGCACGTGAGTACAATATCCCTATGAGAGGTCACGTACTGGTATGGCATTCCCAGACTCCTATGTGGTTCTTCAAGGAGAACTATGATCCCGATGGTGAATGGGTATCCAAGGAAAAGATGCTCAAGCGTATGGAAAACTACATAAAGAATGTCTTTACAGCTGTTAAGAAGGATTATTCCGATGTTAACTTCTATGCATGGGACGTTGTAAACGAGTGCTTCGATGATTACGGCTCACCCAGAAAGCCCGGTTTCCCTGAGTCTTCCAACAACTACGAGGCTTCACCCTGGGTAAAGATCTTTGGTGATAACTCATTCATCAAGCCCGCATTCGTATATGCAAAGAAGTACGCACCCGCAGGCTGCAAGCTCTACTACAACGACTACAATGAGTATATGCAGAAGAGCGATGCCATCGTTAAGCTCTGTCAGGAGATAAACTCCGATGGTCACTACATCGACGGTATCGGTATGCAGTCGCATCTGAACGTTACCAACAACGGTAGTGATGATCCGTTCCCCAGCGTAAGTTCCTACAGACAGGCACTGGAAAAGTTCAGCAAGACAGGTCTTGATATTCAGGTTACCGAGCTTGACTGCACCGTAAACGACAAGCGTTTCGAGCTTCAGGCTAAGTATTACAGCGACATTCTGGACGCTCTTGTAGATTATAAGGATTACATCTCTGCAGTTGTCGTTTGGGGTACTACCGACGATATCAGCTGGAGAGCAGACCGCGATCCTCTGCTGTTCAACAAGGATTACTCTGTAAAGCCTTGCTTTGAGTCCATTGTTGATGGTATCGAGTACAATGATAATCCTAATATTGATCCTATACCTTATTATGATACTTATCCTAAGAACGTAAAGGCTAATTACAGCACCAAGTATCATCAGGTACAGTTCGTTTGGGACAAGGTAAAGGGTGCTGACAGATATGGCATCGCTGTATATCTAGCTGGTAAGTGGAGAGTTCAGACTTCCAACATTACTACTAACAGCTACGTAACTCCCAAGAACCTTACTCCCGGCATGACCTACAAGGTCGCAGTTGCTGCAAGAGTAAACGGTAAGTGGGATACAGCTAACGCTATCAAGAATGCTATAACTGTTACTGTAAAGTAATATATTTCCACAAACTCTACAAGCGGCAGTCCCTTCGGGGACTGCTTTGCTTTTGAGATACAAAAATGACCGACCCCGCTTTAACTGCGAAGTCGGTCATTATTATTTCTATCAGATATCAAGCCTGAGAGCTATGCTGTTCATCTCAACAAACTGAGGCTTTACCGTCTTTTTCATGGTCTCCTCAACATCATCGATTCCGAAGGGAAGTACGCCTGTGCGTACCGACTGTCCCAGCATTATCATATTGAGTGCCCTTGGCGAACCTACAAGTTTGCAGGCTGCTTCGCCGTCGATGGTTTTAAGATCAGCCACGTTTTTTGCCAGATATTCAAGCATCTCGGTGCCGTTGTAAGCGGTGCCTTTCAGCGATACGGTCACAGGTACGATGGGGTGAGTGTTCACTATAACCTTGCCGCCCTCTTTGAGGTATGGCAGCATACGAACAGCTTCCGCAGGTTCAAAGGCGATTATCAGGTCAGCAGTCTTCTCGGGGAACATGGGGCAGTAGAGGTCGTCGCCCAGTCTTAAAAAGCTGAAAACGCTTCCGCCTTTCTGTGCCATACCGATAGTCTCCGCACTCATAACAGGGATATCTTTCGCCATAGCCGTTGCCGCGATAAGCTTTGAAGTCAGCACGATGCCCTGTCCGCCAACGCCGCATATAAGAATATTATTCTGCATTTTTGCCGCCTCCTATCGCATTTACGGGACATACCTGTGCGCACAGACCGCAGCCCGTACACAGACTTTCCTCTATGGCTATCTTGCCGTCCCTGAGAACAAGTCCGGGGCAGCCGAGAAGATTCTTGCACTTCTGGCAGTTGATGCACTTATCATTGTCGATAACTGCGGGCTTTTCGGGCTTTATCAGTACTGCGCAGGGTGACTTGAATATTATCGCCTTGACACCCTTTTCCTCAGCAACACGCTTTACAACTGCAACAGCTTCATCGAGTTTCAGCGGATCAACAGTTTCAACAGTGGTAACGCCAACGCCGCGGAGTACCTGTTCGATATTTACTTTTTCAACAACCTGACCCATCATAGTTCTGCCTGTGCCGGGGTGGGGCTGATGACCTGTCATGGCGGTGGTGGAGTTATCTAGGATAACAAGTGTCATGTCAGCCTGATTGTATACCGCGTTAACAACTCCTGTGATAGCCGATGCAAAGAAAGTGGAATCGCCCACAAAAGCGAAGCACTTTGTATCGGGGTCGATACGACCTATGCCCTGGGTGATGTTCACGCCCGCGCCCATGCAAAGGCAGGTATCAACCATATCGAGGGGCATTGCATTACCAAGAGTGTAACATCCGATATCTCCGCAGAATACGCTCTTTATGCCTTTCATCGCCTGTTTTACAGCGAAGAACGATGCTCTGTGAGGACATCCCGCACAGAGAACAGGAGGTCTAACGGGCAGGGGAGGAACGTCCTCAGCCTTTTCTTCGGTGGGGAGGAATATTCCAAGGAATGAAGCCACAGCACGCTTTACAGATGTGCAGGTGTTCTCGCCCGCAGTAGGGATATTGCCTGTCTGCTTGCCGAATATCCTTGTTTTAAGACCGTACTTTCCGCATACGTATATCAAACCTCTCTCGATAACGGGGTCGAGTTCCTCGATGCAGAGAACTTCGTCAACACTTTCAAGAAAAGCCTTTGCAGCTTCCTCGGGGAAGGGGAAAGGTGTGCCAACTTTGAAGAGTGGCACTTCAACGTCAAGGGCTTTCAGGGCTTCCTTGGTGTAGGTGAAGTTTATGCCATGTGTCGCGATGCCGCGTCTGCCCGAACCGCTGAAAGTAGGGTTCAGTCCGCTTTCGCTGAATACTGTGGAAAGCTCGCTGTTGCGCTTTTCGATATCGCCGTGCGCTTTGAAAGAAAGTCTCGGGAAGATTACCCACTTCATCGGGTCACGTACAAATCCCTCGGGCTTATTCTTTGCGCACTCGTTCTCGTCCTTGACTTCGATGGACGCATAGCCGTGACAGACTCTTGTAGTCGGGCGGAAAAGCACAGGTGTGTGGTACTTTTCGGAATACTCGAAAGCGGTCTGTATCATGTCATAAGCTTCCTGAACCGATGAGGGGTCAAAGCAGGGGAGCTTTGAGTAAGACGCGAATGTTCGGGTATCCTGTTCGGTCTGGGAGGATATAGGACCTGGGTCGTCAGCCACGAGTATGACCATGCCGCCCTTAACACCGATGTATGCAAGGCTCATCAGCGGGTCGGAAGCCACATTCAGACCTACCTGCTTCATGGTGACCATGCATCTTGCGCCGCTGTATGCCGCGCCTGCACCGACTTCCAGAGCAGCTTTTTCGTTTACCGACCACTCAACATACAGACTGCCGTCATTGTTTTTGGCAACAGTTTCCAGCACTTCCGTTGAGGGTGTGCCGGGGTAGCCCGAGATAACATTAAGCCCTGCCGCCATTGCACCTCTCGCGATGGCAGCGTTGCCCATCAGAAATTCTTTATGCATAAAAAACTCTCCTTTATAACGGATATTTTCTTATATTTATCCTGCTTCATATCCTCTTGAAGACCGTTGCAGACAGCGGCGCACAGCGGACGTAGCCCGATACTTCTTCATCGTCGATAAAACCGCATTCGTCAAGCCGCTTATAGAATATGCCCCAGGGCAGGTTGAAGTATCTTTCCTCGGGGTAGGGGTTCAGGGCGATAACGAAACATTCCTTTTCGTTTTCCAGCTTCCATATTATGAAGTTTGCATCACCCGAATCCATGAACTGCAAGTGACGTTCCACATCGCCCTTGTTAGCCATGCGGAATAGTTCGCTGGATTTTCTGAGCTTTATCAGTGCCTTGTAGTAGTTGAAAATTCGGCGGTACTTGTTCTTCTTGTTCCATTTTATGGCGTTTGTGTGGTCGGGAGCGTTGTAGCTGTTGCCGCTGTATACGTTCAGTTCGTTTGGGCTTTCGTTCTCGGAAAGTTCCCTCGGCTTGCTTCGCAGAAAATCCTGACCCAGCTGAATGAAAGGCATACCCTGCGAAAGGATGATTATCGCGGCTGCCAGACAGTCCATCTTTATGAGGTCGGAGGGACAGTAATGGTTGCTGCCCGAAATTTTCAGTTTATCCCAGAGTGTATGATTGTCATGGGCTTCGGCATAGTTTACCGCCTGTGTCGGTTCAAAAGCCCAGCAGGCTTCTGAAGCGTCTTGCAGCTGATAATGTGGAACAGAACCTGCGATACCTCTTTTCAGTATCGAAGATGTATTTCTGTTTCCGCTTATGAATCCCAGATCGTAGGGGTTGAAAGTTCCGCCCTTTACCGAATCGCGGATATTATCGTTGAAAAGTCCAACTCTGCCGAATTCGTAACTGTTCCACTTGTATGCCAGTTTATCCGCAGGCATGGGAGATTCTCCGCCTGTCCAGCCCTCGCCGTACATCAGCAGGCTTGGGTCGATCTTGTCAAGTTCGTCACGAATGATGTTCACCGTTTCGATATCGTGCAGCGCCATAAGGTCAAAGCGGAAACCGTCAACCTTATATTCCGTTGCCCAGAATTTCAGGGAATCTATCATAAATTTACGGAACATCTTATGGTCGGAAGCAGTTTCATTTCCACAGCCCGAACCGTTGGAGAATGTGCCATCCCGCCTTTTGCGGTGGTAGTAACCTGGAAACGCTTTTTCAAAAGAACTGTCCTCGGTGTGATATGTATGGTTGTAAACAACGTCCATGATAACGCCGATTCCGTTCTTGTGAAGTGTCATCACAAGTTCCTTGAACTCGCGTATGCGGCATTTCGGGTCGGCGGGGTCGGTGGAATATGAACCCTCAAGGCAGTTGTAATTCTTGGGGTCGTAGCCCCAGTTGTACTGATTTTTCTCGGGGTGCGCTTCATCAACGGTGGCATAATCCGCCACGGGCAGCAGATGAACGTGAGTTATGCCAAGTTCTTTCAGATGGTCAAGGCAGGTCTCTGACTTACCGCAGCGTGTCCTGCTGTGGGTGAATCCCAGAAACTTGCCTCTGTGTTCGGGACAGACACCCGAACTTTCATCGATGGTGATATCCCTGACATGGCACTCGTAAACTATAGCCTGGCAGGCATTAAGGCATTTTGGCTTGGAAACTTTATCCCAGCCAATTGGGTCGGTGGTATCGAAATCTACAATTGCGCCCCTGTTGCCGTTTATACCGCAGGCTTTTGCATATATGTCAATAGTTTCCATGCGGTTGTTCATATACTCGAACTCGTAGGAAAATGTATAAAAAAGCCCGTCACAGCTGCGGAAAAGCTCAACGTACCAAACGCCCTTATCCAGCATCTCCATCGGCAGAGTTTCAACAAGGTTGTCACCTTCGCCGTCAAGATATAGGTTGAGATAAACTCCCGTAGCCAGCGGAGACCAGGTCTTGAAAACTGTTCTGTCCTTTTCCTCGCCGACTATATTTGCGCCAAGGTCATTGCCGTCGTAGTAATATTTATTGTCGATATCTGCCGCGTTGTATCTAAGCAATTATTTCACCATCTTTGTTTTAAAATTCATTTTCCTTACATAAGCTTTTCAAGCTCTTCGCGGAGCTTTCGCTTCATTTCTTCAAGCTCCTCCGCAGTGGGTCGATTATCGTCGCTGTACATTTCTTCCATGGGTATGCTCCATACAGGACCTCTGCCATTGTTGAAGCAGTTGCCGATATCTCCCGTTCTCCGCGGGAAAAGGTGCCAGTGCAGGTGCGCATCACCCATACCAAGAAGTTCATAGTTCATTTTTTCAGCCCCGAAAGCTTTTGCAGAAGCTTCGGCTACCAGCACCATCTCTTCCATGAACTTAGCTCTTTCAGCCTTGTCCAGATGGAAAAGCTCGGTCTTGTCACCGTGATGCTTATAGAGAAACAGTGTGTAACCATGGAAATGCTGATGATCTCCAATGACCACATATCCTGTTTCAAGTTCCTTGACGAAATACGGGTTCGTCCCGTTTTCTATCATTTCTATCCTGTCGCATATAAGGCACATAGTTCTGCTCCTGTCGTAACTTTTCTTTGTATCCGCCGTTATTATTTTACGGATACTGCGAGCTGTTCACCCTGACGCACCTTGGTTTCAGCGCCCTCACGGGTATTTATCAGCAGGTCTTCATCAACGACAGCTGCGCCTTTTTCTAACAGAAGCACGATAGTCGAGCCGCCGAATTCAAACATACCCTTTTCTTCGCCCTGACGAACTCTGTGATTTCCCCAGGGGTGGTGGTTGGAAATTTTACCCACCATCAGCGCACCGACTTCCATCTGTATCACATCGCCGAAGAACTCTGTTCTCAGCATACAGTAGGTTCGGGAATTCTCTTTGTAGACTTCCACATGGCGGTTTGCCACGGGGTTCACGGTATTCAGGAAGCCCTTTATTTCGCGGTCATGGCTCTTGATACCGCTGAGGGGATAGATGTAGCGGTGGTAGTCATCAACGCTGAGCCTTATGATGAGCGCATATCCGCCTGCGTACTTCTGTGCAAGCTTTTTGTCGCGAAGCAGGCTGTCCACGTTGTATACGGAATCCTTTATAACAAAGGTATTCGAGGGTGTTATTTCATAAGCACTTACCTTGCCATCGGATGGCGAGACAAGTTTGTGCTCGTCAGGCTCGAAATGCCTGCGCCCGGGCTTTATCCTGCGGGTGAAGAACTCGTTGAAAGAAGAATACTGCTTGTCCTCGTAATCAAACATATCGATGCCGTTCTTCTCTGCAAAATTCTCAATAAAACCGCTGCTGAGTCTGCTGTTCAGCACCTTTCTGCTTACCTTTGAGAAAACGGGAAGAGAAGCTATCTCCAGCACGCTCCTTCCCATATAGCTGTCATAAGCGTCATTCAGGAATCTGTCCTGATTAGTGGTGACTTTATACTCGTTGCCCTGTCTGTCTCTGTACTTCATTTGTATCCACTCCTTTCAATGCCGTTTACTTTAACATTCCATATAACATTCGTAAGGACCTTTTTCCTTATCATAGCTTACCCTTATTTCAGGTGAACCAAACAGTTTATCGGAACCATATACCGCTATGATCTCTGTCTCATAAACGTCTAAACATATCAGAGACAGAGCATCGTATATCTCCTGCTTGGAGAGTTCGTTGCTATCTTCATCGAACACTTCATCGATATTTTGTGATGCATATCTCCTGCATTTATTGTCCAGCTCGGATATGTCACCGACGCATTTAGCTACATTTTTTATGTACTCGCCCCACTTTTCGGGTTCGTTTTCCACATAGATATATACCGTGATACTGTCTTCGCCGAGCTTCATCTCGCCCTCGAAACGCTCTTCTGTCTTGTCGTATTCAAGCTCTCCGAAGAATTCGTCCTTTACTATGATAGGCTTGTTGTATTCGTCCACATATGCCTGTAATTCGGGACACTGCACTTTTTTATCAACGATCTTTTCAAGCCAGAACCCTTGGTGTTCTTCTTTGCCGTCCGTATTCTTTTTCATTTGTTCACGAACACGCACACGGTACAGCCCGTTTTCGGTAAAGCCCTTTATTTTGCCGCAGTTATCGTATGTTTGATTTCTTACGAACCAGTGGAGGTATCCCTTGGCGGGCATGAGTTCGCCTTTTTCTTCGTCATAAAAGGCTGTGCAGAGAACGTCCGCGCAGTACGCTTCGCCTTTTTTACTTTTTACGCTGAATGTGCCGTTTGTATCGCATTTTTCGACAGCAGCTACTATCGTGCGGATATCCTTTTCATAATATGAGTTCGGCCATTCTATGCTGTCAGGATCGATATTGCCAAGAACGATCTTTCTGAGAGCTTTGTGTCCGAAATAAGTCAGCACTGCCCACAGCACTGTCACTGCGAAATAAACACCGAGCTCCCGACCCGATTCTTTCAGGCAGTAAAAGGTAAGTATCAGCAGGAACAGACCTCCGCCGTACCATACTATGTATAACAGCGCCTTGGGAAAATACCTTATCAGCTTCAGATAAGCCACAAAGGTCTCTATGAAGCCGCCTTTACCCTGCTTCTTGTATATTGCCGCACCTTCGAGCCCTGTGAGGATATACCCCGCCAACAGGACAAGAAATGCGAACAGCAGATCTTCGGGTCTGCCGTCATTGATATAGTCTCTCACCAAAAGGATGATAAACACACCCGAGAATGTGATCGTACAGCTCATAAGAAGTATCAGTATCCCGATGATAAATGCGGTCACAGCTTTTCCCTCCCGACAGAGTTATATGATATGGTTCATTTTAAGGTATCCGAACAGCAGTATCAGTCCTAAAGTGAACATAACGAACAGACCTTTATTAGTCGGCTTGTTGACTTTTATCCTCAGCACGAACAGTATCGATATCAGCACAAGGAAACTTTGAAAAACGTATGGATATATGTCAACGGGGATATTGTGCTTGCCGATATACAGCAGGGGAAGAACTATACATACGCTCGTAACAGGAAGTCCCTCGTACTCCTTGCGGTTCTCCGATGTTTCACGCTGACGTTCCTCTTCCATAACATTGAAGTATGCCAGTCTGATGACCGCCGCAAGAACTATCATCAGCGAGGGTATCAGTCTCATGGGGTATACCGTCTGATAATGATAGCCCAGTATCGCAGGGAAAACACCGAAGCATACAAGGTCACAGAGAGAATCTATCTGTATGCCGAAGACTTTTTCGTGGTCTGAGCGGTTCTTCATTGAACGCGCTATCTTTCCGTCAAATAGGTCACATATGCCCGATATAACAAGGCAGAAAAACGCGATAGCGTCGTGACCTTCAAATACCTGCGTTATCCCGAATACTGAGGATAACAGACCCACGTAGGTGAGTATTACCGAATAATTATAAAAGCCTATCATTTTGAATTCTTCCCTCTTCTTATCTTATCTTTATAAAGTTTTTGATCTATGTTTTTTCAGTACAGCAAAGTCATTCCTCTGTCCACAATGGTGGATTGTGAATTAGCTTCGCGGGATATTCAGCTGCTTATCCGAGCGCATTACTTTCAGGTGTGCAATAAATGTCACAATACCACCCACTATCAGTACCGCATAGAATGTCAGTCCACGGCTGAGAAGCAATGCAGGCTTTACATATCCCTCGCCGAATATCGCTCCAAATACCAGCAGGAAACTTCCCTCGGTAACTCCTGCTGCACCAGGCAGAGGAAGCATTTCCACTGCGATGGCTATCATTACCTGCATGGTCACAATGTCATAAAGGCTCACACCCGAAAGTCCGTATGACTTGTATATCACCCATGTCACCGCGAACAGGCACAGCCTTTGCACCAGCGTCATCACGAAAACTTTTGCTACCGTAACCGCATTTTCTTTTACGTACTTTGAACCGATAACATAGGTGTCGCATATACGGTTTATCTTCTCAATCAGCTTTTCGCGCTTGTTTTCCTTGACTATCTTCCAGTCTGTCAGCTTGTTGAGTATGGTTATGCCTGCGCGCCTTGCCCAGTCGGGTCTTGCGACGATGAATGCCAGTCCTGCGATGAAAGCTATATTCAGCACAAATCCCAGCGTTATCAGCGGTGCAAGACGTCCGCCGTGTTTTGATACCGCATCAAAATTGAATATCAGCAGGATAAGCCCCAGTATCACAAGAACGGATTTATAGGCTATCGTAACCAGAAGCATTATCAGCGATGAGAAGCCTATCTTTACGCCGTCCTTTTTCATGTAGTACATCTGTGCAGGCTGACCGCCCGACGACGAGGGCGTTATATAGCTGAAAAAGAACCCGATAAACGAGTATTTCAGGCAGCTTATCAGCCTCACTTTCTGTCGGCACACTCTCAGCAGGAAATGTATTATGCAGGATTCTCCCGCCACAAAGCAGAAGGTCAGCCCAAGTCCCACTAAAAGCCATATGTCATTTGCGTTCTTGAGGTCTTTTATGATATCCGAAAGCTCCTGTCCTTTAAAGAGCAGTCTGAATGTCAGCAGCATAATAAGCCCGATAAAGCCCACATCAAGAACGTATTTAAAATATTTCTTTATCAGTCGTTTTATTGTCTTTCACCAACTTTTGTATATGTCTTTATCGCCCCTCGGCTCAGCTGAGGGAGGTGAGTCTGTCGTAGTTTGTGGCAGCAAGGTACATTATATTTATTACCAGCTGTATTATTGTGAATCTCATGACCACCTGTGTATCTGACCAGTTCTTGTTCTTGCGGCAGTGGTCGTGCAGGGGAGTGCGGATATCCTTCATGAAGTTCTTCATTTTCAGGAATCTTATGAAGCTTACTTTCAGCAGGCTGAGACCTCCGTCAAGTATGATAACTATACTCATTGGTATGAAGCTGATAGGATTCTTGCTCATCAGGAATATTATAGCAAGCAGTACACCCAGCGCACGTGAACCCGCGTCGCCCATAAGCATTGTTGAGGGCGAACAGTTGAACCAGAGGTAAGCCAGAAGTGTCGCCAGCATTATCACAGGTGAAAAATCCTGAAAAGTTCTGCCCACGGTCATTGTCAGCACGCCGTTGAACATCACGAAGCTGAAAAGCACTGCCATCACCAGTGAAGCACACAGACCGTCAACGCCGTCGGTACAGTTGGTGACGTTTATCGAAGTCCATACCAGCACGCCTGCGAGTATTATGAATATCACAGCGGGGATATGGAAACTCAGGTGAAGCAGCGGCATTTTGATATCGCTGCCGTTGAAATACCAGTAATTTACAGCTGTACCCAGAGATATCACCAGGTCAAGCAGACCCTTTTTGAGGTTGCCCCACGGCACTTTCGCGGCATCATCGAGATAGCCTGTAAGCATCGCGCCGTAAAGCAGCACTAGATATATCACATATTCAAGGTCAAGGGGTACGAACAGCGCCGTCGAAAGGCAGAATGTCGTGATGAATATAAGTCCGCAGCCTCTGGCTTTGCCCTGTGAAAGCGCACCGTTTACCGCGAATTCTCTGCCCTGATCCTTTGGCAGAATGTTCCTGAAGAACTTCAGCGCCAGAAAACATGACCAGAATGAAAAAGCGAGCATCAAAAGCATGAAGACCGCATATTTCGAGGGATTTCCCTCATCAAAAAAATTATAAGCCGAACCGAAAAACAATCTGTATAACATTTGCATCTTCCTTTTAAATAAAAATACTCATACATCATATATTATACTACATATTATAAGAAAATGCAAATTTTACGGGCGGTCATTTTGCACAAATTTACACCTTGGACTTCGCAGTTAACTGGGGTATACCTTTATATAAGGTGGAACTCTCGGTGAACTGTAATTGCTGTGGGATAAACTGTGTATATATCGGGGTGATGTATATACACAGTTGGCAGGGGAGATATACACAGTACGGGGTCTGTATATACACTGTTTGGAAAGGAAAATACGTCCAGCTTTGTTATATATGCACAGTGCGAAAGTGAATAGCATCCTTAAAACTGTTCATACATACAATTGTATTCCGGGAGTATTGACAAAACTGTGCAAACTGTGTATACTGTATACATACAGTTAAGGCTGCAATAACAGTCATAACAGTAACACAGAAATACAGACAGCAATAACGTTGAATGAAAGGAAGTAATCACTATGAGAAACAGAAAAGCACTTGCACTCAGGATAATCAGCGTATTTATGCTCATTATGGGCATTATCGGCGTATCAAGAGGAAGCTCAGCGGCAACAGCTTGCCTGTGCGGTGCGGCTAGTTTGATGTGTGCATCAAACTGGATAGTACGCAGAAGCAGATAAATATAAGATAGTATGATACAACAAAACAGTACAGAACAAAAGGAGTGACTTATATGAAAAACACAATGTTCAGAAAGATAATAGCAGTTCTGGCGGCTCTGATAGGTATAGGCTCACTGATAGCTTATGTTTTCATGAATATGGGCGACAGCACCATAGCCCCTGCATTAGTGCTCATGGGCGCTATGCTACTGCTGAGGGTAGGCTTCAATAAGCTGAACGGCAGATAACAGATATACCAAGGAGACACATCAGAAACAAGAAAGATAAAAGACAGAAAAAACATATCACAAGAACAAAGAGGGAGACAACATAATGAAAACAAACTCACAGCGCAGACTTGACGCGCTGAAAGGTGTGGCGGCGGCTTTGCTGATAGCGGCGTGTTTCTTCGCTTTCAGCCACCGTCTTCCGCATAAAGATGATATCAAAGGGCTGGCAGCGCTGATGCTGGTATGTGCGGGCGGAAGTTCATTCGGGCTGATGACAGACAGCATCAATGAGGATATTCTTTCTCAGGAAAGCGCTGAGGACAGCTTTATTTGAAAAATATGAGGTGAAACGTATGGAAACAAGAGAAAAGGTTCTGGAGGTCAAGGGACTTTCAAAGCAGTACAAAAAAGGTGTGTACGCTTCTGAGAAGGTTAGCTTCGATGTGCACAAGGGCGAGATATTCGCGCTGATAGGACCTAACGGTGCAGGCAAGACCACTACTATCAGAATGATATCCACGCTTTTGCAGGCAACAGAGGGTGATGCGGTGGTAAGCGGTCACAGCATACTTACCGAGCCCGACAAGGTGCGCAGGAGCATTACCTATCTTCCCGATGAAGCGGGCGCGTACAAGACCATGAAGGGTATCGACTATCTGAGATTCATGGCTGAACTTTATGCTGATAACAAACAGCAGGCTGACAGCTATGTTGAGCGCGGCAGAGAGATTTGCGAGCTTGGCGACAGGCTCAATGATAAGATACAGAGCTATTCCCGCGGTATGCAGAGAAAGCTTCTGCTGGCAAGGGCGATAATGTCAAAGCCCGACCTTGCGATACTCGATGAACCGACTTCCGGTCTGGATATAATCAATGCGCTGGAGATAAGGCGTATGATAAAGAAGCTTGCAGGGGAGGGCATGAGCTTTCTGCTTTCTTCCCACAATATGCTGGAGATAGAGTATGTATCCGACAGAGTTGGCATAATCGCAAAGGGTCATCTTCTTGAAACAGGTACTCCCGAGGAGCTTATAGCTAAATACAATGCTGAAAATCTGGAGGACGTTTTCGAGACCGTGGTAATGAAAAGGAACAAAGAGGTGTGACACACAATGAAATTCAAGACACTATTTTTAAAAGAGCTTCGTGAGATGCTCAGCGTGCAGACGATAATGACTATGGTTATATCCGTTGTCATACTCTCATTTGCAGGACAGGCTATGAGCAAAGCCGTAGAGGAAAGCTCTGAGACTATGATGGATATAAATATTTGTGACCAGGACGATACCGAGTTCACCAAGAACATGATAAAATTCCTGACCGCCAACCTTGCACAGCTTGACGGAGAGGTCAATGTGGTTGAGATAAGCTCCGAGGATTACGCCAAAGAACTGAAAAATGCTGATGTAAAGAGCGTTGTTATTATCCCCGAGGGATTTACCGCAAGTGTTGAGAACAACGAAGCCGCAAAGGTAAAATTTGTGCAGAGACTTAACTCTCTCGCGACAATGTCAAACCTGAACACAGGTTCACAGGTGGCAGTTGAATACCTGACAGCGGCTGTAAAGGACGTTGTATACAGCACAAAGGTATCAAGCGGCAAGCTTTCAAACGAAGAGGTATCCTTCCTCAACAACCCCATAGCCCTTGAAGAATCTACCGTAGTAGCTGAAAAGAGCGCTGATATATCTGCAAGCATAGTAATGTCGCTGTGCTCGGCACAGGGCATGATAGTTCCTATCATGATGTTCGTACTGGTTATGATGTCCTCGAACATGATACTCAACGCAATCAGCACCGAGAAGATAGACAAAACTCTCGAAACTCTGCTGACAGCGCCAATCTCCAGACTTTCCGTTATTGCCGCAAAGATGCTGGCAGCAGCAGTTGTGGCAGCTATGCAGGCAGCTGTTTATATGATGGGTTCAAAGAACATGATGAACGGCGTGCTTGATAAAGTCGGCAGTGACAACGGTTACTCCGAAGTACTCAAAGACCTTGGTCTTACAATGGACGCAGGACAGTATGTACTCGTTGGTATCCAGATGTTCCTTTCAATACTGATAGCACTGTCAGTTGCGCTGGTACTTGGCGTTCTGGCTAAGGATGCAAAGAGCGCACAGACACTCACTCTGCCTATCATGATGTGCACCATGATACCCTATATGCTTTCAATGTTCGTTGACATCAAGACAATGTCACCCGCAGTAAGATATATTGTATACGCTATACCTTTCACCCACTCCTTCATGGCTTCCGAGAACGCTATGTTCGGCAACTACGGCGTGTATGCAGGCGGACTTATCTACCAGTTCATATTCCTTGTGATCTGTATGTTCGCAGCATTGAAGATATTCATGAGCGACAGGATATTCACCATGTCAATCGGCGGCAAAAAAAGCAAAGGCACAACACCCGCAGAGAGCGAATCATAATTTACAATGATCGCCGATAAATTTCCAATATAAAAAATACGCCGCGGAGTTTAAACTTCGCGGCGTTGTTTGTTATGAATTGTTCTGCTTTGCAACTACCGATTCGCCGCAGTAGATCTTGCGGAGAAGTGGCTTTTCGATCTTGCCTGTGGGGTTTCTGGGTACGTCTGCAAATATGACCTTGTGGGGTCTCTTGTAGCGGGGCAGCTTGTGGCAGAAGTCGTTTATATCCTCTTCGGAACATTCCATGCCCTCTTTGATTGAGATTATAGCAGCTGCAATCTCGCCCAGTCTCTTGTCGGGCAGACCGATAACTGCAACGTCCTTTACAGCAGGGTGCGCACGGAGAAAGTCCTCTATCTGTACGGGGTAGAGATTCTCACCGCCGCTTATGATAACGTCCTTCTTTCTGTCAACCAGGAATATGAAACCGTCTTCATCTTCCTGTGCCATATCGCCTGTGAACAGCCAGCCGTCCTTGATAGTTTCTTCGGTAGCCTTGGGGTCGCGGTAATAGCAGGTCATCACGCCGGGACCCTTTACGCAAAGTTCACCAACTTCGCCGCGGGGTACTGTCTCGCCGTGTTCGTCAACTATCTTTACTTCCCAGCCAAAGCCTGCCTTGCCGATAGCGCCTACCTTGTGGATATTCTCAACACCCAGATGTACGCAGCCGGGACCTATGCTCTCGCTGAGACCGTAGTTGGTATCGTACTGATGATTGGGGAACAGCTTCTTCCACCTTGAAATAAGAGAGGGCGGAACAGGCTGTGCGCCTATGTGCATAAGTCTCCATTGGGAGAGCTGATATACATTTAAATTGATATCGCCTCTGTCAACTGCATCGAGGATATCCTGTGCCCACGGCACCAGCAGCCATACGATGGTGCAGAGTTCGCTGGATACAGCTTCAAGCACGAATTTAGGCTTAACACCTTTGAGTATTACAGCCTTGCCGCCTGAGATAAGGCTGCCGAACCAGTGCATCTTAGCGCCTGTGTGATAAAGGGGCGGTATGCAGAGGAACACATCGTCCTCGGTCTGACCGTGGTGTGCCTGCTCAACTCTTGCAGAATGAACAAGGCTCATGTGCTTGTGAAGTATAGCCTTGGGGAAGCCCGTAGTACCCGAAGAGAAGTATATAGCCGCATAGTCCTCATCGGTGAGCTTGATATCAGGTGATACGCTGGAGCAGTTTGCAGCCAGTCTGTCGTAGTGCTCAGCGAAAGTGGGGCAGCCCTCACCAACGTAGAACAGCAGACGGTTCTTGCTGATATCGTCAACTATCTCCTCAACTCTGCCGATGAACTCGGGACCGAATACGAGGATATCCACCTCAGCCAGTTCAACGCAGTACTTTATCTCATCGGCGGTATATCTGAAATTAAGGGGCACAGCAAGAGCGCCTGTTTTCAGTATACCGAAGTATATAGGCAGCCATTCAAGGCAGTTCATCAGCAGTATACCCACCTTGTCACCCTTCTTCACGCCGCGGGAGATAAGGAGATTTGCGAAACGGTTAGCCTTCTCATTGAAAACTGACCATGTTATCTCACGTCTGTAAGGTACATCAGCGGTAGGCTCGATGAGTTCATATTCCTTCCAAGTAACGCGCTTTTCGCGTATCTCGGGGTTGAGCTCGACGAGGGCTGTTTTATCGGGGAGTTTTGCTGCATTTCTTTCCAAAAATTCTGTAATTGGCATTATATGATTATCCTTTCCGAACGAATTTTGTGCTTTTATATATGAAAGTATAAAAGCTGTAAAGCACAAAAGCAATTATGTTAATTTTATCACATTTGGTGGAAAAAGTAAAGTCTTTGTAGGGCTTTTTTTGTACAAAAATAGGGGAGTGCCTTTTTGCAGTTTGCACAAGCAAAACGCAGATAAGCGGAAACTGCCAGGTAAGTTATTCCTGACAGTTTCCGCTTTTTGTCTTATATAGTTCCCTGCGCGTGTCTTGTTACGTGACAGCCAACATTTACCGATACAGGAAGTCCTGCGATATGTGTAGGTGCTTCCTCGATATTTACTGCCAGACAAGTCTGTGTGCCGCCAAAGCCCTGAGGTCCTATGCCCAGCTTGTTGATCTTCTCGAGTATCTCAGCTTCAAGATCGGCATACAGCTTCTTGGGATTTCTCTCGCTGACAGGTCTGCAAAGTGCTTTCTTTGCAAGGTAAGCGCACTTCTCAAAGTCGCCGCCGATGCCCACGCCTATAACTATCGGGGGACATGGATTAGAGCCTGCTTTCGCACATACGCCAACAACCCAGTCAACTATCTCTTCGCGGGTAACAGAGGGTGTCATCATTTTCAGCTGCGACATATTCTCGCTGCCGAAGCCCTTGGGTGCCACCATGATGTTTACCTTGTCGCCCTCAACTATTTTAAGGTGTACAACAGGCGGAGTGTTGTCGCCTGTGTTCACTCTCTCCAGCGGGTCGCTTACTATCGAGCAGCGCAGTCTGCCGTCGATGTAGCCGCGGGATACGCCCTTGTTTACAGCCTCGTTAAGTGAACCGCCCACAAAGTGAACGTCCTGACCTACCTCCATGAATATTACCGCCATGCCTGTATCCTGACATATCGGTATAGTTTCATCGCGGGCAACGTTTATATTGCTGATGATATCATCAAACACATTTTTGCCCACGGGTGAACATTCCTTTTCAGCACCTGCCTTTATGCACTGCTCCATATCCTCGGGCAGATAAAGGTTCGCCTTGATACATAGCTCTCTTATAAGCTCTTCTACTTCACTGACATTGATCTCTCGCATATTAGCTCCTCCTGTTTCCACGGATCTATCAATCGTATTCTTCCGCGATGAATCTGTAATCTTCGGTCTTTTCCAGCGCAGGTTCTGCCATGCGCCTTATACCGTTTATGACTATATCGATCGCCATATCCCTGAGTCGGTCACCTGTGCCCACAGGGGAACACATTATCATTATGCTGATAGTGTAGGTGTCCCAGGGTATGCGCTTTGAGTTGGGATAATCGCCGCTGTTGTTCTTTACATACTCTATAAGACGATCATTCCGCTTTTCTTCGGGGATACTGTTCACTGCCGCCTGCATATCCTCGGGTGTGCCTATCTTCACGGCTAGGTCTGTATAAATATCTCTGTGGTATTCCACGAACAGCCTTGCTGCCTTTTCGCGGCGTGATATAAGTTCATCAGAAAGTATCGCGACAGTCTGTTCGGCAAAATCGCGTATCTCGTACTCTGCTGTTTCCTCATCTGGCAGATCAATATACAGCAGTCTTACATCGTCGCCGTCATGAAGTTCGGCAAACCTTATATCACCGTTCTCGTCATAGGTAACACGCAGCTGACTCTCAAATTTATCACAGTCAAGTTCGTAAAGTTCCACCTGATAGCCGCTTACGGGGACGTTGTACACCATCATATCGCAGGGTCGTACCGTAAATTCGATACAATCTCCAACAACATCTTTCAGTTCACGAAAGCCGTAACAGCCCTCTTTGAAATGCATTGGTATGCGGTAGTTTTCAGCCATATGGATACCCTCCGTTATCATCGCTCATCGCAGACGCTGTATGTGAACATCTGCGGTCTTTTTTCCTTTCTCAGCAGATAAATTGCAAGTATAACATATACCGCAACGCCTATGTACTTGCTTGGGTCAGACATGGTATTGTTGATAGAATCAACTATGCTCTCATTGGTCTTCATGCTTTGGGGAAGAACTACGCAGATATCCATCAATGCGTGCAGGTATACCGTTACCCAGATATTTCCCCATCTTGCATATATCGCCCCGAGGAATGCTCCCAATCCCGCAGCTGATATCACCTGTGGGATAACAGCCTCGAGTTTGACACCCGCAGCCAGATTTATAAGGTGATAAAGTCCGAAAAGCGCGCCAGATACGAACACAGCGGCTATCGTGCCTTTGGTGCTGTTCCTGCCGAAAAGGTCTCTAAGCACGTTGAATATTATTCCTCTGAAAAGCAGTTCTTCACATATACCCGCCGCAAATATCAAAGCTAGTATGCACCAAACCTGTTCGGAACCGAATTTAAGCCCTGTTGGTGTAACGAGCTTTGCCTTGCCATCTGCAGTATCAAGAAACAGCGTGTTAATAACGGATGCCGCACTGGCATATATCATGAAAAATCCTGTGATAAGTCCGCCGAAAAAGCCGTTGCCCTTGGTGTAGAGGACTTTCTTCTTGTGCAGTATAGTGAGTATTATCGTGTACAGAGTCAGCGATATCAATGAACAAGTGAACTCTGCCTTATATCCCGATATACTCGCTGCCTTGCATATTTTAGTGCCGACAAATGACGAAAGCAGGAAGCACCCGACCGAGAGGATTATTATCCCCACCGTTTTCAGCACCCTTATTGCTGTCAGCGGCTGATCGTCCTCATAAGTTTTATCCTGTATCATATTATCCATGGCTATTGTCCTTTCTTTATGTCCGTCAGTCTTCAAAGCTGAATATCTCTTCTACCGACACGCCGAACACCGCGGCTATGTCCATCGCCAGCTTCAAAGAAGGGTTGTACTGCCCTTTTTCAAGGCGGATTATAGTTTCTCTCCTGACCCCCACCAGTTCGGCAAGGTCGCCCTGCTTCATATCTCTTGAAGCCCTGAGTTCCTTTAGTCGTGTTTTCAGTTCGGGCATATCATTCCTCCTCAGCTTCGGGAGTTCTGTCCAGCCCGAGATAGAAAGCGTTACTCAGCACATGATACGCTCCCAACATAAGATAGCCATACCACATGACCACCTCACCTGTTATTTCGACCGTAACTTTGTGGCTGTGATTGCACGCCATCTGTAAAATCATGCCGAAAACTATAGTCGCAACTATAAGCCCCTTTGCCGTATAAGCGTCAGCTTTAAGTTTCAGTTCTTTTGAAAGCTCGTCCTCGGGTTCTTTTTTATATTTGCCGAGTATGAAAAGCAGTACAGCGTACACTGCTATCGCCGCAATAAAAAGCGGTGTATGCCGCCTGATGCTGCCCGATGTCCTTGATATCAGTGATATGACAGAGATAATCATCACCACAGCGCCGAACATCAGATTTAACAGCGCCTGTCCCTTTACGCTCATTGACTTCCTCGGGTCGGTCTTATAGCGTTCGCGGGCTATCTTTTCAAGCATTTCCCGTCTTTCGGCACGGGTGATATCTCTGCGCTGATATTCTTTATACAGTTGCCTGATGTTCTCATTGTCCCGCATAATAATGCCTCCGTATGTCTTTTGCTCTGCTGTCTTTTTGTTTTATCAAAGCTTTGATTTCCCGCATGAGGTGACATATTCCTCACCTTATGTGACAATAATATCACATTACAGAATGTTTGTCAATGATAAATGTGATGTTATTGTCACATTTGTAGATTTGCACATTAACTGAGGCATTAACAAATCGTTAACAGTAAATTATGCACAGCATACCGTCGGCACCTTGAAATATCATAAACGCAAAAAAGCCCTCAAAAGAGAGCTTTCCGCGTTTAATGGGTATATATGAGAGAGAGTAATGCAATTTTAATGTGCGCGTTACTTGGTTATATCAACGCTTGCGCACTTGATACCCGTCAGCTTCTCGCTGAGTGCATCAGGCTGAGAGGTTCCTGCAAACAGTGTGAACTTATTGCCGAATACCTTTCTCACGCCGTTGTCGTCAACTGCGGTGAATGCCTTTTCGGGCACTTCTATCTCGAATACAGCAGTCTCGCCTTCATTCAGCTTAACGCGCTTGAATCCGCACAGGCTTACATTCGGTACTGCGTGTTCGCAGTAATCCTTCATGTAAAGCTGGATAACGTCCTCGGTAGCCTTGCCGCTGTTTTCTGCGGTAACGACTGCCTTGCCGTCCTTGTATTCAACCTTTGTTACCTTTACACCGCCGTAGGTAAGACCGTAGCCGAAAGGATACAGTACGTTGTCGGTGGTGTAGCGGTATGTTCTGCCCTTCATGGAATAATCGGTGAATTCAGGCAGCTTGTCGGTATCTTCGTAGAATGTAACAGGCAGTTTGCCCGAAGGTGAAACATCACCGAAGAGAACTTCAGCCAGTGCCTTACCGCCCATTTCGCCGGGATAGAATGCGTGAATCAGCGCATCGGGCTTGCTTTCGGTATTTATAGCCGAACCTGCGCATACAACAGTTACAACAGGCTTGCCCAGTGCCATTATCTTCTTCACCAGTTCTCTCTGAGGAGGAGGCAGTGTCAGACCATTCTTGTCGCCCGATGAGAACTCGTTGCCGGTATCGCCCTCTTCGCCCTCGATAGTAGCGTCGAGACCCAGACAAAGGATGACCATATCAGCGAACTTAGCTGCTGCAACAGCCTCGGCATAACGGTCGCCAGCCTGTGCCAGATTGGAAACTCTGTCCTTGTACAGGTGGCAGCCCTCAGCGAAGATAACTCTTCCGCTGAATCTGTCCTGAATGCCGTTCAGGAATGTTATATATCTGTCGGAGAGACCGTTGTAGTTACCCTCCAGTGCTGTTCTGCTGTCTGAGTTGGGACCGATAACAGCGATAGTCTTGTACTTGTTTTCATCTATGGGGAGAATGCCGTTGTTTTCCAGCATTACCAGCGACTTCTCAGCGCACTCCAGTGAGATAGCCTTGTGTTCCTTGCAAGCTACCTTATCATAGGGGATATCATCGAACTCGGTCTTCTTATCGAACATACCAAGTCTCATTCTTGTGCGCATCAGGTGTACACAAGCGGTTCGGATATCTTCCTTGGTAACAGCACCCTTTTCAAGTGCTACCAGAAGATTCTGATATGTACAGCCGCAGTTAACATCGCAGCCTGCTTTCAGTGCCATAGCGGTAGATTCGATAGCGTTGGCTGTTACCATGTGGTTCTCATGGAAATCGCGGATAGCCCAGCAGTCGGAAACGAAATAGCCGTCAAAGCCCCATTCTTTCAGCTTTGCCATCAGGAAATCGCTTGCGCAGGCAGGTTCACCGTTTACACGGTTGTACGCGCCCATAACGCTCTCTACCTTTGCTTCCTTTACCAGTGCCTCAAATGCAGGGAGATAAGTCTCCTCCATATCCTTTGCATTTGCCTTTGCATCAAATGAATGGCGTATAGCCTCGGGACCGCTGTGTACTGCGAAATGCTTTGCACAAGCAGCAGCCTTCATAACTTTTCCGTCGCCCTGAAGACCTCTTACAACAGCCTTGCCGTTGCGGGTGGTAAGATAAGGATCTTCACCGAAAGTCTCATGACCTCTGCCCCAGCGGGGATCACGGAATATGTTTATATTAGGTGCCCACAGAGTAAGACCCTTGTAGATATCGCGGTCTTCCTCCTTAGTGTAGACATTGTATTTTGCTCTTACTTCCTCCGAAGTTACTTCGGCAGTTCTCTGGGTCAGTTCATCATCGAACATAGCCGCAAGACCGATAGCCTGGGGGAACATGGTAGCCACGCCCGAGCGTGCAAATCCGTGTATGCCCTCGTTCCACCAGTTGTATGCGGGTATTCCAAGTCTCGGTACAGCAGGTGCATCATATCTCAGCTGTGATGCCTGTTCCTCCGTTGTCATCTCATCTGTGAGCGCTTCAGCTCTTTCCTCCGCCGAGAGGGTCTCATCAAGGTACTTTTTCATGACCTTCCTCCTAACCTTTCATAATTATATATCCATTTTTATTTGCCCACAGCTGCTCTTATCTTATCAAGCTCAGGCTCTATATCTCCCTTGTTATCCAGCAGATGCCATGTCTCTGTGACTTCGGCAGTCTCGCCGGGCTGATACTTTCTCTTTTCGCCAAGTATCTCACATTCAAGGAATTTGCTGTTGGTGTACATTTCAAAATTGCAGGAATAATCAGGGTATTCAACAAACTGATAGTCCCCGAAGCACTTAACGAATATCTGCTCGTTTACAGCGTAAGCCGCAAAGCCGTCCTCAACATTGAAGCCTGCCTTGAAAGCACCCTGTATGAACTTGTCCTGTCTGATACGAACGTATTCGTTGGTAAGCTTGAATCTGGGGTCGTTCACATCGGAATAATCCCAAAGGCTCATTACTCTGTTTGGCAGATATCCCGATTTTCTGGTACACATCGGTATAACAGCCGTGCCGCCTGCGGTAAGTCCTGTTATTGACCACAGAGCAAAGTCTGCTTCCTTGTCGCCGATATTCTTTATACGCTGTGTAACTGTAACTATCGGCTTGTCAGCATCGAGAGTTATAACAGTTTCAAGCTGCTTGCCGAAAGGCGTAGCGGGGGGAGTGAATGTTACGGTGTCGCCGTCTGCCTTGTATGCAACGGGGTCGTTGTCGGGGTTATAGGTCTCGGGGATAAGCTCGGGAGCTACCCAGAGTCTGTGACCGCCTCTGTTGCGCCAGGTGCCGTAGCCCTCAACATCAACAGTGAAGCTTCCTTCTTCGTCTTCCAGCATAACATTTTCTTTGCCGTTAAGTGCGAAGTATATAACTCTCGGACCGAATTCAACAGTCACCGCCAGAGTACAGGAATCATTCTCTATAAACACGCATTTACCGTAGCTTTTATATTCTTTTTCTGATATCTTAACGCTCATAAAAAGCACCTCCGCTTACATTTTGTTATTTGATTATACACTGAATGCCCGATTTTTGCAACTCATTTCTTGCGTTATCGGTCACAAATATTGCTTACTTTATATAAAAAAATTGTGATAAAATACGGAATTCTCTGTTGAATATATTGAAAAATCAAAAGGTTTGTGTTATAATATCTAATGAGATACAGCAATTTTTTGTCTGTCAGGTGTGAGACAGACATATCATTTTGGAATATCAGGTATGAAATAAGATGGAACAGTTTATTCGCGGCAAGGGTAAATTTACGGTAGATATACCGTACAGCCGCAGTATCAGACGGGGGTAGAAACGATCATGATAGTACATCTGGACGGGGATTTTGAGACAGTCGATTACGTCGAGAACCGAAGTGTGCTGATCTACGATAATGTAGATAACGAAGAGTATCCTGTGCACTGGCACAATGCGATAGAGATAGTAATGCCGCTGACAAACGGTTATACGATGATCTGCGACGGCAAGACCTATGAACTGCACGAGCGGGATATACTGATAGTACCTGCGGGTACCCTGCACGCCATGAAAGCGCAGTCGGGACGCAGACTTATCATGCTGTTTGATAACAGAAGCATAAGCTCGAACCCTGCACTTTACGACCTTTACTCGGTGCTGAAATCGCCTGTGATGATAGGCGAGGAATCTGATGAAGAACTCAGGATATCGCTGGGCAACCTTATAAAAGAAGTCTATACACTGTACAGCAACTTTGATGTTCTTTCAGAAGTGTACATTTATATAAAACTGCTGACACTTCTTGCAAGGATCAAGGAGAACCAGATCAGCGCTGTAAAGTATGACGATGAAAAATATCTGGAAAAATTCGGCAGTATCATCAAGTACATCGAGCAGAACTATATGTACAATATCACTCTTGATGATCTGGCGAGAATGGCGGGATACAGTAAGTACCATTTTTCGCGAATATTCAAAAAATACAGCCGCACCACTTTCATCAGCTTTTTGAATCACAGAAGAATTAAAGCTGCGGAAATGCTGCTGCTTGACGAGAATATTTCAGTAACAGAAGCAGCGATGCAGGTTGGATTTTCGAGCCTGACTACCTTTAACAGAGTATTCAGGGAGATAAAGGGCTGTACTCCGACGGAATTCAGGAAGCTGTATAAGCTGACGAATGTTTCGGGAGATTAATAGCGAACTAGTAAAACCTGCCAAGGAGAAAAAGCGTGCGGTCAAGCCTCGCGCTAGCAGGCTTGCGGATGAGCACACAATCAGCAAAGCTGATTGTTAGAGGCAGAGCCTCTCGGTCAAGGTGCAAAAGCGACTTGGCAATAGTTCCAAAAATAGAAAAAACAAACTTCCCGTACTGACAAATGTGCGGGCACGCTGCCGACGCAGTCGCAGCTCAAAAATCCAGAGCGTGGACAAAATGATGTTCACGCTCTTTTTGTGTGCGTAATTATTGCCCTCGCACGCCGTCAAACAGCGATAGCCACAGCCGACGCAGTCGCAGCTGAGGGGCGAAAACCGTCAAACCTTCGTACCAGGCAAATACCGGACTACCCACGATCTATAATTTTAATACAGTGATCTTCCAATGAACATTAAAAGTATACCAAGCGATACGAGATCATACCACTCTATACCAACGCATACCAAAATATACGATCGTATGGTTTGGTATACGTTGGTATAATTCATGTACAAAAATGAGCGTATGCAACCGTAATGCATACGCTCGTATCTTTATTTACTGCAACTGCATCAGCAATGTACCATTGATCCTTTGCAGTTAATTATCAGAAATTAGGGTGTGTGCCCCATGTTGCTGATTCAGTTTCTCCTGTGGGGTTGGGATACTGACCTACTCTGCCTGTCGCATCCTTTACCTGAACAAAGAAATCAATATCGCCGTACTTGCTGTTGCTGATTTTTTTCATGCCAACGTAAACAGTCAGACCATCATATCCATGCCCATTGTATTTCAACTCATCATTGATAGCCTTATCGCCATCGGTAAGTTCAGCTTCCTGACTTATCTTCAGACCTTCAATTGTGCTTGCCTTTGCAAAACAGCCGTTTTTATAGCACTCCCAGACATCATATCCTTCGGTCTCCAGATCGGCAAAATATTCTGCCACTGCATTATATACAGTCTTAGCATCGCCATTAAGAGACTTTTGGTCGCGAACCATTTTCGGAACGGCTTTTGAATATGTGCCCCATTCAAGGTTCCTGTGATCGGTTGTAGGATACTGACCTATATTGCCGGTCTTGTTATCCTTTACCTGAACAAAGAAATACGGGTCTCCGTACTCATTGACACCATTTATGCCCACATATACACTGGTATCACATTTGTAAGCATTGGTGAGCAGTTCATAGTTTATGGCAGCATCACCTTTAGTAAGTTCTTCTGTACCTATCTTCAGACCTTCTTTTGTGCTCGCATATTTGAAGTGACCGTTGTTATAGCACTCCAAAATGTCATATCCCTGGGTCTCCAGATCGGCAAAATATTCGGCTACAGCATTATAAGCGTCCTTTGCTTCTTCGTCAAGCTCTTTGGCTGTATATGTCTTAGCGGCAGCTATAGGCGTGTTTTCATCGAATGAGCCCCATGTTGCTTCGCCCTGTGTGGGATAAGGGTACTGACCTATCTTTCCTGTCTTGGGGTCCTTTGTCTGAACAAAAAATTCCGGATGTCCGTAATCGTCGGTACCGGTTTTGCCCACATATACGATCATGCCGTCATAACCGTATTCCAGCACATAGTTGATGAACTCGTCACCCTCAGTAAACGATGAATTATAGTCTATCTTCAATCCGTCCTGAGTGTGTGCATTCGGGAAACCGCCGTTTTCAAAGCTGCCCTCATAGTCAAGTCCTTGGACTTCCAGATCGCAAAGATATTCAGTAACTCCATTATATGCATATTTAGCTGCGCGGTTAAGATCTTCTACGCTGAAATTCGTGTATATAGGTGAATCAGGGTCAAATGTGCCCCATGTTACAGTGCCCTGAGCCGGGTGAGGATACTGACCTATCTTGCCTGTCTTGTTATCCTTAACCTGAACAAAAGCGTGTTCCGCGCCGTTTGATACAGCCCTGCCGACATATACGCTTATATCACCGCGAGCCAACTGTGATGCTGCTATATTGATCTGCTTGTCGCTCTCGGTTGTATATTTGTAATTGAAGCCTGTCTTCATGCCGTCTTTTGAATTTGCTTTTGCAAATTCTCCGTTCTCAAAGCACTCTTCTAAGCTGAGACCCCTACATTCGTAATCGTTAATAATTTCAGTAATAGCATCAAAACAATACGCTGCGGCTTTGTTCAAACCGTCAACCGTGTTTGACTTATCCACATCAGAGTATACTTTCAGTCTTTCGGGAAGTTCGCTGTAACCAAATTCGTCCGTCATGGTGAAAGTGAACGATACACATTCGTTAGGAGCAACAGTGCCGTTGGTGCCGTTGTCCCTGACCACATTGTACCCATATGCATAACCTCTGTTATACAGGTAGTTTGTATCGAATATCCTGCCGTTTTTTATGCTCAGGATCCTGCCTTCGTGCTCAAAGCCTACTGCCCAGTTGTTGATCTTTTTCTTGCTTGTATTTTTCAGTGTTATCTGAACTGTGGTTAAACCTTCCTTAACTGAAAGCACCTCATACTTTGCCAGATAGCCTGCACCTCTGTAAGCCCTTGAATCGCCCTTGTTCAGCGAAGCAGAAGCAGTCATGGAAAGTCCGCAGGTAAGAGCCAGCGCGGTTACGCCAGAGATGATCTTTTTGATTTTTGTCATTTTAGTATCCTCCTATTTTTTACCAAATGTTTTTAATATCACGAAATTACGGGAATTTTATTCGATATAAATGTGTGTGCCCCATGTTGCTGAATCATTTGTGGGATCGGGATACTGACCTACTCTGCCTGTAGGATCCTTAACCTGAACAAAGAAATTAATATCGCCATTCTTATCTTTGCTGTCCGATATCAAGCCAACATAAACGGTAAGATTCTCATAATACCAACAATTACTTTTTAGCTCATTTTCGATAGCCTTGTCGCCATCACTAAGTGAATCTTCCTGACCTATCTTCAGACCTTCCTTTGTACTTGCCTTTGCGAAACAACCGTTGTTATAGCACTCCAAGAGGTCATATCCTTGGGTCTCCAGATCGGCAAAGTATTCCGCAACAGCATTATATGCTGTCTTAGCGTCGCCGTTAACAGTTTTTTGATTAAATTTTACAGGAGCCGGAGGTGTGTTTGTATCGAATGTACCCCATGTAGCTTCGCCCTGAGTCGGATGAGGATACTGACCTACTTTGCCTGTCCTTGGATCCTTTGCCTGAACAAAGTATTCATAATCGCCGTCGGATCCCATTTTGCCTGCGTATATGATAATGCCCTCGTAATTGAATGATAATTCTTCATTGATAGCCTTATCACCCTCGGCAAGTGATCCTGAAAAACCTATCTTCAAACCATCCATTGAGTTTGCCTGCTGGAAACTGCCGTTTTCAAAGCTTCCCCAGAAATCAAGACCTTCTGTTTCCTTATACGCTTGATATTCCGCAACAGCATTATATGCCCATTTGGCTGCCCTGTTAACATCCTCGGCACTGTAATTTGTGTATATGGGTGAACTCGGGTCAAATGCAGTCCATTCGGCGGTACCATCAATGGGGTGCGGGAACTGACCTATCTTGCCAGTTTTGTTATCCTTTACCTGAACAAAGACACCGTCCTCGCCGTCATATGTAGTCCTGCCAACGTATACGCTTATATTGCCGCGGGCATACTGCGATGCTTCGGCATTTATCACTTTGTCGCCAATTTCTTTGTATTTATAATTGAAGCCTGTTTTCATGCCATCTTTTGAATTTGAATTTGCGAATAACCCGTTCTTGAAGCACTCATCGATCGGTGTACCCATGGTTTCTTCATCTGCAAGCAATTCAGAGATGGCATTATAACAATCCCTTGCGGCAGTGTTCAGTTCTTCAACAGTATTAGATTTGTTGATATCGGAGTAGACCTTTAACCTTTCGGGAAGATCAACATAATTATCCGCCATGGTGAAGCTGAACGAAACACATTCATTCGGGGCAACAGAACCATTGGTGCCGCAGTCCCTGATAACGGTGTTATACGAGTATTCCGAGCTGAATAATCTGCCGTACTTTACGTCCTCGACTCTCCAATAGGCTTCATCAAAACCTACTGCCCAGTTGTTTATCTTTCTCTTGCTGGTATTTTTCAGCGTTACCTTAACGGTGGTCTTGCCGTCCTTTTCAACTGAAAGCACTTCGTACTTCGCCAGATAGCCTGTGCCTCTGTAAGCCTTAGAATCGCCTTCTTTCAGCGAAGCAGAAGCGGTCATTGAAAGTCCGCAGCCGCAGGTAAGAGCAAGAGTAAGAGCTGTTATACCTGAGAAAATTTTTTTGATTTTTGTCATTTTGTGCACCTCCTATATTATGAGCTATATCATCTATAGCTCACTGATATGATTATATCATCGAGGAATTACAAAGTCAATGTTTTTCTTGTGAAAATATTAACGTTTCTTTACAAGAAATATTTCAGGACTGTCAGTTATTCTGCATAATTAAAAAAGTCTTCCGACGGCGTTGATATCGTCGGAAGACTTTTTTAATTATCAATAGAATGTAGCGACCTCCTGCAAAGGTGCTTCGGCAGGTGTGAGTTTCTCCACCACAAGCACGGGACCTTTGCCCTTGTAAAGCTTGTGCTTTTGCATTTTTACTGTGAATGTAGCATCAAACCACTTGGGCTTTGTCAGATCAAGCTGTTCGTCGCAAAGGCTTGCCAGCCAGCAGAATGTGATATCCTCCACGCAGCAGGTCATTATTTTTCTGCCCAGTGCGATAGTACCCTTGGGGAACTTGGGGTTCATGGCTGCCATAGCTTTGAGATGCACCCTCTTGCCGTCGTACTTTTCGGGCTCTTCGTTGATATCCCTGTACCACAGCGCATAGTCCCTTTCCTCGACTTCGATAGTATCAGCGTTGATATCAAAAGGCAGAGGGTCTTCGATATCGTCATACTCGGAAGTTCCGTCGGTACACTCATAAGCGATATCACAGCGTCTGCTGACACCTCTGACTATCTTGTGGAACTCCATCTTGTCCATAGTCGCCTTGTCAAAACGGTTGAATACTGTCAGTTCGCAGTTTGAGAGCTTATCAACTACCAGTGATCTCATGTTCTGGTTATAGTTGAGGAAGGTGGTCGCATCGGTGAAATTCATTATCTGGTAGATCGCCCAGCTGTCAGGAAGTGCGTTCAGCAGATCGTTCATCGTCCACATACCGTTGTACTCTATCATAACTCGCTGACCGTGTACCTCGGTATACAGCTTTTGCAGGTTGATGGGATTGAGTTCGTCCTTATCCTCGATAACACGGGGATAGATATGGCTCTTCTCGAAATCCTTTGTATCGTATTCCTCGATACCCTCTTCGCATATCAGCAGAAGTGTCCTGTCACCGTTGTTGAAGCGCTTGTCTTCCAGCGTTTTCTGTATAAATGAGGTCTTGCCGCCCTCCAGAAATCCCGTGAACAGGTACACGGGTACAAAATTATCTTCATTCATTTTCAGATTACTCTCCTGATCTTTCCATTTTATGGTCATCCCGCTGACACAGCACATTTGACAGCGTTACGCGGGCAAAAAATTCATTCGATTATCATTACGCTCAGAACGGCACCATGCCATCGGGGTCGTAGGATTCAAACTCCTCTTCCTCCCTGACAGGCACGAACTTTCTCATGCCGCCTTCGGGCACGAAGTTCATGCAGCAAAAATACTCATGCTCGCAGTCGAAATCGGGCATAGCTATCTTGTCCTGTGAACTGCGCACTATGTCGTACTGGTCAAGCAGCAGTGAACCGCCCTCTTTATGGAGTATGCACTGCAATCCATTTATTTCCAGCGCGCCCTTTACTCTGCAAAGCGCACCGCTGGCATCGAAATAGTCGAAATCCACCGATTCGCCTCTGCTGAGTTTGCCTATCTCTTCGGGGGTGAAAATGTGTCCGCCCCATACACCCGAGAACTTCACAGGGTACCTCAGTACGCGAGTCATGAAGTCGTCAAGGTCGCGGTCAAGTATCTCGCCGCTGTAATTCTCATACAGAAATTCCATCTGGAACAGCTGTTCTGCAACTTTCTTCATATCCATATCCTTTGGCATAAAGAAACTGCTCAACGTAACTGTCAGGTCGCCTGTGCGCAGACTTCTCTCATACAAAAATCTGTATTCGCCCAGACTGTTCTTCAGCGGAATGTAACTGCCGTCATTGTAGTGTATAACGCAGCCGCCGTACTTTGCCGAAGCCTTTTTCAGCTCATAGCCGTAGTATGCCGCAGGCTGTCCGCTCTCGGTGAACTCCTTACCAACTACCTCGATTATGCCGCCGCCCAGCAGACGGTTCAGCTGTGCCGCATCAGGAAGTTCCCTGCAAAGGAACTCCATCTCAACAAGCTCGCCCTCGTGATAGATGTAAAGGGTCTTTTTGTCGAATTCGGTTATCTTGGGTATGTGCTTTTTAGGGAATACCTCGGGTACAAATTCGTATTCAGCCGCATTGAACAGCTTGTAGCTTGAATTGAAGGACACGTTGAAGGGGTCGATGTCCTTCTGCACCTCTTTCAGGCTGCCCGTAACAGTGTATACCATGTCACCTTCAACGGAATCAAAGGTGATGCTTCCGCCGTCGCACAGCACGGATATCTCGTCTTCAGTGAAGATATGACCATGCCATACGCCGCAAAACTGCGCGTCTTCGCCGTCTTTCTTGAACTTTACGCTGACTTTTTCGTAGACCTTGCCGTTGAGTTCGCCGCTGTACTCGAAACGTTCGCCTGCGTTCTCAAATGGGACATACTGAGTGCTGCCGTCCTCACCCTGAAAGCTTCCCGGGTAGAAAAGATCCTTTTTTATCTCGTAATTTGACTTATCCATGCTGTACCTCCTTTTCGGTATACATTATTAATATTATATTTCATGGTCATCCCGACGCTGTACCGCATTATCAGCGGTGCGCCAAGTGGGATAACCATATACTATTTTAATATAGGGAGCGCCCGAGGATCACTGTACCTCGAAAAGCTCCGAAACAGCTTCTTCGTTCAGCTCGGAACCGATAACGCACAGTCTGCCGATAGTGCTTGCGGAACCTGTTCTTACATCAGGCACGCCGGGAACGTAGTCATAGTGTATCCATGTGCCGTCAACACCCTCAACTATGCCCTTTGCACGCAGTACAAAGCCGTACTTCTTCTCGTCTTCAAGAGCTTCAAGAGCAGCGCGTATCTCATCAGCGGTGTACTTCTTTGCAGTTTCTCTGCCCCAGCTGGTGAATACTTCATCTGCATGGTGGTGATGATGATCGTGATCATGACAACCGCAGGTGCAGTCCTCACCGTGCTCGTGGTGATGATGCTCATGGTCATGATCGTGATCATGATGGTGTTCGTGGTCGTGATCGTGGTCGTGACAACCGCAGGTGCAGTCCTCGCCATGTTCGTGATGGTGGTGCTCATGCTCCTCATCGTCATGATGATGGTGATGATGTTCGTGCTCCTCATCATCGTGGTGGTGATGATGGTGATGCTCGTGCTCTTCTTCAAGCAGAGCTTTCAGCTCATCATCGAGAGTGTTCTTCTGTGTCATTGCATCGGTGAGCTGCTTGCCTGTCAGCATATCCCAATCTGTAGTAACAATGGGAGCCTTGTCGTTCAGCGCACGGAGTCTTGCAACAACATCATCCAGCCTGTTCTGAGGAACACCCTTGGTGTGGCTGAGTATCAGACAGCTTGCATAGGTTATCTGGTTGTTGAAGAATTCACCGAAATTCTTCTGATACATCTTGCACTTGGCAGCGTCAACAACAGTGGTGAAACCGTCGAGAACAACGTCATGTGCGTGAATATCCTGCACAGCCTTGATAACGTCGCTGAGCTTGCCGACACCTGATGGCTCTATAAGGATACGGTCGGGCTTGTAGGTCTCCAGCACCTGAACAAGTGCCTTGCCGAAATCGCCCACCAGTGAACAGCATATACAGCCCGAATTCATCTCGGTAATCTCAACGCCTGCGTCCTGCAAAAATCCGCCGTCAATGCCTATCTGTCCGAATTCGTTCTCGATAAGCACGAGTTTCTCGCCCTTGTAGCCGTCAGCGATGAGTTTTTTTATCAGCGTGGTCTTACCTGCCCCGAGGAATCCGCTGAATATGGTGATCTTAGTCATAAAAACACTTCTTTCTAATAACTATCTTATGAGATGATAGAATTTCTCATTTTTATTATAGCACATATTTTGATAAAAGTAAAGATATCGTGAAATAATTTCTTGGAAACCATTGAGGACAAAATGCCAAGGAGAAGAGCTTTGGGTCAAGCCTTTCGCGAAAGGCTTGCGGGATGTTTGCACAGTCAACTATGTTGACTGTTGGCAGAGCACTCAATCACCAAGGCACAAAACCAAAATGCACAGCATATTACAAGAGCGATACGAACTTATATCAAACAGGCGCGGGCAATATCAAAAGATACGAGCGTGTACCAAACTATACCACACGCACAAACTAAGTGCGTAAGCATTGCCCGCGCACGTTGTCATACAGCGAAGCCACAGCCGACACAGTCGCTGTTATCCGATTTCTCGACCCGAGGGACGAGGGGCGACCTGACACCGCAGTACGTCCAACTACCAAAATATGATCGCATACGCTCTGTTATAGTACATGAATTATACCAACGTATACCAAACTATACGGTCGTATATTTTGGTATTCATTGGTATAGAGTGGTATGATCTCGTATACAAACAAATCCCACCGTATCAACTCAACAAAAAAGACCGCCGAAAAATCAGCGGTCTGTAAAATCATATCCTGTTGTCAAGGAACGCAAGGGTCTTTTCATCGTATACCAGATCCTGTGCACCCATATTTTCGTCCATCTGCCAGAGCTTTGTTACCGCAAATACGGAGGATACAAAGAATGGCTGACTGTTCAGATAACCCAGAGGTACTACCGCGGGGGCAGTGCCTGTCTTGTCGCAAAGCTGCTTTACTCTCGCAAGACGCGCTAGGTTTGCAGTGGATGCAAACTGGCTTTCGGGAAGATTTGTCGCAGCATCACCACGCGCAAGCTTCGCAAAGAAACCCTTTGCCTGTGGTGAGAACGCCATAACAGGGAATTTGTGGCGTCTGTACCAGCCAAATTCCTGTGTGTCCATACATACCAGAGTGTCATCGCCCAGTATATCGGTGCTTGCATGGGCAAGCGAATAGTTTATCTGGCTGATTCGGATAGGCTCCATGCCGTTCTTGCGTGCAAAACGGTTTGCTTCCTCAATGCGGGCAGTTGTCCAGTTCGATACACCGATGAAGTGTATCTTGCCCGACTGATACATATCGTTCAGTATCGGCATTATCTCCTCAACGGGGATATGCGGATCGTCGCGGTGCAGAAAATATATATCGACATAGTCTGTTTTAAGACATTCAAGACTTCTTGCAAGATCGGCTTCAAGGCTCGCTCTGTCAAGACGTGATTCGCGGGTCTCAAGATCGTAATGACCGCCCTTGGTGGAGATCAGTACCTTGTCACGGCACTTTCTGGCTTCAAGCCATCTGCCGATGACCGATTCGCTCACATCAGCACCGTCTTCGACCCAATCGCAGTAAACGCGGGCAGTGTCAATACACCAGCCGCCAAGCTCGATGTATTTATCCATAAAGGAAAAATAAGTCTCGTCGTTGTCCTTTCTCTCAAAATTGGCTGTACCGTAGGTAAGGCTGGGGATCTTTATCTCGTATTTCTCGTTTTTAAGTGTACAGGTTATCAATTTAAAGCCCTCCTCTTCTTCATTCTCATATCATCTTATTATTTAATATCTAAATATTATAACATATAAATAGCTGTATTTATATAATAAATTGTAAAATTTTATGTTTTTGCATTTGCCCTCTTGACAAAAGGGGAAAAGTGGTATATAATAAATAACGTTGTAAAGTTGTGATGCTTTACAGGTATCCGAAAAAGTTCGCAGTAAGTCTGAAAGGGGCGGATAAACGTGGCAAAAAGCTTTGAAATGTATATCCTGCTCGATCTGTATGGCAGGCTTCTGACGGAAAAGCAGTTCAACATCATGGATCTGTATTATAACGATGACCTCAGTCTCGGTGAGATAGCGGCTGAATGCGGTATATCAAGACAGGGCGTTCATGATGCGGTAAAGCACTGCGAAAAAGCGCTGGCGGATTATGAGGAAAAGCTCGGTCTGCTGAAAGCGCAGAGAGCCTATGTTGAAGAGCTCAAAGAGCTGAAAGCACAGGCACTGGACGTTTTCAACGAGTGCAAACGTATAAGTATGTCAAGACCGATAGCCGAAAAGACTGTCGTGCTGCTTGAAAATCTTGACAGCAAGCTCGCTGAATACGAAACTGATGAGATCAACGAAGAAGCCGCTGAATAACGGCTTCATATCTACTATAAATTCCACGGACAGGGAGGCAGACTTATGGCATTTGAAGGATTGAGCGAAAAGCTCGGCGGCGTTTTCAAAAAGCTGAAGGGCAGAGGAAAACTGACCGAAGCCGACGTTAAGGAGGCTATGAAAGAGGTCAAGATGGCTCTGCTGGAGGCGGACGTAAGCTATAAGGTAGTCAAGGATTTCGTGGCTAACGTCACCGAGAGAAGTGTCGGCGAGGACGTGCTGAAAAGCCTTACTCCTGCACAGCAGGTGATAAAGATAGTTAATGAGGAGCTTGTCAAGCTGATGGGCGAGGCAAACTCAAAGATAAATTTCCCAAGCAAACCGCCCTGCGTTATCATGATGTGCGGCTTGCAGGGTTCAGGTAAGACCACCCATGCGGCAAAGCTGGCTAAGATGTTCAAGCGTCAGGGCAGCAGACCTCTGCTGATAGCAGCGGACGTTTACAGACCTGCGGCTATCGATCAGCTGAAAATAGTTGCTGAAAAGGCTGAGGTTCCTGTATTCGAGATGGGTCAGATAGACCCCCGCAAGATAGTAAAGGCTGGTCTTAAAGAGGCTAAGGACTACGGTTATGATCTGGTCATCATCGATACTGCGGGCCGTCTGCATATCGATGAAGAACTGATGGACGAGCTGAAGGACATCAAGAAGATAGCAGAGCCTAACGAGATAATGCTGGTTGTCGATGCGATGATCGGTCAGGACGCTGTAAAGGTAGCTTCAAGCTTTGATGAAGCGCTGGGCATCGATTCTGTTATACTGACAAAGCTCGATTCCGATACAAGAGGCGGTGCGGCGCTGTCCGTGCTGGCTGTTACAGGTAAGCCTATCAAGTTCGTGGGTATGGGCGAAAAGCTTGACGAGTTCGAGCCTTTCCACCCCGAGAGAATGGCTTCGAGAATACTGGGTATGGGCGATATGCTCACCCTTATCGAAAAGGCGAGCCAGACGGTGGACGAAGAGGAAGCCGAGAAGCTTGCAAAGAAGATGCAGGAAGAAGGTTTCGACCTTGACGACCTGCTGGAACAGATGAAGCAGATACACAAGATGGGCAGTATAAAGAACATCATCTCGATGCTGCCCGGTGCAAATAAAGTATCCGATGAGGATCTTGAAATGGGCGAGGCTGCTCTCAAAAAGACCGAGGCTATCATTCACTCGATGACCAAGGCAGAGCGCAAGAAGCCCGCAATAATCGATCCCAAGCGTAAAAGACGTATCGCTGCGGGCAGCGGCACACAGGTTTCCGATGTCAACCAGCTGCTGAAGCAGTATGATGATATGAAGAAGATGATGAAGCAGTTCGGTATCGGCGGCGGTATGCTGCATGGTAAGGGTGCAAGACGCAAGAGAGCTGCACTGCTGAGAGGTCTGGGCGCAGGCAAGAATCCTAAGCAGCAGGGCTGATCGAGGTAACATAATGAACAATGTGATAGCAGCGCTATTTGGGTTTGCAGCAGGTTTCTTCTGCATATTTTGTGCTTACAAGGACTACGACTGGTTCATGAACAGCAGCAAGGCAAGGCTCTGGGTAAGGCTGCTTGGCAGGGACGGCGCAAGAAAGTTCTATATGGGACTTGGCGTGGTGATAGTTGCTCTGGGCATAATGCTGAGCATTGTGGGCTTTTAGCCTAAGCCTGACAGAAGGAGAGTTTCAATGGGACGTACCCCGGCGATCATCGCGCTGATAGTAATGGGATTTTACCATATTATCGGAGTTGTCTTTGACTGTGACTGGTTCTGGAAAGGTTACAAGAAACAGGATTCTATAAGATGTCACGGTAAGAGATCGTCACAGATATCTTATTTCATATGCGGTGTAATTTTGATAATCTTCGGTATCGTGCTGGTGTTTTATAAAGATTAAAGTTTTCAATGCGGTTTCCCCGCTTGATATAAGGAAAGTTTATGGAGGTGAATTTAAAATGGCAGTTAAGATCAGACTGAGAAGAATGGGCGCTAAGAAGGCACCTTTTTACAGACTTGTTGTTGCTGACTCCAGATATCCCAGAGATGGTAGATTTATCGAGGAGCTGGGCTACTATGATCCTACCAAGGAGCCTTCCCTGGTAAAGGTTGATGATGAAAAGGTAAAGAGCTGGATCGCTAAGGGCGCACAGCCTACCGATACAGTAAAGGCAATTCTGAAGAAGAACGGCACACTGTAATATACGAGCCGAAAGCTTTGTATAAAGATCCGATCGGTAAGGTAAACGTATCCCGCATCTGCCTTACCGATAACTTTTGCGGGAGGTAAAGGAGCTTTAACTATGGAAGAATTACTGAAAACGATCGTCAGCGATCTGGTTGAAGACAAGACAGCTGTTGAAGTATCTGTTGATGAGCCCAATGATGAGGGCGTTATCGTATATCATCTGCACGTTGCGGCTGATGATATGGGCAGAGTTATCGGCAAGCAGGGCAGGATCGCCAAGGCTATCCGCGTTGTTATGAGAGCAGCTGCTTCTCGTTCCGGTCAGAAGATCATGGTCGAGATAGACTAAGTCGCGGACGCGGAATATATGAATAATCAGCACTTTTGTCATTGTATGGCAGAGGTGCTTTTTATTTTCTAAGTTTGGTATCTGCGCCCGCTCAATGAATAATGAATAGTGAAAAATGAATAATGAATAATGCAGTGTGTATCCCCGCCGATGCTTTTCGTATCGGTTGGTATACGGTCGTATCATTTGGTAGTTGGAAGTACTGCGGTATCAGGTCGCCCCTCGTTCCTCGGGTCGAGAAATCGGATTCGCTGGCGCTGTCCGATTTCATGCGCGGGCAATATTCACGCACTTAGTTTGTGCGTGTGGTATCGTTTGGTACACGCTCGTACAGTTTGGTAGCTGCGACTGCGCGCTTTGTTTCTTTGGCATTCTATCCTAAGTACAGCTACGTTACCACCCTGCCAATAATTATGAATTATGAATTGTGAATTGAAGTCCGCTCTTGTATTCCGCCCTGAAATATGCTATAATGTCTGTATATTTATGTTAAGTCTACAAGAAAGGATCACGGCAGATGTTTAGTAAGAAAGTCGATTTTTTGCTGAAAAAACTGGACGTTGAAAACAGCGTGATCGCGGGATATTCGGGGTGCAGTCCTGCAAATTTCAGCAGACTCAGGAGCGGAGCTAGAAATTATACGGGCAAAAGCACCACTGTAAAAAAATTTGTGGAAGGCGTTTACTATTACTGCTGTGATAACAGCAGGATAAACGACCTCTGCGCTATAATAGACCGCAATGATATCGCTGAGGACAAGCTTATCTCCGCCCTGACGATATGGCTTTTCGACGAAAAGGATATGCCTGCGGATATCGATGAAAGACCCGAGAGCAGCGTGTTCGGGAACAAGCTGTGCGGTCTTATGGATATCGCTGAGCTCACTAATAAGGAGCTTAGCGAAAAGATAGGCGTTGATGCTTCATACATCAGCCGTATGCGCAGCGGCGACAGAGTTCCTATGAGAAACACGGTGATGTTGATGAAGCTGTGTTCGGCAGTGGCTGAAAACATAAACAGCGAGCACAAGGCGGTTCAGCTGAACACGCTGATGGGAGTTAAAAGCAAAGAACCTGTCACCGAGAGTGCGGAGCAGATATACAGCTGGCTGTGCAGCAGAGATATGCCCGCGAATATGCAGGCGGTCAAGTGGCTCATCAAGATGATAAACGAGATTCCCGATGCACCTGAAAAGTATGTACTGCCACAAATGCCGCCCTATGAGATACGATCCGAGTATTACGGCTCGGGTGGATTGCAGCAGTGCTGCACGCGCTTTCTGGACAACGTTATAAAGAACAAAAGCCGTGAGATACTTCTGTATTCCGATATGAACATCGACTGGCTTGCCTGGGATTACGGTTCGCTTTGGGTCAACCTGATGAAAGCCTGCCTGAACTGCGGCACTCACATTAAGATAATCCACTGCATCGACCGAAGCGTTCATGAGATGCTCGAGGCTATCATCGGCTGGCTGCCGCTGTATGTTCTGGGGCAGATAGAGCCCTATTATTCAACAAGCCCGCAGGGCGGGAGATTCGACTGTTCCATCATTGTAGACCCCGAAAACGCCTGCATACAGAGCTACGGCGTAAAAGATATGATGTCTGAATCGGAATACTCATACATAACCAAGGAAAAAGGCATCGAGCGTGGTGTGCGCGCATTTGACGCTCTGCTTGCTAAATGCAGACCCCTGTTGGTGATATCCGACCTGATAACACCATCGGAAAATGCCGAGGTATTTCTTTTCGGGAAAGTTCAGCTGTGCTTTGAGGACGACCGCGTTTACATAAACAAACTATCCTCACCCACACGCGCTTTCACCTTTACATACGAACCCATGAAACAAGCCTTCCGTAGTTTCGCAGACTGCGCAGGCGAAATTTAACCTTCCCCGCTCCGTTTGTTCACCGCTTATGACAGTGGTCTGTCTTACGGACTGCGGGTTCTGCTTGAGAAGACCCTTTTTCAAAAGGGTCTTCCTCAATAAAGCCCGCAGTCCGTAAGAAAGAACGCTCTCACGAGCGATACACAAACGGAGCGGGGACTATTACATTCAGCGTAGAGGACGTGATTATATGACAGTTTTACAGCCTGATTATTTTTCCGAATTCAGTTGTACTTGCACGGATTGCAGGGACAACTGCTGTAAGATGGGCTGGGACATTGAGATAGACGATGGTACGCTTTCGTACTACCGTGAGCATGGCGGAGAGCTTTGCGAGCGGCTTTGTGAAAACATATACGAAGAAGACGGAGCGCATTATATGTCGCAGGAGGGCGGATGTCCTTTTCTGACAGCTGACGGGCTATGTGGTGTACAGCAGGAGCTTGGCGTGGAGCATATCTCGGAGATATGCCGCGAGCATCCGAGGTTTTACGAATGGTTCGGGGACTACAAGGAAGCAGGGCTAGGGCTTTGCTGTGAGGAAGTCAGCAGGCTGGTGCTGACCCATGAGCGCCCTGTACTGTTTACGGAGAAGCAGACTGATGAAGAACCCGATGACCTGGAATTCGACAGCGAGATATTCGCGGCGGTGAAAAACATCCGCGAAAAGCTTATAGATATAGCGCAGGACAGAGGTTTCACCATACTGCAAAGGCTGGCGGTGCTGTGCTACTGCGCTGAGGATATCAGCGCAGCTTTGCAGGATGAAGACTGCGAGCAGCTGAAAAAGATATCGGGTATGCTGGCGATAGACGGATTCCGCATGGAGATAGTGATACAGGCGGAAAAAGATATACTTTCGGGCGATGTCAGGGCTCTTGGCAGACAGGGTCTGGACAGGCTGTTCTCTCTGTTTTCGCGAATGGAGTACATGGGTGACCTGGGTGTAAAATTCGCACTGACGGAAGATATCCGCGATAAGATGCTTGCTTCCGAAAAGGCTTTTGCGGATAGCTACGCGCCCTATCAGCATGAGCTCGAAAACATACTGGTATATTTTTTGTACAGATATTTCATCAAATGCACAAGGGATTATGCGGCTGAGGAAAGACTGTTCTCAGCAGTGTATATGACCTTTGCGGCAAGAGGGCTGTTCCTGCGTGAGTATGCGGAAAACGGCGCTCTTCCCGACCTTGAAAGGCGGATACTTCTGGTGAAGGAGCTTTCAAAGGAAGTGGAGTACGACAGCGATAACATGGACATCATCTATGACGAGATACAGCAGTCCGCCGATACACGTGATATGCTGTGCGGACTTTGCTTTCAGGGGGATATATGAGCATATTCAGAAAAAAGACCGTGAAAAAAGTTCCCGAGGACTGTGAGGGTCTGGAGATAAAGGTGCAGACTTCAACCTGCACAGGTGAAAAGACCATAGGCTTTTTTGACAGAAAAAGCGGCGAGCTGAAATACAAGGAGCTTGTGCGCAGTAAAGAGGATATCGATGCTTTTTATGAGAGCTACGGTCTTGCTCTGCCAGAGGATAAAAACGGCGAAAATACCCATAATAGATAGTAATGATACTTCACTGCACAGGCGGTTTTGTCTATAAATACTATTGAATTTTGGGGCACGGTATTGTATAATAGATAGGTTAGGATATGTCACATTATAGGATTTTTTGCTTTGGAGAGGTAAAAGATGGAAATTATAGATAAGAAAAACAAAGAACTGCTGAAAGAGTACGAAAACTTCGCGAAGAACAGCGAGTACGGCAACTTCATGCAGTCACTTAGATGGCCTAAGGTAAAGGATAACTGGGGCTGGGACGCAGTTATATCCCGCGGCGCTGACGGCAAGATAAGGGGTACTTGTCTTGTTATAATCAAGAATATACCCATATTCCCCACAACATTCCTGTATGCTCCCCACGGTCCTGTCTGCGACTGGAGCGACAAGGAAGTTATGACCGACCTGTTTGAGGGCGTAAAGGCTCTGGCTAAGAAATACCGCGCATATCAGTTCATGTGGGACCCGCCCTTTGAGGAAAAGGAGAGAGATCGTTCAAAGCTGATAACCGATATGGGATTCTCGCATATCGACGATGCTCCCGAGCTGACTACGATTCAGGCGAGAAACAACTATATGCTCCGAGACATCAAGGGCAAGACAGCGGACGAGGTTATGCAGTCATTCAAGCCTGACTGGCGCAACCGTATTCGTAAAGGTCCTAAGAAGGGCGTATACTGTGAGATCTGCGGCACTGAGGCACTGGACGATTTCTATCCCATGATGGAAGCTACGGGTATCCGTGACGGCTTCTCAATAAGAGGCAAGGACTACTTTGTTAAGTTCATTGAGGGACTCGGCAAGGAACATTGCCACCTGTTTATGTGCTACGTTGACGAAGACGGCAAGAAGATACCTCTTTCGGGCGCAGTTACAACACAGTACGCAGGCAAGACCTGTTATGTATACGGCGCATCTGCCAACCACCACAGAAATCTGTACCCCAACTATCTGATGCAGTGGACTATGATCAACTGGGCATTAGAGGGCAACTGCGATATATACGACTTCATGGGTATTCCTTTCTATAAGGACGAAACAAACCCCAACTACGGCGTTTACAAGTTCAAGAAGGGCTTCAACGGCGAAGTTGTTACCTATGCGGGCGAGTACTTCTACACATTCAGACCGATAATGAAGAAGATAGTTGACTTTGCCGAGAAGGTATACATGGATATGCACGAGCGCAAGAGACAGAAGCTTCTGAAAAACAGAAACACTGATATGCAGTAATCTTAAAAGTATGATACAAAGGACAGTCGTGATACGGCTGTCTTTTTTATTTGGTATCAGTTCGTATAATTTGGTATCGTCTGGTATGAGTTCGTATCGCTTGGTGTTTTGTTGTACATTCTGGTATGTTACTTGACATTCTATCCAAAGCTCAGCTACATCACCGCCCTGCCAACAATTATGAATTAAGAATTATGAATTAAGAATTATGAATTATGAATTAAAAAAGGCACTCCTGTCAACTGACAAAAGTGCCCATTACTATTCATGAAAAGCGGATATTATTCCTCGGTCTCGTCTTCGGAAAAATCAAATTCAAGACTCTCGCCGCAGTTCGGACATTCTATCGAACCGCTCTCGACCATCTTGTCGTCCATTACGATGGTCTCGCCGCAGGTAGGACAAACACACTCATAAAGTGTGTCATCGTCAGGATCATAGTCATAATCCTCATCATCGTCGTCACCGTAGAACTCATCGTAGAAATCGTCCTCCAGATCGGAAAGATCGTCGCTTAAACTGTCAACTACATCAACAGTTTCATCAGCCAGAACAGTAACGTCCTCGATAGCCTTAGCCATCTCCTCCATCAGTTCAGCCATTGCCTTCAGTACCTTGCCCTGATCGGTAGTCTCGTCGATCTTCATGCCTTCCATGAGACCCTTGATATATGCTGCCTTGTTGCTGAGCTCCATTACAGCCGCCCTCCTTTTCACAGATAATGACTTGTTGGTTGTGCCTTATGCACGCTCCATGTACTCGCAGGTACGTGTGTCGATCCTGATTCTGTCGCCGGTGTTGATGAACAGAGGAACTCTGATCTCGGCGCCTGTCTCAACAGTTGCAGGCTTTGTAGCGTTTGTAGCAGTGTTGCCCTTCTCGCCGGGCTCTGTCTCTGTAACCTCGAGGTCTACAAAGAAAGGAGGCTCAACGCCGAATACCTGACCCTTGTAAGAAAGGATCTTACATACCATGTTCTCCTTAACGAACTTGAAGTTGTCGGAAAGCTCGCTCTTGTTTACGGGGATCAGCTCGAAAGTCTCTGCGTCCATGAAGTAGTAGAGATCGCCGTCGCTGTAAGAATATTCCATATCCTTTCTCTCAACGTAAGCAGTAGGGAACTTTGCTGTGGGGTTGTATGTCTTTTCAATTACAGAACCTGTAATTACGTTCTTTACCTTTGCTCTTACGAAAGCTGCGCCTTTACCGGGCTTAACGTGCTGGAATTCAACGATCTGCATTACGTTGCCTTCCTCTTCAAAAGTCATACCATTTCTGAAATCGCCGGCTGTTACCATATTTAAGTACCTCCATTTATTTTCTTGAAAATATTTGTCCAAATCACATTTGCACATTTACATATGATAATCATACCATATTTCGCGCTCCATTTCAAGTCTTTTAAAAAACTTTTTAAAAATTATTAGCATTAAATTTTTCGCAAATTGGCGAATACTCCCATGATGCGCTGTTTTACGGTAAATATTTATATCTTGCCGTTAGTGACAATACAAATTTTTGTGAAAAACTGAAAAGATTATTAAAATTTGAAATTCTCTATTTTATTTGAAAGCCAAATGTGTTATAATTTTCTTGGAAAGCGGAGTGGTGTCCGCTAAAATAAGGTGTTATACGGAGGTATACAAATGAATATTGCAGTTGCTCAGTCGGGTGGACCGACCTGTGCTATCAACGCATCCTTGGTAGGGGTATTCAAGGAAGCGCTGAAAACTCCCGCGATAGATGCTGTTTTCGGTTCTATCAACGGTATCGAGGGCATGATCAAGGACGAGCTCATCGACCTTAAAATGGTGATAAGGTCAAATGAGGATATGGAGCTTTTAAGGCAGACGCCCTCCACAGTACTCGGTTCGTGCAGATACAAGTTGCCCGCTGCTGACGAAGATGACGAGGTCTATAACAAGATAAAGACGAATCTTGAAAAGCATCGTATCGAAGCCTTTTTCTACATAGGCGGTAACGATTCGATGGATACGGTGGACAAGCTTTCGGTATATCTGAAATCGGTGGGTTCTGATATCAAGGTGATAGGTATCCCGAAGACTATAGACAACGATCTTCCTGTTACAGACCATACTCCCGGATTTGGTTCTGCGGCTAAGTATGTTGCGGCTACCGTTCAGGAGATAATCCGCGACAGCTCGGTATATTCGGTGGATTCTGTAACTATCATCGAGATAATGGGCAGACACGCAGGCTGGCTGACAGCTTCTACCTGTGTGCTGAGGGCTAACGACGAAATTGCTCCCCACCTGATATATCTCCCCGAATGTGACCTTGACGCTGACAAGTTCCTTGAAGATGTCCGCATTATGCAGGCAAAGCACAAGGCTGTTATCGTGGCTGTATCCGAGGGTGTGCGCATTCCCGAAGAGAACAGAAAGGATATCGTGGTAGACAACTTCGGTCATGAGTATCTTTCAGGTATCGGCAAGACCCTTGAACAGCTGGTAAAGGACAGGATTGGCTGTAAAGTACGCTCTATCGAACTTAACGTTATGCAGAGATGTTCTTCACACATCTGCTCCAAGACCGATATCGACGAAGCTGAGCTTATCGGCAGTGAGGGTGTCAAGCGTGCTCTTGCAGGGGAATCGGGCAAGATGGTATACTTCAAGCGTCTGAGCGATGTTCCTTATGTTATAACTGTTGAGACTACTGATGCTTCAAAGGTGGCAAACAAGGAGAAATTCTTCCCAAAAGAGTGGGTGAACCACGCCCGCAACGATATCACCACTGAGGCGATTAAATACTTCCTGCCCCTCATTCAGGGCGAAGTCAAGATAGCTATGAAGAACGGTATGCCCGTTCACTTCAAGCTTAAATAACAGCAAATAATAAGCGGGGACAGTCAGTAGGCTGTCCCCGCATTTTGTATCTATTTGAATAATCATCAGAACATCTCGCCCAGCATTGTCACCAGCGGGAGCGTCAATCCGCTCAGCAGGGTAGTCACGGCGAAAAATTCGGAGCATCGCTCGGGATTTTTGTCGAACTGTATCGCGAACATTGTGCCTGTTGTGGCAACAGGGCAGGCAGAAGCTATCAGCACTACCATTTTCACCATATGGGGCGCGGGCAGGAAATGCACCAGCCCGAATGCGACGATTGGCAGAAGAAGCAGTTTGTAGGCGCAGACCATGTAAAGCCCTTTGTTTTTTAAGGCTTTCAGCACGTTCGTCTGTGCCGCTGCAGAGCCTGCTATCAGCATGGCGAGGGGAGTGTTCATATCCGAGATGTACTGCAAAGATGTGTGCAGTATTTCGGGCAGACGTATCTGGGTTAGGTAGAAGAGAAGTCCCACAAATACCGCGATAACGGAAGGTGAAGTCGCCGCCTTTATGAATGATTTGAAATCGCGGCTCTCTTTCATCGTCATGTAGCCGTGTGTCCACACAAGGATATTGAAAAGTGTGATGTACGCCGTGAGGTAAAGCACGCCCTCATCGCCGTAAATGCCCCTTATCAGCGGTATGCCGATGAATCCGCAGTTTGAATACACCGCAGAGAAACGCTCCAGCGAATGTTCGGGGCGTTTTTTGCTTATCAAAAGCGTTGAAAGCAATATCATCACGCCAAAGGAAATTCCCGACAGCAGGAATGACCACAGCAGACCTTTCAGCAAACGGCTGCTGTACTCGCTCTGGTAGGACATGAATATCAGCAGCGGGTTGACGATATACAACGCCACCTTTGAAAGCTGTTTGTTGCCCTCTTTGGTGATAAGCCCTTTCATGCTGCACCCAAGTCCGATGATGAGTATAATGAACATTATGACTATCTGTTTAAGTATAACTGCTCCTGCTCCCGTAAATAGCCCTCCTTAAAATAGTATCACTTCATCAGTATAAATTTTTTATGTGAATATTTTATTGGTATTTTTGATATTTTCTGGAAATACGCGCTTGCTTTTCTGAACCGTATATGTTATAATTTCGGGTAAAAGCAGACTAAACTTCGCAGTAAAGGAGAGAGAACACCGATGAGAGATAATTTGCGGGATAAGGAATACTTTGATACTTTTATTGAAGAGGAACTTGAAGATATCCAGATGTTTGAGGACAGCATAGCAGACGGCGAGATCGAAGAGGACAGGATAGATTCGATAGAAGATGAGATACTGCTGATAAAGCTTGGTGTCATCATTGCGAAGTATTCACGGGGCGATGATCTTGAAGTTGTCAGGCAGGAATTTGAAGCCATGACAGAAATGTTTTGCAGTTCATGGGACGGCGGCATATATGAAGATAACCTGTGTTTTGCATCGCTGGCGTATCTGCTTGGGCTTGACGGTGCGACACTGGCAAAAATCAGGGATAAACTGATGGAGAGCGACACCTACGACTATCTCATTGATTTTGTCCTATCAGGTGCTGAAATCGAGTATGATGACAGTAAGATATCTTTCCCGCGCCACTATAAAAATCTGGTAAAAAGCATAACGGAGAAGGACAGAGAAGCTTTGATAAAGTATCTCCGCGGCTGGTATAAGGGCAGTCGGTCGAGTTCATGGTATGATACTCACAAGATAACTGATGATAATCTTTATTACGGCTACTGGTGCTTTGAAGCAGGCGCGGTCGCTAAAAGACTTGGTCTTGCTGACGATGATCTGCAAAATGAACAGTATTATCCTTATGATCTGGTGCATTTTATCTGAGAGTCTGTATATATACGAAACGCCCCGCATGGTGCTGTGTGCATCGTGCGGGGCGCGGTTTACATAATTTTCAGCTTACTTGCGCCGAAGCTGCTTTGATACTATTCTCGATAGTCTCAGCACGCAGCAGGGCGGTATCTATATGGTCGCAGAAGTTTTCCTTGCCCAGTGTTTCAACAAGACCAGCCTTTTCCATGGCGTGCATGGGCTGTTCGTTTACGTGGGAGAATACTACGTTTACATTGTGCTTTGCACAGCGGTTTACAACGTCGGAGAGCGATGCAACGCCCGATGCGTCTATTGCGGGAACGTTTCTCATTCTGATAACGAGAACGTCGATATCCTTATCGTCCATCATGTAGCCGAACTTGTCGGCTGCCGCAAAGAACATGGGTCCGTTTATCTCGAATACGCGGGTATTCGCGGGGATACGCTTCAGCAGGATATTGTCGGGGTCGGTGTCCTCATCGTCAACATCTATCCATGTGTGAGCCTCGGTAACGTCAGCCATACGCTTCATAAAGAGCATTGAAGCCGCTACCATGCCTACGCCGATAGCTACAACAAGGTCGAAAACAACAGTCAGCACGATGGTGAGTACCAGAACAGCGATATCGCTCTTGGGAGCGGTCTTTATCATATCGCGGATATTTTTCCAGCCGCACATATTATATGCTACTATAAACAGTATAGCGGCGATGGTGGGCATGGGTATCAGGGACGCATAAGGCATCAGAGCGACAAGTACGCCCAGAAGAACTACCGAGTGTATCATACCGGAAACAGGAGTTCTGCCGCCGTTCTTTACGTTAGCGGCTGTTCTTGCGATAGCGCCTGTTGCGGGAATACCGCCGAACAGTGCAGAGCCGATATTTGCGGCGCCCTGTGCGATGAGTTCCATGTTGGAGCGGTGCTTTGAACCGATCATACCGTCAGCAACAACGCAGGAAAGCAGTGATTCAACAGAAGCCAGCAGAGCGATGGTGAATGCGTTGGGCACCATAGCCTTTATCTGCGCGAAATTCAGCTCGGGAACTGTTACCTTGGGCAGTGCCGAGGAAATAGTATAGAGGTCGCCGATGGTGTTCACCTTTACATCGCCAAGCTTTACTATTGCCGAGCAAAGCAGTACAGCTATCAGCGAAGCGGGTATCTTATCCAGCTTTTTAGGCCACAGTATCAGCACAGCCAGCGATACCAGACCGATCACAAGTGCCTGCCAGTTTAGGGTGGTGATGCTTCTGCCGATCTCCAGTATCTTATCGGTGGTCTCAATGGGTGAACTTGAAAAAGTCAGACCCATGAAGTCCTTCACCTGACCGATAACAATTGTCACGGCGATACCAAAGGTGAAGCCCGCGGTTATCGTGCCGGGGATATACTTTATAAGACTGCCGAATCTGCAGAATCCCATAACTATCATTATGATACCTGCCATTATGGCGGATATCATCAGTCCTGACATACCGTCCTTGGCGACGATGCCTGCGACGATAGTCGCGAATGCCGCGGTAGGACCTGCTATCTGCACACGGCTTCCGCCCAGAAAAGATACGATGAATCCTGCAACGATGGCGGTGTACAGACCCTGTTCGGGGCCAACGCCTGATGCCAGTGCCAGAGCGATTGAAAGCGGCAGAGCGATTATCGCCACGATAACACCTGCGATAACATCATTTGCGAACTGTGCTTTTGAATAGTTTTTCATTACCGAGAAAAGCTTTGGTTTCAACTTTACTTCGGTAGGCTTTTTTGCGGCCTGCTCCAAATCATTTCATCTCCCTATAATTTTACATGGTCATTCCGCTGAGATTGGCGTGCTGAGCGGACAGCCAAAATAATCCATGCCAAAACGGCACAGCTTTTACATTATACTACTATAATATACGGATTTCAATGTATTTTTTATGACATATATAATTTTGTAGGCTTGTTTATAAATCGGGGTAATTTATATGGATTTGTGTGTATTTTATCCTGTTAGATACGGCTATTCCTACTATTGAGGGCAGGTGATACGGGTGAATATTTTTACATTATATAATGTGCATATATTAAGTTAGCCAATTATGCACGAAAGTCCGACAAATGATGGCAAAATCTTCCTGCGGACATCTTTACAACCCAAACGAAATGTGCTATAATCAGTACGTTAAAGTATTTTTATGCTAAAGGGATATGGTGTAATATTTTTATGTAAGGAGAATGGAAATGAACCGAGGTATCTCAAAAAAGGTCATCGCGGGTTTTGTTGCCATGGGCGTGGTCATCATCGGACTGATAATCGCGCTGGTAGTGACAAATCGCGGCAAGAACGATGATTCATGGAAGACATCTTCACCTAAGAAAAAGTCGGAGACCGTTTCTTCCGAGGCTGAGGAAAGCGAATCTGAAGAAGAGGTGGAAGAGGATTCCGAGGCAGAAGAGGAAGAAGAGGACTCTGAAAGCGAGGAGGAAGACTCCGAAGCTGAGAAAGAGGACGATGTAAAAAAGGAAGGCTATGTTGTAACATGGTCATCTACAAACGGCTGGGAAGACAGCGGCAAGCAGATGAGCGGTCTGGATATCGGTGTTGCGAATTACAGTGATGACGCTGTAAGCGGCTGGACGCTTGAACTGGAAGTTGCAGACCTGAAATCCTGCGACGGCTGGAACGGCACGTTCACCATAAAGGGCAATAAGCTCACCATCACCAATGCCGAGTACAACGGCGATATCGCAAAGGGCGGTTCTGTGACCCTGGGCTGCAATATCGGTACAGGCGGTGCGCTGAATGTGAAGTCTGCAAAGCTCAATGGCGTTGACTGCACTCTGAAAAAGGGCAAGGTCAGCCAGAACAACAATAACAATAACAGCAACAATAATAACAATAATAACAACGGCGGCAACAACGAGAAGAAAGATGTCGATGTCAAGAAGCTGCTGAAGCGTTCCAAGAATGCCGAGCAGGGCGACGACTGGCTGCATACCGACGGCAACAAGATACTTGATGCCAACGGCAAGCAGGTTTGGCTGACAGGTGTTAACTGGTTCGGCTACAACACAGGCACCAATACTTTTGACGGTCTGTGGAACAGCGAATTTGAGCCTACCATCAAGGCGATAGCCGACCATGGCTTCAACCTGATACGTGTGCCTATGTCTGCCGAGCTGATAAACCAGTGGGCAGCAGGGGAGTATCCTCAGGCGAACTACAACAACGCTTACAATGAGGAACTCAACTCCATGAACTCTCTGGAGATATTTGACTATTTCCTGAAACTGGCAGAAGAAAACGGCATGAAGGTAATGCCCGATATCCATTCGGCTAACACCGATGCTTCGGGTCACAATGCAAATCTGTGGTACACCGACAGGGTCAGCGCAAAGGAATACTATGCTGCGCTGGAATGGCTGGCTGACCGCTACAAGGACAACGATACCATCATAGCTTTCGACCTGAAAAACGAACCTCACGGCAAGCCTGCCGAGGGCGATCAGGCGGCTATATGGAACGACAGCAAGACTGACAATAACTGGAAGTACGTTGCTGAAACTGCTGCAAAGAAAGTTCTGGCGAAGAACCCCAACGTTCTTATAATGGTAGAGGGTACTGAGATATACCCCAAGAACATCAAGAAGAACGGCGATTACAAATCGCAGGATAATGAGGACTACTACTTCAACTGGTGGGGCGGAAATCTCCGCGGCGTAAAGGATTATCCTATCGACCTCGGAAAGCATCAGGACAAGCTGGTATATTCACCCCATGATTACGGTCCTACCGTATACGAACAGCCCTGGTTCGAGGGCAGCTACGACTTCAAGAGCCTGAAAAAGGACTGCTGGCAGGATAACTGGCTGTATATCTACACCGACAAGACCGCACCCCTGCTGATAGGCGAGTGGGGCGGCTTTATGACCGAGCCTAACATCACATGGATGACTTATATGCGCCAGCTGATAAAGGAGAACCACCTGAACCACACCTTCTGGTGCTTCAATGCAAACTCAGGCGACACAGGCGGACTTGTCCTCGACGACTTCACCACATGGGACGAAGAGAAGTACGAGTTCGTAAAGGAAGTGCTCTGGCAGGAGGGCGGCAAGTTCGTTGGACTTGACCACAAGATAGCTCTCGGCAAGAACGGCATAAATCTTTCAAAGGCAAAGGGTCTGAAATAACCATCACGGGCGGAGAAAATGATTCTCCGCCCTTTTTGCGCGGTTTTGAAAGGGTCGTCAGCGTAAGATCACGCTTTTATTTGTTTAAAATCTGCAATAGTTTTCAAAAATTTGGATTTTTGCAGGGCTGATTTTACAAAGTGAAAAAAACTCAAAAAAAGTTTGAAAAACCTCTTGACAAATGGGGGTTGATGGTGTATAATAGATACTGTTGTGAGGGACGAAACGAAAACGAAACGAACTTCACAGGTAAGAATATGGGGGTTTAGCTCAGCTGGGAGAGCATCTGCCTTACAAGCAGAGGGTCACAGGTTCGAGCCCTGTAGTCCCCATCAGTCAGGTGTGTGCAGAACTTCTGCACACGACTTTCTGACACGGCCCGGTAGTTCAGTTGGTTAGAACGCCGCCCTGTCACGGCGGAGGTCGTGAGTTCGAGTCTCATCCGGGTCGCTTATATGCTTCTGTAGCTCAGTCGGTAGAGCAGGGGACTGAAAATCCCCGTGTCGGTG
>NZ_JAILMR010000064.1 GCF_024692365.1 Ruminococcus sp. | reverse complement strand
TTGCGGCAACGTTATAAAGACCAGATCCACCAAGGAGAACATCAAGGTCGAGATCTGCTCCAAGTGCCACCCTTTCTTCACCGGTAAGCAGAAGCTGGTTGACAGCGGCGGACGTGTTGACAGATTCAAGAAGAGATTCAACCTCGACTAATTATCAAGAAGTTAAAGAGCGGAAATTTTCCGCTCTTTTTTGTATATAGAGGAGGCTTGAAATTGGATAACTTGCATGATGAAGCGGTGACGGCAAAGAAGAACAGCATAGTTTCAGCAGGCATAATACTCCTTATCATAGCGATTTCGATCCCCGTTTTGTTTATCATTGTGTTTGTATTGATATTTCTCCTTAGTCCCTCGTATAAGATCGATTACAAAGGCGAGTTCGTGAATTCATCGGGTGAAACATATAGTGCCGAGATAAGGTCAGACAGTAAAAGCCTTGTGCCAAAATCATTTCTTAAACTTAGCGATGATGAGGGCAGGTCAGTAGATTATCGTGTGGACTTATACTATGACTATGAACCCGAAGTCGCACTCCCTGATGATATGCGGATCGTTGCCATAGATGCAGACAGCTATATGGCATGGGTCTATGATAAAGATGACGGTGAGTTCATTTCTTATCACACGATGGGTGATGACATATTTGAAAAAAGCTTTTATCTTGATTCCGAGATAAGATATGTGGACGAATATGAGATCAAAGCCATAAATGCCATCGAAAATAACTCTGCACTGAACGAACTCCCCAATGATAATGGCAGAAGAAACAAGTGGGAAAACTATTTTTCAAGACTGAAACAGGAATACCAAAACAGCAGCAAAACAGAATCGAAAGAGGACAGTGTATGAACTACAAAACGGTCTACGGTTGTGCCCAAGGCACTTATACCGAGAAAAAAAGTGATTTTATAGGGCAGATAGCCCCCGTTAAAACTGCGGAACAGGCGATCGCTTTCATCGAGAAGATAAAGGCGGAGAACCGCAAGGCAAGGCATAACGTTTATGCCTATGTTGTGCGTGAGGGCAATGTTTCGCGTTATTCCGATGACGGCGAACCTCAGGGCACAGGCGGAGTCCCCGTACTTGATGTGATAAACAAGGCGGGTCTGACCGATGTATGCGTTGTCGTTACAAGATATTTCGGCGGAGTTCTCCTTGGTGCTAATGGTCTTGTAAGGGCATATTCACAGGCTTGTTCGCTGGCTATATCCGAAGCCGATATCCTCAATATGTACGAGTGCTCGATGATCTCATTCTCCTGTGATTATAACCTCTACGGCAAGATCAAATATATCCTGCCCGATCATGAAGTCATCACTCAGCGTGAAGATTTCGCCGATACCGTCGATATGGAGCTCCTTGTAAAGACCGAGCTTTGCGACGCATTTCTGAAAAAGCTTACAGATATCTCAAACGGTCAGCTGAAATATGAGATACAAAAAGGAATGTGGGCAGATTTCTCCGAAAATAACCGTTGATTTGTATATTTTGCTTCCGAACTTCGTTGTAAATTTGTGATTTCTTACAAATTGCGCGAAACTTCTCAAAAAAATAAAGGTATTTTTTGAGTATATTAAGTATATTCTAGTAAACGGCGAAAATAGGCGGAGGTGATGATATGCTGCCCAGAGAACAGTGGGAACAGTTTGAACATAGTATCCTTTGTGAAAAAGCCGCTTTCTCAGATAGTTCCGCAGGAAGAGAAAGGCAGGAAGAGAAATGCCCCATACGCTCCGAATACAGGCGTGACAGGGACAGGATTCTCCACTGCAATTCGTTCAGAAGGCTCAAACACAAAACACAGGTGTTCTTATCACCTGCTGGAGACCATTACCGTACCCGTCTTACCCATACCCTTGAAGTCAGCCAGATAGCAGGCACAATAGCCCGCGCGCTCAGGCTGAACGAGGATCTCACCGAAGCTATCGCGCTGGGTCATGACCTCGGTCATACGCCTTTCGGTCATGCGGGGGAACGTATGCTGAACGAACTCAGCCCCTACGGATTCCACCATTATGAGCAAAGCCTGCGCGTGGTGGATATCCTTGAACGAAGCGGCGAAGGTCTTAATCTCACCCATGAAGTCAGGGACGGAATACTTAAACATACCAACGCTGTCGCTAAGACCTATGAGGGCTACGCCGTACGCTTTGCTGACGTTATCGCCTATATCAACCACGATATTGATGATTCCATAAGGGCGGGAATACTTCGTGAAGATGATATACCGTCGAAGATAACCTCGGTTCTCGGTCATTCTAAATCCTCGCGAATAACAACTCTCGTAAGTTCGCTGATAGAATGTGGACTTAACGGCGAAGCGGGTGACGAGGATTCGCTGAAAATGACACCCGAGGTGGAAACAGCATATAAAGCACTGCACCGATTCATGTTCGACAGTGTTTACACAAATCCCGCCTGCAAGTCGGAAGAACGCAAGGCGCAGGATATGATTGCATATTTATACAAGTATTATACAGACCATCTTGAAAGACTTCCCGCCATGTACATGAACCTTGCCTATCATTACGGCATAGATATGGCTGTCTGCGATTACATATCGGGAATGACCGATGTGTTCGCAGTTGAAACTTTCAAGGAACTTTTCATCCCCGCGGCATGGATGATAAAGTAAAGCAAATATCGAGCCGCACAGGAAAGGGGGACGCATTTTTTGGATCAGGAATTTCTTGAAAAGCTGAAATATGAGAACCCCATTAATGAGGTCATGCGTGAGAACGGTGTCGAGCTTAAAACCTCGGGGCGCGGATATATGTGCAAATGCCCATTCCACGATGACAGCACAGCTTCATGCAGTGTTGTTCCCTCACAGGGATTTTTCCACTGCTTCGGCTGCGGCGTCAGCGGTGATGTTGTTACTTTCGTAAGAAAGTACAAAAGCCTCGGCTTTATGGACGCCATCAACTATCTCGCCCAGCGTGCGGGAATGACAGTCCCCACATGGCAGGGCGCTGATGATAAAAGCTATAAGCGCAGAATGCGCATATACGAAATGAACAAGTGCGCGGCAAGATTCTTCCGCGACCAGCTGAAAACTCAGGACGGTCTCAGGTGTCTGAACTACCTCGTCCATACCAGAAAACTTTCAGCTGATGTGATAAAAAAGTACGGCATGGGCTTCGCACCGAAAAGCTTTACCGCTCTGAAATCCTATATGTTGGGCTGTGGATACAGCGAAGACGAACTGGTTTCAGCTTCACTTCTGGGACGTTCCCAGACTTCGGGCAGAACATACGATTTCTTCATGGACAGAGCCATGTTCCCGTTTATTGACGTTACGGGAAATATAGTCGGCTTCGGCGGAAGAACCCTTGGTGACGATAAGAGGAAGTACCTCAACACAGGCGATACCACATCGGAAGAATTCCGCAGGACGAATGACGAGAAAAAGCTTGACGGCTATTCAAAGGCAAGATTCGTTTTCTCGCTGAATTACGCCAAGGACGTTTCCACGAAAAGCCGTGAACTTCTTTTGTGCGAGGGCAACCTCGATGTAATTTCCCTTTATCAGCATGGTTTCACCAATGCGGTTGCATCATGCGGCACGGCACTTACTCCAGAACAGGTCAAGGTGATGAAGAATTACGCAGACCGTGTGGTTATCTGCTATGATGCTGATGACCCCGGACAAAAAGCCGCCCTGCGTGCAGTTGGTATGCTTAGAAGCGGAGGACTTGGCAGCAGCGTTATCCATATGGAGGGCGCCAAAGACCCCGATGAGTACATAAACAAGTTCGGCGAAGACCATTTCAGATATCTGATAAATAATGCCGTTGACGGCTTCGATTTTGAACTGGGCTACTATTCCCGCGGACTTGACCTCGAAAAGCGGGACGATAAGATTCGTTTCCTGAAAATGGCATATACGTCCATCGCAGGCGAACCTGACAGTACCGCAAGGGACACCATGGAAAGACAGCTTTCGGAACAGTACAACGTTTCATTCGATGTTGTAAGAGCGGCGGTCGATGATATAATGATGCGCATGATGGACACTCAAAGGCGTTCCAAACAGCGCGAAGAAGTAAGGCAGACTATCATTGCCGATGAAGAAACAGCCGCCAATAAAGCGGTCTACTGCGAACGAGGACTTATCTACTACATCTGCTGCAACAGCGATGCCGCACAGGAGATAGGTCAGCGGATTTCCCCCGATGAATTCACCGATGAATTCAACAGAAAGCTTTTTGTCGATATCTCGGGCAGACTATCTCTGGGAGATATCGTATCCCTTGAAGTCCTTTGCGAATCCCTTTCCGAGGAAGAGCAGAACAGGCTAAGACGTTCTTTTGCGAAGTATGCGAAACTGAATGTCAACAGGGAAGTCGCCGAGCAGTATATATCTTCGATAAAGGCGTATAATAAGAGAAATGCGCCGCCTGCTGAGGAAGAAAAGACCAGCGAGGATTATTTGAAAATGATGGAGGAACTGCGCAGAAAAAAATGCTGACGCAGTAAAAAATACAGATCACCCAAACTAAGGAGAGTTGAACATGACAGACAAGAGCAAGATAATGGAAAACCTGATGGAACACGGCAAGCAGACAGGCAAGCTGACCACCAAGGAGATAACTGACGCACTTGAAAAGCTGAATTTTGATGTTGAGCAGATGGATAATTTCTATGACACCTGCAACAGCCTGAATATCGAGATCATCGACGACGTAGTTGTTGACGATACTCTTGATTTCGTTAATCCTGATGACGAGCTTGAACAGGACGACGTTGATATCGCCCTCTCTACCGATGGTATCGCTATCGATGACCCTGTTAAGATCTACCTCAAGGAGATAGGCAGAGTTCCCCTGCTGACTTCTGAGGAAGAGATACAGCTGGCTGAAATGATGTCGGGCGATAATGACAGGGAAGCTGTAAAGGCAAGAAAGCGTCTTGCAGAAGCCAACCTGCGTCTGGTCGTATCCATTGCCAAGAGATACGTTGGCAGAGGCATGAGCTTCCTCGACCTTATTCAGGAAGGCAACATGGGTCTTATCAAGGCAGTTGAAAAGTTCGACTACAAGAAAGGCTTCAAGTTCTCCACATACGCCACATGGTGGATAAGACAGGCTATCACAAGAGCAATCGCTGATCAGGCAAGAACTATACGTATCCCTGTTCATATGGTAGAGACTATAACCAAGGTAAAGAAGGTATCTTCTCAGCTCCTGCACAAGAACGGTCATGATCCGTCACCCGAGGAGATCGCTGAGGAACTGGATATGAGCGTTGAAAGAGTACGTGAGATCATGAGAATCGCTCAGGATCCCGTTTCCCTTGAAACTCCTATCGGTGAGGAGGAAGATTCCCACCTCGGTGACTTTATCCCCGATGATGATGCTCCCGCACCTGCAGAAGCCGCTTCACTGGTACTGCTGAAAGAGCAGATCGATCAGGTACTCTCCACCCTTACCGAGCGTGAGGAAAAGGTGCTCAGACTGAGATTCGGTCTTCAGGACGGCAGATCCAGAACTCTTGAAGAAGTTGGTCAGGAATTCAAAGTAACCAGAGAGCGTATCCGCCAGATCGAAGCAAAGGCACTGCGTAAGCTCCGTCACCCCAACAGAAGCAACAAGGTCAGAGATTATCTTGACTAAGGGAGGGCGAGATGTACATAACTCTCGAAACTGATTACGCAGTCAGGATAACAGCCCTGCTGTGCAGATCAGAGAGCAGGCTTGACGCTAAGACCATTGCCGAACAGACTTCTGTTACCCTCAGGTTCTCGCTGAAAATACTGCGCAAACTGGTGTCCGCAGGGATAGTAAAATCCTTAAAAGGCACACAGGGCGGATATGTCATCGCTATGGATCCGAAGGATATCACGCTGAAAATGGTGATAGAGGCTATCGAGGGTAAATACTGCTTTTCAAGATGCCTTCAGCCCGATTCGGATTGCAGCAGAGGTGCATCGAAAAAGTGTCCTTTCAGGGACGCTTTTGCCGATATCACAAATGTAGTATCTGAAAAGCTTGAAAGATATAATTTTGCCGAGCTTAACAGCAAGTATGAGGTTTCTGATGGAAAATAGACCTGATAATGATAAGCGCAAAAACAGCTTTCGTCTCAGCGATGAGGCGAGAGCTGAAATTGACAGGGAGTATATGGATGCGCCCGCGGATTATTCAAATTACATCCGTCCGCGCACAGTAGTACCCGAAAATATCTTTGCTCATTACGGTGAGCACGAAGAATCATTCGACAATTACGACGATTTCTCCGATGAGTCCGAAGATTTTCAGGAAGAGTACGACTATCCTGAGGAAGAATACGATTATTCAACTGATGAATACGAAGAAATTCAGGACGGATACGAAGAGATTCAAGAGGGATATGAAGAAATCTCCGATGAGTACGAAGAAGATTTTGATGACTTCGATGATATCCCCGATGAATACGGTGAATTCCCCGAAGGCGAAGTAGCCGAGGGCGAAGACGAAGTCCCTAAAAAAAAGAAGAAAAAGCACTGGCTGAGAAGGCTGATAGTTGGCGTTATAATTCTCTGCTTCATAGTCTTAGCCGTTGATATCGGACTGCTCTTTTTCACGGGACATCTCTGGTTCAACGAACCCAGAAAGCGTGACTACCCCATAAGAGGACCGGTCATTACCGAAAAGGCAGGCGAGGTACAGTGGAAGCGTTTCGCACAGCAGAATATCCAGATATGCTATATCCGTGCCACCAAGGGCGTATCCTACGAGGATAAGCTTTTTGAGCAGAACAAAGAGGGCTCGGGGCAGACAGGTCTTCCCACGGGAATGCTGCACGTTTTCGACCCAATGCTTGACGGCAAGGAACAGGCAGAGCATTTCATCGATATCTGCGGAGGTATGGGAGGAAGACTTCGTCCTGCCGTGGATTGCGACCTCAGCCTTTTCTATTCGATACTCCCTTCGGACGACAAAAAGATAGCCGAAAGACTGCGCGCCTTTGCCGATAGAATAGAAGAGGAGTACGGCTGTACACCCATCATCAAGTGCGACAGCAGTTTCTACGAAGATATAGCAAGCGCTGAACTTTTCAACGACTGCCCGATATGGTACGTCAGCGAATACAAAAAAATCCCCGAAGATGTCCGCGCCGACCTGTGGGGATACAGTAGTCGTGTAAAGTTCAGCTTCTACGAGAATCATAATTTTCTCGAAATGGTACTACTGAACGGCAAAGAAGACGACTACTACAAACTGACCATTGAAGACGAATCCGAGGATGAAGAATAAAAAATCGACCGCCTGCAAACATAGCAGACGGTCATTTTTATTTCTCCGACCCATTTCTGTACTTCAGCGGTGTCGTCCCAAACATCTTCTTAAAACTCCTGATGAAATTCTCGCTGCTGCTGTAACCGCATTCTTTTGCTATCTCCTCAACGCTCATGCGGCTCTCTTTCAGCAGTGAAGCCGCCAGCTCCATCGTTATACGCTGAAGATCTTCTCCCGGAGATACCCCGAACTGCTTTTTGTAAAGCACGCTGAAATGACTGCGCGTCATGTAGAAAGCTTCCGCCATTCGCTCGACCGACCACTCTCCGGGCGCCGAACTTACCTCCGAACGTATCTGTCGCAAACGCTGAACAGTCAGATTGTCCCGCTTTGCTTTCGGGCTGATATCCACTCGGTTGAGACTCAGCTCATCTATCGCACACTGCAGAGCATCAGCCATCTCGCGGCTGTGATCAATCATAACATCGGTCAGCCACCAGGTTATCCGCGATATGCTCTCAATGAATTTCCAGCTCGGTTCGACATAGAAAACCTTGTTAGTCGGCAACCCGCTGTTCTCCAGAAGCCGCTCGTCATCGTATGTAAATTTGACATAATCATTGGTGAATCCGCCGCTCAAAGACTTGTAATCCACAGGCTTGTCGGGCGGAAATATCACGCAGGCATTCGGCTCGGTGATGATAGTGTTCCCGTTCAGCAGAAGCTCAACAGGGTCGTGAAAATGCACCAGCATATAGCACGGTTCGCCCGCTATATTTATATGAAAACTTTCATGTTCCGTGCGGTCGTTGAAAGCTCCCCATATCTTAATGCTCATAATTTACTCCTTTAAGGTCGAAGTTATTCCTGTTACAATGTTAGTATAGCATACAAAATGATAATTTTCAAGTCGAATAACGTGAAAAATGGCTGAAATCTCATAACTAATCACGAAAATTGGGAACAAATAGACAGGTTATCGATAATATTTCGATTATCACAAACGTTTTCGATGAATATAATTCTAAAATTGAAACAAAAAAGTATTCAAAAAGTTAGCAATGCTTATGATGTGATATGTTAAATTATTTCTGTCATATTTAATGGTGTATATCCGATAATTAAATGGGAGTGATATTGCATATATTGTCAAAAGCTTGATTATACGGATAAATAGAAACTATCCTCAATGAAATCCATCTTCTAAAAATAGTGAAAACGAACAATTTAACCATTATCGAAGTAGAGTATTTGTCAAATTGATATCCAATAGTCGATGACCTGCATTATGTGTTCAAACTGTTAAAATGTTTTTAATTCCATTGACATTCCTCAACCTATATTGTATAATTATTATAGTATAATAAAGTCGGGTTAATTAATGATAAATTGAAGAAAATTGAAGCATAACGCAGTGTTTTGGTGACAGAAATACGGAGGAAAAATAATATGGCATTTGAGATAGAAAATGGGGTTCTTGTTGGCTATATTGAAGAAGATGGCGTTTCTGACATAGTAGTTCCAGATGGTGTCGTTGAAATCGGTGAAGCTGCTTTCGGAGGCTGTAGTTCCCTCAGACATATCAAACTCCCCGAGGGTCTGCAAATCATCGGTGACTATGCTTTCGGCTGCTGCCGTCATCTCAGAACAGTGAATATCCCCGATACAGTAAGATCAATCGGCGCGACCGCGTTTTTCAGCAATAAAAAGATGGAGCCTATGCCTATCCCCGAAAGCGTAACAGAGATAGGTGAGCACGCATTTACCGATACTTCCGTGCTTGCAGGCAAAAAGAGGTACGCTGTCTATGCGTATCAGATGCTTGCAGATAAGGATAACTTTTTTGAACGTGCTATCATCGAATCCGATACCAGCGGTGATGCAGAGTTTGCCGCCCAGAAAATGGCACATCACCTGATGGGCACAGGCGCTATCGGCGATAAGGTGAATAAACTGGCACTTGATGGTTCAAGACCCAAGGAACTCACCGATGACGAGTATGATTATAGAGTAGCTTCTATACACGCATCAAATGAAGCCTATAAGATATGGCTTATCGATGAAGATAGCTGTTCGCAGTATTCCAATGATACTCTGAAGAGAATGTTCAATGAGAATATGGATCATTTTATCAGACATTATTGTCATAAGTTTGTTATTGATTCGAGAAAATAAAACTTTAAAAAGTCAGCCCCGAAGCGTCAAAGAGTTTCGGGGCTTTTTCGCTGTAGAAAATGAGTAAAGAATGCCAAGGAGAGGAGCTTTGGGTCAAGCCTTTCGCGAAAATTCCGACTTCGCGGTAGAAAAAGTGTGATAATAACAAATGCTGCCGCGAATTAAAGCGCGCGGTCAAGCCTTTCGCGAAAGGCTTGACCCAAAGCTCTCTTCCTTGGCATTCTATCACTGGTTTGTCGGTTCCTCCGAAAAATTTCTCTCTCTACTTGCATTTATCGCCGATGCGTGCTATAATATATAGGTATATATTAATTTCAAAGAGGTGTAATCAATGATAGAATTAAAAGAATACAGAGGTCATATCCGCAACTGGCGTCAGCTTTGCGAAGAACTTGGCGTTGACAGCACTCTTCCCCGCACTGAAAGAGAAAAGGCTATCGTAGTCAAGGCTTACGAAAAGTGGGGCACTGCAGTGGCAGACCATTTCTACGGTATGTTCGCTTTTGCTGTTGAAAATGACGGCGAGATTTTCTGCGTGCGTGACCATTTCGGCACCAAGCCATTTTACTATTATGAAACCGCAGACGGCAGACTGCTCTACGGCACAACTATCCGCCGCATAATGGAGCAGGAGGGCTTCGTTAAGGAGCTCAACGAGAAAATGCTCCAGATATACATGACCCTGACATATGTTGCAGGTGAGGACACATTCTTCAAGGGTGTGAAGAAACTGATGCCCGGTCATTATCTTGTACATAAAAACGGACAGACAAAGATCACCCGTTACTGGCACCCCGAGTTCCACCCCGATGAGAGCAAGTCTCTTGAAGATTGGGCTGACGAGATCCACACTACTATTCAGAACATCTTCCCCGAGGTCAAGGAAGATGGCGAGACCGCAGAAAGCTTCCTTTCGGGCGGCGTTGATTCTTCCTATGTGCTGGCGATGTCCGATGCAGAGGTGACAGATTCCTGCGGTTACGACGAAGAGCGTTTCGACGAGAGCGGACTTGCAAAGCAGACTGCTGATATCCTCGGCAGAAAGAACAACCGCTGCAAGATAACTCCCGAACAGTATTTCGATATCGTTCCCTACGTTATGTACAACATGGAGCAGCCTCTGGGTGACGCTTCCGCGATAGTATTCGCCATTGCCTGCAAGGCTACTGCTGAGCATACCAAGCTCTGTTATTCGGGCGAAGGTGCTGACGAATTCTTCGGCGGATATAATATGTACCGCAATGCCGAGAGATATGGCGACAACCTCAAGACTTTCTATGTGGGCAACACCAACATTATGAAGGAAGATGAAAAGCAGCGTATCCTCAAGAACTACGATCCCAGCTATCTGCCTATCGATCTGGTGAAGTACATCTATGACGAGACCGAGGGTCTTGACCCCCTTACCAAAATGTCCGATGTTGATATCCAGATCTGGCTGGAGGGTGACATCTACCTCAACGTTGACAAGATGAGCGAAGCCGCAGGTCTTGAGATAAGAATGCCCCTGACCGACAGGAGAGTGTTCGATATCGCATCTCGTATGCCCTCACGTTTCAAGGTGAACGATGAGCAGAACAAGGTGGCATTCCGCACCGCGGCAGCAAAGGTCCTGCCCGCTGAGATAGCATTCCGCAAGAAGCTTGGTTTCGTTGTACCTATCCGCTTCTGGCTGGCTGACGAGCGTTATAACGCTGATGTAAGAGCGAAGTTCAACAGCGATATGGCTGCGAAGTTCTTTAACCTTGATGAGATCAACGCTATCTATGCTGAATATGTTGGCGGAAATTCCGATAACTGGCGTAAGATTTGGACGATATACACATTCCTTGTATGGTATGAGGAATATTTCGTAAAAAGGTAAGTGTAAATAGTTTGTGAACGGAGTATTGCTAAATACTTCGTTCACTTGTTTTTATCGGAAATTGCGCGGTTTTAGCTCGCGAAAAATAATCGAAAAAATCTGAAAAAAGTGCTTGACAAATCGTGACTGATATGCTATAATAATTAAGTCGTCGGGGTGTGGCGCAGGTGGTAGCGCGCTACCTTGGGGTGGTAGAGGCCGTGGGTTCAAGTCCCGTCACTCCGACCAGACTAAAAAACAGACCGCTCATTTTGGGCGGTCTTGTTATATCGAGGTGTGGCTCAGTTTGGTAGAGCGCTACGTTCGGGACGTAGAAGTCGCGTGTTCAAATCACGTCACCTCGATTTAACTTCTTTTAATTACATATTGCTTATTTCGTCGGGGTGTGGCGCAGGTGGTAGCGCGCTACCTTGGGGTGGTAGAGGCCGTGGGTTCAAGTCCCGTCACTCCGACCATAAAAAAGACCGTCCATTTTTGGGCGGTCTTTTTGTATGTATTTTGAGATTTTTGCTGACCGCAATTTCTCGCTTGACAAACCCGACCGTCTGTGATAATATACCAATATATCACGGTTGTATGGAGGTCACTATGAAAATAATCTGCAAAAAATGTCTGCTGGCGGATATCGACCGCGATGCTTACACCGAAAAACTCATGGAGTATATCGCCGCCGTTCCCGAGGACAAGCGGGTTGACGAGGAAGAATATCAGCGCCGCCTAGAACTCTGTAAACAGTGCGACCAGCTGATGAACGGTATGTGCGCTGTCTGCGGGTGTTATGTTGAACTCCGAGCGCTGAAACCAGAGCAAAGGTGTCCGGGAGAGGGCAAATACTGGTAAATATTTTTTAACTGTTCTCTGTTTTTGCGGAGAGCAGTTTTTTATTGCCGCGAACATTTCTTTTTAGTACAAAAAAATGTACTGCATTTCATTTTTTATAAAAATCTGTTGTAATCTGAAAATAAATATGTTATAATCAATACATGGATAATTCGTGAACGAATAAGGAGGAGCACCCCTATGGAACAGAACTTCATAAAACCACCCGTGGAGATCAGATATGCCGACCAGCT
>NZ_JAILMR010000063.1 GCF_024692365.1 Ruminococcus sp. | reverse complement strand
AGACCACATTAAACTTGGAGATAGTACCATCCAAATTAATTAAAGCAACAATTCGATTTGATTTGTATTTCTTATGATGTTGCAAAGTTTACAAGCATCAAAAGCACCTATTCAGTTTTTTGAATAGGTGCTTTTTCATTTTCTCGAATAATTAAACTGTGTCTATAGACACAGTTTATGGAGTGCCGACCGCTCGTCAGTCCATAAGGCTTTTTCTTTGTTGAGGGCTTGAAGTATCTCGTTCAGACGGTATATCTCGTCATCTTTTTCAGCCGAATCATGCTCGGCAGCCAACTCTTTCTTTGCAAGCTTGACAATACTGTTGTAGTCCATCTCAGAAAGTGTGACCTTGCTGCCGATAGCGGAGTGTTTAACGTTAATGCTGTCAATGTCATTGATTTGAGCGACCTTTACAGAGGTGACTTGCAAAAGCTGTTGATTGACGGCAAGCTGTTCATTGGTGTTCTCCAACTCGGCAGACTTGCTCTTGATATCCGAATCAAGCTGTTCGACGGCTTCCGACTTCTTCGCAAATTTCTTATCAAGTCTATCAATAGCATTATCAGCATCACGAAGAACCCTCTCGGTTGATTCCAGCTGATGCTGAGTACACTCAACTTTATTTTCAAGCACCGCGATCTCACGGGCTCTCATCTTCTTTTTGTAATCAAGGACATCAAGGTGCTGTTCGTGCGTACCGAGTTTTTCCCACTCGATACCATAGGACTTCATGACTTCCGCAAGCTGTTCCTTTTCATGTTCCACCCACTGCTTGGTGCAGGTCATGTTCTTCCCCTCACTAACAAACCCTTGCTGTTCCAGCGCCTTGCTTAATGAGTTGCGGGTAGACAGCCCCCTCGTTTGATTCGTTGCGAACGGAATGAAATTAATGTGGACGTGCGGCGTTTCCTCGTCCAAGTGAATGACGGCGTTGAACACCCTTATGTGCGGATTGCGCATCTGAAATCCCTTGACAAAGTTAGTCAAGGCTTTAGTTGCGACAGTAGCTTCGGGCGTTCCGCAATGGGTGTCCTCCGTGTTGCCGATCTGGAATATCAGCTCATAGAACGGCTTCTCCTGCTTGCTGTGATTTATATGTTCGTAGTAGGTTTTGATGCGGCGGTCTTTTCGCTTCTGCTTCGCGTTATATTCCGCGAGGGGCTTGTCAAACAGCTCATGATAGACCGTCTTTATATCTTCTTTTACCAATGTAATATCATCTTTTATGCGCGACCTATCAACATTCGGGGCAATGAACTCGCGGTTATTGTGAGCCACGCTGCCCTTGTCGATTCGCCCGCTGATTGATCTTTTTATATGCATTTCTCCTTTCGTGGGGGTATGCAATTCTCGCTGAAATCGGCTGACACTACTTATGACTGCGCACATGATAGATGTGCTTGACATGGTCAAGGCGGGCACGGCGCAGATAGAAACGCCAGATGATGCGGTTCGGCTGATGATGGAGCGAATGGGAGTGACGGAGAGCGATATGCAGGCAGCGGTGGGGATGCTTTGGAGTGATTAAGAAGTAAAACAATAAATAATTGATGTGATTAGTATTGTAGTGTATAGAAATTTAATAAAAAATATTGCAATTATGATTATATTGTGCTATAATTATACTGGAAGATTTTGAATAAATCTGTAATCATGTGATGGTTTTAGTTGTAACATCTCGATTTTACAACTAAAATAATAGTATAAAGATTAAAGAACTACTTATTATAAGGTTTTGCTTTCAAGTCTTTACTGTTATAAAAAACTATTCGCTATAAATTATATTAGGGGCATAACTAATTTATTTCTATTGTTTTGCCTAAGGAGTCTAGAGTTTGGAAGTGTATAAATGCGACCTTTTCTAAAATGGCCTGGTGGAAAACAATGGCTGATTTCAAAATACTCTTATATTTTCCCAAAGCAATTTAATTTATATATTGAGCCTTTTTTAGGTGGAGGATCTGTTTTTTTTCATCTTCTTCCAGAAAAAGCCATTATTGCTGATGTTAATAATGATCTAATAAATACATATCAGGTGATGGCTCGCAATCCTAAAAAACTCAAATCATTATTAGAACTGCATCAAGACAATCATTGCAAAGAGTATTACTATATAATTAGAAACACTTTACCTAATAATAGAATTGATCGTGCAGCAAGGTTTTTGTACTTGAATAGAACCTGTTATAATGGAATGTACAGAGTTAATAAAGATGGATTATTTAATGTACCTATTGGTACAAAGAATAATTTTATTTATGATGTTGATAATTTTATTGAATATGGAGAATCATTAAGAAATATACATATTTTAACCCAAGACTTTGTTTCAACAATTCATAATGCTGAAATGGGAGATTTGATTTTTGCTGATCCGCCATACGCAATTTCAGATAATCAAAGTGGTTTCATTAAATACAATGATAAGTTATTTTCTTGGAAAGATCAAAAGCGATTATTAAAATCATTGATTAAGGCAAGAGATCGGGGCGCTAATATTGTTTTGACTAATGAATATAACCACCAGATACAAGAAATGTATCAACAAAATGGTTTTTTTACACATACTCTTAAAAGATATAGTTCAATTTCTGGAAACTCTGATGGAAGAGGACAAAAATTAGAGCTTCTTGTGTTATCATATCATGTCGATTTTAAACTATAAAAAACGGGATTAACGAATTCTTTTATAGGAGAGTTAAAATGGTTCGTATTGCATTGATTAGTGATATTCATTTTGGAAAGTTTTCACGTTCAGTAGAACTTTCAGTTCCTGGTGAGCCAATAAAAGATGAAAGTATAGGTGCTGAATCTATAATTGAGAGTGCTATTAGTGTGTTAAAAGAGCAGGATATAACGTATATATGTGTTGCAGGTGATTTGACTTCTATTGGTAGTCCACAAGAATTTAAATATTGTAACGATATGCTTAATAATATAGCATATAAACTTAATATTTCACAAAAGAATATTTTTATAGGTTTGGGCAATCATGATATAGACTGGAAAATATCAGAATTGTATGATCAATATGATTCTTCATATTCGGAATTTCCAATCGAATTTGTAAAAGAACAGTATCGTATAATCGCTGCAAACGCATCGATACATAATCTTACAACAACGTTTCCAACAGAAGATAAGGGACCAGCACCTTACTCGGGTATAATTGAAAATGACGATTTTATTTTGTTTGTTCTTAATACAGGATGGTGTTGTACAAAAGATCAAAGGTTTTCTCATGGAAAGCTGGACACATCACAGTTGCAATGGTTTTCCGATAAAGCGAAGAAATATAAGGGGAGTAAGAAGTGGAAACTGATTTTGCTGCATCATCATCCCTTAGCTTATAAATATAATGTACCAGCTTGGGATCCTTCTTTACTTGAAGAAAGTGGGGAATTGCTTGAAATAGCCGGATCAAACGGGTTTAATGTTATTATGCATGGACATCGCCATCATCCAAGGGCGCAAACTATGTTTGATGGAGCTTGGGAAAACCCTATTTCATTTGTATGTGCAGGAAGTTTTGCGGTTAATGCTTCACATAGATATGGAGGATCTATACCAAATACAATTCATGTAGTTGAACTTGGAGATGAAGTGGGAGTACTCAAACTTAAAACATTTCAATATTCGCCTGCTTCAGGTTGGATCCCTCTAGTAAAAAATTGTGAAGAGACTCCTTTGGATTATGAGATGAGGTTGGGTAAGATATTTGATTATGAAAAAATAAAGGAATCAATTCTTAGTCTTAAACAACGCGATAGCGAAATCAAGTGGGATAGTTTAGATGAGTGTTTGTACTATATGCCAATAAATGTACTTAATGAAAAAATGAAAGAATACTTGGAAGATACTCACCGTATTATTGGGCGTTTTCCTGATAGTATTGTTTTAATTAAAAAATAAAACGGGAGGAATATCATGAAACGTCTTTCTGATTTAGTTAAAGGTACTGATCAGCAAAACCCTTTTAGTGACAGCCAAGCAAGAAATTTTTCTGATAGCAAAGTTATTAATGAGTTTTGCCCTATATCCAATTACTGGTCCTTGTTTAATGATCAACATGAAATCCTCTTGGGTACTCGCGGCAGTGGAAAAACTTTCCTTTTAAGAATGATGCGATACTCTATGCTCAAACACATAAATGATCCTCGTGCAAAAGAAATAGCACAAAAAAAAGAATTCATTGCGTTATATGTTCCTATGCATTTAGAATTTGTGTCTCATTTCACAAATGCAAATATGACCGAGGAAATGCAAATTCTTCTTTTTCAAATCTCATTTAATTTCTTGTTAGCAGAGTCTTTGTTAGTTGAACTAAAGGAGATATTGTCTGAAGAACAGGATAGATTAATTTGGGCTCAAAAAACTTTGACATTATCAGCAGCTATTAATAGTGTATGGTTTGATGAAGATGATAATATATCCGATTTTTTTTCTTTGAGTGCAAAAATAAAAAAAATATTCTATAATTTTAATATTGATAGTAATAATTTAAAAGATATATCACCAGTTTTCAAGCATCAAATCGGCACTCCGTTGATTGCTGTAAAAGAATTAATATCTAAGGAAATAGGTTTAACAGAAGAACCTACATGGATAATTTGTATTGATGAAGCAGAATTCTTATCTGAACCATTACAAAGATGTATTAATAGCATTTTTCGTTCTGATTCAAAAAGAGTGGCATTAAAGGTTGCGACATTACCATTTTACCATAGGACTTTGAAAACTTTAGATCCTAAAATTACTGTATCAGCTGAAAATGACTTTTGTTATAGAGTGGTTGATTTAAAATATAATGATCAGGATTTCATTAATCTTACAAATTCTTTATGCGTCAGTAGATTAAAAACACGATTTGATGCCAATCTAACCATTAGCAGCCTTGAGGAATTTGTGGGAATGTGTGGAAATGATGACCAAATTGATTATTATCGAAATGAAGTAGGAGAAGAAGAAGCTTCTTATGAATCAATAATTGAAGGTATCATATCTGAGTTATCAGATACCCGTAAAAAGCACAGTTCACGTTATAAAAATCAAAGAAAAACTATATATGATAAATTTGCACCAATTTTTTATGTAAGAAGGATGTATTTGCTATCAAAACAGGGTAATAGAAAACCTGGTTGGTACGCAGGAAGTCAAATGATCAGAAAAATATCACAAGGTAATCCCAGAGCATTTATTCAAATTATGAATAAGCTATTTGAAAAGGCAAGAAAAAGTGAACTTACCCCAAAGGTTCAACATAGTGTTATTCTGGATTACGCAAAAACATTCTGTTTTTCGACTCTAGCTCTTGAGAATACAGGTCCTACTATTTATAAAGAATTGGAAATAATATCAAAAACATTAAACAGTAATGTTCATGATTCGTATCTAAAATCAGCTGGTTCAAATTTTATTTTAAAATTTGATAGTAATGAATCATTTGATTTTGCTCAAAAATGGATAGTACAAGCAATAGCATATTCCAGAATAACAGTTAATTCAGATACTCTAATACACGGAATATCTAAAACATCAGAATATTTGTTATCAAATGCTTATGCTGCATACTATTGGATCCCTATGCGAGCTGATGTATCACCCAAAAAAATTAGTATTGAAAACAATCAAGTAACAACTTATTTAATAAGCATGGATAAAGAAAACGAAAAAAATCAGATTAGACAATTATCTTTTTTTGAGGAGAACGATGATGATAATCGGTAATGAAAAATTCGATATACACGCCTTTAACAATGATGATGTTTTCATTTTTTCAATAGGATATGAGCATCGCTCATGCTTCCTGTATAATAAAATTAAATCCTGTATTTCCCCCGAAAAAATTATTGTCATTGCATTTGATGACTATGAAAAATATCCTTTTGTAGTTGATACGATAAATGAAATAACCGCAAAAGACGGAACAGTTATAATTAATAGCTATTCTGATTATGAAAACTTTCACCGTAAAGTTATTGAGGAGATAGTTAAGAAAAGAACAAATGATTATTCGAATAAAATTCATATTGACTATTCTTCTATGCCTAGAAGTTGGTATTGTAAATTACCTATACTACTAAAAGAAACACTATGCAAAGATGATGTTTTAAGCTTTTGGTATACGGAAGGAGAATACCCTTCATCATATGAAAAATATCCAAGTGCAGGTATTGATTCATTTTCTCTATTCTCAGGAACACCTTCTTTAAGAGTTGATAATAAAAGAATTCATATACTGGGATTAGGATATGATATTATTAGATCTCAAGCAATTCTTTCAATTACAGATCCAAGCTTTCTGGTTTCGTGTTATGCCTATAATCCAAGTAGGACTGGTTTTTTAGATAGTATTAAATCAGTTAATAATCCTATTTTTTCACGATCAGCTATATCTATAGGATTTCATATTGATGACTTTAAATTTATGATTTCAAAACTTTGTGAAACGGCAAATGAATTATTACCCAGCGGAGATGTAATATTAATTCCTGATGGTCCTAAACCTCTGATTTTCGCGATGTCGCTTGTGACGGTATTAATGGAGAATAGTGGACTAACATGTTTGCATATATCTAGAAATAGCAAATATTTTGAAATAGTTGATGTGGAATCAACTGGAAACGTATATGGTTTTTCTATTCACTTTACTAATTATGATGACACTCAATTAGTACTATAAAGAACAGCTTAAAAATGAATAATAAAAGTAAAACAGATTCAGCGACCTTTTTAATGTTACTGAATCTGTTTCTATTTTATCGAATATGGCTGCGCTGGGTGGGGTGTGTCCTTTTGGGTTGTTTACAGTAATCGAAACATCGGAATGCCCGAGGATCTCAGATACGACTTTAATATCAGTTCCTTGTCTGAGGAGTAGCGTAGCGAATGTATGACGCAATGCGTGAACAATGTCTTTCTTTCCATTAATACCGCAGTTTTTGAGTATTCTTGACATTGTGCAGGCTGCTTTGTTGTTATCACTAATTGGCAAGCTTCTTTTGAGTTTTAGGAGCATAGTGATAAACTGAAAATTTTTTGCTGTGACGCTCGACCGGTTATACTGCATATGCTTCATAATAATTCAACAGTGTAATATGGCACAACTTGATCTGGTGTCGACCTGTGTTGTAGTATTTACATTTGATATTGAACATTATAAACTAACTTCTGAGAATTATCAATTGTGAGTAATTTAGTCAGAAAATAACAAGTACAAACAGTCACCCTTATTGATCTACGTGCACAAAATATTGTGTACATAGCAGTGAGGGTGTTTTTTTATCTTTACATCCTAGAACAAATGTGCTATAATGTAATTAAAAGAAACATACTGTTACCAATAGAGCGGAGATGAAACCTGTGAGAAGTAAAGATAAGGAACTAATGATAAAAATCAGAAGCTATATTGATGAATATGCGCTTGAAAATCTTGGCAGATCACCAAGTACCCGAGAGATAGGCGAAGAGTTCAATATGAGTAATGTTACGGCTTTTCGTTATCTAAAGGCGATGTCTGAACAGGGCATTCTTAAATATGAGGATGGAGAGATACATACTGAACTGATCGATAAGTTCAACACAGATATGAATGTTGTCGGTGCGCTTAGTGCATCGGTGCCTGCGGGCAGTCCGGATATGGTCGATGATGTATTTGTTGATGAGTATTTTCCACTCCCATCAGCATTGCTGCACGGACTATCCGGAAAATTCTATATGATGCCGGTATGCGGAGAATCTATGGTAGATGCAGGCATTGATGACGGTGATCATATTATTTTTCAAGAAGATAACGCTACTCGAGAGGGAGATATTGTAGTTGCATATATCGAGGGTGAAGGCAATACGCTCAAAAGATACTGTAAAGATGAAAAAGGTCCATTCCTATGGGCTGAAAACGAATCGTGGACCAATGAAAGACGAATGTTTGGCAGACAGTTTGAGGTCAGAGGGATAGCTGTAAAAGTTATGAAAGACTTGTAAAAGTAATTGGAGGAATAGAAAATGTCGGATAATAGTGGTGTAAAAAAATACATTATACCTTGTCCCAGGTGTAATAAGATTCATCGTATTGATGGTGATATAGTGGATGAAATCATACACTGTTCCTGCGGATTTGAATTCTATGCATTTGCAGTCGGAGATTTCCGAATCGTAATGTCAAAAACAGAAGCCTGCAGTGAACCAATAGTAAGATCCATGAGAAGATTCGTAGTATCAACAGGAAGATGTCCGGATATACCACCAGAATTGTACGATGATGTCTACAATGACGATTTTCTAGAAATGGAAGAGAGCCTTGCAAAATCCCTTGAAGAACATCAACTAGAATCATTCGGAAATGTGTATTTTACAAAGGATCTGCTGGATTCTATATGCGAAAGTTTTAGTAACGGTAAAGATGTAGAACTAAAGAAGAAAAAGGACAGCATAGATATTATAGAGCTGAAAAAGAAAAATATCAGTAGAAAACGTCCTGATGCTACTGCAAAAAGGATCTGCAGTGTACAAGATATAAACGATCTTATATCGGGAAACGGTGCTCTTGTTTTTAGAGCTGTATCCCAACAAAAAAACACATAAAAGATATTTAACGTAAAAACCGTACAGCAATCGGGCTGTACGAAGGGCTGAATGGAGCCGAAGTATATCGCTGAATATTGATTTGAGTCAGGTACAGAGAAACTGTACTGAATACTCAGATTAGCCAAAGCGAATACTTCGGCTCTTTTTTTGCCTAAAATAAATATTCAAAGCCGATATGCATTAAGGCTGAGGATACAAAATGGAGTTGTTCGGAATTTCCGAATAACTGCATAACTTGTACCCTTTCTTTAGTGCGCCTTTTTGGCAATCAGAGTCTGTGTGTACGTAGTCATGCAGGCTCTTTTTTGTATCCTCCACAAGGAGGATCATTATGTTTTTACAAGTAAAATGGCTGTCACTAACAGCAGAATACCCATGATCTTCGTTTTGTCTTTTCGCAACTAAAAAAACAAAACGGAGGTCAAAAATGAATACTAAAACAATACAGATCTATGACACGATCACAGGAAAGATAGTGGAAACAAATGTTTCAGAAGAGGTTTACAGAGAGTACATGCGTGCCGAATGGCGTGAAGAAAAAAATGCTGCTTCCTTTTTTGAACATGAGATACAGTTTTCTCAGCTTGTTGGAGGAAATGATGGTGCTTTTGAGAATTTTAGGGAATTCGTAGTAGCCGGAGATCCAACTGCTGATAGGGCAATAATGATCGCTGACATTGAAGCAATGCTGAAAGCAATAAAGCAGCTTGATGAGGAAGACAAAAAACTGATTAAAATGCTATTCTACGACAACTTGACTGAAAGAGAGTGTGCTGAACACTATGGGATTAATCAGAAAAACATCAACAAAAAGAAAAGAAGGATTTTGTCTAAACTCTACAAACTTATAAATTATTGAATAGTTTAGGGGTATCAAAACCCTTACATCGTTCCGTATACAAGTGGAAAGAAGATTCCATGTATCTTGACAATCAAATAAAAATACATCGGTGTACAGCACAGCAGTGACGGGGTGGTGAGCCGTGTCAGCCACAGATCAGCAGCGCCATGATCCATTTTAACATAAAGGGGAGCGATAAAATGCTAGTGATCATCAGAAGAATGTGCCGTCTTCTTAGGCGATGAAAGCTGCTTGTGCGTGTCCGCCCGTACAAAACGGTCTGAGCGTTGAAAGCTCGGAAGGCATGAACTGTGTGGTCGATGAGGACGCCGACCTGCCGATGTGTTCCCTTCGTTCATGGGACTTAGGTAATAATGAACGCCCTTGAAGATGCAGAGTGATCTGCTGAAAGGGATAACGTTTCGGCAAAGGCCGAAGTAAGGCTGTCCTATGGGCAGCACTGATGTGCAGAGATATCCATATGGTTTTCTCCAAGTGACACATCAGTATAAAGGCAAAACGATAAGCGGTGTAGATAAAACTGCGCCGCTGTTACATAATAATCAGGAGGTCAATCATGAAACATTATTATACCATTGAGATCACAAATATAAGATTTGGAAATATCCGCAGAGTAACAATTCTCGCTGAATCAAAGGAAAAGGCTATTAATTCTACTGTTATAGCTATAGGTGAAAGAATCGCAGCGGTTTGGAAATTGTGAGGTGCTGATTATGGATATAACTCCTATACGAGGAGATATGTTTCTAGCAGAGATGAGACAATCAAAGGACTCTGAACAGGCCGGCATAAGACCTGTTGTCATCGTTCAGAATGACATTGGAAACAAACATTCTCCAACAACAATAATCGTTCCGATAACAGCCCAAAAGAAAAGATGTCTGCCTACTCATGTTAGCATAGAGCACTTTGGGCTTAAAAGGAAAAGCACTGCTTTATGTGAGCAGGTAACTACAATAGCACGATCAAGGCTAATAAGCTATATAGGTAGTCTTGGTGCTAAGGACATGAAAAAAATAGACAAGGCTTTGAAGATAAGCCTTGAAATATGAAAGAGGTCATACTATGAATTTAATATTAGAAGAATCAGCACTTGATGAAACAGTACGTCAATTCTTTGACAAAGCTGAAGAAAGTGGGTTTGAACGGCGTGAGGGACAGGTTGAAATGGCGGTGGAGATAAGTGATGCTGTATCTGGAAAACATCCGCTTGCTGTAGAAGCAGAAGTGGGCATCGGAAAATCGATCGCATACCTTGTTCCTTTAGTTATAAATTTCTTTAGAGAACGCAGGCAGGTCATCATATCGACATCGACCATAGCATTACAGGAACAGCTTGAAAAAGATATACATAGCGTATTGAATATGCTTGGCGTAAAAGCGGAAGTAATAACTGCAAAGGGAATGAAAAACTATGTATGCGGCAGAAGGCTCAAAAGCAGGATGATGCATAACCACGAAACGTCTGTTCTGGAAATGATAAATAAAAAATTCGATGACGGCATAGCAGAACGAAAGGATCTAAGGCTGAATATCCCTGAAGAAGTATGGAATGGTATATGCATAAACAGTTATGGTGACCGATGCAGTTCCTGCAATTACATACATAAATGCAAATATTATGAGATTCGCGCACGACTTAGAACAGCTAACTGTTTTGTGATATGTAATCAGAATATGCTTGTATCTCACCTTATAAATAGGAACATGGATGGGTCAGGAATATTCAACAATAATGTCAGGACGATAGTGATAGATGAAGCACATAACTTAGAAACAAAATTCCGTGATGCATACACACTATCTATGAATAAGCCTCAGATCATTAATGAGCTGGAAAAGGTCATTGAACAGTTAAAAAATAAGAAACTTATAAATGAAACAATAGCTATGCTGAATACGGTTTTTCGGTTTCTAGGAGTTGATGTAAAACGTCAGAAGAAAAACATCGATGGAGATACACAGACATTCTATTACAATGAAACGCCTGAAGCCAAAGAACTGTTGTTTCGGATAAGACGGAATATGACAAAGATAGAAGAATTATCTGGCAGCAAGCTGTATTCTCTTGCTTTTCTGCATAAACTGTGCAACATCGGAAAGAAAAACCTTATCTGGCTTGATGACAGTTCGATACTTAAAATATGTATCTGCAAGAAGAATATTCGTTCGGATATCTCAAAATTGCTGTTTAAGAGCGGAGTCAGTACAATACTGACATCGGCGACGTTGTCATCAGGTGGGATAAATGGTTACAACTATTTTCTAGACAGCATAGGTTATCCGAATGTTGCTAAGGCATCCGAGCCTAAGGTTTCTCCGTTTGATTATGATAATAATACTATGCTTTATACTACATCGGTACTTCCTTATCCGAGCAATGATAACAGGGAAGAATACTGCATACGGTCTATACCTGAGATAGTAAGGCTTTTGAATGTTACAAAAGGAAAAGCACTTATTCTTTTTACCGCCAAAACCGACATGGAGTATGTATACAAAAAACTTAGCAATATGGCTTTGCCTTACAATTTCATTATGCAGGGCTTAGGTCCTTCTCAGGAATACTTGATCAGGAAATTCAAAGATGACATTGATTCTGTTCTGCTTGGAACGGGGACATTTTGGGAAGGAATTAATGTAGAGGGTGAGGCGTTGTCTCAAGTGATTATTTTCAAGCTTCCTTTTCCAGTCCCTGATCCTATGATCGAGTATAAAATGTCATTAGTGAAAGATCCTATCGGTGAAGTTGCTGTTCCCGAGATGATAATAAAACTTAAACAGGGAGCTGGCAGGCTGATACGCTGTTCAACGGATAAAGGGATAGTATCGATCCTAGATCCAAGAGTGAGCATGAGCAGCAGATCATCATACAATAAAAAAGCCAAAAGTTCTTTGTTTCAAACAAATATTACTGAGAATATTAATGAACTCGAAGTATTTTGGAACATGGTAAACGATAAAAAGGAGGATAGCTGATGGAATTTTATCCTTACGGGCAGGCAGATTATTACTATGCAGTCAGCCAGAAGATCCTTTCTGACCTTTTCCAAAGAGGACTTATTTCAGAGAAACAGAGAAAAAGGATCGATGAGCTTAATAAACAGAAGATATTTGCAGCATATCCATCTATAGCTGATTTGGAGGTGAGAGCATGATACGTTTTATTTTGGGAACTCTGGTAGGAGGATTTTTAGGTGTGGTCATTATGTGTATCTTTCAAGTCGCCGGAAATTGCGGTAATCAGAATAGAAATAAGTAAAATCAGACCGCTCGGTATTGTCGGGCGGTGATACATAAAAGGATGGATGATAGTATGCACAAATGTGAACCGGCGCTTTTATTGGATTTGGTGATACCAATTCAGCAAATATTGTGGTATCCTTGTCGGTTGAAAGGAGTGAGAAAGCATGGCAACCGTTACAATAATCAAGCCGACCATAGATACAAGCATGATACGAAAGATTCGCTGTGCTGCATACTGTCGAGTATCATCAAGCAGTGACGATCAGCTTCATTCATATTCTACACAGGTAAAATACTACTCGGAAATGTTCAATGACAGTGACACCGAAGAACTTGTAGATATTTATGCAGATAAAGGTATAACCGGAACAAGCGAGGAAAAACGTGATGAATTTAAACGGCTTATTAATGACTGTAAGAGAGGAAAAATCGATAGGATATATACCAAATCCATAAGTCGATTTGCAAGGAATACTAAAGATTGCCTGAATAACCTTCGTCAGCTTAAATCACTGGGAATAAGCGTGTTTTTTGAAAAAGAGAGCATAGATACTTCGGATGTCAGCGATGAAATTATGATAACTCTTTTGGGCGGATTGGCTCAGGAAGAATCAACATCGATATCTCAGAATATGCGTTGGAGCATACGGAAACGAATGGCTAACGGTACTTTTGAGCAAGGGGTAGCTCCATACGGATATACTAAAGTTGATGGAAAGATTGTTATAGATCAGGAAACTTCTAAAATTGTAAAGGATATATTCAAATGGTATCTTGAAGGTATAGGGGCAACATCTATTGCACGGATACTTAATGATAAAGGCATACTCACAGGTATGAATGAAATAGCTTGGACGCATAGAATGGTAATATATGTTCTGACAAATGAAAAATATGCAGGCGATACTCTTATACAAAAAACATTTACGACTGAAGTGCTGCCTGTAAAAAGGCACATTAACAGGGGTGAACGAGATAAATATTATATATCGAACACTCATGAGCCAATTATTTCAAGGGTTGACTTTGATAAGGTTCAAGAAATACTTTCAGAACAGAAGGAGAAATATTATGTCGCTGCAAAAGAAAAACACCCACTTGGTTCTATGATAAAGTGTAGTTACTGTAATAAAACATATAGAAGGAAGAACAGCAATGGAAAATATTATTGGTCATGTATAACACATGATAGCCAGGCTGATCTGTGTCCGGCACATATGATACTTGAAAAAAGGATATACGATGCATTTATAAAATTATGTAACAAGCTTATTATTCATAGCGGCGATATTCTGATCCCGCTTCGGCATGAATTGAAGGAACTGTATTCAACTAAATACAGCAGCAACAGTGTAGTTATGGATCTGCGTAGGGATATTTCTGAAATAAATGAGCAAAAGCATGTAATATCTAGATTACGAACCAAAGGGTTTCTTGATGAAAAGAAGTACAATGAACAGCTTCTGGTACTAGAGAATAAGCATTCCAAAATAAAACATGAGCTGGCAAAACTTTCAAATTCAGAAAGAGAAGATGATACGCTTGAACAGCTAGATACACTTATCGACTGCTTTGAAAACAGATCTATTATGACAGAATTTGATAAAGAGATCTTCGGTATAATAGTAGAAAAGATTATAGTAAAAGGAAACGACCTTGAGTTCTACTTGATCTCAGGTCTGAGATTCAGCGAAACGATATAGCAAAATGTCAAAACGTAAGCATATCTATTTATTGATTATGCTGATACCTATTTAAACGGATCTGTGGTATCATTGTCAGTTGGAGGAGGTGTGAAAATGAGTAAAAACAGACGTATCCCGTTCGGATATATGATAAAGAACGGAGTCATAACCACGGAACCCAAAGAAGTATATGTCGTTATTAAAATTTTTGATGAATATCTTTCGGGAAAGAGTTTGAACGATATAGCTAATCAAATGCAGATCGAAGGGATTCCGTATCATCCGAATGAAGTCAATTCATGGAATAGGAATATGATAAAGCGAATAATTGAGAATGAAAAGTATCTTGGAACAGATAAATATCCTAAGCTGATAGATGATGTCAAATTCAGAAAAGCTAACGAAGTCAAAACTAAGAAAGCGACAAATCTATGCATGATCCCTGAAAGCGTCAAGGAAATCCGAAATTTGACGGTGTGTGATCAATGCAGAAAAAGGATGTTCCGTACACAGAATGGAACGTGGACTTGCAAGACTGTAAGATGTATAGGTATAAAACATAAAGTGACGGATCAGATGATAATATCGGCAGTATTGAATATGCTGAACTCAGTAATAGCTAATCTGAGTTTACTTGATGCTGGGGGAGAACTCAGTATATATAAACCAAACGGTCATGTAGCAAAACAAACAAATGAGATCAATAGAATGCTTGATCATACAGAGATCGATCATGAAAGGATCAAAGCTGAGTTATTCAAATTGGCAGAGATGAAATATAAATGCTGTTCCTATGATGATGTGCCACAGAATACAGAGTATCTCAAGGATCTATTCTCAAATATAAAATCTTTGGATAGTCTTGACATTGAATTGCTAAAGAAAGTTGTAAGAAATATTGTAATAAGCTGTTATGCTGACATAAGTCTGGAGATGATCAACGGAGTGAGCATTATAAATACTACCGCAAGAAAGGAGTATAATACATATGAATGTTACAGTGATACCTGCAACGAAAACAACTGAATCAGATGGTAAAAATAAATACCAACAACTTCGGGTTGCTGCATACTGCCGTGTATCTACGGCACAGGAAGAACAGCTGAACAGTTATCAGGTACAGATCGACTATTATACCGACTATATAGGCAAAAATAAAGACTGGAAGCTTGCAGGTATCTTTGCGGATGAGGGTATATCTGGAACGCAGACTAAAAAGCGTACTGAATTCAACCGCATGATAAGGCTTTGTAAGAAGAAAAAGATAGATCTGGTGCTTTGTAAATCTATATCCAGATTTGCAAGAAATACTGTTGACTGCCTTGAATATGTCAGACTGCTTAAAGAACTTGGAATTGGTGTTATATTCGAAAAAGAAAACATCAATACCCTTACGATGACTAGCGAATTTATGATAACACTTTATGGCTCATTTGCACAAGCTGAATCTGAGTCAATAAGCAAGAATGTTACATGGGGAATGGAGAAACGATTCCGAGAAGGAAAAGTTGTTTATAACTATAAACGGCTTCTTGGCTATAGAAAGGGAGCAGACGGAAAGCCTGAAATAATCCCTGAAGAAGCAACTGTAGTAAGAGAAATATTTCGGATGTTCCTGGATGGGTTAAGTATAGAAAACATAGCAAAACAGCTTGATTCAAATAATGTCCCTACTAAGCTTGGAAATGAAAAATGGAGCAGGACCGGTTTGCAGAGTATTCTCAGAAATGAAAAATATGTTGGTGATGCGCTGCTTCAAAAAACATATACTATTGACTGTATATCTCATAAAGCAGTGAAAAACAACGGGGAACGCCCCAAATATTTAGTATCCAATGCTCATGAACCAATAATTGACCGTGATACTTTTAACAGAGCACAGCAAGAACTTGCCAGACGAGCGTCCAAACGCCAAAAGAGTGATAAAGCTAAGACCGAACAAGGCAAGTATTCAAGCAAATACGCCTTGAGCGAGATATTGATCTGCAATGAATGCGGTTCAGCATATAAAAGAGTAACATGGAAAAGTGCCAGAGGGAAAATGATAGTATGGAGATGTATAAACAGATTAGACCACGGATCGAGGTTTTGTCATAAGTCGCCATCTATCCACGAAGATAGGCTTCATGATGCTATAGTTAATGCCATTAATCAGTATTATGAATGCAGCGATAATATAAGCGAACTGATCATGAGTAACATCCAAACTGTGATGACAAGTTCAAACAGCAGCGAACTGCATCAGGCTGAGCAGCGACTATTAGATATAGACAAAGCAAGAAATGACTTTATATCCCTTTTAACATCCAGTGAGTTGGAAGAGGATTCACTAGATCATGAGTTCCAAAAACTATATGATGAAGAACAGGAGCTCAAAGAAAAGATAAGAATTCTAAAATTTCAAAATGAAAAAGAGCAGAACGACTTGCTTCGTCAGAAAGAATTATCAGATGTATTGGATAACATTTCCTGTAAAATAACAGAGTATGATGATATAATTGTCAGAAAACTCATTGAGTGTGTGAAAGTAATAAATAAAACGGAAATAAAAGTTATTTTCAAGGACGGTCATGAAGTCGATGAGGAAGTCAATATAAAATAAGATAAACGATAAATAAAAAACGCCGCAATGATACGGCGGTTTTTACATTACAAAGTGTTTGATAATGGATCAGTGATACTTTCATCAGAATGGAAAAGAGTTTGTGACGACCTAGGTCATGTTGACTTATCCGACATGGATCCCGTATGTGATCTGGCGGTATTCGATAAAATTCAAGATGAGTCAATTCCAAATTCTGTGTAAACGGAAAATAGTGCAATAAAAGAGTATATGATGAGACCGATTGTGAAAGCAGTCGGTCTTATCTGCATATTAGCACATGATTATTTGATTGTCAAGATCGAGAATCCTAAGATTGTTGTAAATTCTATTGTAATTTCCACTGAAATATGTTACAATAAAAAGATAAAGTGATAACTGCGAAAACAGCATGAGCTATTTTTCGCTGAGTAGATGTGAGTATCAGTTGCACGCTATCAATAAAAGAATAAGGAGAAATGTAACATGGATCAATACTATATTGACTTAATTGCAAATGAATATCGAAACTGCGTACACAACACAATTGACAGAATATACCAAAAAGAACAGACTTATCGTCCTTTTCATTCAGCACTTTTATCAGATGATGTGATTTTTTGGAGTGGTTTTGAACGTTCTTTTAGTACATCATTTGGTCAACGTGTTGTTGAAGAGTTAGCTAAAATAGTTGCTTTAGCCAACGGAGCCGAACAAGCCCGACGATAAGTAGATATTCAAATCCAGATTGATGAGGGATATCAACTAGCAATCACCAAACATATTGAAAGCTTACGTTCCGGAAATCGATATGCACCCTATGACTGGAACACATCATTAAATGAAGTTTTGAACGCCCGATTGACTGGAAATATTACAACGCGTAGAGTTAGATCTGATTTTTGGTGGCGTAAAAACGGCATTGATAATTTTATAAGTTTGAAAACCGTCCAGCCAAATATTGATCAGACTTCCATTGCCAAAGAAGACTGCTTATATTTGACCATAGGTGTCAGAGACTGCAATGCATACTTTGGATTGCCTTACAATCCGTATGGAGAGCGAAAAGAAGATTACGCACATAACCCACCTATGCGAATCTTTAACTTTCATCGCGATTCTGTCGTATTAATTGGACGTGAAATGTGGGATACAATTGGTGGCTTAGGATGTTATGATATCCTTCTCAACATTGCAGAGCAAGTAGGTCATGAAACACGTAATGAAATTGCAAAAATGAGGAGATTTTAATGGTTGAATACACTATTCAAAAGACAAATGTTCATCCATGTTCAATTACAGCGGATGACTATAATAAATTTCTCGAAAATGTCTGCACAAATAATCCAAATATTATAACTGGAGAATAACAAATGAAAACATTAAGAGTACTAACAATCAGAGAACCATGGGCAAGTTTGATTGGTCTTGGAATAAAAAAGATTGAAACACGAAGTTGGTCAACTTCATATCGTGGCACACTTTATATTCATGCAGGTAAAAATATTATTCCTAAGAATGATGCACGAAGAAATAAAGGTCTAGAATATTTGAAAGACAGTCCACTTCATTATGGCGAGATCTTTCTCAAATGTACGCTAGTCGATTGCATTCAAATAGATGATGAGTTCGCTCAAAAAGTTAATTTGTCCGACCCAATTAATTATTTTTGTGGGAATTATAAAGTCGGAAGATACGCATGGGTTTTAGAAAATATTACATATATCAAACCTATCCCTGCTGCTGGACATTTGAGCATATGGAAGTATAATGAATGAAGCAATATTAAAGGCTTTATCTTTCATTTAGTACAATCTTTATAATTACCAAATAATCGTACGCTTTTTATTGTTTAGTGGCAAAAGATTTGTATAGAGATTGGTATTGCACAGGGACGACGATTATAGGAACTTAATGCTATGAAAGCGAATACTATTGGTAGATTCTTATAAATTGGAGGAAAAACATATGGAAAAATATACCGTATCTAATCTTGATTCTAATACGATTAAATCAGCATATCAGCAAGCAAAAAACAATTTTACCGAAAAAAATTTTACTGACCTCGATTTAATTTTCAAAATTGCTTTGAATAACACTTCTCTTTTTCCGATAATTAACCTTTCCACTAGCGATGATCCTAATAATCCTTCCAATTATTTCAGACGCTGGATAAATAATTATTTTAACGAAATTAATAAACTACCTAGTCAAAGAGAAGCGAAACCAAAATCAACCTGTGATGATCCTGCAATTGAAAGGATAGTTAAGGGGACACATAATCTTTCAATTAAAAAAGTAGTATTTGGTAATTATTATCACAACCTTTTTATGTCAGCAGAGAATATCCTAGGTAATTTATTGGAAGAATATATTGCTGATCGCATCAGACCGTATGGCTTCATATGGTGTGCAGGTCATGTTTTGCGTGCTGTTGATTTTTGCAATACAGATGGTTCATTGTTGCTACAAGTAAAAAACAGATCAAACACCGAAAATAGCTCTAGTAGTAATATTAGAGAAGGAACAAATATCGAAAAGTGGTATCGTCTTAGTACAACGAAGAAAAAAGGGAAAATAAATCCGAAATTTCAGTGGAAAGAACTCAACAAATTAATAGACGAAAATCGGACTGAAGAAATTATGTTACCGCCTTGTCAAATGACTGAAGATGATTATGAGAATTTTCTAGATACTGTGGCTAAAAATAATCCTAAGCTTATAACTAATCAATACAATTAAACATTAGTCCTGCATTTAATCAGCAGACTGTTCATTTTTATCGTTTTGCCTTTCACAAATCTTTGCTTCTTCGCGCATTTTTATGAATTTCTTCTCAATATCTTCTTGCCAAGTAATGTCACTTGTATTTCGATACCTAGAATACTTAAAGTTTTTATACTGAGGTAGTTTTTCTCCATGTATATCAGCAAGAATCGTTCTTGCTATAGCTTCTCCCAACTTAATTGGTACTGCATTTCCGATCTGTTTGTATTGATCCTTGATTGACCCACATATTTTCCAATTTGCTGGAAATCCTTGAACTGCTCGATATTCTTCAACACTCAGTGGTCTGTCTTCTGTTGGATGACAAAGATCCGTTGCCGGCATAGTTGGATCTGTAACTAATGTAGGTGCAGCTCTGTCAAAACGAAGTCTTCTGAAGAATCCTGTTTTACCGCCGCCCAGTTTTAATTTGTTCCCCATTGCTTCAATTTGCATTTCTGGAGGTAGATCCTTCCAATACTGTCCTTCAGTAAGCAACCTATAGAATTTCAGCCTGTTTTCTGGAAACTCTGTGTGGTGTTGTGGTAGATTTTCGATATCCCTGACTGCGTCACGGAATGTATTCCACTTAGGTAGATCATGCTCTCCGTTTTCAGAATTAGTAGGAGAAAGATACTGAACTTTCTTTTTCGATTTCAGTTTTCCGATAATAACAACACGTTCTCTGATTTGAGGTGCTCCAAAATTAGCAGCATTGTAAAGCTCGAATGATATGGTGTATCCGGCTTCCCTTAATCGCTGAAGGATCAGGCATAAAGCTCCTCCTTTAAACGGCTCTTTGAATTCTCCATACGGATATGGTGCAGACAGTAATCCTCTAACATTTTCTATAACAACATATGTTGGCTTTATGCTTTTAACAATTTCAATGTATCTTAGAAAAACATTACCTCTATCATCATCAAATGCTCTTCTTGCTCCTGCAGTACTGAAAGCTTGGCAAGGTGGTCCACCAAAAATCACATCAACTTTTCTGTCTTTAGGAATCTTGGCATATTCAAGTATCTGATTTGGAGTATATTTTCTGATATCCCCAATTAAAGCCATTTCTGGCTCATTTTCTTCAATTGTCATGCGACAACTTTTGTCAAATTCACATGCAAGTAGTGCATGAATTCCGCCATTGCTCATTCCTTTATCAAGACCCATAGCTCCAGAAAAGAAACTGAGAGCCACAATATCTGGAATATCATTTGTTAATCTCTCATGGTCATCTGGCTCGATAATTACATTATTATCTTTGATATATGTCATAAGGTCTTCTTGCTTGATTACCCACTGATTTCCAAGTCTTATTGCTATTAGTTTTTCTGCACTGATTAATTTGCGAACATATTGTTGTGTAACTTTTAAATGCTTAGCAACATCTGCTACAGTCATTAGATTTTCAACTCCCACCATAGGTCTTAATTTCCTTTCGCTAACGAAACTTTTTACCGTCCCAGCGTCTATAGTTTAACACATTATTCTAGAATTTTCAAGATAATAATTTTTTAACGAGTGTGATTTTAGAGATATATCCAAATATGTGATTTGTTTTATTTAAATATTCGGCATTATATATTTTTTCGCACTAATGATTTGTTAATGTTTAAAATAATTATTGTTTATTGGCGCACTCACTTTCCGTTCTACATTACACGCTGATATCAAATTGCTATTATAAACCAAAGGATCTATGTCAATCTAATTGTAGATGAAAAAAAGCAATATATTACATAATATGTAGAAAAGTAATCACTCGTTAAAATCATCTTTTTTGAACTGATGTCACAAATCAAAACCTCGTAAACACGGCGTTTGCGAGGTTTTTTCATGCCCAAAATGCCCTCTGTCCATTGCTTGTCCATTACGCTTATTTCGCAGAGCTTTGTATATCTTTTGAGTAGTTTGTGTTGGTTGTCATTGTTATGCTGGGCGGGTCAGTCGGATCGTCCTCGTGCTTCTTCTTGAAGTCCAGCACGTTAGCGATAGCCTCGCTTGCCCTTGCCTGAGCCTGCTGAAATACATGGCAATATATGGAAGTAGTTGTTCCTATTGCTGAGTGACCTAATGCGCTTGATACCGCTGCCGCATCTACGCCTTCATTGATGAGGGCTGAGGCATAAAAATGACGCAGGGAATGTATGTCGCAGAATCTCATTTCATTTTTATCGCAGAACTTCTTGAACCAGCTGTATGTTGTGGTGTGATACATGGGCTCGCCGTTCCATTTGACAAACAGGCGGTCATGGTTTTCCCACTTTGAACCCAGCTTTTCACGCTCCTCGTCCTGCTCGGCGTTGAACTCGCAAAGCAAGTCCATTACATGTTGCGGAAATTTCAGCGAGCGCTGAGATCTCTTAGTCTTGGTGGTGTCAGTGTACGTCCCTGCACTCGGTGTGTAATTGCTTGTTCTGCGGACACTTATCACGCAGTTGTCCCAGTCGATATCCTTCCATTCCAGACCCAACAGCTCACCTCGCCTGAAACCGCTGTATATCGCCAGTGTGAAGAATGTACGGTATTTCAAGGGGGCATCTTCCAGAAGTTCAAACAGCTTTTCGATCTCTTCAAGGGTATAGATATCCTTCTCTTTCTTTGTACCTTTCGGAACGACCACACGCCTGCACGGGTTGTCTGTCAGCATTTCCATTCTAATGGCGTAGCTGAAAACGTCACTTATAAAGCTAAGATGATGCACCGCTGTCTTTCGGGACAGCGGTTTTCCGTTGCGCATATTTTTGCCGTTGAGCGCAAGGTCGTTTACAAACTGCTGAATGTGCCGAGCCTTGATCTTATCCATTCTCATGTGACCTATTGCCGGATATACCCTCAACCTCATCTGCTTCTGACGTTCGTAAGAAGTCTTTTTCAGATTGAGTTTCGCATAAGTTTCAAGCCATTCTTCCGCCAGATCTTCAAACTTAACGTTAGCTGTGACCTGCCCCTTCATGCACTTCTCCTCGAAGAAAACCGCCTGTTTCTGTACCTCCTTTTCAGCCTGCTTTGCGGTCATGCCTTCGGGCGGCTTCCACGTCATGGTCTGCATTATCTGCTCACCCTTAGTATCGTAACCGCAGCTGACTCTGATCTGATATGTATTTCCTCTTTTTCTGATGTTTGCCATTGTCTGATTCCTCCTTCATCAGACCTCTGACATCTCTACACTTCTATTATAGCACGTTTCACGTAGTAAAGCAATAGAGTGTCAAGATATTTTTGCAGAGATGTCGGTCTGAACTTGTTCTACATTTATCGGTGTTTCTTTATGTTCTTGATCGGGTGCAGGAAGTTGTCCAGCTTCTCTTTCAAACCAAGACTCTCAATAAACTGCATGACCCTGTCATACTTCGCCTTGAAAGTATTCAGCTCATTTGTCAACCTGCTAACTTGCGATTGCAGTCTTTCTATTGTCCGTTTGAATGCTGAGCGTTCGTCACGCCAATTTATCTGCTCCGCTTGTAGTTCATGCACCTGTTTTGTCAAGCTAGTTATCTTTTCATCTTTTTCAGAGGTATCATGTTCTGCTGTAATCTCATTCTTTGCAAGATCAACAACGCCCTCATAGTCCTCCGCTGATAATGTGACCTTGTTTCCGAGAACGGTATGTTTGATATTGATGGCGTCAATATCTTTGATCTGCAACAACTGCTGATTAATTTCAAGTTGGTTCGTTGTGATTTCCAATTCCGCTGATTTCGTTTCAATGTCAGCACCTAGCTTCTCAACAGCCTCAGACTTTTCCGCATATTCACTATCTAGCCGTTCAAGAGTTTCATCAGCATCACGCAGAATCCTCTCGGTGTTCTCCAACCGGTGTTGGGTACACTCCACTTTATTCTCCAGCACCTCAACTTCCTTCGCCCACATCTTCTTTTTATAATTAAGGACGTCAAGATGCTGCTCATGGGTACCGAGCTTTTCCCATTCGATACCATAGGACTTCATAACCTCTGCCAGCTGTTCCTTCTCGCTCTCGACCCACTGCTTTGTGCAGGTATTGTTCTTGCCTTCGCTTGTGAACCCTTGCTGCTCCAGTGCCTTTGAAAGTGAATTGCGAGTAGACAGCCCCCTCTTCTGATCGGTAGCGAACGGAACAAAATCAATATGGATGTGTGGTGTTTCCTCATCAAGATGAATGACAGCGTTGAACACTCTTATGTGTGGATTGCGTTCCTGAAAGTCCTTGATGAAATCGGTCAAGGCTTTAGTGGCGAGTGTAGCTTCGGGTGTTCCGCAGTGTGTATCTTCGGTATTACCTATCTGAAAGATCAGCTCATAAAACGGTTTCTCCTGCTTACTGCGGTTGATATGCTCGTAGTAGTTTTTGATTCGGCGGTCTTTACGCTTCTGTTTTGCGTTATACTCATCGAGAGCCTTATCAAATAATTCGTGATAGACGCTCTGTATATCTTTTTTGATCAGTGTAATATTTTCGTGAGTGCGGTTCTTATCAACATTTGGTGCTATGAACTTTCGGTTATTGTGACCGATACTGCCTTTGTCGATACGTCCGTTTATACTTCTTTTTGTATTCATTTCTCCTTTCTTGGGGGTATTGATTATTCGCTGAACAGATCTGCCACTATCAACGCAAAGATACTTTTGTCACTCCTGAAACGGAGCGACAAAAGCCTTTGCGGCAGCGTTCCTCTGCACCCCTTTTGGTCGGTCTCCGCCCTACATTTCGGTATCGGGCATAGCCCGATTTATTTATGAACATACTGCGCCGAGGTATTTCAGCAGGCTGTCTTTGCTGACGAGTATCTTTCCGCGTGCGCCCTCACCGCAGCGTATGTATTTCACCTTGTCTTGCTTGACTAGCATTCTAACTGTATGCTCCGTCAGTCCCGACACAAGTGCGGCGCACTCCTTGACGGTCAGCATTTCGGGCAGCGTAGGCTTGCTCACGGTAATGGTCGGGGTATCGTCCTCAACAGGTATCATCTTTTCCAGTAATGAAGTCACCGCTGTGATCAGTTCGTTCTTCTGTTTAATCGTCAATTGCAGTCACCTTCCTTTTTATGTTCCACCATGATAATCATATTTGCCTTTACTATGCTGAATCGCTCCCTTTCCAAAAAACTATAAATGATTGCAGCCCACATTTAGCGGCTGTGAGGAGGACAGGTAATAATCATGTACACCTCTCTATTATAATATATAGCACATTTGTTTGCACTGTGCCATATATTCGATAATCCGATTATTTTCTTGAAGAGGGGTATTATATTTCATATATGAAATGGATAACGAAGTTTGCACTGCTGTCCGAAATATTTCCCCACAAAAGAAAAAATATGTGCCATACTTATCATAAAAACATCAAAAAGGAGAGTGAAGCATGAAAACGACTATGGGCGAAAAGATAAAAGATATGCGTGTGGAACGACACCTGACCACCAAGCAGCTTGCGCTCGAAACCGGTATCTCTGAGGCAGTGCTGAACGGTCTTGAAAACGACAGCGGACGTGATGTCGGTTATAGCAGGATCATCGATCTTGCTAAGTTCTTTGAAGTGCCGACTGATTACTTGCTAGGCTTCACAGAGAGCCGCATCACAAAAAATATTGAGCTGAAGGAGCTTGGTTTGTCAGATAAGGCTATAGGAGTTCTGCTTTCCAAACGGCAGGATAACGAGTTAGTAAGTCAGCTTATAGAGCACTCCGAGTTCAGCAACCTCATCAATGCCATTGACATCTATGTGAAGCAGATTGCAGGCAGGTCGATCAACATAATAAATAACCTCACTGCGATGATGCAGCATGGGGTGGAAAATTATGCAGCAGGTGCTGGGATGCCCGAAGGTTACGGCGAAGCCATAAACTACATCAACGAAACGAAGGTCGATGAAGATGAGTTCCTGCGGTATCGTATCACCGAGCGGTTTAATCAGATATTGAGGGATGTGTATTCGGATAATGCTGAGAAAGCTGAAAAGAGCATACCCTCCGTTATTGCGGATAGTAATGAGATGACTGGATTCATGCTAGAAATTCTTGATCAGGTGAAAGCAGGCGAAGTTGAGATAGCAACACCTATGGATGCTGTTGCTTTGATGATGAATAAGATGGGGGTATCTGAGGAGGGTATGAAGATTTGATACATTTAATAATAAAACCTTGTGTCAAAGATGATTCAATACTATGTGAAATGATCCGTACGGGAGACAAACAGGCTAAACGGGAGCTATGTATCAAATATCAGAGATTGATACGAAAATACGCAAAGGTGTATTTGAATGTTTATGGTAACGATCTGGATATTGATGATCTTGAACAGTTCGGATATTTAGGTTTGCTTATAGCTGCAGAAAAATTTGATTTTTCATATCATAATACGTTCGGAACATATGCTACCTTTTGGATAAAGCAGAGTATAACAAGAGGCATAGCAAGATGATTGATTTTTGACACCCGAGATTTACAAGCAATTCATAACATTTATACATTATGCACATATGAGTTAGCATAAATTTGTGTTTTATGCTAATGCTAAATTGTATATAACATCGAGAAATCACTTAGATAATTAACGTGCTGTACTGTTGTTTCTGAATCAATTATTAGCCTATTGACGTTCGGTATTTTAATGTGCTAGAATTTTAATTTGTGAACTATAAATCAAGTTCTCTCATTTGTCGAACGCTTTCATAAAGTTTTTGATTTGTACATGTTTTTTTAGCTAAATGGCACTATACTGTTTTCAAACCGATAATTAGTCTATATGAAATATAGTAATTTAATGTGACATAATCTTAATTAGTGAATTATAAATTAAGTGTAATTTATTTTGCTATATTGTTGTGAAATAGCTTTCTCCTATTTTGCTGATCATATATTGAAACTTGCAAGATTCACAGACGATAAATAGATTTATTTATAAACGCAGGCTAAAATTAATTATATATGTTAAATATATTTAAGTGCGAAAATGTAACTTTAATTATGAAAAATAGTTATAGACAATATATTTAACATATGTTAAAATTATTTAGTAATATTACATATGATTGATCAATCAAATCCAATAAACAATTTACTAATATACGAAAGGAATTTTATTATGAAAAATTTAAAACAGAGAGTAGCAGCTTTTGCTTCAGCTGCTGTAGTTACATTTACAATTGCAGCTACATCTGCAGCAGCTCTTAACCCTAATGGCAAACAGTGGCATATTCCTAAGAGCTGTTCTTCTACAGCAAATGAAACATTAACTGATAGCGCTACTATTTTTAGTTTTAAGGTAACTGAGATTCTCAATGGAAATCAAAAAAGCTGTAATTACAAGAGAATCAGAATAAAGGCAAAGGGTAAGAGCAAGAGCGTTGCATGGCTTCCCGGCTGTGGCTTTGATGGCAACAGCGATAGTTGTTCTGTAGTTTCAGGAAGATATGGTCAGACAATGACTATCAAAGCATATAAGGGTACATATTGTGAAATAGTTCCCGCTTATGATGGAAAAACAACATATTCATTCTATTACTTTGGAAATGATCCTAAACTGGATGCTTACGCAACAATTGAGTCAGATTGGGCTTAATTAGTTGATTAATTGTTTAGTATTGTAGCTTCGCATTTGCGAAGCTACAATACTAATTATACGCTTGGAGAAAAATAATGAAAAACATTTTCGTCTTTAATTTAAAAAACAGTTTTCGTTCGTTAGGCTTTATATTTTCAATTATTGCTGTATTTGCTTTTTGTATAGCAAATATGATGATACTTGCATGGCAATGCAGGAATCTTGATTCTTTGAGTGCTATTTCAGCTTCCGAAGCCTTTCTGTTAAGAACCGATGTTCCGTTGAATAATATGTTTCGTACACTATATGTTTTTTTGATAGTATTTCCTGTGGGATTTATAGCCTATAAGAATAATAAAATCAATATTACTCCTGTATTTAAAACAAGAGCATCTGCATATAGTTTTGCAACATCAGAAGCATTAACAAGCTTTGTGAGCGCATTTCTGTGTTTTTTTATACCTCTTTCATTAAGTATTCTTTTAAATGGAATAGTGTTTTCTGGAGAGGAAACTGTGGCTTTTTCTTATAATTACGCAGCTGCTCTTACCGGAGACAATGTATTTCAGAATTCAGTAAGTAAAGGTGAACCATTTTTAGGATTATTTCTGCATCACCCACAGCTTTATAATCTGCTTTATGCATTTATCTTTTCCACATTCTGTGGTATATTATCGATGTTTATATGCGCTATTGCTAACTTTATAAAAAGTCTGCCTATTTTTCTTCTTCTTCCTGTTTATATGCTTCATTATATAATGAAGCGAGTAGATGCTATTGTCGGATCAGGTAATACAGATTCATTATATCTGAATGTAGATATGACAGATTATATTATGATAAGAACATTCTATGGTAAAAGCCTTGCTTACTTTTTGATTTTATGTGTTTTCTTAATCATATTTTCCTGTTTGCTATACATTATAAATTACAAAAAAGATGTTGCTGGTAGCATGAGAATTTGGGAAAAGCTTGGATTAAGCAGGTGAATGCTATGCAGGTTAGATGGAAGGATGTTTTTAAACTCTTGTCAGTTATCCCGCTTGTGATTATAAGTAATTTAGTAGAAATATATTCTTTTCTAATAAACAAACCTATTTCTCAGGACAATACATTTGATAACATTTTTTTTGGAATGATATTTGAAGATTCTTATAGAAAAGAAGATTCAACCCTATCATACACCCTTTTTGCTTTGGCTATACCTATAGTATTTAATATACTATACGGCGGATATCTATATAAAGATCTTCATCTTAAAAATATTTATAAATTTGTAAGGGAAAAAAGCAGGTTTAATTGGTATATAAAAAACCTTTTGAAACTTTTGTCAATTGCAGTTGTTTATTGCAGTATATGGCTTATGTTTGTGTATGCTATATCGATCGTAAATACAGGCGAAGGTATAAATGCGTATACTTTAAAGAATCTATTCATTTGTTATCTTACGGTGACTGAGTATACTTTTGTAACCACACTCATGGTTAATATTTTCTCTTTCTTTTTTGGTACAGCGATATCTTTTATATTAGTTTATTTTATTATAAGCATTCTATATTATATAACTGTTCATTTTGAAAAAATTAGTTTATTCGGTACAGAAATAGATTCGGCTAAAATAAATATAATTGATAATACTATGTTGACTTGGCAGGATAAAATTGATTTCTCCTGTGTTATTGTAAATATGATCTATATGATGATATGTATTGCAATAATCGGAATAATAATCAGTAAAATTGATATTGGTCTTAAAGACAAAGAGAGTCTTTGAGATTTTTATCATAAGGAGTAATATAATGAAATCATATACATTAAAGAATGTAACAAAAATTATTAGCGATAACGTTATTTTTGAAAATATAAATATTTCTTTTGAAAGCGGGAAAATATATGGACTTATAGGCGGAAACGGAAGTGGAAAAACCATGCTTATCCGCGTAATGGCAGGTCTTATAAAGCCGACTGAAGGATATATTGAAATTGACGGTCAGAAATGTGATCTGACAAAGAAAAAAAATATAGATATCGGTGTCGTTATCGAAAATATTAGTCTTTATCACGAAATGACAGGTGTTGATAATCTTAAATTTCTCGCTTCTATAAATAAAAAAGTAGATAAAAATAGAATAGAGGAAATAATAGAACAAGTTGGTCTTGATCCGAAAGATAAAAAAAAGGTAAGAAAATATTCTCTAGGCATGAAACAAAAACTAACGCTTGCCCAGTGTTTTATGGAATATCCAGATTTAATATTACTTGATGAACCTACAAATGCCCTTGATGAGGAAAGCACGGTAAGAATATTAGATATAATTCGGAGCCATGCTGAAAAAGGTGCAATAGTATTGATAGTGAGTCATATAAAGGATGATATATTCTCTGTTTGTGATAAGATTTATACTATAAGAGAAAAACATCTTTGTGAGGTAGAACAATGAAAATAGTTTATATTTCAATTTTACCTGTCATAATTATATGTACTTTAATATCGGCAGTATGGGCTCATTCTGAAAAAATTAATCCAGTAAATAATATCAAAACATATCAGGACATGGTTGAATTTTTGGGTGATTATTCTGTTAATGCAACAGAAATTGAAAGCGACGAAGAAATTAATGACCTGATTGATAAGCAAATCAAGACTTTTAATGGTGAAAATATTCTAACCCACTCTGATGTTAATATCTTTGTGGTAGAGGTCAGAAACGAATTAAGATGCTATACGGACATGTTCAGTCAAAGTGCCAATGTAAAAAAAGTGATAAAAGGCGATCAGTCACTTATAAATAAAGACATAGATATTTTGAGTTATTTATTCTTCGCCAATAACGAAGAAAACTCTATGGCATCAGAATCATTCTCTGGATCATTTTACAGAAATCTTATGATACCAGGGAAAAGATATGCTGTTTTCTGTGAAAAATCTGAAATTTCGGATTACTATTCTATTCCAAAATATAGGACATTTATGACAACGTTCAGTTGTCTCGCTCTTGAAACGGATAGTATTGGAACTGTTGATACTTTAAATAATCATTATATTAACTACATTGAAAATGAATTTTTGGTTCAAAATTTGCAGACTGCAAATAGCTATAATGAAATCAAACATATTATACTTAAAAAATTCAAGATTGAGTCTTAAGTGCCTCCATTTGCGGCTGCATACGCGCTTGCGCTGTCCCGTGTGACAGCTTTAATATGTTTGTTCTTTTCAAGCCATCTTTTTGTGTATCCTTATCTCTGCCCTCAAGAACTGCGACTGGAGTATGTTCATCATTGTCAACGATTATTGTTCCATACGTTTTTCTCTTTGCAAAAGCGAAGTCATCAACTCCGATAGTTGAACTGCAAATCGGTTCTGGTTGAGTTTCATATCTTCTTATCAAGAGACGGATAACGCTGTCTGGACTAATAGTGATATTCATCGCCTTACATATCCTTGAACAACCCTCACAACTCGTTTCAAGTGCGATGACGCAAATCAGATCTGCAAGCCGCCTTGTCTTTCGTGAGTAATGATCAAGAGAGCCTTCGATAGTCTCAGCAAAGGAAACCGCTTCACAATCAAGGTCTACACAGTTATATTCATAAGCTTTTATCTGCAAAGTAACAATAGCCCTTGACAGTCTTCTTTACGGGTTCTTCGGACTTTTCTGCATATTCCTGTTCAGCTTCGTTGAAGAAGGATTGCTGTTCGGGTATTTCGGTCTTTTCACTTGAACTTCCGAATGTCTTGTGTTTGGAAAGTATCAGTGCTTCGAGCAAGATAGGGCAGTCTTTTTTCAGACACTCATTTTCGATCACCAGTTTTTCGTTTGTAGTTTCCAGAAGCTTATTATCTTTTTCTAATATGCTGATTTTTCTGTCCTGCTTTTTGATCTCAGCCTGTAATGCAGCAAGATATTTCTCGTCTGTCATATTGCCTTTCTCTATCACCGTACTCACCTCCGAAGCCAAAATCATCATTGTATACATGTTACCACAAAAAAACGAAAAATCCAGCAAAACCATACCTTTCGGGCATAGAAATATTGTCAACAATGATGTGCATTTTTATGTTGGATATTCAGCATATCGTGCCTGTTTTTGCAGGCTTTATCGCATTCTTCTGCTCGATCGATAGCAGCCAGACCGTCTATAGCCTTGCGCATATCGCTATAACCGCACACGATGTAGATATTCTCCGCGTGTCTGACATCGACGATCATCGCAGAACTCCGAGCAGACGTTTCAGCGGAGATTCATTAAAATCATCAGGCAGCGATATTTTTACAATTCCTATGGATATTTCTATTTTCTCTGCTGTAGTTTCTGTTTCAAAGATCGGTTCAACAGGTACTATATCATGCCGATCTATCTCGTTGCATACTGTCTGCCGCACTCGTTTCTGACGATAGTAATATGTCTTCAGATTGATACCGTTCTGCCTCCATCAGTCAGTTACGGTCTGTCCGCTTTCGTTCCGCTGCTGTATCATTTCAACCCATTGTTTCAGCTTAACTTCCTTTTTGATCTTCGTTATCTCATTCATTCTAATCAACTCCAGTTCGACTATTTTGGATAGTTCTAGTTTAGTATATTTGGGGTTCGTTGGATAGTGTATACGCCGTCACCTCAGAGCCATCTGCACGGACTCTCAGGATTATCCCTCAAATTTCCGTAAAATCTCTTGATTATCCAGCCCACGTATGCTATAATAAAACCGATAGCAAATCAAGGCGGTGATTCTTCATGACATCTTTAGATATCAATAAGTTCTTTCCGGAGCAACTTAAAATACAAGAGA
>NZ_JAILMR010000091.1 GCF_024692365.1 Ruminococcus sp. | reverse complement strand
ATCAAGGCGCTTATGACCGACCTGAAAAAGGTCTATACTGCCGCCACTGAAGAAGCTGCTCTGGACGCTCTGGACGAATTTGCCGCTGTCTGGGACAGCAAATATCCCAAGATCTCAAAGTCATGGTACGAAAACTGGCCTAATCTCAGCACATATTTCAAGTTCCCGCAGGAGCTTCGGAAGCTGATCTATACTACCAATACCATTGAAGGCTTCAACCGTCAGCTAAAGAAAGTTACCAAAGCGAAGTCCGTATTTCCGACCGATGACAGCCTTTTCAAGATGCTGTATCTGGCTATGAAGGACATCACGAAAAAGTGGACGGGGCGTCGTCAGGACTGGAGCAGTATCTATGCTCAGCTGGTTATTTACTACGGTGACAGGATACCTGAATAACATTTTTATCTTGACAATCAAATAATCATGTGCTAATATGCAGATAAGACCGACTGCTTTCACAATCGGTCTCATCATATACTCTTTTATTACACTATTTGTAGTTTACACAGAATTTGGGATTGACTCACCAAAGTATAGCGTAGCATCTGTGATAGGTTATTTTGAAAGGAAAAAGTACACTTTCTTTATTTCAGCTTTCAAATAAAGTAAATCATGGTCAAATCAGATTAATAAGCAACTATCAAACACTTATTTAGCATCATCAGTCAGACATACTATTCAAAAAGATATATGCATCCTCCAAAGATATCTCTGCATTGGAAATGCCCGATATATTAGGATAGCTCTTTGAGATAAACTTCACCTTGTAACCATCTTCACCAAAGACACTATTTACGATAGAATATCTGCTTTTTAAATCTTCCATTTCCATCTCATTCCTTACAAGTGTTTGGAAGACATGACCTTCGGCAGCTTTCATCATATCAACGATCTCGCCTTGATACTTTACTTTGCCTTTCTTTAGCACTCCAAGCTTTAAACAAGTTGCGCTCAGATCTTCGATTACATGAGTGGAGAAGATGACAATACGATCCTTTGAAAAATCTACCAATAAATTCCTGATCCTTATTCTTTCCTCAGGATCAAGTCCTGTTGTGGGTTCATCCACTATCAGCACCTTTGGATTTGTAAGCATAGCCTGCATCAAACCAACACGACGCTTCATGCCTCCCGACAATTGTTTATTCTTTTTATTCTGGTGAATATGCATATTTGTCTGTTCCAACAGAGAATCTATCCGTGCTTTTCTTTCCGCATGGTTTAGCCCACATAATCCTCCGATATAATCCAAAGTTTCCCTTACGGTAAGAGATGGGTAAAGTCCCAATTCTTGCGGAAGATATCCGATCAGCCTCTTTATTTCTTCTCTATTTGAAGCACACAATTTCTGACCACATATGGTTACATTGCCGTCTGTTGGTTCAATTAATGTTGTAAGTATCCTCATCAACGTCGTTTTGCCTGCTCCATTTTCACCCAAAAGGCCGAATATACCTTCTCCAATATCAAGACTTACACCATCCAACGCTTTGTTTTCTTTAAATTGCTTAGTAACATTTTCAATTTTAATGTTCATCCCATTAACCTATCCTTCCGACTTTTCATCAATAAATGTCTCTCTTGCGTTCAAACATTGACTTATAATACGACGAATTCTGCATCAGTTCGTAATGATTTCCTTTTGCTTCAACAACTCCGTCTTTCATTACAATGATATTATCCGCTTCAACAATACTGGACAACCTATGGGTTATCAGAATAAAAATCTTATCCTTGATATTTTCCTTCAGATTGTCGATTACCTTACGCTCAGTTAACTGATCGAGTGCTGATGTTGCTTCATCCATCACAATAATTGGGGTGTTATTTAAAAGAGCTCTTGCAATACAGATCCTTTGTTTTTCACCACCAGACAGTTTAACACCTCTGTCTCCGACAACACTTTGATATTGCTCTGGCAGCGACATAATAAAATCATGAATACAAGCTATTTTGCAGCAGCGTATGACATTATCCATGTTTTCATTTTCTTTCAAAGATATATTATTCAGAACTGTATCATTAAACAAAAAGGATTCCTGACCAACGATTGTAATGTGATCTCTAAGGTCCTTGATCGAATAATCTTTATAATCCTGACCATCAATTTTAATGCATCCGTCACGCAAACTCCATATGCGATATAAGAGCAGCGTTAGTGTTGATTTGCCACATCCACTTTCGCCAACGATGACATTAAAATTATTTTTCTTAAAATTTAAAGAGACACCATTTAGAACGGGCTTGTCATCGTAAGAAAAAGAAACATTTTCAAAACATATCTCTTGATTCTCATTGTTCATGAATACATTTGGTTCGAAAGAAGACGATTCAATTTCCTTTTGGTTTCTAAAGATTTCCATGCGCCCAAGAGCAACGATAACACTCTGAAGGGTCATTATCGTATTCGATATCTTTAAAACTGGAATAACCAATTTCTGGGAATACATATTAAAAGCTATCAGACAACCAATTGTCATACTCCCATTCATCACTCTAAAGCCGCCTATGCCCAATATTGTTATAGAAAATAGAGCAGATAAGAAGTTAAGAACCCCACCGTTTTTGGCATACACCATACTCAGTTCATTGGAACAGTCTTCCGCTTTATTTATTCTCTCATCGTGCTTTTTTAAGAAATATGTTTGTCCATTACTCAATATACAAGATAGTGTGTTCGATACAATCGTTTCAATTATCTCTGCACAACTACTTTGTGTATCCCTTGTGTCTATTGCCTTTTCCATGCCCTTTTTCTGGAAATATTTCTGGCTGAAATAAATGAACGGCAAAATGCATAGGACAATCAAAAGCATATCCGCCTGGATACGAGCTAAAAAGATCATCATCACAACAGCAGTAATAGTATCCATGACAAAGTCAAAAATATTCGGAGATGTCAGAGTTCTTATTTGTGAAACATCATTCATCATAGTTGTAAGTTTTTCACCTATACTGCTGTTACTCAGATATTTACCATCTAATCTATACAAGTGATCAAGACATTGTTTCTGATATTTGATGAACGATCTTTTTCCCAATCCATTATACAATTTCTGAATACCGATCCCAAGCATCACATCCAGAATCGTAAATGCTATAATTATACTTATGTATAAAAAGATATTTCTTTCGTTATTATCCGGAATAGCTTTATCCATTATCTTGATGATATAGATGGGAGGAATCAATACACCGAATATCTTTATTGCTGAAAGACTGAAAATGAAAAGCACGCTTTTCAAATTATCAACAATGTATATTTCCTTTATATATTTCCATAATACACTTAATTCTTTTTTATTCATATCTACTTGAGCCGAATTTAACCTCTCTTATATTATTGCACAATGAATCTAAAGAATAAAACCAAAACATATTCACATCAGAATAATTCAACTTTATCCCAACTTCATTTTCTATGGCTTGGATTACGTAAATTGCATTGTGGCGTGTCAAGCCAAGTTCATGCAAACATTTCCCATTTGGATCAATGATATCGCTTAATTCGACCTTTAACTTTTTTGAAAGTACAGACGATACTTTTGAGTATAAACTATCTTTTGCAGATGACATCTTGCGACTATTATTCGACAACAGATCGAGACATACTTCATCTTCAGACCATGATTGCCTCAAAGCTAATCCTTCTAAAAATGTTTCCTTTTCTGCCAAACTGCAATCTTTCAGTTGGTTCCAATATAATGATACGATTCCTGAAAAAATAGCCGTTGCCTTGCTGTTTCCACCAAACAATTCATATTTTCCATGCTTACCTTTTAATAAGTATGGTACAGAGTTTGCTACACATTGAATCTTATTGCTCTTATTGTACCAGTAATGTTTTGGGCGTTCAAAGAGATTTCCATATATACCAATCGTACCATTCAACTCGGATAGTAAAGTGGGTTTATTCCCATTTACAGTAGAAGCAATTATTACTTTACCCTGTTCATTAAGATCTGTAATTACTTTCTTGTATTGCTCCGTAAATTCTTGAGAATGTGTTGATAAGCTCAAATTGATGATATTAACATCAATATCTCTCAATAGTGCGAGTGCTTTAAGCAAGCGTTCGTCTGAACAAAGATTATTCTCTTTCAGTACTTTGATAACGACAAATTGAATATCAGGATTGATAGAAAGCATAGCAGAACCACACAAAGTCCCATGTCCGTTTGAATCAAACTTATCTTCACCGTTAGGATCATCTGTGAATTCAACATATCTGGTTATTTTATCTTCATAGAGTTCAGCATCTAGTCCGCTGTCCACTAACGCGATTTTACAACTCACAACATCACCCATTAATCTTTATTTGTTTTTGTCAACCACAATCGTCCCTGCTATAAATAATACCGTTCCAACAATTACTGCTGTTATTGCACCTTTGAACCAATCATCGCGGACACCGTAAGCAAAGAAATTGAACCATGCAGTTGTCTTTGATAACGCTGTTGAAATCATGATCATCCACACAAAAATACCTGATCCAATACCCACTCCCAGATTGCTCGATAGGTTTACGATAAAAAAACTTATTGCGCCAAACAGTATCATTACTGCTTCTATAGAAAGAATAGCCTGTATGCACATAGCACCTGCATTTTGAGAGTCATACACGTGTATTCCTTTTATCGAATAGCTGATAAAACATAGACATATCATAACTGTCAGGAATAACAATTTCACAACTATCCTTTTCAGAATATCGTTTATCCTGCTTCTGCGTGGCAATAGTTTATATACTTCAGCTGTTTTTTGTTGCAGTTCTATATACCAAACATTTGAAAATGTGATCACTGCAATAATACTGAAGCTTTTATCCAACATTATACCTATATCTTGATATGTGTCACAACCAAATATCGCTGGGAACATAACGGAAAACAATAGCACAGGTATACTGGTATACCACGGAAGTGAAACTTTTATATAAGTCAATATTTTCTCTAAAGATAATTTTTTCATAACAATCTTCTTTATACCCTTTTCTTTTCCCACAAAACAACAGATGCAGCCGCTACAATTACTCCTAATGCAATCAAAAATACTTGCATAGGATAGAAATTGTCAGAAAGGTGCGTTTCAAAAAATAATTCCGGATATCTTATAGTAATGGCACCCGGACGGTGTATATAAGAAAATTTTCCATCTACGGAGGTCACTCCTGCATTTGAAAAGAGTATTTGAATGAAAATCAACGGAATTGCCGGAAACGGAGACTTGAATAAAATGCTAAATAGAAGAAATACCGCTGAGATATAAATTATTGCTGGTAACATACACCATAAAGTATATTTCCATATTTTCGCTGTACTTATAGCAAAGTCAAATTTATCCTTGTTTATAAACACGAAACCTTGAGCAATAAGTGTTATCAAAACAACAGCTGACAGACCTACCAGTATGCTGCCGAGCAACTGCGAAAGAATGTATTTCCTACATGATATCGGCTTGGTATGAAGTAATTCATAAGTATCTTTCTTATTGTCAGGGGCAAAATAGAATGGAAAAATTATTAGGCAGAAGAATACAAAAACAATTCCGAGATAATCGCTATATTTACGGCCGAAATAATCCATAAAATCTTCTTTGTCAATGGCTTCAGTAATATAGCCGTTGATTTCTTTTGCCGTTCCAAGCTTTTTGCCTTCGCCGGAGTTAAAGTAATCCTGCATATCAGCCACAAAGGGGCATTCCTTCTCCAAATAATCTATCGCATCCTGTCGTTCCATGTTAAGTGCGGTATTGATTATTTCATCGACCTGATCTTCATCCATTCCGACATTATTGATCAGGTTATCCTTCATAGCGTACATCCTGTCTATATAGTACTCTTCATCGGTCATCGGGATGTAACCATCCATCACATCTGCATCACCGATTTGTTCTTCTTCCACAGGTTTTATTTGTGAATTATCGACCAGGTATTTTATGTCAAGATACCCGACACAGTGAATATATACAAAAATCAGCATCGCGATCAACCCGATAAAATATATAGGGTTTTTCATGATGCGAATCATCTTAGTTTTTATTACAAAACACATATTATTCCCTCAATCAGAATTATTCCTATTTTGATAGGTGCTCTTTAGTATACCTATATAGCGTTCTATGGTATACACCATAGAACGCTATAGGCATTACTTAAAGCTCAGGTTACCATATTATACAAGACTTTGATGTGTAATCAGCGTTATACCAAATACAACCATTTGTTTTTGAATTAGCCTTTTCTTCCCAATGACCGCCAACATAGCAGTCAGACCAGCATCCCTGTCCCTGAACATCAAGATTCAGACTCTTGTCCTCTATCTTCTCGATTTTCATATTAACATTCGCCTCCTTCCAAAAATATTCCATATATAAAATTAGTTTATATGGTCTAATTAAGTAAGTATTTTCCCATACTGACCTTTATATGCTCATTGGCACACATAATCGGTTTGGGCATATAAAAATCCCCAGTATACGCATAATTGAATATCTTACATCTTGTTACCATACAATAATCGTATCTGGCGCAGCCTTCACAATGATCGTTTCTTTTCTTCCCGACTGCTTCAATCTTTTTTAATACTTGATCGTTTGTAATGCCGGTTTCAACAGTGCCAAGAAGAAACTCTTCTTTGAATGCAGCCGCCGTACACGGATATATCTTTCCATCTGGTGTGATAGTAAATGAGGAAATTCCTCCTTCACAAGCAGAATTTTTAGCTTTGATCGCTGCAGATTCAATTAATGAACTTTCTATTGAAATTCCAGATTGTTCTTTAGATTTGATGAAATTTGCTATTTTCTTTAATTCTTCAAGATATTCAGCCATCATTTCATTCGTCCAATTATCTGACGTAAAATCTAAATCTGCATCTATTTTTTTAAATCCAAGTTCAACGATACTCCTGAAATTATCATAAACTTTTGAGTAGGTCGCCGGTGTAATAGTCATCCTTGCGGTAAGATTTGGAAAATGCTTCAATAACAGCATAGCATTATTGTATACTTTACTATAAGTACCCTTACCATCTATGCCAACTCTGTTTTTGTCATGTTCTTCTTCACGGCCATCTATACTTACACTTAATGCATCAAATCGCACTAAGGTAGGTATCATTTCCTCCGTTATAAGCGTTGCATTTGTCGTCATGGAGAATAACGTCCTGCAACTTTTGTCATCCAGTTCATCCATAATATACTTTATGATATCAAATCGAATAATTGTTTCTCCACCATGAAAGCGTACAAGTATGTCAGTCAATCCTTGTTCTTTAATCTTTTCTTTGATAAATGCAACTGTTTTTTTTGCAACATCAGCTGACATATCAATTTTATGAAAATCTTTTTCATAACAGTATTTGCAACTCAAGTTGCATTTTGTAGTTACAAATATAGTAAATGCCGCTTTTTTCATTTATACTCCTACCTGTTTAGACATTTCTCCCCAGATAATCGGATTCAAAAATGCTTTTTTACTTTCACAATAGTCTGAAATGTCTTTTTTTTCGTTTAAATAGTCCATAGTTCCATAAGGACACGTCCAGCAAAAATACCGAACGTTGCAATTGCTACAGATTTGTTCGTAATATGGATTGAATTTGAAAAAATCCATATCATCGTTTGAATTTGAATTCATACGATCCTTTAAAAAATCATATAACGAATCGATTTTCATGATATTTCCAATACTATGCATACAACCATCGAAAGTATTGCACGGATAAATATCACCTGATTCATTTATGTTAATCATTCTGATTCCGGCTTTACAAGAACAAGCCTTAGTGGCCTTTCTTGCCTTTTCAACTTGTATTTTTATCACTTCATCAGATTGGTTTCTTTTTTCAAGTTTTCTGAGGTACTCCTCGTTTTCTTTTGCTCTGCCTGTATATGAAAGTCTTCGTATCATCGGTGTTACATTTAGTTTTTTACATAACTCATTGAATTTTCTGTCTGCATCGAAATCAACACCCAAAGAAACCATCGAAACAGCAATCTTATCCATTCCATTCCTCTGAAGAAGTGCAATATTTTTTAGTACACGCGAAAAGACATTCTTACCTCTTATTTTACTACAACTTTCCTCATCAAATCCATCTAGACTAATATCAACAGAGTTGACATTCTCAATAATTTCCTTAACATTTTTTTCATTGAACAATAGCGCATTTGTCATTATTGACACTTCGATATTTTTGTCTTTTTCACGTATATAGCGAAGTATTTCTATAAGATCCTCTCGCACCAAAGGTTCGCCGCCTGACAAAATAAGTTTTTTTACTCTGCATGATATCAGTTTGTCTATTACTCTCTTTAAATCAACTGTATTCAGTGGATCTTCTCCGTCAAGAGCAGTTGCACTTGACGCACAGTGCTTACACTTAAGATTACATCTATTAGTCAAAGAAATCTGGACACTCTCGAGTTGAGGTAGTCCTTCGACCTCATTTTTCGCAACGTCAACAACCACCCCAAGCGATTCTAGCTTTTCAATCATTTTTTTGATATATGCTTTGTCATCTTCATCCATAAATGCTTCAAGAAAGTCCTGCTTGGACAATTCCGCATCCATCCCTTTAAGTAGATACTCATAGCATTCTTTGGAAATCCTCATCCATCCACCGTTATAACGATTTACAGCAACCACTTGATTTCGGTTGAATAAGAACTTTGCATTTTTTGAAAAACACATCACATCATTCTTCATTTTACAATCTCCATTACTTCAAATACTTACTATAGAAAAAACGGTCTTATAAAGCAAAACTCTATTGCCACAACGACCAGAACAAAGCACAAATTATTTATTTTTTCATTCCCATTAAGTTCTGGATTTTAACATCCCCAGCCCCAGCCATATTCCCACATTTTTCTCCCACCCTTCGTCCTTAGTATGGTCATATTATAGCCTATCAGACGTGATAAAACAACCATTTTCTTGTAAATCCCCCGTTTTTTTTTGCGAATGGTAATTTGAGCCGTAAAATGAAAAACAGCAGTAATTTTACATACTGCTGTTTGCTGTAAATAAATTGTTCTTACGCTGTTTCTGACAATTTTACCCTGAACATTACATCAAGAACGAATACAGGTGAGGTCTGCGAGATATTCACCGTTCCGTCCAGTGCATCAACGGTCTTCCTTATATTATAAAGACCGAATCCATGCTCATTTTTATTTTCTTTTGAAGTTTTCAGATCGGGGTCATCTGTATCAGAAGGATTTGTTATACATATCATCTGCATATCATTTTTTAGCACACAGTTTACATCTATGTATCTTTCCTCAGCATTTTTCAGCCTTCGGCAGGCTTCTAAGGAATTATCCAATGCATTTGAAAGTATCGTGCATATATCGAATGCCGAAACGTTTTCCGAGATTACACCCGAGAAATTCAGCCTGAAATTCTCCTTTGCTGCTATGGCAGCCTTATCATTCAGTATCGCATCAGCTATGGTATTGCCGCTTTTAAAAGATGTTTTGTTCATCGTCGGATTGGTGAATAGGGAATCCAGGAATTTCAAAGCATCGTCTATCTTTTGTTTATCCAGCAACGATTTCAGACAATGCATATGATTTTTGTAATCATGCCTGAACTTTCTGATATCTGTGGTCATATCATCGATTTTCTCATAATACTTAGCCTGCATATCCAGCTGTTTATCCAGAAGTTCAGCAGCCCTTTTATAGTAGAATTTGGACATACTGTTCATTATAAGCATCGATATAATAACTAATGATAACATACAAATCGGAATAACAAATATCCTCAGATAACGAAAAACAATATCAGTATCTGTGTGTTTCCGTGTTGTAACGCTTATGTAAGCTATCATCTGCGAGAGAAATGCCACATACGCAAGAATAAAAAAATAAGTCTTTCTGTTTATAAACTCCAAACTTAGCTTCACATCATCTTTTCTTGGAAACACTAATCTCGTAGATACTAAATAGTACGTTATATTATATATAAAGTACACGATTTCTCCGCTTAAAACCTGATAGTTAGCAGGAACAACAAGATTTGCCAAAAGATTTACAGTTGCACCGGGACAGGCTTCAACTGAAAAATATAGCAACGTGATATACGTTGTTTTCAAGAACTGTGTTCTGTGCGACAAGTATTCCAAAATAATAACAAATAATACACCGATCCTGTATACTATCATTCCTAATTCTCTCGGGACAGGTACAACTAATACAAACACCTGCAAAATGATATTTATCGTCGCCAAAACATAGCTTGTTTTCGTAAACTTATTATTATCTGAAAGAAGTTTGATCGTATTATGTATATTCACATAATACAGTATATAAACAGCTATAAAAAAAATTATATATAAACTTTTCACTACGATTTCCATTTTTAAATTCCCCCAAATAATTTCAATAAATTATTATCGAATATAGATCACAACATCATCTTGATGTGAATCTCTTTAAATAGTTCAGATAACAATTATTGAAATCTTTGTATTTTCCTCTTGATATCACCGCCTTATGTCCGTTTGATAAAATTATACCGGTCTTATCGTATGAATTTATATATTCAAGATTTACTATATATGATCTGTTAGTTCTGAAAAATCCTCCGGAATCCAATTCTTCTTCCAACGCCGAAAGATTATACGGATATCTGAATGAACCCTTTTCTGTTATTATATAGGTATAAACATTGTCCGCCTGCGCATATATAATGTCCTTTTCGTGTATCACTATGCTCTCGTTATACATCTCATCCTTGACTATAAGCTTGCGTTCGTTATTGCGTATCTCAAGTGCTGAATCCATAGCCTCATATAGTTTCTCCTTGCTAACGGGCTTTACTATGAACCTGAATGCATTGTACTTCATGCTGTCAAAAACTATCTCCGAATAACTGCTTACAAACACCACTTTAGTTTCTATATTTTTTTGCCGAATACTTTTTATAGTATCCAGTCCGTTCAGATCATTCATCTGATGATCAAGGAAGATCATATCAAAAACAGTCTTGGAAGTCACCAGTCTCACGCCGTCATCAAATTCGGTTATGTCCAGAATAATATTATTCTCCGCTGAATATATATTAAGTAACTCAATGATCTCATTTCGATACATTTTTTCGTCATCACAGACTGCGATTCTCATCATAACACCCCTCTGTACCGATCAATAAACTATACATAATATCTTAATTTATACATATGCAAGATTGATATATTATATATTATATATCATATTCCCTGAAAAATCAATAGTTTTTTCACTTTTATAAAAATATTGTACATTTATTACCAGCTGATTGTATAATTTAAAACAAATTGAACATCTTGTGTTAATTAATCTGTGCCCAGCGGCTATTTAATTAATCATTTATTCTTCACATTGATGTACATTAACCTGATGATCCATTTTCTTTCGAGAAAGATGCGATGGAATCACAAGAGAACTACCGATAGCCAAAATGGTCAGGCGGATATTCGAGCTTTACTCAACGCGGCAGTACAGTTCACATAAAATCCAGCACCTGCTACAGTGGACGAAACGAAAACGTAAATACACCACAATATCATTAGAGAAATAATCCAGAACACGAAATACAATGGATGGTACGCCTATATTCCTTTGAAATTGTCATCAAGTCATTTATCATCTGATTCTGTTCATGATGATCCTGGAGATAGAATGTTGTGTAATCAAACTACGCGTCAAAGTTATTTATGATCAATTATAACATTATGACAAATACACTTAGGATATAACTAATTCTTTTCATATTATGACCTTCTAAAAAATTTCGCTATACATCAAAGTATATTTAATGTATAGCGAAAAGATTAATGATTATGATTTTGCATAATAAACCATATTATAGGTTATAGATGAGCCGTTGTATGATGCTTAGATCTTTGCCCGGCTTCTGCCTGACTACTCCTCGGGTATCTCGTTGAATTCGTGATCACTGAGAGGTTGAACATCTGTCATTATGTTCATAACTCCGACTTTGGTGTAATTTTCGTAATCGAGGTCAGTGAGATCCGGTGGCGCAGATGTAAGATCAGCCGCACTGTAAGGTATCGGGATCAGATGATATCTCATGGAGGGTGAACGTACTATAAGCACTGTGGCTGGTGCGTATATAGGGAGTTCTTCCTTTACAGTGATAATCTTTTTGATGCCGGGAATAGCTATGGTGTGGGATATGCTGCCAACATCGATCCCGACAATTTTTTTCTTCTCCTACTTGCAAAAGCTTTTCATTTTGTGTATAATACATATATGGGACACCTTTCTGTAGTTTGTTATACTAACTTTCGCGTCGTCAGTATTTACATTCTACACTGAGGTGTTCTTTTTTGCAACCCAGGGATTTGTTGGTTTACGGGAAGCTCCTGTTTTACTACTTTCAATGTGGTGTACATTTAGTACGTGGTCTTTAGATTTACCTTTACAGCACCGGCAAGTATGACCATCTCTGAATAACACATACTCTCTGATATTTCAAAAAATTCAGCTGTTCACCTTGCTGATAGTCTGTACCTTGGATATCAGGATTATTGATTTTCTGAATATCAAAGCTTGCAGCTTCAACTATGATCTTATTTACAGGTGCTGAAAGCTTTAAATAACATTATAAAAAACGGATAGCCGATTCACATTATACTGAGCAAAAAAATAAAACACATTATATTATTTGTTAACTTTTTTTGGGGGCTTAAAATGTAATATATTGTATTTTATATATACAAATATAAATAGTCTCGCCCACATCGCAACACACGATGTGGGCGTAACTATCAGGAGTCTAGAGATAAAAATGAAAAATATTTAATAACTAATTTTCTTTTTCCTGATCACGCAGTATACGGACTATAATCCGATATTTTATCACAAAGACAGTTCCCGGCTTGTTTTTCTGCCTTTTTTCGGTGATAATACTCTCGCTTTTTTGCGCGGTATCTCTTGATGTATTCCGACTCAGCCACAGATGCGATATTATATCCGCAGTAAGACGACTTTTGACGCAATATCACAGGGTTAAAGCTATAATAGTGACGGAATAGATTGATGTACCTGTATGTCAATGCTGCTTTGAAGTATGCTCTGAAACCATCTATCTTCTCCGCTTTGTGTTTCACAACGACAAGCTCCCACAACAGGACATATCCTTCCTGTATCAGATCATCAATGTCATACCCGGGTAACCTTTTCCGATACATTCGCGCCGCATTTAATATGATCGGCTTGAAAAGCGTGGTCACTCTTTCAAATGCAGCTTTATCGCCCGAGCCTGCCAAACGGATAAGCTCCTGAGTGCAATGGTCTTCAAATTTGTTTGTGTTCATAAATGATCCTCCGTTTTCTTTAAGATGTCTTTATCATACATCAAAACAAAGAGAATCTGTTTGCATACAGGCGGGGAAATATAAAAACAGACAGCACCGTACAATTTAAGTACTATGCTGTCTTAACCTTTTTTCCAGCGGTATATAGTTGAAGTATCGCATTGCAGGAACAATTCAAACTTACTGTCCCCCGAACGGACTTTGTCGATTATCCATTTGAGGTACAGCTTGCCCTTTTCAAAGCAGTCGGGACGCTCGATGTATCGCTCGTGACAGCAGGGACAGTAATATCTCTGCAAAAGCAGCACATGATCTCCGCCGTATTCATCTCGAAAAGTCCTGCTCTCGGTGCCGTCCCTTGCAAGCATAACAGTGGGGCAAAGCTCACAAAACGGAGTTCTTAAAGACCAATATTCGTTTTTTATATTGCGGGTCGTATTTGAAGTGATAATCGTTATTTTCGATTTTCAGGTATATTTTTCTCATTGTCTACTCCGTCACATATCAAAGCATATTCTCTTCTTCATCAGAAACAGGCTGTCTGTCGTACCTGCCCGAAAACATTTCTTCAGTCCTACCTGTTTTCAAGCAGCCAATCAACTGCATTTACCACCTCGATACCCTCATAGTCCCCGAAAGTGAAACGATCAAGAGTTAGTATCGTTTTGGCGTAATTATCTTTTATATTCTTTAATGGAGTTATCTCACGTTCAAATGTTTTTTCATCGGTAAGCGATGCCGTCACCTGATAATATTGCAGACGACTATCTTTTTCTGCGATGAAATCGACTTCGGTCGTTCCGACTTTACCAATATTCACCTTGAAACCTCGGCGGAGCAATTCGAGGTAAACGATGTTTTCAAGCGAAAATCCCAAATCGTAATTACGTCGGGGAAGAAGATGATTTCTTATTCCAAGATCGACGATATAGAGCTTTTGATCTCGTTTAAGAGTCTGCTTGCCGACGATGTCATAACGCTCGACAGGATAGAAGATAAATGCTTCCACAAGTGCATCAACATAGTCATTCACCGTGTTAGCACTGACCCTGCGCCCCGATGAAGTTATATAATCAGAGATACTTTTTACGGAAACAGGGCTGCCCACCGAGCCCGAAAGGAACTTTGAAATATTCTTTAACAGCGACAGGTCATTGACTTTCCGCTTGTTCGGATCGCTTTCTCGGCGTTTCTGCCGTTCTTCGATGTCCTTGACTATGATAGTGTTGTAGATACCCTCAAGGTATATTTCGGCTTTTTCTTTTGTGCTGTCCATCTGCACAATGTACGGAAATCCGCCTGTGTGCAAATACTCCGCAAATACTTTATCGGGATCGCCACTGTGCAAGCTTGCATACTCGGCAAAAGAAAACGGCAGTATCGAGATCTCAACATATCTTCCCGAAAGCATCGTCGCAAGCTCGCCCGAGAGCATATAAGCATTCGATCCGGTGATATAAATATCTGTTTTCTCCTTGACATACAGGCTGTCTACTACCTTTTCAAAGCTATCGACTTTTTGTATCTCGTCGAGAAAAATATATGTGTATCTATCGGGAACAAGCCTTTCTTTAATATAGGCATAAAGCTTATGATAGTCAAGCAAGTCCTCATATTCAAGTTCTTCAAAATTGATGAAGACGATCTGTTCCGGAGAAACACCTGTGCTAATCAGGAAGTTACTGTACTGCCTGAGCAGAGTGGACTTTCCGCAGCGCCTGATACCTGTCACTACCTTGATGACCTGTTCCTCACGCCAGGATTTTATTGCTTCAAGATATTCGGTACGTTCGATCATAATATGCACCTCGCTTTATCATTCAAATTATATCATATCCAAAAACAGTTGTCAATATCAAAATGCCGATTTCGGCAATTACATAGGTTTTCGCAAGAAAAATTCCGAAAACAAATCAGCATCTAAGAGTGAGTGTTATTACTTCCTGCACAAAAAGATACCCTACGTTCAGAAATTTATCCGAACGTAGGATAGTTTTCGAGTTAGAATTGGATTACGTGTTATTTCACATTGACAGAGCCCTCATTGATAATATTGACATAAAAAGCGCCCTTTGTGAATGTAATGTTTCTTAGATATTAATAAACATCTTCACGAGTGGTACATTCTAAAATCCGGTACGAATTCTCGATTCTTGAAGCTATATCGTGCATTGCGAGGTTTATCATCTGCGTTTTTTCAAAATCTGTCAGTGACGGGTCGCCCTCACGTATCCTCATAGTGCGTCTTATCTCCTTTGGTATAACTACCCTACCGAGGTCGTCTATGCGTCTTACTATTCCTGTTGCTTTCATTTTGTTCCTCCGTGAATTGTTTTGTGGGAATAGTTTGCGCGGATTTTGGGAGAATATTCATTATGAGTGTCATGGATATGCACCATGATAGGGTAATTCTCATTCACAGTTAGTCATGTATCCATATGAATAAAAGGGAGTTTGTTTCGATCGAACAAACTCCCTTTTGCTGTCATGTATTATTATATTTTTCCTTCCTCAATATGCAGTATATGCGTACAGCATCGGTCGATTAGCTCCATATCATGTGTAACGATCAGCACGGTTATATCTTTATCCAGCGAGCGAAGAAGCTCCGCCGTGCATTCCATACTGCTAAAATCAAGACCGCTTGTCGGTTCGTCAAATACAAGCAGTTTTTTGCCTGCCATCAGTGCCGAAGCGATCGCAACACGCTGTTTTTGTCCGCCTGAAAGTGACATCGGATGACGATCTTTATATTCTGCGATATGCAGTTTTTCAAGAATATCAAGTGCAGTTTGCTGTTCGGAATCATCAGCGCCGATCATGACTTCCTCTAATACAGTTTCTGCAAAAAGCTGATGATTAACGTCCTGCATGACCATGTATGAGAGCCTCATCATATCTTTAGAGCGATAAATTTTACCATCGACACTGACCGTACCTTTGAATCGTTTTTGCAGACCGCACAGGCATTTCGTGAAAGTTGATTTGCCTGCACCGTTGTGACCTACAACTGCGATCACTGCGCCTTTCGGTATCTCAAGCTTCGGGATATTTACAGCATCCTGCTTTCCGTAGCTGTATACAAAGTTTTCAAGTGTTATGACAGCACTGCTATTAAATGGTTTGATTTCTGTCAGTCCTGTCCTGCTTTCAAGATAATTGTTCGCTGTATGTATCGCACGAAGTCCCATACTGTTCAGCTTATCCGTTTGCAGAGAAAAGAAATCTTCACCTGTAAACTCAGCGGAAATACTGCCGCTTTCCATAAATATGACCCTGTCGCATAATCCGCTGAGCCAGCCGAGCCGATGCTCCGCAATGACGATAGTTTTACCGTGGGTTTTCCATTTTTGAATGATCTCTCGCAGTTCGTCTATTGCATCAAGGTCAAGATTGGAAGTCGGTTCATCGAGTACGATAAGTTCGGGCAGCATCGCCGCCACCCCCGCACAGGCAATTTTCTGCTTTTCACCGCCTGAAAGGTTAAAAATGCTTCTGCCAAGCAGCTTTTGAATTTGCATATCTGTAACGGTGTTGTCGATTCTACGCTGTATCTCCGTTTCCGATAAGCCCATATTCTCGCACCCGAATGCAATTTCTGCCGTTGTATCCACGCAGAAAAACTGGCTTCTCGGATTCTGAAACACGCTGCCGACAATACCTGCAAGATCTTCGATTGCTGTATCACAGATGCTTTTTCCGAGAACAGAGACTTCGCCGTCAAGCTTTCCCTCGTAATAGTGGGGGATAAGTCCGTTCAGCAGCCGAGTAACGGTCGTTTTTCCACAACCGGAACCGCCACATAGCAAAATGCATTCGCCCTGCTTTACAGTAAGGTAAAGATCGTTCAATACCCCTGTATCGCCGTTTGCATAGCGAAACAAAATGTTTTTCAGTATAGTCGCATCGTTCATTTCATCACTCCGAACATTCCAAGGATCCAGAAAATATACAGCGTCAATATTAGCAGCAGAACAGCAATATCTTGAATATGAAATCCGATCTTGCAGATATTTGTGCGCCGCACTTTTGTACCAAGTCCGCGTGTCAGTGCAGCCGCAGAAAGCTCACTACCGATATTCACCGAGCAGACCATCAGCGGCACAAGGCGGTATTCGACAAGTTTTCCTGCGTTTTTGCCGCCGATGCGGATATCACGCATTTTCATCGCTGTGTTGATTGCCGTGAATTCTTCCAGTACCGTCGGGAAGAAACGGAACATAACAGACATGGGTATCGTGATCTGTTGAGGGATATGCATTCTATGCATCGCAGCGATAAACTCACTGACCGTCGTTGATGAGAGCATATACGCGCCCATGATAAGCCCAGGCATCAACCTTACAAATATCAGACAGCAAAGACCGATAATACTCAGTTCCGCGCCCGTAATATTCGGCACAAGGAATATCTCCGCCGATTTTATCAGTGCATACAAAATGCCGAATACAGTTGCTTTCTTATACTGCCTTGCTGTCATGAGCAGGAGTACAGGCAAAATGCTGACTGCTATTGTTCCGTATCTGACTGCCGATATATCACTGCCTGTGCCGCCGAGGGCAAATATCACAAGTGTTATCATCACAAACAGCTTTGTCCGTGGGTCGAGAACAAGACCTCGGTTTTCGATATCCGCCGTAAAAAGTGCTGCCATGTCACAGTCTCCATGAGGCGGCTTCACGTCTGCTTTCTACGAAGCTGCGATAAATGCCGTCCTCACACATAAGGGAATCGTGTGTGCCTTGCTGTACGATCTTTCCGCCGTCAATGACAACGATCTGATCAGCATTACGTACAGTTTTCAGTCTGTGTGCGATCATGATAATTGTCTTTTCTTTTGTGAGAGCGTCGATAGCTTTCATCAGATCGGCTTCATTTTCGGGATCAACGTTCGCAGTGGCTTCGTCAAGTACGATGATCGGAGCATCCTTCATGATCGCACGGGCGATGGAAATACGCTGTTTTTCGCCACCTGAAAGACTAGCTCCACCCTCGCCGATAACTGTATCATATCCATCGGGAAGTGCCATGATAAAGTCATGACAACAAGCCTTTTTCGCCGCATCTATGACCTTTTCCATTGGTGCGTCCGGCTGACCAAAGCGGATATTATTGGCGATGGTATCCGCAAACAAATACACCCTTTGGAACACAAAGCTGTAATTCTTCATAAGAGCGTCCATACTGTATTCACGTACATCTCTGCCGTTAAGAGTTACTTTGCCCTCGTCAACGTCCCAGAAACGAGACAGCAGTGAAGTGAGTGTTGTTTTTCCGCCGCCGGACGGTCCGACAATGGCTGTTGTTGTATGCTCCGGAATATGCAGTGTTACGCTGTCAATGATCTTTCGTTTCTCATAGGCAAAGCCTATATTTTCGGCACCGATATCAAAATGCTCAGGCTGAATATCCTCACCCGAAATATCCATCTGCGGAGTTGCGAGTATCTCTTGTGCCTGTTTTACCGATATATCTACCGTGCGCAGGAGTGCGGAGTATTTACCCGCATTATCAAGCTGCGCATATATAAGATACGAGCTGATTATCATGAGAATTGCGGTTAGCAAGTCCATAGTTCCGCCGATATGCAGAAGAACGGATACCAGCACAATGATCGTTCCAAGCGCTTTCAGCCAGAAACTTTGCAGTGTCATAAAGGGTATAAGTTTCAGCTCCATTGCGGAATTTGCGTGTTCATTCTCGTCTATCGCTATGTTGAGGTCTTTGCTTCGTTTACCCGTAAGTCTAAACGTTCTGACCTCGAAAATTCCCTGAATGTACTCGATGACCTTTGCAACAAGCGCGGAATCCTTCTCAATTTTCTGCTTTGCCATACTTGCCGATTCTTTCATCATGCCACTGTTAATTGCCAAAAATACTGCAAGTCCTCCGCAAAGTATCAGCCCGATGCGCCAGTCAAAGAACAGCAGCATAACGGTAATGACCGCCGTTGAAAGCAGTCCCGAGCAAACGAGCATGACTACACGGGTCGCTACGTTTTCGAGATTCTGCATAGTATTTGTCGTCACCGACATAATACGTCCGAGACTGTTTTCGTTGTAATAACCCATAGGCAGATAACGCAGATGCTCCGCAAGCTGCATACGCTTGTTTGCACAGGTGTTGTAGCCACCCTCAGTCTGCAGCATGGTCGCTTTGCTTTTTGCGATACCTGCGCCGATGATGCTAACAAGCATGATGCAAAGACAGGTCAGGCAGGTCTTTGAAGTCACATTTCCGTCAAGCAGAGCCTTCACCATACACGCAATTGCAGGTATCTTCATTGCTTCAAACATCGCCTGCAACAGGCTCAGGACAATGGAAACGTAAAACCGTTTTCTGTCATCCGCATCGCAGAAATCAAAGAAGTTTTTCAGTATTTTAAACATCGTCCTCACCGTCCTTTGCCGAGATATGTGCCGCCCACATTTTGCTGTAAAGACCGTTTTGTGCAAGCAGTTCCTCATGTGTACCCTGTTCCTCGATATTGCCGTCTTTGATAACATAGAGCCTGTCCGCATTCTTGACAGTTGAAAGTCTGTGCGCGATAACGATCAGTGTTTTGCCCTCAACCAGTTTTGCAACGCTCTTCTGAATAACGGCTTCATTTTCGGGATCGGTGTAGGCTGTTGCTTCATCGAGAATGATTATCTCTGCATTTTTGAGCATTGCTCTTGCAATGGAAATGCGCTGACGCTCACCACCCGAAAGATGCCCGCCCGATGAACCAACGATCGTGTCATAGCCTTTTTCCAGATCCATTATGAATTCATGGCAGCCGCATTTCTTTGCAGCTTCTTCCACATCTTTATCTGTCGCAGACTGGTTTCCAAGACGGATATTCTCACGGACAGACAGATCAAAAAGGTAATTATCCTGCGAAACGTAGGCGATCTTATCGTTGTAATCGTCAAGCGGGATATCCTTGATATTTACGCCGCCGAAAGAAATACTGCCGCTGTTTACGTCCCACAAACTTGCGATCAGTCGTGCAACCGTCGATTTACCGCTGCCCGAGGGTCCAACTAGTGCAGCGAATTCGCCCTTATGTATCGTCATGGATATACCGTGAAGTATTTCCTTATCCTCATAACCGAAATGTACATTATCGAGAATGATATCTCCGCCACTGATGGTTTTATCAAGCTTTTCGGGACGCACCATTTCGGGCGCGTCGATGATATTTCTGACTTCCGTTACGATCGTATCCATCTGTGCGATGTCATCGGAATAGGACATTATGCCTAGCAATGGCTCGATCAGTCCGACTGTCAGGATGATGATCGTGATAAAATCGGCTTTGCTTATTGTTCCGTGCATGGTCATGATACCGCCGATTGGAAGAACCGAAAGCATAGTCGCAGGCATGATGCACATAGCAAAGGTCATGTACACATTGCAGCTGCGCATCCAGTCCACAAAGCTGGCGGCACTTTCCTTGGCGGCAGCGGCGAATTTCTCATAGCTAGACTGCGCCTTGCCGAACACCTTTATTACTTCGATTCCGTTTATATATTCTGTCGTTACGGCATTGAGTGCTTTGGTCGCGCGAACAGTTCTGCTGTAATTTTCCTCATAGCCGAACATCATCAGCATATAGCATACCGCACCGAGCGGAACGGTAATAAGTGCCGCAAGTCCCAGCTTCCAGCTAATAGTGAACGCATATATAAGAATAATGATAGGTGCGCCGATGCCTGTTGTGAATTCAGGGAGTATGTGTGCAAGGGTCGTTTCGATGCTGTCTATCCTCTCCACAATAGTGCTTTTCAACGCACCCGACGGCTGACTGATGACATTGCCAAGCGGCATTTTCGCCAGCTTATCAAGCGCTTTTTTGCGTATCACTGCGAGTGTGTGGAATGTCGCAAGATGTGAATTTGCGGTCGATAGCGCATGGAAGAGTGAGTGTCCAAGCCATAATAAAAGAATGATCACGCAGTTTAAGATATATGCGCTTTTGTCGGTATTTCCTGCAAGCAGGTCTTTCACGATTCTTGCTATAAAATAGTACGGTACAATGCCGCACAGCATCGAAATTGCCGCAAGCACCACGCTTGCTATAAATTTTCCTTTCCGTTCGCCCGATTGACTGAGAAGCCAGCTTAACGAGCCGTTTTTGTCCTTTCCCATTACATTTCCTCCTGTCTGCTGCGATAATTCTGTGGTGTTACGCCCATGATATCACGGAACGCCGCCGAGAATTTTGAAGCGTTATCATAACCCAGCCTTTGGGCGATATCCGCTATATTTAAACTGCGTTCCGATATAAGCATTTCAGCCGCCGCTTTCATTTTGTAGGCTTTCAAATATTGATAGACAGGTGCGCCGTATACCGCTTTGAATACTTTCCGCAGGGATGTGGGCGGCACTCCTGAAATATCTGAAAGCTCTTCGACTGTGAACGTCTTTTCGAGTCTGCTCGTGATAAGAGCGTGTATCTCCTTGACTTTCGCAGTCTGACTTGCCGGAAAATACTGCCGCTGTTCAGAATATGCTGACGTATCTATATCCGAAAGCAACAGAAGCAGCTCTGCGATCTTCACCCTGAAATAATCGATACGGCATTTCTTCGGCGCATGATATAACTGCGAAAAAACAATGTTCATTGATTCATTTGTGCGGAGCAGGAACTCCTTATTATCAGGACAGAACTTTTCGCCCAACATATCAAGATCAACCGAAAGAAAAGGTATCTCCCGCCTGAGAGAATCCTGTGCCGTTCTTTGCAGAAATCCGATCGTTATACCGTGATAATGTGAAAGTGGCAGCACGACTTTTCCCTCATGGTGAACACGCCTGTCGATACGCAGATCGCCGGCTTCCATATAGTAGCGCTCTCCGAGGGAATTTTCGTGTTCGATTCTCCCTTCACGGCAATGATCAATGCAGAGCACCGTATCTGCATTCTGATATTCCGATGTGCAGCTATGCAGATGAAAATCATTATACATCAGATATATACCATCAAACACACGGTACATCGTCATGAAGCCATCGCCCGATTCATCATCGAGCCGAAGTACGCGGCATTCTCCATCGGCAGCTACCTCATGAACATTTGAACCGAAGCCCGCCTGATCGAGTGTCTCAAAGATGTCGTGATTCATGCGATGCCCGCCTTTTCAAAATGTTTTTTCATAAGTTTCCTGCCGAGCAGTCCACCGATGATGCCGCATACAAACGCTGCAATAAATGTTACAGGACACATCCATGTAGGCATAAGTTTTGTGACGGCATCAATGTAGTCCTGTCCGTAGTTCTGACGGGATGCCCAATATTTTTCCGCAGCAAAGAAAAGCGGAAGATAATTCGCAGCGACCCAAAGGCTGAATACGCCGTTCGTTATAACTGCTTTCGCTGCACTCTTGTACTTGCCGCTTTTATATACAAGCTCTGCAATTAATCCGCTGAATACTGACACCGCAAGGGGCGGCCAACTCATGCCTGTCAGGAGCATCAGAATGCCCATTATGATGCTCATTATCCATATCATGCCGAACTTCTTGACCTTAGTCAGGAATAGCATGAAAGGGATGCCTCCGAATATTGGGACAAGCACTGACAGCAGCGGCAAAAATATCGGTATCATACCGAGCATAGCGATGATGAACACGATGACAAAATAGATTGCCGAGAAAATACCAATGTTGATCAGATCTTTACCTTTCATAATTACCTCCAAAACTAGTTAGCTTTAGCTAACCTCGACACATAAAATTTGGTCTTGCTTTCCAAGACCGTTCATTATTATACCACAATCGTAAAGATGTTTCAACTCCATTTTGTTCTCATCACTCCGATCTGATAAATATTTTTAAACATAATAAAACCCTGCCATATTTTAAACATCAAGACTGTAGTTATATAGCAAAATCGTCTGTTTATCGCACTTTTGTTGAGTTTGTAATGTATTGATATATTCAAGCTCTCCATGGAGTGAGACTGAATACACCGACAGAGCTCCAACATTTTACCACAGAAAAAGGAGCTATCTTTATAAGTTATAAGATAACTCCTAGATCTTGCTATTATACTTCTTTAGACATCGGTGGGGTAGGTACGGATGGTTTGACGTGTACTTTTAAGCAACTATAAACTGAATATATCACCCAATGCAGAACAAACCAACTCTGCACATATTATTTACTTCGGCGGGTATATTTCTCATAAATAAGATTGCTTTTTCGGGGGGCAGTGTGATATAATTTAGGTATAAAAAGTTGGCGGTCGGCTTTTGGCAAAGAAGTATTCGGGAGGGCGAATTATGGAAGGCGCTTTTTGTCTCGGAATATTGGGTATAGTATTTTTAATAATAGACATACATTGCATTATAAAAATGATAGAGTATTATTCACTGAAAAAGAATGGAGTATGTTGTTCGGGAAAAGTTATCAGACTTGATAAAACATTTTCAAGAGCAGGATATGTATATACCCCATGGTATGAATACACCACAGAAACAGGTGAGTATTTCTGTAAGATGTGCCCGAGTTCAACATCGTTCAAAAATGCTTTTCCTGTTGGCAGGAAGATCAAAATATATTATGATAAGAATGATCCTGAAAATCATATTATCGATAAAAACACACTATATACTCAGGCAGCATTAACTATCATAACATCTGTTTTGTTTTTGGGAACCGGCGGAGTAAGCATAAGTATGATTATCGGAATAATAAAATAGTGAAAGGTTACCGATCCATGATCCCTCATAACGATCTCACCAATAATAAAACGCAGTCCGTTCGGCAGCAAATACTACTTACAAAAATATACCTGCCGCGCCCTTGAACTGCGTTTCGCATTCGGAAATAATAGAAAAGACAGAAAGGAACAAATATGTACAGACAAGCAATTGCAAAAAAGGTGCAGTTCTCGCATCTATTGTGACAGGTGCCTTTGTGCTGGTGACTTTATTAACTGCCTTAAATTGATAGAAGAACTTGATTACATCAAGCTCAACCACATTATACTTTCCTGACTAAACTGACAAAAACTGACACGAAAATGTCAGGAAAGTCAAAATAACAACTAATAAATCGAAATAAACTGCAAAATTTCATATCAATAAAGGCAATAAAAGGATCCGACAGTTCGGTTATACGAGCAGTCGGATTTTTTGTGCATATCGACATAACACCGTTATGATACTTGTTGCAGTTTGTGATATTATACGAACTTCGTTCCTGATGATTGACAAAATAAAATATCCATGCTAAGATAACATTGTTACGTAACACTGTTATCTCAGGTGGTGAAAATATGTCAGACAATAACATAAGCCGTGAAAAGCTTATAGAATGCGCAAAAAAAGAGTTCCTTGAAAAGGGTTTTACAAAAGCTTCGCTCAGGAAAATAACCTCCGACGCTGGACTCACGACCGGAGCGATATACTTTCTGTTCGGAGACAAGAACGGACTTTTTGAGGGCGTAGTCGGCGGGGCTGTACAAAAGCTCACCACAGTACTTGAAGAACATTTCGCAGAAGATATCGAAAGTGATTTCACAGCTTATATACATCAGGACGGAGACCATAACGACCTTGCAAAAGCTATAGTCGATGTCATATACGATAACTACAACGAGATGACTATCCTTCTTGACCGCTCTGCAGGCTCGAAATATGAAAACTTCGTTGACAGCATGGTAAACAGGCTCGACAGTTCATACATAGCTATGGCGGAGAGATTTGCGGAGATGATGCCGGGGAAACGTGTAAACAAACCGATGCTTCACTGGCTGACTCATATGCAGATAAACGCTTTTGTACACATGATGCAGCACGAGAAAGACAAGCAGAGCGCACTTCACTTCATCAGCCCTGTTATGGATCTGCTGATAAAGGCATGGATGGAGTACGCACTTGAAGATGATGAATGATAATATACGCGGCGGCACTGTCTCGCCGCATATATTATAAGATAAAGTTAGCCTATACTAATCAAAAGGAGAGAGCATATATGTTTTTGGAGATAAAAGACGTAAAGAAAAGCTACGGCAAAGACACAAGCTATATACAGGTACTTAAAGGCGTTTCGACAACCATCGAAAAGGGGCAGATGTGCGTTATACAAGGCACGAGCGGTTCTGGTAAATCAACACTGCTCAACTGTATCGGCGGTCTCGACACTATGGATTCAGGTTCGGTAAAGGTTGACGGAAAAGAGATATTCGGCTTGAAGCCTGCTGAGCTTTCCGACTATCGCCGAGATCAGCTGGGGTTTATATTCCAGTTCTACAATCTTGTACCGAATCTCACGGTGCGGGAAAATATACAGGTCTGCGCGTACCTAACCGACTCCCCTCTCGATATGGACGAACTGCTGGACGTTCTTGGGCTTACCGAACATCAGAACAAATTTCCCTCGCAGCTTTCGGGCGGTCAGCAGCAGCGATGCGCCATAGCCAGAGCGCTCATCAAAAATCCTCGTCTTCTCCTATGTGACGAACCTACGGGTGCGCTTGACTCCAGAACTTCTCGGGATATACTGATACTTCTCGAAAAGATCAATCAGAAGTACGGCACGACGATGCTCATAGTCACACACAATAATTCTATCAAGAACATGGTACACAAGGTCATAATCATCAAGGACGGTCTGATAAAGAAGGACTACGAAAATGAGACACGCATTCCTGCCGCAGAATTGGAGGACTTGTGATGAGAAGAGTATTGAGAAAACGCCTGCCCCGCGATCTCAGGGCGGGCTGGGGACGGTATCTTGCACTGGTACTCATCATCGCAATGGGAATTTACCTCGTTATCGGCATAGTCGGTTCGGCTGAGACGGTATTGCAGGGTACGGAAGAAAAAAGAAGCGTATTCAACACCGAAGACGGATCATTCACGGTGTTCCTGCCGCTGAACGACAGCGAGATAAATATGCTATCCGAAAATGGCACAGAGATACAGGCTGAATTTTATACCGACCTCACCGTTAATACAGACACAAAGCTGCGTATGTTCAAAAACCGCACAGCTATCGACAAGCTTATCCTCGATGAAGGCAGGCTTGCGGAAAATGACGGCGAATGCGTTATCGAAAAACGCTACGCCGCCGAGAACGGTCTTTCGGTCGGAGATAAGATAAAAGCAAGCGGTATGGAGTTTACGATAACAGGCATAGGCACCGTTCCCGACTACGATCAGCCCAAAGCGAAATTTTCCGATACGGCTGTACAGTCAAGATATTTCGGACTGATATTCGTCACAGATGAGTGCTACGAAAATGTGCGTGAAACAGGAGGTCTTCCCGCAGAGGAATACGTCTATGCATACAAGCTCGGCAATGGTGTTACGAACGATGAACTGAAGGATAAGATAAAGTCGATAGAGCTTGACTACAAAAAAGTCGAGGACAGATATTTCCGCGAAACGATAGACGATATCCTTGCTGACAGAAAAGAGATAGAAGACGGCGTGAAGAAGCTTTCGGACGGCACAAAAGAGTTTTCCGACGGAATGACCGAGCTTGACGGTCACAGTGCTGAGCTTACAGATGCAGCGAAAAAGCTCACGGCAGGATATTTCGCGCAGGCAAACGCAAAGCTTGCGGAGATGAAAGTCCACGTCACGCTTACAGAGGAAAACTACAAAACGGAGTTGGATAAACTTACAGAAGCAACGAAGTCAGCGGATCTTGCCACGCTCAAATACAACCTTACAGACGTTATTTCGTTCCGCGACGGTATAGGCGAATATACTGATGGAGTTTCACAGGCAAAAGACGGTTCGCAAAAACTCGGTGAAGGCGTAAACGAACTCAGCGACGGTCTTGATGAGCTTCTCGACAAATTCTTCGACATAGACATAGATAACCTTATATCGTTCGTGCAGCGCGAGGACAATGAGCGTATCGAAGCCGCTGCAGGCGATGTTGTAATGGATAAGAACGCAGGACTTGTCGCAGGAGTCATCATACTGATACTGTTCGGTTATGTTATATCGGTATTTGTCGTTCACCGTGTCGAGAGCGAAGCACCTGTTATCGGTGCGCTGTACTCACTCGGTGTAAAAAAGAAAGACCTCCTCGGGCATTACATCACGCTGCCGACATTCGTTGCTTTCATCGGCGGAGCAATAGGAACGGTGCTCGGTTTTTCACCCATAGGTATAGGTATGCAGCTTGAAGGAAGCTACGGCTACTTCTCACTGCCGCAGTACGACATATGCTACGCTCCGTATCTGCTCGTTTACGGGCTGGTACTTCCGCCTGTTATCTCCGCAGCAGTAAATGCGATCGTCATAAACAAGAAGCTTTCACGCACTGCTCTTTCGCTCATAAAGAACGAACAGAGCGCGTCAAACTACCGAAGGTTCAACATAAAGACAAAAAGCTTCATAACGATGTTCCGACTGCGCCAAATGGTGAGAGAGCTGCGTTCGGCAATAACAGTTGTTCTGGGTATGCTCGTTTCGCTTATGGTAGTTATGCTCGGTCTCGACTGCTTTATCATGTGTCAGGCAGTCAAGAAAAATAATGTTGCCGACACTGATTACAGCTATATGTATCTGTATAAATATCCCGAAGACGAGATACCCGCAGGCGGCGAGAGCGCTTATGTCAAAACGCTCAGCACCGACTGCATGGGCTACACACTCGATGTTACTGTCATCGGCTTAAATGAAAACAGCAAGTATTTTGAAGCACGTCCTGAAAAGGGCAAGAACAAAGCCATAATAAACAACTCGCTTGTAGAACGCTATGGCTATGCGAAAGGCGACAGAGTGACTTTCACTGACACGGCTGCCGATCAGGATTACAGCTTTACCGTGACAGGTATCACGCAGTATTCTCCGGGATTCACTATATTTATGGACATAGAAAGTATGCGTGAGCTTTTCGGAGAAGAAGAGGACTATTTCAACGCTGTATTCTCAGACAAGGAGCTTGATATAGACAAAGGCAGGCTCTACAGCGTCACAAGCAAAGCGGATATAGAAAAGAGTGCCGGAGTATACGTCGAACAAATGGGGTCCCTGGTATACACGCTGCTTATCGCAGGAACTGTGATATTCATAGTTGTTATGTACCTCATGATGGGCGTGATGATAGACCGCAGCTCGTTTGGGATATCTCTGATAAAGATATTCGGATACCGTCCGAAAGAAGTGCGCAGTCTGTATCTTAACGGTAACCTGACGATAATATCGGTCGGTGCGCTGATATGCATACCCCTTGCAAAATTCCTTATGGACTGCATATATCCAAGTTTTATCCCGAATGTTGCTTGCACTATGGTACTTTCATTCCCGCCTTATCTGTACCTTATGATATACGCAGCAGTGCTTGCAGTGTATTTTGTGAGCAGTGCGCTTCTGACAAGAAAGCTGAGCCGCATCACACCGGCAGAGGTTCTCAAAAACCGCGAATAAAAAAGGATAATATCCGACCTTTCACTTACGAAAGATCGGATATTTCCGTGTAAGGTATCTGCCTGTTCTGTTCATAGTCCGCTGTATAGGTCTTTTATATTAGCTCTTGGAAAACCTCTATATGATTACTGAACTAAAACTCCGAGAGCTTTATTATTATCCTATAAAATCATCGTCAATACCCATCTGGATTTTTTCGTACATAATATTCACCATCTGTCAAAATACACATTAATACACTCCTCTATTATAGATAAACAACAAATAATAAAAATGGCGTGTTAAATTGTTGACAATAATATTACAGAATGTTATAATATTTTATGTGTTATAGATATATAACATTTATCAAGCTTTAGTTTTTAAGGAGGCATATTTATGAAGATGAAAAAAGTTTTGGCGGTGGTAATGTCGCTTTGTATGACAGCAGGTGCAGTAAGCTATGGTGCGCCTGTTATCACACAGACTATCACAGCACAGGCGGTCGATATGGAAACAGATTGTTATTCTTTTGATGAAGCGACAGGTGTGCTAACGCTAAGGGGAAAGGTAGATCGTGATGCATTAAATGAATTTAGCAAAAATTGCAGTCATTTAGTCATATCAGTTGTCGCTGAAAAGGGAACAGTTTTTCCTGAAGATTGCCGGGATTTGTTTGGGGACTTTAGTGAATGTACTTCTATGGATCTTTCAAATGCGGATACCAGCTATGTTACAGATATGTCTTTAATGTTTATACGCTGTCATAGTTTGGTATCTCTTGATCTTAGCAATTTTAACACAAGCAATGTTAAAAATATGGGTTGTATGTTCTTCAGCTGTAGCAGCCTGACTTCACTTGACCTGAGTAACTTTGATACAAACAATGTTACACGTATGGATGCTATGTTCTACGACTGTAAGAGTCTGACTTCGCTTGACCTGAGCAGTTTTTATACAAGAAAAGTTACAGATATGGGCTATGTGTTCTACGGTTGTTCTAGCTTGACCTCACTTGATTTAAGCAGTTTTGATACAAAAAATATCAGGTATTTAGATTCCATGTTTGAAAACTGTTCAAGTTTGACATCGATCGATGTAAGCAACTTTGATACAAGTAACGTCGCTTATATGGACAACCTGTTCGATAACTGTACCGAGCTAAAAACCATTTCTCTGGGTGAAAAATTCAAGAACATAAAAGCGGATGCAAAGCTTCCTAACGGTGAAGGCTGGATAAACACAAAAGACACTTCAACTGTCATAAGCGGTGACGGTGATTTTGCAGAGATCGAAAACAGCGGTAAGAACATCTACAAGCGCTTACCTATCGAAAAAGAAACCTATCCCACCAACATCAAGGTAGAATACAGCGAAAAATATCACCAGGTAAGGTTCAAATGGGATGAGGTCAAGCATGCTGACAGGTATGGAATCGCTGTATATCTTGCAGGCAAGTGGAGAATTCAGACGCAGAATATCACCGATACAGTTTACACTTCTCCCAAAAATCTTACCACAGGCATGACATATAAGGTAGCTATCGCTGCAAGGGTGAACGGCAAATGGGACACTGCAAACGCTATCATAAATGCTGTGACCGTTACCATAGGCGGCAATAATTCCTATGTCAAACCTGACAGAGAGCTCAGATATGGTGCGGAATTATATGTTATTGCCGATGAGATCACTTTGTATCGCGGGCCCGATACAAGCTACGGTAAAGTTACTACTATCCCACAAAAAACTTACCTTCAGGAACTCGGCGTTATGAATAATAACAATAACTGGGCATTTATAAAGTATAATGGACAGTATGGCTGGGTACAGATGAAGAACGATAAGGGTATATGGGAGATCAAAATTATGTCTCCCTCGCCAGACAAGCCTGTTATCTATCTCTATCCAGAAAAGGAGACAGACGTCCATGTTGAGGTCGAACTGACGGAAGCTGATCTTGCCACTACCTATCCTAAGTATAACAACGGCTGGGATGTAGTAGCTAAACCTGACGGATCACTTGTGAACAAGGCTGACGGAACTCATCACAGATACCTGTTCTGGGACGCAGTAAACTGCCTT